>JBFWRS010000114.1:0-2644 GCA_050248795.1 Burkholderiales bacterium | reverse complement strand
ATTCACCGCGAGGTCGATCGCGGTGGACTTCGCCTGGTCGATTACCTGCAACTGGTCTCCCATCGGGGCTCCCTTCAGTGCGCGGACTGCGTGCCGGATTCTATGCGCGGCCGCCCGGCAGCGTCACCGTGAAGCGCGTGCCGCGCTCGAGCTCGGTGTCGATGCTGACGGTGCCGCCGTGCACGTCCACGCACTGCTTGACGATGGCAAGGCCCAGTCCGGTGCCCGATATGCCGCCGGTGTTGCTGGCGCGGTAGAAGGCCTCGAACAGCCGCGGCAGCTCGTCCTTCGCCATGCCGATGCCTTCGTCGGACACCGTGAAGCGCGCGCTGCCGTTGTCGATCCGTGCGGCGAGCGTGATGCGGCCGCCGTCGGGCGAGTACTTCACCGCGTTTGCGATCAGGTTCTCCAGGATGTGGCGCAACAGGTCCTCGTCCAGCACCGCGCTCGCCAGCGGATCGGCGAGATCCAGCACCAGCTCGTGCCGGGTGGCACCCGCGCTTGTCTTGCGCGCTTCGGCCAGCAGCCGCTCGCAGAAGGGTGCAAGTTCCAGCGGCGCGGGCCGGAAGCGCAGCCGTTCGGAGTCGGCGCGGCCGATGAACAGGATGTCCTCCAGCATCGTGGTCATGCGCTTCACCGCGGTTTCGATGGTGTCGTAAAGCTCGCTGCGCTCGCTTTCCGGCAGGCGCTCGCTGTAGCGGCGCAGCAGCTGCGCCGAGGACAGGATGCTCGCCAGCGGCGTGCGGAACTCGTGCGAGGTCATCGACACGAAGCGCGACTTCAACTGGTTGAGCTCGCGCTGCTGTTCGAGCGCGGCGCGTATGTCCACCTCGGCCTGCCTGCGCGCCGAAATGTCGACCACGGTCCAGATCGTGCCCTTGCTGAGGTCGCCGGGCTCGACCGGTGCGCCGTGCAGTTCCGTCCATAGCGTCGTGCCGTCGCGGCGGCGCAGTTCCCACTCGGTGCTGAACGGCCTGCCGGCGCGCAGAGCCGGGTCGCTGGCGGCAAGGAAGCGTTGCCAGTCCGCGTCGTCGCGGAAATGCACCGCCGGCGATTCGCCGATCAGCGCCTCGGGCTCCCAGCCGATCATCGACGCGAAGCGCCGGTTCACCCACTGGTGCCTGCGGTTGATCGAGTGGCTGATGCCCACCAGCGTGCTCTGCAGGATCGCCTCGCGCTCGGCGTTGGAGCGGCGCAGTTCGACCTCCAGCCGCTTCCTGCGGTCGATGTCGCGCACCACCCATACCGTGCCCTGCGACAGGTCGGCCGCGTTTATCGCTTTTCCCGACAGTTGCACCCAGAACAGCGTGCCGTCGTTGCGGCGCATCTGCAGCTCGGCTTCGTAAGCACGCCCCGCGAGTACCGCCTCGGCTACCGCGGCACCAGTGGCAAGGTAGGCCTCGCGCGACGCGTAGTTCGATTCCAGCGACTGGCCGTAACGTTCTTCGAGCGACGCGCCAAAGATCTGGCCCATCGCGCGGTTGGCCCACTTGACGCGCCCGTCCGGCGTCAGGAAGGCGATCCCGACCACCGAGTTCTCGAGGATCAGCTCGCGCTCGGCCAGGCTGCGCTTGAGGTCCTGCTCGAGCCGCAGGCGCTCGCCGACGTCCTGCACGAAGCCCAGCGTGGCGCGGCGGCCTTCCCACTCGACCTGGACCGAACTCACGTCCATCGACAGCGTCGAGCCGTCGTCGCGCAGGATGCGGTAGACAACGCGCAGCGTGTCGCCGGTGGGGCGCCTGACCGCCTCGCGCGCCAGCGCGGTCATGCGTTCGCGGTCTTCAGGGTGCACGCGCTCGAGGATCGACGTGCGCCCGAGCAGGTCTTCGGTGGTGTTGCCGACCATGCGCGCAAACTCCGGATTGACGTACTTCAGGCGGTTGTCCTGCACGATGACGACGCCGATCGGCGCGCCCTCGACCACGCTGCGATAACGCGACTCGGATGCGCGCAGCGCTTCTTCCGCGCGCTTGCGGCCGCTGATGTCGGAGATGAACGAAAGCGTCGCCGGCGCGCCGTCCCAGTCGATCATCACCGCCGAGAGCTGGATCCACTTCGTTTCGCCGGCTTTGGTCAGCACGCGAAAGTCGTAGCGCGGCTCGATCTCCTCGCCGCGCAGCCGGCGCAGGTGATGGTCGATCACGCGCGGGCGATCTTCCGGGTGCACCATGGGCAGGAACTCGGCGCCGTCGATCTCCGCCATGGTGTAGCCGGTGAGCGCGAGCGCGGCCGGATTGGCGTAGCGGAACCTGCCGTCCTGCGCGACCAGGATGCCTTCGGTGACGTTGTCGACGACCTGGCGCAGGCGCGCCGCAGAGAGTTCTCGCAAAGTGCCGCCACTCTAATGCATGGCCTGCCTGTTGGCGGACGCCAACACGAAAAGCTGCTTTGATTCAGTGGCTTGCAGGAAGCGCCGGCGGCCGCTGTTGGTGATCGCCAACAGGCCGGCGCAGCCGGCGGCAGCGGCGGAGGAAGCCAAGTGGTTGATTTTCAAGCGCTCAGCCTCGCTGGCACGGTGGTTGCAATGACACCGGCATGAGAACCCGGAGCCAACAACATGAGCGCACTCGAATCGCAAATGCTGCCGAGCATCGCCGGCGCGCAGCAACTCTTGAACGAATTGTCGCCGCGTGGACTGGCGCTG
>JBFWRS010000113.1:0-2645 GCA_050248795.1 Burkholderiales bacterium | reverse complement strand
CGGAACCCCAGCCGCGGCCGATCGCCGCCCAGATCACCATCGGCACCGTGGTCCTGCCGTTGTCCATGTAGTGATACTTCGAGGCATGGTTCACCAGCTGGTTCATGCTGAGCAGGTTGAAGTCCGGCCGGTTGTGCATGTAGAACGGGCGCATGCCGTTCATCGCCGCGCCTGCGCCGATGCCGGTCATGCTCTCCTCGGCCACCGGCGTGTCGAACACGCGCTTGCCGCCGAACTTCTCCTTCAGCCCGCGCGTGCAACCGTCCATGGCGCTCGGATCGTCGACGCCCTGGCCGTAGACGAACACCCGCTCGTCATGGGTGAGCGCGAGTTCCAGCGCTTCATTCACCGCCTTCGCGTACGGCAGCACGCGGCCTTCCTTCGGATCGGGCGCGTCGTAGACCAGCGAATTGACGAGGCTTTCGTCCCAGGCCATGAGGTTGCTGTCTCGCGCTCGCGCTCGGTTATTCCGCGTACACGTGGGTGTAGAGGTCGGCTTCGACCGGGTGCGGCGCGGCGAGCGCATGCTCGAACGCGGCCAGCGTCTCGGCGACGATCGCCTGGTGCATCGCGTCGCGGCCAGCGTCGTCCAACAGATGCGCCGCCTTCAGCAGTCCGTGGTAGTTCTCCACCGGGCAGTGCTTCTCCCAGGCCTCGCGCTCGGCGATGCTGCGATAGCCGGTGGCGCTGTCGTCGCCATTGCCGCCATGCGCCCGGTAGCGGTAGACGCGCGCCTCGATGAAGCCCGGGCCGCCGCCCGCGCGCGCACGCTCGATCGCCGCCCTGGCCGCCTCGTGCACCGCCAGCACGTTCATGCCATCGACGCACAGCGCGGGCACCTCATGGGCGGCGGCCCATTGCGCGATGTCGCGCGCAGGCTGGCGCTCCGAGAGCGGCGACTGCACCGAGTAGAAGTTGTTCTCGCAGAAGAACAGGATCGGCAGTTTCTTCAGCGCGGCGAAGTTCAGGCATTCGGACACCACGCCCTCCTCGGTCGCCGCCTCGCCGAAGAACACCGCGACGACGCGATCCGCGCCCTGCATCTGCGCCGCCAGCGCGGCGCCGGTGGCGATCGGCACCGAGCCGGCGACGATTGCCGAGGTGCCGGCCATGCCGACGCTGAAGTCGACCAGGTGCATCGAGCCGCCGCGAGAGCCGGCGCAGCCGTCGATGCGGCAGTGCATCTCAGAGAGCATCGCCTTGAGGTCGCCGCCCTTGGCCAGGTAGACGCCGTGCGTGCGGTGGCTGGAATAGGCGAGGTCGCTCAGGCGCATCGCCGCGCAGCAGCCTACCGAGGTCGCCTCCTGGCCGATCACCAGGTGGATCGGCGTCTTCATGTGGTCCTGCCGGTAGCGGCGCTCGATCTCGAGTTCGATCTCGCGGATGCGCAGCATGCGGCGGTAGAGTTCCACCAGGAACGCAGCATCGTAGCCTGCAAGGCGCGGCGCCCAGGCATCGAAGCCGCCGCCGGCATACGGGTAGCGGATCGTCATAGCCCGCTCGGCTGGTACAGCACGACCTTGCTGCCCTCGGATTCGAAGCGCATCGGCACGTGCACCAGCGTGGACAATTCCTCGCGGATCGCCGCCTGCGCGCCCGGCGCGGCGAACAGCAGCAGGAACCCGCCGCCGCCGGCACCGAGTATCTTGCCGCCCACGGCGCCGCGCCTGCGTGCGCGCGCGTACAGCTCGTCGATCGCCGGCGTGGACACCCTGTCCGACAGCCGGCGCTTCTGCTGCCAGCTCTCGTCCAGCAGGCGGCCGAAGGCCTCGAGCGGCTTCGCCGGGTCGCGCAGGATGCCGATCGCCTCGTCCACCATCGACCGCATCGCGCGCAACTCGCTCCCGCGGGCCGCCATGTTGTCGATCTTGGAGCGCGCGATCTCCGGCGCATTGCGCGACAGCCCGGTGAAGCACAGCATCAGGCTCGCCTGCAGTTCGGCCAGCCGCTCCTTCGGCAGCACCACCGGGTCGACATGGAAGCTGTCGTCGGCGCGGAACTCGATGCGATTGAACCCGCCGTACGCGGCGGAGACCTGGTCCTGCGAGCCCACCACCTCGCGGATCAGTTCCTGCTCCACGTGTATCGCCTGCGTGGCCAGTTCCTGCTTGGTGACGTAGCGGCCCTCGAGCGCCGAGAGCGCATGCAGCAGGCCCACGGTGAACGAGGAACTCGACCCCAGGCCCGAGCGCGCCGGCAGGTCGCCGTCATGGTGGATCTCCAGCCCGCGTTCCGCGCCCTTCCAGCCCAGCACCGCGCGCACCGACGGGTGCTGGATCTCCGCCACCTCGCGCACGTTCTCGATGCGCGAATAGACGATGCGGTGCCGGTGCTCGAAGAACTGCGGCAGGTAGCGGCAGCTGATGTAGCAGTACTTGTCGATGGTCGTGGCGAGCACCGCGCCGCCGTGCTCGCGGTACCAGGCCGGGTAGTCGGTACCGCCGCCGAAGAACGACACCCGGAACGGCGTGCGCGTGATGATCATGCGGGCGCCGGCGCCTCGAGCAGCCTGCGCTTCAGGCCCACCGCCGACATCTCGCGCACGTGCGCGACCACCTGGTCGCCGAACTTGCGCTGCACCAGGCCCAGGTACGAGGGGCTGGAGAAGTACTGCTGGAACGCCTCGTCGCGAAAGCGCAGCACTT
>JBFWRS010000112.1:0-2649 GCA_050248795.1 Burkholderiales bacterium | reverse complement strand
TGCTGCGCGACTGGGCACTGGCGGGGCTGGGCATCGCGCTGAAATCCACCTGGGACGTGCGCAGCCAGCTCGAGGACGGCTCGCTGGTGCCGGTGCTGCCCGGCTATACCTTCGGCACCGAAGTGGCCATTTACGCGGTGTATCCGCACCGGCGCCACCTGCCGGCGAAGACGCGCGCCTTCATCGACTTCCTCGCGGATTCATTCGGCCCCGAGCCCTACTGGGACCGTCCCGCCGCACGCAAGGCCGCCTGATTCTGTGCTAGAAGTGCGTCACATGGAGGGACTTCGATGAATGCCCCGGTAAATCCCGCCGACCTCTCCCGCGCTTCGCTCGACGACAAGTACACGCTCGACAGGGGCCGCGTGTTCCTCACCGGCACGCAGGCGCTGGTGCGGCTCGCCATGCTGCAGCGCGACCGCGACAAGCGCGAAGGCGTGAATACCGCGGGCTTCATCTCCGGCTATCGCGGCTCGCCACTCGGCGGCCTGGACCAGGCGCTGTGGAAGGCCAAGTCGCACCTGGAAACGCACCACATCAGGTTCCAGCCGGGCGTCAACGAAGACCTCGCGGCGACGTCGATCTGGGGCACGCAGCAGGTGGGCATGTTCCCGGGCGCGAAGTACGACGGCGTGTTCTCGATGTGGTACGGCAAGGGCCCCGGCGTGGACCGCTGCGGCGACGTCTTCAAGCACGCCAACTCCGCCGGCACCTCGAAGCACGGCGGCGTGCTGGTGCTCGCCGGCGACGACCATGCGGCGAAATCCTCGACGCTTGCGCACCAGTCGGAACACATCCTCAAGGCCTGCTGCGTTCCGGTGCTGAATCCGGCGAACGTGCAGGACTACCTCGATTTCGGCCTGCACGGCTTCGCCATGAGCCGCTACTCGGGCTGCTGGATCGCGCTGAAATGCGTCACCGACGTGGTCGAGTCCGGTGCCTCGGTGATCGTCGACCCGGATCGCGTCCAGGTGCGCCTGCCGACCGACTTCACGCTGCCACCCGGAGGGCTGAACATCCGCTGGCCGGATGGCTTCCTCGAGCAGGAATCGCGCCTGCTCGACTGGAAGGTCTACGCAGCGCTCGCCTACGTGCGCGCCAATGGCCTCGACCGCATCGTCTGGGATTCGCCACGCGCACGCCTGGGCATCGCCACCACGGGCAAGAGCTACGGCGACACCATGCAGGCGCTCGCCGACCTCGGCATCGACGAGGACATCGCGCGCGACATCGGCCTGCGCGTCTACAAGGTGGCGATGAGCTGGCCGCTGGAGCCGCAGGGTGCGCGCCGCTTCGCCGACGGGCTGGAGGAGATCCTGGTCGTCGAGGAAAAGCGCCAGCTGATCGAATACCAGTTGAAGGAGGAGCTCTACACCTGGGAGGCTGGTTCGCACCCGCCGCGCGTGGTCGGCAAGTTCGACGACAACGGCGAATGGAGCCGCGCCGACGGCAGCCCCGCGGGGACATGGCTCCTGCCGGCGAACTACGAGCACTCGCCGGCGATCGTCGCGCGCGCGATCGCGCAGCGCCTCGCGCGCCTGGGAATGGACGCGTCGCTCGGTTCGCGCATCCGGGAGCGGCTCGCCTTCCTCGACGCGAAGGAACAGGCGCTGAAGAAGCCGCGCGTGACCACGCTGCGCACGCCGTACTTCTGCTCGGGCTGCCCGCACAACACCTCGACGCGCGTGCCCGAGGGCAGCCGCGCCACCGCCGGCATCGGCTGCCACTTCATGGCGGTATGGATGGACCGCAGCACCGCCACCTTCACGCACATGGGCGCCGAAGGCACGCCGTGGATCGGGCAGGCGCCGTTCACGGACGAAAAGCACATCTTCGCCAACCTCGGCGACGGCACCTACTACCACTCCGGGCTGCTGGCGATCCGCGCTGCCGTGGCGGCGAAGGTCAACATGACCTACAAGATCCTCTACAACGACGCGGTCGCCATGACCGGCGGCCAGCATCACGACGGGCCGCTCGATCCGGCGATGATCTCGCGCCAGGTCGCAGCCGAAGGGGTCGCGCCTATCGTCGTCGTTACCGACGAGCCGGAGAAGTACCCCGCCACCGTCAACTGGGCGCCGGGCGTGACCATACGCCACCGCGACGAGCTGGACGCGGTGCAGCGCGAGCTGCGCGAGATGCCCGGCGTCTCGGCGCTGATCTATGACCAGACCTGCGCGTCGGAGAAGCGCCGGCGCAGGAAGCGCAACGCCTATCCTGACCCGGCGAAACGCGCGGTGATCAACGAAATGGTCTGCGAGGGCTGCGGCGATTGCAGCGTGAAGTCCAACTGCCTGTCGGTGGAGCCGCTGGAAACCGAGTTCGGCAGGAAGCGCCGCATCAACCAGTCGACCTGCAACAAGGACTTTTCCTGCGTCAAGGGCTTCTGCCCCAGCTTCGTCACCGTCGAAGGCGGCGAGCTGAAGAAGGGCCGCAGCGCGCCGCGCACGCAGGCAGGCGACGACTTCCCCGCGCTGCCCGAAGCCGTGCCGCCCGCGCTGGATGCGCCCTTCGGCGTGCTGGTGACCGGCATCGGCGGCACCGGCGTCATCACCATCGGCCAGATCCTCGCCGTCGCCGCGCACCTCGAGGGCCGCGGCGTGTCGGTGCTGGACATGTCGGGCCTGGCGCAGAAGTACGGCGCGG
>JBFWRS010000111.1:0-2680 GCA_050248795.1 Burkholderiales bacterium | reverse complement strand
GTGCCGCTGCCGCCGCTGCCGCCGGGACGCAGCGAATCGCTGAAGCTCACGCTGCTGCCGCGGCGTCGCGGCCGCCTGTCGCTCGCCGGCTTCACGCTGGGCCGCGTCGATCCGCTCGGGCTGGTCAAAGGCCTGGCGCGCGTGACGGCGCCGGCAAAGGTGATCGCGCTGCCGAAGCGCTACCGGCTGCCACCGCTGGCGCTGCCCGGCAAGCGCAAGTTCCAGCAAGGCGGCGTGACGCTCGCCGCCTCGGTGGGAGAAGCCGAAGAGTTCCTCGCGCTGCGCGACTACCGGCCCGGCGATCCGCTGCAGCGCGTGCACTGGAAGAGCTTCGCGCGCGTGGGCGTGCCGGTGGTGAAGGAGTACCAGGACGAGTTCTTCGAGCGCCACGCGCTGGTGCTCGATACCGCGCGTACGCAGGGCGAGGACGCGGTGTTCGAGGACGCGGTGGCGCTGGCGGCGTCCTTCGTCTACACCATAGACACGCTCGAATGCCTGCTGGACCTGCTGTTCGTCGGCGGCGAGGTGCGTTCGTACACCGCCGGGCGCGGCCAGTTGCATGCCTCGCACATGCTGGAGATTCTCGCCGGGATCGCGCCGAGCCGCGCGGACGAATTCGACGCGCTCGCGCGCGCGGTGCTGGCGCAACGCGGCGCGCTCTCGAGCGTGATCCTGGTGCTGGTGCAGTGGGACGACGCGCGCAGGAAGCTGCTGGAGGCGCTCTCGGGCAGCGGCATGGAGGTACGCGCGCTGCTGGTCTGCGACCACAAGCCCGCGGAGCTGCCGCCACGCGTGCTCGCATTGCATCCCGGCCGGATCGAAGCCGGCCTTGCGCGGCTGTCGTGACCATGCCCGCATTCATCGTCGGCGCGGGGCTGCTGTTCTGGGGCTGGGAGAGCGCGAACCTGCTGCTCGCGGTGCCGCTGGCGATTGCGATGGAGCTGGCGCGCCGGCTGGACCTGCGCTTCGACATGGAGCCGGCGTCCTACCACCGCCTGGCGGACCTGTGCACCTTGGGCTTCGTCGTGCTCGCCGCAGTGCTGGTGGCGAACCGCGGCGTGCCGCATGGCGTGCTTGCGGCGTTCCAGTACCTGCCGCTGGTGCTGGCGCCGATCCTCATCGCGCAGTACGCCTCGAGCGAGCGGCGCATCCGGCTGTCGGCGCTGTTCCGCTACCTGCGCAAGCTGAAGGCGCGCGAGCCCGGCACGCCGGACCCGCTGGTGGATGTTTCCGCGGCGTACCTTGCCGTGTCGCTGCTCGCCGCGGGCATGGCGAACCAGCGCGGCGAGACGTACTACCTGGCGGTTCTGGGCTTTGCCGCATGGTCGCTGTGGCCCTTGCGACCGCGGCAGGTGCCGCTCGGTGCCTGGGGCGCAATGTTCGGGCTGGCCGCGGCCCTCGGCTACGCCGGCCACACCGGCCTGGCCAGGATGCAGGAAGCATTGGAGGACTGGGTGTCCGAATGGCAGTTGCGCCAGGCCACCGACCCCTCGCGCGCCAGCACCGACATGGGCACGCTCGGGCGCCTGAAGCAGCACGACGCGATACTGCTGCGCGTGCATGCGCCGGCAGGCGACAACGCCGGCGTACGACTGCTGCATCGCTCCAGCTTCAACACCTTCATCGGCAGCACCTGGCTGGCGCGCAACGCGCCCCTGGCGCAGGTCAATGCCGACGCCGACGGCGCGAGCTTTCGCCTCGCCCCCGGCACGGCGAGCGCGTCGGTGCGCATATCGGCGAAGTCGGATGCCGGCCGCGTCCTGCTGCCGCTGCCGGCGGGGACGCGGCGCGTCAGCGGCCTGGCCGGCGCGTCGTTGCGCGCGAGCGAGCTTGGCGCGGTGCTGGTCGAAGCGCCGGAGCCCTGGATCAGCTATGAGGCCGCCTACGGCGCCGGGCTGGTGCACTATGCGCCGGCAGGCGCCGCCGACATGGTCCTGCCGGTGCCGGAACGCGACTTGCTGGAGCGGCTGGCGGGCGAGCTCGGCCTGCGCGGACAGCCTGCGGCGGAGGTGGCACGGCGCGTGGCCGCGTACCTGGCGCAGTTCAGCTACTCGACCTTCCGCGAGTCGGCCGTGCCCGCCGGCACCACCGCGCTGGCGGACTTCTTCACGCGCACGCGCGCGGGCCACTGCGAGTATTTCGCCGCCGCCACGGTGCTGCTCATGCGCGCAGGCGGCGTACCCGCGCGCTACGCCACCGGCTTCGCCGTGCCCGAGTACAGCGATCTGGAGGACGCCTGGGTGGTGCGCGCGCGCCACGCCCACGCCTGGGCGCGTGCATGGGTCGACGGGCGCTGGGTCGAACTCGACCACACGCCGCCGTCCTGGGTCGCCGAGGAGGCAAGCGATGCGCCGCTGTGGCAGCCGCTCGCGGACCTGCTGCGCTGGGCGGGATTCCGCTGGTCGCAGCGCGACGAGGGCGCGCCGATGAGCGACTGGTGGTACGCGCTCGCGGCGCTGCTGTTTGCGGTGCTGGCATGGCGCATCGTCAAGGGCCGGCGCAGCGCCAGCGTGGAAGTGCGCGGCGTGGCACGCGCGAACCGGGGCTGGCAGGGCGAGGATTCCGAGTTCTACGCGCTCGAGACGATGATCGCCGCGCGTCACGGCGCGCGCGCGGCGGGCGAGACGCATGCCGCGTGGCTGGCACGCGTGCAACCCGGCGCCGACCTGCACGCACGGGC
>JBFWRS010000110.1:0-2713 GCA_050248795.1 Burkholderiales bacterium | reverse complement strand
CGCGCTTGATGACGAGGACTTTCAAGTCGCGGCGATTATAATCGGCTGCCTCCATGCTTCACGTGCATCACATCAACCTGCAGCAGATCGTCGGTGGAGGCGAAGTGTTCACGCACGCGATGACGCGCGCGTTCGCCGATGCGGGTGCGCGCGTGACACTGTACTGCCATCCGGACAACCGCCTGTGGGACGACCTGCCGCGCGAGCGCGTCGAACTTGCGCGTGTGGCGGACGAGGCGGCGCTGTTCGCGCGGCTGCCGCCGCGCGGCGCGCTGGTCGTCACCGAGGGCCCGCTCTCCGAAGATGCGATCGATCGCATCGACGAAGCGCACACCTACGTCGCGGTGGCGCACCTGCCCATCGTCGCCGGCCGCAGCGCCGACACCTTCAAGCGCTGCGACCTGGTGTTCACGGTATCGCGCTACTGCATCGGCCTGCTGCGCGACGCGGGCGTGGTCAAGCTGTACCCGGAACCGATCTTCGGCACCACCGAAGCGCAGCGCGGCGACGGCGAGACTATCGTCGCGCGTTCGCCGTACCAGTGGGATCGCAGGAAGTTCCGCGACGTGCTGCTCGGCACGCTGGAGCCGCTGCTGGAATCCTTGCGGCGGCGGCAGCGCTTTTCCAGGTTGCCGGGGCTGACCCTGGGCGTGGTATCGCTGCTGACCACCGTCAAGCAGTTCCCGCTGCTCTTCGCGGCAATCGCGGCGCAGCTCGCTTCGCGCCCGCAGGTTCGCGTGGAAATCTTCGGCAATGGCGGCTATGCGCAGGTGCGCGACATCCGCCGCGCACTCGTCCCGCTGGCTACGCGCGTGCGTTTCTGGGGCTACCAGCGGAATGTCCACGATATCTATCCGCAGCTGGACTACCTGCTCGCCGGGCTGCCGGAGAAGGAGGCGCTGGGCCTGAACGTGCTCGAAGCGCAGATGTGCGGCACGCCGGTGCTGGCGGTGGATGCGCCGCCGTTCACCGAAACCATGCTGCACGGGCGCTCGGGCTTCCTCTACCGCGATCCGCGCGAAGATGGCGGCGCAGACTTCGGCCGCACGCTCGACGACATCCTTGCCGGCGCGCCGCGGCCGGATCCGCGCCTTCTCGCCGCCGAGCACCTGCGGCAGTTCTCCTACGAAGCGATGGTGGCGCGCGCGCGGCCGCTGCTGGCGCGCATGGCGGAGCTGTCGCCGGCATGATCGCGCTTTCGATCGTCAGCCACCGGCAGTCGGCGCTCGCCGCAACGCTGCTGCGCGACATCGCCGCGCTCAAACGCGACGACCTGCGAGTGCTGCTGACCTTGAACGTTGCCGAGGACGCGCCGGGCGATGCCGGCCTGCCGGTGGAGCTGATTCGAAACTCCGTACCCAAGGGGTTCGGCGCCAACCACAACCAGGCCTTCAGGCACGCGGCGGAGGCCTCACACTTCTGCGTGCTCAACCCGGACCTGCGCCTGCCCGCCGATCCGTTTCCGGCACTGCTGCGCGAGCTGCAGGCGCCGCAGGCGGGCCTCGCGGCGCCGCGCGTGATGTCGCCTTCGGGCGAGGTCGAGAACAGCGCGCGGCGCGCACCGACTTTCGCCCGGCTCGCCGCCAAGGCGCTCGGTCTCGCGCCGGCGCTGGATTACCCAGATAGTGCGGAACCCGCGTCGCCGGACTGCGTGGCCGGCATGTTCATGCTGGCGACGCGCAAGGCGTTCGAGGACGTGGGCGGCTTCGACGAGCGCTATTTCCTCTACTACGAGGACTTCGACTTGTGCCGGCGGCTACGGCAGCGCGGCTACGACATCCGGCTCGCGCCGGCGGCGCGCGTGGTGCACGATGCGCGCCGCACCAGCCACCGCAACCCGCGCTACCTGGCCTGGCACCTGCGCAGCATCCTGCGCTACCTGACGAGCAGGTAGCGGTACAGCGCCACCAGCGTGCAGGGCTCGACGATGTCGCCGCGCGCGGCAAGGTCGAGCGCGTCGGCACGCGAGAACCACGCGAAGTGCCCGTGCCCGGCTTCCCCGGCGGGCACGCCGGAATCCTCGCCCTGCACGTGCACCGCGTAGAGGCGGATGCGCGCGCGGATGATGCTGGGCGCGGGCGACAGCAGCCCGAGGTCTACTACGCCGCCCGCTTGGGCCGCGAGGCCGGTTTCTTCCTGCAACTCGCGCAGCGCCGCAGCCTCGGCGGTTTCGCCCGCGTCCATGAAGCCCATCGCCGCCTCCCAGCCGGCGCCGCCGTAGGGGTGCCGCCAGATGCGCATCAGGCCGACCCGCTCGCCCTGCACCGGCAGCGCCGCGATTCCGGTGACGCCGCCGGCAGCCTCCACGCGAGGCAGCACGGCGAGGAAGTCCTGCACGCGGTTGCCGCGTTCGTCGGCGATGTCGTCGAAATGGATGCTGAAGCGGGCGTTCTCGCCGATGCTGCGGCGGCCGAGCAGCCTGATCGACGGTTCAGACGTTGCCATGCAGGGTGTTCTTCAGCATGCGGTAGCCCTTGATCAGCTCGGCAATGCCGGCATCGAGCGGGAACGCAGGCTTCCAGCCGGTGGCTTCGATCTTGGCGTTCGATACGATGTAGTTCCGCTGGTCGGGATCCTTCCCCACCGGCGCGTCGATGAAGACGAAGTCCGGCACCTGGCGCTTGATGGCCTCGCACAGTTCCTTCTTCGACACGTTGGCGTCCGACAGGCCGACGTTGTAGATCTGCCCCTTCATGCGCTCGACGTTGGCGAT
>JBFWRS010000109.1:0-3065 GCA_050248795.1 Burkholderiales bacterium | reverse complement strand
GCCAGCACCGCGGCCACCAGCGCCATCAGCGGCAGGCTGCCCGCCAGCAGCGCGCCGATCAGGCCTGTGTCGGTGAGCATCTGCACGTAGTCGTTGTGCACGAAATCGAAGAACGGCAGGATGTCCTCGCCGCGGTAGCGCGTGAACATGGCGTAGAAGCTCCCCGGCCCCGAGCCGAAAACCGGGAAGTCGCGCGCGATGTCCAGCGCGTAGACGCTGGGGTCTACCCGCTCCTCCACATCCTGGATCGTTGTCTGCTCGATCCGCTGCACGGTCTTCTCCACGCCGAACCAGGCGCCGACGACGAAGATGTCGATGACGATCAGGCTCGCCACCAGGATCACCATGCTGCGCGTGGCATGGCGCGACAGCACCAGCGCCACCACGCCGGCGATCACCAGCGCGGAGAAGAACGCGGTGTTGCCCATGCGCGAGCGAGTCATCACCAGCGCCACCACCATGACGACCAGCAGGATGCGCAGCGGCGCCTTGCGGCTGAGCACCACCTGCGCGAGGTCGCGCGCGAGGCGCCGCCAGCTTCGCGGCACGGTGTCTTCCAGCTCGGCGATCATCAGCCCGATGCCCACCGCCAGCGTCATTTCCAGGTAGCCGGCGAGGTGGTTGGCGTTGACGAAGCCGCCGCTCGCCCTCGATCCGTGCAGGATCTGCGTGCCGAACACCGTCAGCTCGAACCCGGTCAGGTGCGCAATGCCGCCGTACACCGCCTGCAGCAGGCCGCTCAGCACGATGGCGTAGCCGAGGAACTTCACGCGGCCGTGCGTGCGGCACAGTGCCAGCGCAAGGAAGAACGCCATCGCGTAGGCGCTGCTTTTCAGCCAGAAGCTCGTGCTCGCGTGCGGTTCCACCGATAGCGTGCCGTACGCGCCGCCCTCGGCATAGGGCGCGGCGAGCAGGTGCAGCTCGGCCGCGGCGGGCGACAGCGCCTGCAGCCAGGCCATCGGCAGCGGCGCCAGGTGCAGCGCCAGGTAAGCCAGCCACGCCGCCAGCACCGCCAACGCAGGCCAGGCGCGTCGCAGCAGGGCGGTGGAGTGCACCTCGCCGCGCATCCAGGCCGCCAGCCACAGCGCGCCGGCGGCGAACAGGCCGGCCTGCAGCAGGCCCCAGGCCCAGGCGCGGTTGCTGCCCAGCGGAAACGGCGCCCACAGCACCAGCAGCGCGAGCAGCCCCAGTGCGGCGCGTTCCAGGTACGGGGTGCGCAGGGTTCGGTAAGTGCGGTGGTCTTCGGCCCGCGATGCCGCGTCGCCTGCCACTTCAGGCACCGTGCACGATGCGCCGCGGCGTGTCCTCGACCAGCATGCGCGCCGCCTCGGCGCCGATGATGCGTGCCGCCGCATCGCGCCCCGGCGCCATGCGCGGCGGCCGTGCCGTGGTGTCGTGCGCGTCGGAAGCGATCACCGTCACCCAGCCCTGTTCGAGGAACTCGCGCGCGCGCGCTTCGCAGCCCGGGCCGAACTCGCCTGCCACCGCATCCGCGGTGAGCTGCACCAGGCAGCCATCGTCGACGAAGGGCTTCAGCTTCGCGGCGTCGCGCAGGATGTCCTTGTTGCGCTCCGGGTGCGCGATCATCGGCCGGATGTTGCGCGCGAGCAGCCAGTCGACGAACTTGCCGCTGCCCACCGGCACGCGGTCGTGCGGCAGCTCGAGCAGCATGACCTCGAAGCCGTCCAGCCTGCCGAGGAACGGCACCACGCCGGCCTCGACCAGCGGCACCACGTCGTAGTCCAGCCGCACCTCGGCGGCGAAGCCCAGCCGCAGCGGGATGCCTTCGCGCGCCAGCGCCGCGCGGTACGCCGCCACCGCGGCGGCGATGCCGGCGCGTTCGTTGTCCCAGCGCCCGACGTGGATGTGCGGCGTGACGAAGGATTCGTCGATGCCGTTCGCCACCGCGATGCGCGCCATCGCCAGCGCCTCGGCCAGGGTCTCCGGGCCGTCGTCGATGCCGGGCAGCAGGTGGCAGTGCAGGTCGATCATGGTCGGGCGTACTTTCGGTGGCCGGCGCGGCGGGCCGGGACCCGGGTCAAACCCTACTACTCTTTTGCCGGCGCGTAACCGTAGCCGTACTTCTTGCCGTACTTGCGATAACGCCTGCCGTAGCCGCTGTATTCGCCGTAGTAGCGGTCGGCGCGATCCAGGTCGAGCTGGTTCAGCACCACGCCGGTCAGCGGCGCGTTCACGCGGCGCAGCCGCTTGATGCCCACGCGCGAGCGGATACGGCGTGTCGTCGGCCTTCACCACGTACACCACTTCCGACGCAAGGCTCGCCAGCACCAGCGCGTCGCTCACCAGCTGCACCGGCGGGCTGTCGATGAGGATGACGTCGTAAATCTTCTGCAGGGATTCGACCAGTTCGGTGAAGCGGTGCGAGGCGAGCAGCTCCAGCGGGTTCGGCGGCACGCGCCCCGCCGGCAGCACCGAAAGCTGCGAATCCGCCACCGGGTACAGGCACTTGTCCAGCGGCAGTTCGCCCGCCACCACCTGCGCGAGGCCCCCGAGCGGCGCCTTGCCCTTGCCGGCCAGCACCTTGCCGATGCGCGGCCGGCGCATGTCGGCGTCGATGAGCAGCGTCTTTTTCACCTGGCCGAGCGCGAATGCGAGGTTGATCGCAACCGTGGTCTTGCCTTCCTCGGGCACCGACGAGGTGACGACGACGATTTTCTTCGGGCTGTCCAGCGCGGAGAGCAGCACCGCGCTGCGGATGGTGCGGACCGATTCCGAGAACGCGCTCTGCGGGTCGTCGAGGAACATGCGGTCGAGGAACTGGCCGCGCCTGGCCTTCGTCACCTGCACCATGCCGAGCACCGGCACGTTCAGCTTGGTTTCCACGTCGTGCGTGGTCTTCAGCGTGTTGTTCAGCCGCTCCACAAGCACCGCGAGGCCGAGGCCGAGGATCAGCGCGCCCAGCACCGACAGCCAGATGATCAGCTGCTTGCGCGGGCCGGAAGGCGAGGCGGGAACGATCGCCGGGTCGACGACGCGGGCGATCGCCGACTGCATGTCGTTCGAGATGTTGGTTTCCATGAAGCGCAGGATGAACATCTCGTATA
>JBFWRS010000108.1:0-3197 GCA_050248795.1 Burkholderiales bacterium | reverse complement strand
AAACCGTGGCGCTGGTCGGCGGCTCGGGCGGCGGCAAGACCACGCTGGTGAACCTGCTGCCGCGTTTCTACGCACCAGGCGCCGGCCGCATCCTGGTCGATGGGCACGACATCCAGGCGCTGTCGCTGGAGAGCCTGCGCGCGAACCTCGCGCTGGTGAGCCAGGAAGTCGTGCTTTTCAACGACACCATCCGCGCCAACATCGCCTACGGGCGGCTGGGCGGCGCGAGCGAAGCGGACGTGATCGCGGCGGCGCAGGCGGCGCACGCGATGGATTTCATCCGCGAGAGCCCGCAGGGCCTGGAGACGATGATCGGCGAGAACGGCCTGCGGCTCTCGGGCGGGCAGCGCCAGCGGCTCGCGATCGCGCGCGCGCTGCTGAAGAACGCGCCGATCCTGATCCTGGACGAGGCGACCTCGGCGCTCGATTCCGAGTCCGAGCGCCTGGTGCAGGCCGCGCTGGAGGTGCTGATGCGCGGGCGCACCACCATCGTCATCGCGCACCGCCTGTCGACGATCGAGCGGGCGGACCGCATCCTGGTGCTGGAGCGCGGGCGCATCGTCGAGGAAGGCAACCACGCCGCGCTGCTGGCGCGCGACGGCGTGTATGCGAAGCTGCACCGCATACAGTTCGATCGAGCAGGGGGGGCGACGACGCTGCGCGCCCCCCCCGCACCCCCCGGGCGCGACCTTTGAACATAGTGCATACCGAGTCCTCGCTCGGCTGGGGCGGGCAGGAGATCCGCATACTTTCGGAGTCGCAGGGACTGATCGCGCGCGGGCACGAGCTCACGCTGCTGTGTCCTGCCGAGGCGCGCATCCATGACGAGGCGCGCAAGCGCGGCGTCCCGGTAGCGGTGCTGCCGATCGGCAGGAAGGGTCTGCGGGGCTTGCGCGCGCTGATCGGCTGGTTCCGCGCCAACCGCTGCGATGTCGTCAACACGCACAGCTCCACCGATTCGTGGCTGGTGGCGCTGGCCGCGCTCGCCCTGGGGCGGCCGTTTCCCATCGTGCGCACGCGCCACATCTCGGCGCCGGTTCCCGCCAACCGTCTCACTGCGTGGCTCTACGCACGCGCCGCCAGCCGCGTCGTCACCACCGGGGAGAGCATCCGCGCGCACCTGATCGAGCGCACCGGCTGCGCGCCGGAACGCATCGAGTCGATTCCCACCGGCATCGACGAGACGCGATTCAGGCCTGGAGAGCGCGATGCCGCGCGCCGCTCGCTCGGCCTGCCGGTGGACCTGACGCTGGTCGGCATCGTCGCCACGCTGCGCAGCTGGAAGGGGCATCGCTACCTGATCGACGCGGTCGCCGGGCTGCCGGCAACGGTCGGCCTCGTGATCGTCGGCGACGGCCCGCAGCGCGATGCGCTGCAAGCGCAAGCCGCCGTCCTGCGGGGCCGCATCTGGATGCCGGGCAACCAGGACGACGTGCTGCCCTGGCTGCAGGCGCTGGACATGTTCGCGCTGCCCTCGTACGCCAACGAGGGCGTGCCGCAGGCGCTGGTGCAGGCGATGATGGCCGGGCTTGCCTGCGTCACCACCGCGGCGGGCAGCATCGGCGAACTGGCGCGTCACGAGCACACCGCGCTGGTGGTGCCGATGCAGGACACCGATGCGCTGCGCGCCGGCATCTCGCGGCTCGCGGGCGATCCAGGCCTGCGCACGCGGCTCGGCGCGGCCGCGCGCGCGCACTGCGTCGAGCGCTATTCGTACCGATCGATGCTCGAGCGCATGGAAGCGGTGTACCGGAATGCAGCCGGCCGCGCGTAGCCGCCTCGCTGCACGCTTGCGCATCCTGCCGCGCGCGCTCGCGCGCCGCCGCGTGCGGCCGGGGGGATCGCCGCAGCGCATCCTCGTCGCGCATCACCTGCTCCCCGGCGACGTGCTGATGCTGACGCCGCTGCTGGCGAAGCTGCGTGCGCGGTATCCGGCGGCGGACATCGCGATGACGGTGAGGGCGGCGCTACTGCCGTTGTATGCCGGCAGGCCTTGCGGCGTGCGCGCGGTTCGCTTCGATCCGCGCGAGGCTTCTACGCTGGACGAATTGTTCGCGGGCGATGGCTACGACCTCGCCTATGTGGCGGGCGACAACCGCTATAGCTGGCTCGCCGCGGCTGCGGGCGCGCGCTGGATCGTCGCGTTCTCCGGCGATCGCCCGGCGTACAAGAGCTGGCCGGTCGATGAGTTCCACAGCTATCGCGCCGAGCCGGCCGCCTGGGGCGACATGGTCTGCGACCTCGTCGACGGCGCCGCACCGCCGGCGCATCGGCCGCAGCACTGGCCGTCGCCGCCCTGCGCGCCGTTCGAACTGCCGGAAAAGCGCTACGCCGTGCTGCACGTCGAGGCCAGCACACCCCTGAAGCACTGGGAGGACGCGAAGTGGCTCGGGCTGGCGGACGCGCTGTCCGCCGCCGGCATCGAGGTCGTGTGGAGCGCGGGTCCGCAAGGCGGCGACTATCTGCGGCGCATCGATCCGCAAGGGCGTCATCACGCCATCGGTCATCGACTCGATCTCGCACAGTTGTGGCGGCTGGTCGAGCACGCCGCACTGCTGGTTTGCCCCGACACCAGCGTGATGCACATTGGCCGTCTCACTGGCACGCCAACGCTCGCGCTGTTCGGGCCAAGCTCGGCCGAACTGTTCGGCCCGGGGGAGTTCTTTCGCGACATGCCGTATCGCGCCATCACGGTGGCGGATTTCCCCTGCCGCGACCAGCGCCTGCTGTTCAAGCGCGAGATTGCCTGGATCCGTCGCTGCCAGCGCACGCTCGCCGAGTGTGCCGCGCCGCGCTGCATGCACGCCATCGGCGGCGACGTGGTGGCGCAGGCGGCGCTGCAACTGGCGCGTCGCTGAGCATGCGCGTGCTGCTCAACTTCCGCGGCGGCTTCGCCGGCCTGCGCGAGGGTTTCGAGGCGATCGGCCACGAGGTGATCGAGGGTTCCTGGCAGCCCGATGGTGCGGCGCTGTGCATCGCCGACTTCGTCGACTGCACGCGGCGGCTGCGCGACACCGTCGCGCACGCGCGCGCGCTGCGACGCGCGTCGGTGCCGTTCATCGCCCTCGGTCGCGACGCGCCCTGGCACCGCGGCGTGCATCGCGCGCGGCTGGCGCTGGTCGCGGCGCTTGCTCCCTTCGATGCCTATGCCGCGCACTCGATGCAGGGTGCCGAGCGGTTCGCGCGGCGCACGCTGT
>JBFWRS010000107.1:0-3722 GCA_050248795.1 Burkholderiales bacterium | reverse complement strand
CGCTCGAGCAGCGCCTGGAACGGGGTCGCCATGGATTCATTCTACAATCGGACCATGCTGATCGATTTCTTCCTCAAGCTGAAAAGCCACAAGCTGCCGGTCTCCATCAAGGAGTACCTGACGCTGCTGGAAGCGCTGGACAAGGGCGTGATCGGCCAGTCGGTGGACGACTTCTACTACCTGTCGCGCGCCTCGCTGGTCAAGGACGAGGTCAACTTCGACAAGTTCGACCGTGCGTTCGCCGAATTCTGGCAGGGCGTGGAAACCATTCCCGGCATGGAACGCGAGATCCCACTCGAATGGCTGCGCAAGCAGGTCGAGCTCACGCTGACCGAGGAGGAGAAGAAGCAGATCGAGGCGATGGGCGGCTGGGAAAAGCTCATGGAGACGCTGAAAAAGCGCCTCGAAGAACAGAAAGGCCGCCACCAGGGCGGCTCGAAGTGGATCGGCACCGGCGGCACCTCGCCCTTCGGCGCCTACGGCTACAACCCCGAGGGCATCCGCATCGGCCAGGACAAGAGCCGCAACCGCAGCGCGGTGAAGGTCTGGGACCAGCGCGAGTACCAGAACCTCGACGGCGAGGTGGAGCTGGGCACGCGAAACATCAAGGTGGCGCTGCGGCGGCTGCGCAAGTTTGCCCGCGACGGCGCGCCGGACGAATTCGACCTCGACACCACCATCACCAACACGGCGAAGAAGGCGTACCTGGACATCCACATGCGCCCGGAGCGCAGGAACACCGTCAAGGTGCTGATGCTGATGGACATCGGCGGCTCGATGGACGACCACATCAAGCTGGCGCAGGAGCTCTTTTCGGCGGCGAAGACCGAGTTCAAGCACCTGGAGTTCTTCTACTTCCACAACTGCCTGTACGACTTCGTCTGGAAGGACAACCGCCGCCGGCACTCCGAGCGCACGCGCACCTGGGACCTGCTGCACAAGTACGGCCACGACTACAGGATCGTCTTCGTCGGCGACGCGACGATGAGTCCCTACGAGATCCTGCAGCCCGGCGGCTCGATCGAGTATTTCAACGAGGAACCCGGCGCGGTCTGGATCAAGCGCGTCACCGACGTGTATTCGCGCTGCGTCTGGCTGAATCCCGAACCCGAGGAGATCTGGCCCTACCGGCAGTCGGTGCTGATCCTGAAGGAACTGATGGGCAGCCGCATGTTCCCCACCACCATCGACGGCCTGGAACGCGCCATGAAGGCGCTGGCGAAGTAGTTCCGGCCTGTCCCGTACGGCTCGCGACGCTAGCGCGGCTCGCGGACGAACGCGAGGATCGCGCGCCCGAGTTCGTCGTCCGCGGTGTTGATGTGCGCGATGATCGACGTATGGTTATGCCCGGCGAGCTGCAGGATCCGCGGCGCGCGGCGCCGCAGCGCCGCGATGCGCCACGCAAGCTCGAGGCAGTAGACATCGAGTAGCGGGTTCTCGTACTCGGCGATGGCGATGAAGGTTGGCACCGGGTCGGTGCCGAGCAGGCTTACCGCGGCGCGCGCTTCGTACACCGAGGCGTCGGTGCCGTAGTAGGCCTCGACCTTCCTCGCATTCGGGTTGTGCGGCAGGTTGTCCGGCCGTACGCGGCCGCTCACCACGATCGCGCCCGCCGGTGCAGGCGCGCCCTGGCGCGCCGATTCGCTGTAGGCATAGTGCGCCGCGTGCGCGGCGCCGGCCGAGTGGCCGAACACGAACAGGCGCTGCATGTCCGCGCCGAGCTCGTGCGCGTTCGCGGCCGCCCAGCGCATCGCGGCGGCCAGGTCGTCGGTCGCCGCCGGGTAGGGGAACTCCGGCGCAAGCCGGTACTCGAGGTTCAGCGCGACGATGCCGTGCCGCGCCAGGTACCAGCAGACATTGGCGTAGACCTCGGCAGAGCGGTTCTTCTCGCCGTCGACGAAGGCGCCGCCGTGCAGGAAGGCGACGATCGGCGCGCGCGCTGCGCCATCCGGCACGTACGCGTCCAGCACCTGCCGCGGGTGCGGGCCATAGGCGATGTCGTCGCGCCGCGTCACGCCCGCCTTGGGACAGCCGGCGAGCAGCGGCGTGAATGCCTCGACCATGCGCCTGACGTTGCCGGGCACGTCGCTCGCCCAACGCGGGCCGATCTCCGCCATCATGCGGCGCAGGGACTCCGGGATCTCGACCGGCGTCATGCGGATGCCTTCAGGCCGGCGAACTTCCACTGCGAGCACTCCTCCATCGCATAACGCACGCCCTCGCGGCCGAACCCGGACTGCTTCACGCCGCCGAACGGATACATGTCGAGGCGATACCGGCTCGCTTCGTTTATCCACACCGAACCGCTGTCCAGCCGCTCGATCACCTTCATCGCCGCGTCCAGGCTCGCGGTAAAGCACGCGCCCTGCAGGCCGAATTCGGAGTCGTTCGCCTGCGCGATCGCGTCGTCCGGGTCCTTCGCGCGCAGCACCACCGCGACCGGGCCGAAGGCTTCCTCGCCCAGCAGCCGCGCCCCGCGCGGCGCATCGGCGAGTATCGCGGGCGACACCACGGCGCCGCGCCGCTCCGGCGCCAGCGCCAGCGTGGCGCCGCGCTGCTGCGCGTCCGCCACCATGGCCATGACGCGCTCTGCGGCCGCCTCGCTGACCATCGGCCCCACGTCCACGCCCGCTTCCTCGGGCAGCCCGACCTTGAGCGCCGACGCCGCCTTGACGAACAACGCGAGGAAACGGTCGAACACAGGCGCCTCGACGATCACGCGCTGCGCCGAGATGCACTGCTGTCCGCTTGCCTCGAACGCCGCGCGCGCGATCTTCTGCGCCGCGTCCTCGAGGTTCGCGTCGGCGAGCACCAGGTTGGCGGCATTGGAGCCCAGCTCGGCGCAGAACTTCTTCGCCCCGGCCGCGCGCGCGAGCGCGTGCGCCGCCGCGACCCCGCCAGTAAGCGTGACCACCGATACGCGCGGATGCGCGGCCAGCGCAAGCGCGGGTTCGCGGTCGCCAGGGACGACGTTGAACAGGCCGCCGGGCAGTCCCGCCTTGACGCAGGCTTCGGCGATCAGCAGCGCGGTCAGCGTTCCCGCCGGATGCGGCTTCACTACCACGGCATTGCCGGTAGCGAGCGCCGGCCCGATTTTCTGCGCAAGCAGGTTCGCAGGCGCGTTGAACGGCGTGATCGCGCCGACGACACCGTAGGGTATGCGCCTGGCGAGTCCGAGGTGGCCCGCGCCCAGCGGAACCGCATCCAGCGGCACCAGTTCGCCGCGCCAGGTGGAAAG
Organism: Burkholderiales bacterium; assembly: GCA_050248795.1. Lineage (GTDB taxonomy): Bacteria > Pseudomonadota > Gammaproteobacteria > Burkholderiales > SG8-39 > CAZTDU01. Next base: position 484 of record JBFWRS010000107.1, on the reverse strand, counting down.
CTCCGCCGCGCAGGCGCGCAGGAACTCCGGCACGCGTCCGACCTCGAAGCCTGCCGCGCGGCGCGGCTTGCCTATCCCGCGCACGATGCTGTCGATGATCGGCCCCGCGCCGGCTTCGATGGCGGCGGCCATCGCGTTCAGCCAGCCGATGCGCACCGCCGGCGCCTCGTAGCGGTAGCGCGCGAAAGCCCCGGCGGCGTCGGTCACTGCGCGATCGACCAGGGCGGCATCTGCATCCGGCAACTGCCCGATACTCTTGCCGTCTGCGGGATTGACAAGTTCGATGCGCCTGAGCGCCGGCGCGGGCTGCTCGCGCCGTCCGCCTACGAATGCCTCGATGTCCTTGCTCATTCTCGCCCTCCGCCTCGGGAGCGGCAGGGTATCAGCGCCCGCGCCGGATCGCCACCGTGTCCAGTTTCATGCGCTCGCGCACCGGCAGCGCGGACACCGCGACGCAGGTGCGCGCCGGCTTGTGCGGCGCGAA
>JBFWRS010000106.1:0-3728 GCA_050248795.1 Burkholderiales bacterium | reverse complement strand
CCTCCGCCTCGGGAGCGGCAGGGTATCAGCGCCCGCGCCGGATCGCCACCGTGTCCAGTTTCATGCGCTCGCGCACCGGCAGCGCGGACACCGCGACGCAGGTGCGCGCCGGCTTGTGCGGCGCGAATCGCTTCTCGTACACCGCGTTCACGCGCGGATAGTCCTGCATGTCAGTCAGGTACAGCACCACCTTGACCACGTCCTGCAGCGTGCAGCCCGCGGCGGCGAGGATGCGCTCGGTGTTGGTGATCGCCTGCTCGGTCTGCGCGATGATGTCGTCCGACACCACCTGCCCGCTCGCCGGGTCCAGCCCGCCCATGCCCGAGGAGAACACCCACTCGCCCACCGAACTTGCGTGCGAGAACGGCCCCGGCGGATTCGGCGCATCGGGCGCGGTATGCAGCTTGATCTCTTGCATCTGTGGTCCTGTCTGGTAATGAATCGGGTTCAGGCGGCGACGGCGACGCCGTGGCCCTTCAGCCAGCCGCGCAGGCTGCCCGCCGTGGCAAAGCCGGTAATGCGGTCGGCGAGCGCGCCGTCGCGGAACAGCAAGGTGGTCGGCAGCGAACGGATCTCGTAGCGCTCGGACACGTCCGCGAGCGCCTCGGCGTCGACCTTGGCCGACGCCAGCGCATCGCCTGCTTCCGCGACCACCGCGGACAGCATCGGCGCGAGCTGGCGGCAGATCATGCACTTCGGCCCGGTGAACGTGACCAGCAGCGGACGCGGCCCGGCGATCAGCCCGTCCAGCTCCGCCATCGAGGCCACCAGCGCGAGCGGCGCGCCGCTCATCGCTCCGCCGCCCAGGCCTCGCCGCGCTCCTTCAGGTAGCCGCCAAGGAACTCGTCGGCGCCCACGTTCAGCGCGCCGTTGATCAGGTTGAACGCATTGCCGGTGTTCACGGTCTCCAGCGCCTCGACGATCTCGCCGTCCGTCGCCCCCGCTGCGCGCAGCGGCGCCAGGTCCTCGGGCCTCATGCCGTGCGGGTCGCCGTTGGCCTTCAGCGCGTACTCGAACAGCGCCTGCTCCTTGGCCGACAGGCCGATGCCCTTGGGGTCGAAGCGCAGCGCCGCCTGTACTTCTTCCTCGCTCGCGCCCGCTTCCTTCATCGAGGTGGCGTGGAAGGACACGCAGTAGTCGCAGCGGTTGATCTCGGCCAGCGCGGTCATCACCGATTCCTTGAACTTGACGCTCAGCGTGCCCTTGGTCAGCAGCACCATCAGGCGCCTGAAATTGGCCATGCCCAGTTCCGGGAATGCCGAGTACGCCTTGAACAGGTTCGAGGTCTTGCCCTTGCCGCGCACGCGCTCGAGTTCGTCGTAGATTTCCTTGCGCAGCCCGGTCGCCTGCTCGTACGGCACCAGGTCTATGAACGGTTCCGGATGATCCTTGCGGCTCCACTGCCCCATCGCTTGCCCCATGCATGTCGTGAATCCGATGCATTGTTGCGGAGCGGCAATGGCAAGTCAAAGCATCGTCACGCAAGATGCGACTTTTGCATGGACCCGGCGCCGACGGCTAACGCGTCTCCAGCGCCTGCACCTCGGCGTCCGCGGCCCGCAGGCGCTGCGATATCGCGTAGGCGATCCATTCGAATACCTTGCTGCCCAGCACCGGGTTGCCGCGCGCGAGCGCGTCGAAACGATCGCGCGACAGCGCGTACAGGTCGACCGCCGTCGCGGCAACGACGTCGGCCGAGCGCGGCTCGTGGTCCAGGAACGCCATCTCGCCGAAGTAGTCGCCCTGGCACAGCGTGGCGAGGTGATGGTGCTTGCCTCCGGCGAGCGGCAGCAGCACGTGCACGCGCCCGCGGCGTATCAGGAACAGTTCGTCGCCGGTTTCGTCGCGCGAGAAGACGCGCCCGCCGGCGGGAATCGAGCGCGGCTGCACCGCGGTCGCGAGGTCGCCGAGCGACACCGGATCCAGGTCCGCGAACAGCTCGATGCCGGCCAGGTCGAGCAGTTCCTCGGCGCTGGGCGGCTCCCAGCCCTCGGCCTCCAGGATGCGGTCCTCCATCCATTCGATGGCGCCATCGCGGGTATCGAAGATGCGCACGCCGGCGCCGCTGGCGAGGCCCAGCTCGCCGAGGTAGCGCTCGATGTCCTGGTGCGACGGCAGGCTCGATGGCATGCCGCTGAACAGCAATTCGCCGCCGCGCTCGCGCAGGCGGTCGCGCATCTGCTCGAGCAGGTGCCCCGCCGTGTAATCCATCGAGTGCACGCGGCGCAGGTCCAGCAGCAGGAAGCGCAGCGTACCGAGTTCCTTCTCCAGCTCGGAGAACATCTGGTCCGTGGTGCCGAAGAACAGGTTGCCCTGCAACTGCACCACGGCTGCCTGCTGCCCGTGCGCGGCGAGGATCTCGCGCTCGGCAAGCAGGCGCTTGCGCTTGGCATGGGTGCGGTCCAGGTGCACCAGGCTCGCGATCACCGAGCCGCGGATCTGGTCGCGGATGAACAGCATGATCGCAAGCGCCACGCCTACCGCCGACGCCAGGATCAGGCCGACCTGCGCCACCGCAACCACGGTGGCGATGACGGCGAAATCGACGCGAGTCCCCGGACGCTTCAGCAAATGGAACATGCCGCGGTCGAACATGCGCCACGCCACCATCAGCAGCAATCCGGCCAGCGCGCCTATCGGTACCCAGGCGATGAGCTCGCCCAGCAGCAGGAAAGCCGCGAGCACGAACACACCTTCCATCACCCCCGACCAGGGCGTGCGGCCGCCGCTGGTGACATTGACCAGCGTCGCCCCCATGGTGCCGGCGCCGGGCATGCCGCCGGCGAAGAATGCGGCAAGGTTCGCGCTGCCCTGCGCCAGCAGTTCGCGATTCGAGTTGTGGCGCCGGCGGGTAAGTGCATCCAGCACCACCCCGGTCTTCAGCGTGTCGATGGACAGCAGCACCGCGAGCGTCAGCGCCGAACCGGATATCAGCATGACGTCGGCGATGCCGATGCTCGAGATCGACGCCGCGCGCTCTCCCGCCGCGCCGAGCAGCGAACCCGAGGCGCCGATCGGTCCGATCACCAGCCGGTTGCCCTCCAGCACCAGCAGCGCCGGATTCAGCCAGCCGAGCGCAAAGTAGGCGGCGATGCCGGCAGCGAGGCCGATGATCGCCGCGGGCACCTTCTGCGTCAGCGCCGGCGCCACCGCCATCGCCACCATGGTGATTGCACCCACCGCGATGCCGGTCCAGTTCCAGGCTTCCGGCGCGAGCAGACCGCGTCCCAGCGGCATGTCCGCCGGCAGGCCGAGCAGCTTCGGCAGCTGGGCCACGGCGATCACCAGCGCGACGCCGGACAGGTAGCCGCTCACCACCTGGTACGGGATGAACTTGATCAGGCGGCCGGCACGCACCAGGCCGAACAGCACCTGCAGCAGCGCGGCTACCAGTGCGGTGAGTGCAAGCAGCCCGAAGATCCGCTCCGGCGGCATGTCGCCGCCCTCGACGAAGCCGGCCGCGAGTCCCGCCAGCACCGCAGCCGCAGGCGCGCACGGCGCGGTGATGAAGCCGCCGTTGCGCCCGACCAGCGGCGCCACCACGCCAAGCACCGCGGCGCCGACGATGCCGGCGAGCGCGCCGGTTCCGGCGTACCCGGGGCCGACCGCCGAATACACCAGCACGCCGAATGCGATCGAGGACGGCAGCGCCACCAGCATCGCGGCAAGCGCACCCCACAACTCGCCCGACCAGCCGCCCGGGCCTGCCGCATCGGTCCTGCCGTTCA
>JBFWRS010000105.1:0-3967 GCA_050248795.1 Burkholderiales bacterium | reverse complement strand
CAGGCGGCGCACACCTGCGCGGCCTTGGCCTTGCCATTGGCGGGATTGCCCTTCGCCTGCACGCTGAATGCCATGCTTGCTGCCAGCACGGCGGCGGCGATTGCAGCGGCGCGCATCATTTGCTCCTGCTCCCGTAATAGGCGGCAAGGTCCGCCATGTCCTGTTCGCTCAGGCTCGCCGCAATCCCGACCATGGACGGGTGCCTGCGCTCGCCGCTTTTGTAGGCCTTCAGCGCATTGACGATGTAGGCCGGCGTCTGCCCGCCGATCTTGGGCACGTGGTAGACCTGCGGATAGGCGGTCTTGTACCCGGCGACGCCATGACAGCCGATGCACATGGATACCTTGTCCTTCGCCGCGTCGGCGTTCCCGGCGGGCCCTTGGGCAAGCGCGGTCGCCGCGCCCAGCGCGAGTGCGGCGGCAAAGACGGACCTGACGATGCGGTGCAGCATGCGGGAATCGTTCTCAAGTGAATGAAGCGGCGAGATTCTATCGGAAGCCGCATTGCCGCTCAACCCATGTTGCGAACGTGCCTAAGGCGTATAGTCATCGCCGTACCGAGGGAATCGCACCATGAACGTTCAGTTGATGTTGGCCTCTTGTCTGGCGCTGTTCTTCGCCGCGTCCGGCGCGGCGGTCGCTGCGCCTGCTGACGAAGTTCGCACCTTGCTCGAGCAGGGCCGCTCCGCCGAAGCCTACGCGCTCGGCCGCAAGCACCCGGACGAACTCGGCAAACCCGAGTTCGACTTCCATTTCGGCATCGCCGCGATCGACAGCGGCAATGCGGGCGACGGCGTGCTCGCGCTCGAGCGCTACATCGTGCAGTTCCCCGCCAACGACCGCGCCAGGCTGGAACTCGCGCGCGGCTACTTCGTCCTCGGCGAGATGCTGCGGGCGCGCGAGGAGTTCGAGGCGGTGGCGCGCAAGAAGCCGCCGCCGCAGGTGCAGGCGACGATCGACCGCTTCCTCGATTCGATCCGTTCGCAGGAGACCCGGTACACGCCGACCACCAACCTGTGGGTCGAGCTTGGCGCGGGCCATGACTCCAACGTCAACAGCGGCGTCGGCAACGGCCTGATCTCGATACCCGCGTTCGGCAACCTGCAGCTGCAGCTTGCGCGGACAGGCGTCAAGAGCGGCGACAGCTTCCTGTCGCTTGCCGGCGGCGCGCAGGCGTCCATGCCGGTTGCACCGGGCGTCGCGCTCCAGGGCGGCCTGCAGTTGGACGGCAAGTTCCAGTCCAATGCCTTCGACCGCCAATTCGACCAGGCCAACCTGTCGGGCTATGGCGGGGTGTCGGTGATCAAGGATCGCGACCTCTTTCGCGCCACCGTCTCGTACACCTCCCTCTATGTGGACGACGACCGCTTCCGCAACGTCGCCGCGCTTGGCGGCGAGTGGCACCGGCAGGCGGACGAACGCAACACGCTGTCCGGATTCCTGCAGTACGCGAAGCTCGACTATCCCGGCAGCCCGGTGCGCGATGCCGATTTCTACGCCATTGGCGCGGGCTGGCGCCATGCCATGCAGCACCGGCTGCAGCCCATCGTGCAGTTGCAGGGGCTGGTCGGCAGGGAGCGCAACGACTTCTCCCCGGTGCGCAACGACCTCTCGCGCGACCTCTACACCCTGCGTGCGGGCCTCAGCCTGACGCCTGCGCCAAAGTGGAGCCTGAGCGCGGGCGCGAACTTCACCCACAGCCGCTTCAAGGCTGCCGATCCGCTGTTCAGCGCCACCCGCAAGGACGACTTCATCGGCCTTGACGCAGGCGTGTCCTATCGCTGGTCGAAGCAGATGACGATCAAGGGCGAGTACGCGCATTCGGACAACCGCTCGAACCTTGCCCTCTACAAATACGACCGCAACGTGATCGCGCTGAAGCTGCGCTACGAATTCAACTGAGGCCGCCATGCAGAAATCCTCGATCCGCCTACTGATCGGTCTTCTCGCCCTGTTGCCCGCGCTCGCGTGGGCGCAGGCCGCCGGACGCGTGCTGATGTCGGTGGGCGAGGTAAGCGTCCAGCGCGGCGCCGCAACGATCCCGCTCGCCCGCAACTCGTTCATCTTCCCCGGCGACACCATCCGCCTGGGAGCCGACAGCAACGCGCAAATCCGCTTCAGCGACGAATCCATCGTCGGGCTGCGCGCAGGTTCGGTGTTCCGCGTCGACGAGTACCAGTTCTCGCAGGGCAGCGGCAAGGGCATTTTCAGCCTGCTTGCAGGCGGCATGCGCACGGTGACCGGCCAGATCGGCCGGCTGGCGCAGGATCGCAGGAACTACGCGGTGCGCACGCCCACCTCCACCATCGGCATCCGCGGCACGCACTACACCGTGGTCCACTGCAACAACGACTGCGGCAACGCGAAAACCGCCAGCGCGCTGCTTGCTTCCGCAGCGACTACCGCGAGCGACGCAGGCCCGCTTGCGCAGGCAGGAGGCGGCGGCAGTTCGGTGCCCAACGGTACCTACGGCGGCGTCACCGACGGGCGCATCAGCGCCTCGCCCAACGAGGCACCGGATCTCGGCCGCGAGTTCGGCCATGACGAGTACTTCTATGTCGCCACGCCGAACTCCGCGCCCGAGGGCCTGCTCGCGCCGCCCGCATTCCTGCACGACCGCCTTAGCGGCCAGCGCCGCAGCAGCGGCCAGCAGGGCCAGGAGTCCGGCGAGACGCTGGCGCAGGGCGGCATCAATGCCGAAAGCCGCCCCGGCAGCGTGCCAGAGGGCCCGCAGCCCAGCACCTTCGTCGTCACCGAACAGAAGACGCCGACCGGCGAGTCGACCGTCGTGCCCAGCGGGAGGGACACGGCAGCTTTGGCGTCCTGGATCACGCCGGGATCGAACAACGACCTGACGGCCGGTGGCGTCCTGGTTCCCCAGTCCGTACTCAGCCTGGATAGCCACGGGCGTCTGAACGCCTTTACCGTCGCCGCTGGCTGCGTCGGCGCGGTCAACGACTGCGATGAAGGCATTTCGGGGACGCTGAACGCCGCCTTGGAAGAAGGCTCCGCCACGTTCCCGAGCTCGACGCAGAAAGTCTTCTGGGGCCGCTGGAACAGCGGCACGCTGATCGACGGCGGCACCAACATCACGCTGAGTTCGGCTGCACAGGCGCACCTGATGTATGCCCCGCTGACGCCGCAGGACACCATCGCGGCGAAGACAGGCACGTTGAGCCTGCAATCTTCGTTTTCCGGCGGCCTTGGCACCACGCCGACGAACAATTTCGGCGCGACGCCGGTTGCCGGTGAGTTCCCCGCGATCTCCGTCAATTTCACCTCGCGCACCATCAGCGTGGGATCTTCGTTCATCAACTTTGCGAACGTGGGCAACGGAACCCAGAACTGGAGCTTCGGCAGCGGCAGCGGAACGCTGGTGCTGGCGAATGGCGGCGCATACTTTCTTTTCGACGGCACGGGCTCCTGCTCCAGCAGCGGCACGGCCTGCAACGGCTCGTCCGTGTTCACCGCCAAGGGCCGCGTCGCCGGCATATTTATCGGACCGGCCGGCGATCACGTCGGCGCCGCGCTCAGCGGCGCGGCGGGAACCGCGCAGTTCAGCACCGTGCGGGTCTACTGCCCCACCTGCTGACCGCTCGCGGGCGATTCGCAGCGCGAGGCGGATGCCGCTACTTTCCCGGCTAGAATTGCGCTTTACCATTCGGGAAGTACTGCGATGCGCTTCAACGGTTCCGAAGAGTACGTTTCCACCGAAGACCTGACGCTCGCGGTGAATGCGGCGATCACGCTGCAGCGCCCGCTGCTCGTGAAAGGCGAGCCCGGCACCGGAAAGACGATGCTGGCGGTGCAGGTGGCGAAGGCGCTGGGCGTGCCCCTGCTCGAGTGGCACATCAAGTCCACCACCAAGGCGCAGCAGGGCCTGTACGAGTACGACGCGGTGTCGCGCCTGCGCGATTCGCAGCTCGGCGACGAGCGCGTGCACGACATCCACAACTACATCGTCAAGG
>JBFWRS010000104.1:0-4297 GCA_050248795.1 Burkholderiales bacterium | reverse complement strand
GAGGAGTGGCAGTGGCGCAAGGCAGGCCACGCCATGCAGCGCGTGCTGGCGGACTACGATTTCCTCGCCGACCCGGAATCGGCGCTGCGGCGCATGGCCGACAACGAAATGGAAACCATGATCCTGCACGAGCTGGGCGAGGCGCGCGCGGGCGAGCTGCTGGGCGAAGCCTGGGGCGACATGGCGCTGCAGGTATCGCGCACCCGCGGCGAGGTAGTGGCGCGCGCGGTGCGCGACCTGCTCGCCGACTGCCTGGTGACGCTGCCCACGCTGATCGCGCGCGGCAACCAGCCGGCGCTGCATTTCTACTTCGCCACCTTCGATGCGCCGCGGCGCCAGCTCTTCCCGCAGGCGCTGGAGGCCTACGAGGATTACCTGCGTAACGGGACGCTGGAGCGCCTGCGCCGCGTGGTGGACGAAGGCCGCGAGCGCTGGCTCGAGACCGCGCGCGGCCTCGCCGCGCTCAGGCTCCTCGAGCTGGAGGCTGCGCTGGCGGCGCTGCTTCCAGCGCCTGATCCACGAGCTTCCTGACGAAACGCACCATTTCCGGCGCTTCGATCTCCATCACCTGCTCCACCACCCACTTGTTGTCGCCGCCCGCCATGGCGTCCGCCACTTTGGTAGCGAAGAAGCGCAGGCAGGCATAGCCCGGCTCGCCGTCGGCGTAGTCGAAGCCGGCGTACTCGCCAAAGCGCGTATTCAGGAGGTCGATGAACGCCTTGCGGTGCTCGCCCGGCCCGACGAGGTCGCGCTGGTTGTTGTCCATGGTCGCCGCGAGGTGGCCGACGACTTCGCCGATCAGCGCGGCGCGCTGCTCATCGCTGACCCTGCCGTACACCGTGCGGTCGGCGAGCTGCACCTGGAAGGCGATGAATTCGGCCAGCACGTCGGTCGCCAGCCTGTCGGAGCCGAAGCGAAAGCCCTCGTTCTCCATGTGCTTGAAGATCGCCAGCGACACCTTCCATATGTTGGCGCCGATGACGCCGGCACGCTCGGCGAGCGTGCGCTCGCCCTTCTTGCGCCAGCGCGTCTTCACGAGCGCGAGCGTCGGGCGGCTGCTGATGATGGCCATGTCGGGGATAATAGTCGCCGGAGGCACACATGTCAGGCTTGGATATGGAACTCGCGAGCGGCATCGCCGCATTCGAGGCGAAGGAGTTCTCGCGCGCCATGCAGTTGCTGCAACCCCTCGCGGAGCGCGGCGACGCGCAGGCGCAATACCGCGTCGCCATCATGGCGCAGGTGGGACTGGGCATGGTGAAGAACTGCGCGGTCGCGGTGCGCTGGATGCGCGCCGCCGCCGAGCAGGGCCACGACCTGGCGCAGCACGGCATGGGCTTCATGTACTTCCAGGGCGAATGCACCAGGGCCGATCCGGCCGAGGCGGCGAAATGGTTCCGCCTCGCCGCCGACCAGGGCCTGGCCGGCTCGCAGATGATGCTGTCGACCATGTACGAGAAAGGCGTCGGCGTCCCGGCCGACCCGGCCGAGGCGACGCGCTGGCGCGCGCTGGCGGAGAAAAGCTCCGGCGTGCCGCCGGCTACTGCCTGATCCAGGCCTCGTAGCCGGCGGTGTTCTTCTCCAGGCCGTGCGCGTAGCCGGTGTCATAGGCTTCGCTTACCCGCTGCTCTTCGCGTTTCGGATTGCGCAGGTAGCCTGAAGCCCAGCCGTTGACGTACTCGGGGTCGACCTTCTGCTTTTCCATGCGGTCGATGGCTTCGTAGTACTCGCTGCCCATCACACATGCTCCTGTAGACTGTAAACAGATCGACATTATGCAATTCAAGGTTGTCATCGGCGAGCAGGAATACGCCATCGATATTCCGCCCGACCTGCTCAAGGAAGCCGCCGAGTTCCACGCCAGGCTGGATGCTGACATGGACCGCGGCTGGCAGATGAGCCGCGAGTTCGTCGCGCGGCCCGACCGGCTGCAGCGCTGCCAGATCGTCGCCGACCGCCTGCTCACCAGCATCATGCAGGGGAACGAAGCCACCGCGATGCTGATGGCGGCGTACATCGTGCTGCGCATGCCCGGCGTGCTGGGCGTGGACATCGATGCTTCCGGCGAGATGCAGAACACCGAGCTGCTCTACGCCTAGCGCCATGGGCTTTTCCGGCGGCCGCATCCGCGAAGCGAAGCCCCTGAGCTTCATCTACGAAATCGAGCGCGCGCTGCCCGCCGACGTCTGCGCCGAGGCGATCCGCCGCTTCGAGGCCAACCCCGACCAGCAGGTGGCGGGCCGCATCGGCGCGGACGCCGCCGAGGCGCCCGAGGTCAAGCGCTCCACCGACCTGCGCATCAGCGGGCGCGACGATTGGAGCGACATCGACCGCACGCTCGCGCACAACCTGGTCGCCGCGTTCAACGCCCTCGCCGCCGAGTTCCCGTTCTTTGCCGCCAACCCGTTCAAGGACATCGGCTACAACCTGCAGCGCACGCTGCCCGGCGAGTACTACCACTGGCACGTGGATGCCGGGCCGGGCGAATTCAGCCAGCGCCAGCTGGTGGCGATCTGGTACCTGAACGACGTGCCCGGCCCTGGCGGCGAGACCGAATTCCCGCTGCAGGAAGTGTTGATCCGGCCCGCGCAAGGCAAGCTGGTGCTCTTTCCGCCGTTCTGGACCCACGTGCATCGCGGCGTCACGCTCGAGGCCGGCGTGAAGTACATTGCCACCACTTGGATCTGCTTTGCCTGACGCCGAATGCTGCTCACCCTGAACGCTGTGCTGAAGCCCGATGAAGTTGCGCTCGCGCGCGACTGGCTCGCGGGCGTGGAATTCGTCGACGGCAAGGCGTCCGCCGGCGCCGCGGCACGCCGGGTCAAGCACAACCAGGAGGCGGCGCGCGGCACAACTGCGCTTGAGCGCCTGGACCAGGTGGTGATGGGCGGCCTCGTGCGCCACCCGGCCTACCGCAACGGCGCGCTGCCGCTGCACGCGGCGACGCCGCTGTACATCCGCTATGCGCCGGGCATGCAGTACGGCGAGCACCTGGACGACCCGATCATGGGCGCAGGCGGCGTGATGTACCGCTCGGATGTCGCCATTACGGTGTTCCTGAGCGCGCCGGAAGACTACGACGGCGGCGAGCTTGTGATCCGCGGCGCGCAGGGCGCGCAGCAGGTCAAGCTGCCGGCCGGCGACGCGGTGCTCTACCCCGCCGGCACGCTGCACCACGTGAACCCGGTGACGCGCGGCGCGCGCCTGGTGGCGGTGACCTGGGTGCAGAGCCTGGTGCGCGATCCGGCGCGCCGCGAGCTGCTGTACGGCCTGAACGCCGCGCGGGAAAAACTCCTGCAGCAGGCGCCGGACGCGGAGGAAACCGCACAGGTGAACGCGGCGTACCTGAACCTGATCCGCATGTGGTCGGACCTGTGAGCGACGCCGACCCGACGAAGGAAGCGCGCATCCTGCAGGCGGTGAAGCTGACGCTCGCCGGCGTGATCCGCGACACCGCGACGCCGCACGGCATGCGCCACCCGCTGTCGGACGCCACCATCGAGGACCTGCGCCAGTGCCTGGCGCTGATCAGCGCGCGCGAACGCGAGCTGGCCGCGGCCGCCGGGAAGGAAACCGCCGCGCGCCCGCGTTACGCCGATGAGCCAACGAACGCACCGCAGGTAATTAAACTCGTGCGCAAGCCCGGGGACAAGGATGGCTGACAGCGGCTGCAGCGAACTCGAGCCCTACGCACTGCGCGTGCTCGGCGACAGCATGGAGCCCGAGTTCCCCGACGGCTGCATCGTCATCGTCGACCCCGGCTACCCCCCGCGCGACGGCGCCTACGTCGTGGTGGACTACGCCGGCGACGTCTTCTTCCGCCAACTGGTATTCGACGGCGAGCGAAGGTTCCTCAAGCCCCTGAACCCGAAGTACGGCGGTTTCGAACTCACCCCGCCCTATACCATCCGAGGGGGCGTGGTGCAGCGGGCGGGAAGGCGAAGGGCGGAGCGGAAATACTACGGGTGAGCTTCGTACAGTACGAAGGCTTCCATCGTCATTCTCGGTATCGGCTATCGGCGGCCACTAGGCACGCCAGGTGCGAATCCCGATACCCGATTCTGGCAGCCGAGCGTGCGGAGCAACTTACGTGGGAATCTCGGTGAGCCGCGCAATACATCTAGCGAGACTTGACGAGCGAGCGCGCGCACGCTCGGGATCCCAAGCCTCCTGAACTCGTTTAGTAATTTTCCGACACTCGACGCAAGTTGAGGGTCCGCTCGCCCGCCCGAATTCGGGCGGGCGAGCGGTCGATGGGTCTTCTGGCAAATTGAAGTTTCCACACGTCAATTTGCTA
>JBFWRS010000103.1:0-4360 GCA_050248795.1 Burkholderiales bacterium | reverse complement strand
ACAGCAGGTTGAGCGGCGCGATCACGTAGCCGCCGATCATCGCCGACAGGAACAGCAGCGCGGTCTGGTAGCCGTTGTGCAGGTACAGCGCGACCTTGTCGCCGCGCGACAGGCCGCACGCGGCGAGATAGCGCGCCAGCACGCGCGCCTGATGGTCGATCTCGCCGTAGCCAAGCACGCGCCCGGTTTCGGGGGCGACGAGGAAAGGGCGATGCGGCTGCCGCGAGACGTGGCCGGCGAGCACGTCGCGCAAGGTCTCGCGCGGCATCAGGAAGCGCCGTGCTTCGCGAACCAGGCGCCGAAGATCTCCGCTTCGGTGGGCACCTTCTCCGGGATCACGCGCGCGATGCGCGTGATGTTGAGGAAGTGCCGCCAGTGCATGTTGTCGGAAAAGCTGTTGCCGCCCCAGGTGCCGCAGCCCATCGACAGCGAGAATGGCAGGCCGTTGTCGAAGCTGCCGCCGGTGGCGATGCAATGCGCCTGGTTGACGATCACGCGCGCCACCTCCATCTCGAGGCCGAGGCGAAGCACCTGCGCATCGTTCCTGGTATGGATCGACACCGAATGCCCCTTGCCCTGGTAGTCGTAGATGCGGCTGGTGAGCAGGAACGCCTCGTCGAAGTCGGCGACCTTGTACACGGTCAGCACCGGCGAGAGCTTTTCGCCCGAGAACGGGTAGCCGGGCCCGGCGCCGGTCTCGGCCACCATCAGGAAGCTGCCGCTGCGCTCGATGCCGGCCAGCTTCGCGATCCTCGCCGCCGACTGCGCGGTAGCCGCGGGGCCGAGCCTGCCGTCCGGGAACATCAGCGCCTCGAGCTTCGCCTTGTCGGCCGCGTCCAGCATCACGCCGCCCTGCCTGGCGAGTTCCGCCAGCATGGCGTCGTAGACCGGCGCGAGGATCACCACCGCGTTCTCGGACGAGCAGCTGGTGGCATTGTCGAAAGTCTTCGACAGCGCGATCTTGCGCGCCGCGTCCGCGAGGTCCGCCGACGTATCGACGATGGACACCACGTTGCCCATGCCCACGCCGATTGCCGGCGTGCCGCTCGAATAGGCGGCGCGGATGTTCGATTGCGAGCCGGTCGCCGCGACGAGGTCGCACTGGCGCATCAGCTCGTGCGTCGCCTGCTTGCTCACCGGCGCGGGCAGCACCTGCACGAGATCAGCCGGCGCGCCGACCCGCGCCAGCTCCGCGTGGGTGAATTCCAGCAGCTTCTCGCAGGTGGAATGCCCCTTGGGCGAAGGCGCGAGGATGATGGCGTTGCCGCACTTCACGGCGTTGATGATCTGGTTCGCCGGCGTCGCGCCGGGATTGGTCGACGGCGTGATCGCGGCAACCACGCCCACCGGGCGCGCAATCTCGGTGAGCCCCTTCTCCGGCAGCTCCGCGACGATGCCGACGGTCTTCACGCCGGCGATGTCGCGCAGCAGGCCGAGCGTCTTCCTGTGGTTCTTCGCCACCTTGTCCTCGACGTCGCCGAGGCCCGAGTCGCGCACCGCCATCTCGGCGAGCAGCCGGTTGTTGGCCGGCTTCATGATCGCCCAGCCGCAGGCGAGCGCGGCGTCGTCGACGCGCTCCTGCGGCCAGCGCGCGAACTGCGCCTGGGCCGCGCGCGCCCGCGCGACCAGCGCCGCTACCGCATCGCGCTCGCGTACCGTGGCACCAGGCTGGACTGCGTCGGAACCCATTGCGTCTCCTCGATTCACTGGTTTCATTCTAGCGGCAACCCGCCACCCGCCGGGACCGCCCGGCTATCCGGGGTCCGCGACATTCAACATGGCGAACGCGTCGCGCCCGACGCGCGGCGCCGCGGCACTGCGGCACTGCGGCTGCGATCGATCTGTTGACGCACCGATGGCCGACTCCTACACTGGGCCGAATCATATAGATGACCTGGCCGATGGCGACAATGCCGCGAATCGAGCAGATACGCCTGTATCGCCTGAAGGTGCCGTTGCAGGTGCCCTACCGGCTGGCGTTCGGCCTGGTTGAGCATTTCGACACCATCGTCGTCGAGTGCGCGTCCGGCGACGGCGCGACCGGACTGGGCGAGGCGACGGTGCTCACCGGCTACACCGACGAGACCATAGACGACAGCTGGGCCGCTGCCGGGACGATCGCGGACGAGCTGGCGGCGCTGGATACCGGGGCGGCGCGACACCGGCTCGACCAACTGCTGCCGGAGCGCCCCTTCGTGTCGACCGCCTTCGGTACCGCGCTCGAGATGCTCGCCGGCAGCCCGCACCTGCGGATGGGTGCGGCCACCGCAGTGCCGATCCTCGCGGTGCTCAACGCCACCGGCGAGGCCGCGCTGCGCGAGGAAATCGAGCGCCTGCTCGCCGCCGGCTACCGCACGCTGAAGGTCAAGGTCGGCTTCGGCGTCGACAAGGACGCCGCGCACGTCGCGCTGGTGCAGCGCATCCTCGGCGGCCGGGCGCAGATCCGCCTCGACGCCAACCAGGGCTACTCCGCTGCGCAGGGCGTCGCCTTCGTGCGTACGCTGGACCCGGCCGGCATCGAGCTCTTCGAGCAGCCCTGCGCAGCCGGCGACTGGGATTCGCACATGGCGGTGGCGCGGGAATCGCGCGTGCCGATGATGCTGGACGAGTCCATCTACGGCATGGCAGACATCGAGCGCGCCGCGGCGCTCGAGGCCGCCGCCTACATCAAGCTGAAGCTGATGAAGCTCGGCTCGCTCGAAGCCCTTGCGCAGGCGCTGGCGCGCATCCGCAGCCTGGGCATGGAGCCCGTGCTCGGCAACGGCGTCGCCTGCGACCTCGGCTGCTGGATGGAGGCCTGCATCGCGGCGCGGCACATCCGCAACGCGGGCGAGATGAATGGCTTCCTCAAGCCGCGCGGCGCGCTGCTCGCGACGCCGCTCGACGTGCGTGATGGCGCAATACAGCTCGATCCCGCATTCTCGCCGCGACTAGCGCGCGAACGCATGGAACCCTTCATCGTTGCCTCCCGCGACGCCGCGCGGGGCGCTTTGCGCCGCGCCGCGGATTACATTGTCGAACAGTGAAGGTCCACATGGCGCTGCGCCGCCCTGACGGCGGCAGCGGGGAAAAGTTGCAGTTGCACTTCTGAGGCACCAACCAACGGAGGAGGTCCACATGTACGCAAGCTTCATTCATCGCGGAAAAACCGGCCTGCGGCTCGCCGCAGCCGCACTGCTGGCGCTCGGCACCCTGGCCGCGCAGGCACAGGAGAAGTACCCGACGAGGCCGATCGAATTCATCGTGCCCTGGGGTCCCGGCGGCGGCGCCGACCAGGTGGCCCGCAAGTCCTCGCAACTGATGGAGCAGGACCTGAAGATTTCGCTGCCGGTGATCAACGTGCCGGGCGCAACCGGACAGACCGGCCTCACCAAGATGCTGACAGCACCCGCCGACGGCTACACCATCTCCATCATGACCGGCGACACCTTCGGCCTGCTGACCAACCCGAACACCAAGTGGACGCTCAAGGACCTGGTGCCGGCGGCGATCATGATCAAGCAGCCCTCCGCGTTCTTCACCGCCGCGGACAACCTGAAGACCTGGGCGGACGTCGAGCGCGAGGCGAAGAAGCGGCCGCTGAAAGTCGGCATCACCGGCTTCGGCAGCCCGGACGAGATGCACGTCGAGTACTTCAACAAGAAGGGCCTGAAGCTGGTCGCCGTGCCGTTCGCCAAGCCCGCGGAGCGCTACACCGCGATCCTCGGCGGCCACGCGGACATCCTGTACGAGCAGCTCGGCGACGTGAAGAGCTTCCTCGATTCCGGCAAGATGCGGCCGGTGATCGTCTTTGCCCAGAAGCGCTTCCCGGTCTTCAAGGACGTGCCGTCGAGCAAGGAACTCGGCCACGCGATCGTCATCAACCAGTTCCGCGCCGTGATGATGCGCGCCGGCACCGATCCGAAGCGCGTCAAGGTGATATCGGACGCGCTCGCCAAGGCCGCCGCCACGGACGACTACAAGAAGTACCTCGCCGACCAGTACGCGGACGCCGACAGCTTCATTCCCGCGGCCGGCGCGCTGAAGTTCCTCGGCGGAGAACTGCAGACGATGAGGAAGTTCGCCATCAAGAAATGAGCGGCAGCTCGAGGACCATCGTCTCGGGTGTCATCGGTTCGGACACCCATATCGTCGGCAACCGCATCCTGGGGATGGCGCTGGAGAAGGCGGGCTTCAAGCTCGTCTCCCTCGGCGCCCTCACCCCGGCGGCGGACTTCATCAAGGCCGCGGTGGAAACGCGCGCCGACGCGATCCTGGTGTCGTCGCTGTACGGCCAGGGCGAGCTCGACTGCCGCGGCTTTCGCGAGCTGTGCGTCGAGGCGGGCCTCGAGGACATCCTGCTGTACGTCGGCGGCAACCT
>JBFWRS010000102.1:0-4413 GCA_050248795.1 Burkholderiales bacterium | reverse complement strand
GGGAAAAAGCTCGGTGCTCACCTACACCATGCCGTTCTGGGTGGTGCTGATCGCCTGGCCGGTGCTGCGCGAGCGGCCATCGCCGCTGCAGTGGGGCGGCATCGCGCTGGGGCTCGCCGGCATCGTCATGCTGCTTGGCGAAGGCACCGCGGTCGGCGCGGGCTGGCTGGCGCTCGCCGCAGGCGTCACCTGGTCGATCGGCGTGGTGATCGCCAAGCGCCTGCAGACCCGCGAAAAAGTCGACGCGATCTCGATGTCGGCCTGGCAGTCGCTTGCCGGCGGCGCCTGCCTGATCCTGCTGGCCCTCGCGTTCCCGTCGCCGCGCGACACCGAATGGACGCCCTACTTCGTCTTCGCGCTCGTATACAACGCGGTGCTGGTCAGCGCGCTGTGCTGGGCGCTGTGGTTCTGGGTGCTGGCGCGGCTCGAGGCCGGGCTCGCCAGCCTGAGCGTGCTCGCGGTGCCGGTGGTCGGGACGCTCGCCGGCATGGCCGAACTGGGCGAGCGCCCCAGCCCCATGGAGTGGGCCGGCATGGCGCTGGTGATCGCCGCGCTCTCGCTGGTGGCGCTGGCTGCAAGCCGGGCGCGTTGAAGCGGCCGCGACGAACCGGCGGCACGCCGCGGTTCAGGCATCGTGCAGCAGCGCGATGGCCGTCGCGGCGATGCCTTCGCCGCGGCCGGTGAAGCCGAGCATTTCGGTGGTGGTGGCCTTGACGTTGACGCAGGCCGCGTCGATGCCGAGGTCGGCGGCGATGTTCGCCGCCATCGCAGGCATGTGCGGCGCCATGCGCGGCGCCTGCGCAATGATGGTCGCATCCACGTTCGCAATGCGAAAACCGCCGGCGGCAAGCTTCGCTGCCACCGCGGCGAGCAGGCTGCGGCTGTCCGCGCCCTTGTAGCGCGGGTCGGTATCCGGGAAGTGCCTGCCGATGTCGCCAAGGCCGGCGGCACCGAGCAGCGCGTCGCAAACCGCGTGCAGCAGCACGTCGGCATCCGAATGCCCTTCCAGCCCGAGGTGGTGCGGGATGCTGACGCCACCGATGACCAGCTTTCGCCCCGCGACCAGCGCGTGCACGTCGAAGCCCTGGCCTATCCTCATGCCGCCCGCCGCGCGAGTATCGCCTCTGCGATGCCGATGTCTTCGGGGTAGGTCACCTTCAGGTTCTCCCTGCTGCCGGGCACCAGCCGCGGCTGCAGGCCCATCTGCTCCACCGCGGCGGCCTCGTCCGTCGCCTCGTGCGCCGCGCGCAGCGCCTCGGCGAGCAGCGCGGCGCGGAACATCTGCGGCGTCTGCGCCAGCCACAGCGTCGCCCTGTCCACCGTCGCGACTGCGCGAGGCGTGCCGGCGTCGTCATCCGCGCGCTTGACCGTATCCGCGACCGGGCTGGCAAGCAGCCCGCCCACCGCATCGTCGCGGCATGCGGCGATCAGGCGATCGAGGTCCGCGCGCGGCAGGCAGGGCCGCGCCGCGTCATGCACCAGCACCCAGTCGTCCGCGTCCACCGCGGCCATCGCCGCGATCAGGCCGTTGC
This sequence comes from Burkholderiales bacterium, assembly GCA_050248795.1. Classification (GTDB taxonomy): domain Bacteria; phylum Pseudomonadota; class Gammaproteobacteria; order Burkholderiales; family SG8-39; genus CAZTDU01. The sequence continues at coordinate 2,881 of JBFWRS010000102.1, read as the reverse complement.
ACACCGAATCGCGCCGCGTCGCGCCACCGCAATACAGGGGTTCCAGCTTGCCTGCGAATGCGCTCCAGTCCTCGTGCGCGAAATGCGCGTCGTCCGGCGCCAGCACCACGAACACCGTATCCACCGCGCCGGCCAGCGCTTGCACCGCGTGCCACAGCAGCGGCCGTCCGGCGAGCCGCAGGTACTGTTTCGGCCCCTCGCCGGCCATCCTCGAACCGGACCCGGCGGCCGGCAGCAGCGCAAACAGGCTCAATGCAAATGTCCCGAAAAATCAGCATCGTATAATCAATCGCCTCAACATGCATCGCGACGTACTGCCGGGCCCGCAACAAGGCGCGAACCAGTCGGGTTCGGGGGATGCGCTCGCCCTCGCGCGGCTCGCCGTCGCATCCAGGCCGCTGGCGGTGGTCACGTCGAATGCGCAGGATGCGCAGCGGCTGTGCGACGAGATCGCCTGGTTCGCGCCCGCGCTGCGCACCTGCCTGCTGCCCGACTGGGAGACCCTGCCCTACGACCGGTTGTCGCCGCACCAGGACCTGGTATCGGAGCGCCTGGCGACGCTGTACCGCATCCAGCAGGGCGATTTCGACGTCGCCATCGTGCCCGCGCCCACTGCGCTGGTGCGGCTGTGCCCGCCGGCCTACCTTGCTGCATATACCTTCTTCCTCGCTGCGGGCGGCACGCTCGACCTCGAGGGCCTGCGCCGCCAGCTCGCCACCGCGGGCTACAGCCACGTCACCCAGGTGGTGGCGCCGGGCGAATTCTGCGTGCGCGGCGGCATCATCGACCTCTTTCCCATGGGCAGCGTGCTGCCTTACCGCATCGACCTGGATGACGACAGGATCGACTCGATCAAGAGCTTCGACGTCGACACGCAGCGCACGCTGTACGCGGTGCCCGAGATCCGCATGCTGCCGGCACGCGAGTTCCCGCTGGACGAAGCCGGCCGCGCCAGGTTCCGCAGCCGATTTCGCGAACTGTTCGAAGGCGACCCGTCGAAGAAGGGCCTGTATCGCGACGTCTCCAACGGCGTGCCGGCGGCCGGCGTCGAGTACTACCTGCCGCTGTTCTTCGACGCGGTGGCGACGCTGTTCGACTTCCTGCCGCCGCAGGCGACGCTGGCGCTGCACGGCGATGTCCCCGGCGCAGTCGAGCAGTTCTGGCGCGACGCGCAGTCGCGCTACAGGCTGCAATCGGGCGATGTCGAGCGCCCGCTGCTGCCGCCGGCGCAGATCTTCGTGCCTGCCGAGGAATTCTTCGTGCGCGCGAAGGCGTTCCCGCGCGCGGGCATCGCCATCGATGCCACGCCGCTGCCCGCGCTCGCGGTGGAGCGCCGCGCACAGGATCCGCTCGCCGCGCTGAAGTCGTTCCTCGCCGGCTCGGACCTGCGCGTGCTGGTGGCGGCCGAATCGCCGGGGCGGCGCGAGACCATGCTTGCCTACTTCGCCGAGTACGGCCTGCGGCCCGCGCCGGTGGCGGATTTCGCCGCCTTCATCGCCGGCGCCGACGCATTCGCGCTCACGGTGGCGCCGGTGCTGAACGGCTTTGCGCTGCGCGCCGAGGGCTGGTGCCTCATCACCGAGTCGGAGCTGTATGCCGGCATCGCGCGCCAGCGCGGCCGCAGCGAGAAGAAAAGCTCGGTCGAGAACATGTTGCGCGACCTGTCCGAGCTCAAGGTCGGCGACCCGGTGGTGCACGAAAAGCACGGCATCGGCCGCTACACCGGCCTGGCCAACCTCGACCTTGGTGAGGGCACGACCGAATTCCTGCTGCTGGAGTACGAAGGCGGCGACAAGCTGTACGTGCCGGTATCGCAGCTCGCGGTGATCGGGCGCTACTCGGGCGCGCAGACCGAGGACGCGCCGCTGCACAAGCTCGGCAGCGGCCAGTGGGACAAGGCCAAGGCGAAGGCGGCGCGCCAGGTGCGCGACACCGCGGCGGAACTGCTGCAGATCTACGCGCGGCGCGCGGCGCGCCAGGGGCATGCGTTCGGCCTGAACCAGCACGACATCGAGGCCTTCGCCGACGGCTTCGGCTTCGAGGAGACCGCCGACCAGCAGGCGGCGATAGACGCGGTGATCCAGGACATGGCCTCAGGCAAGCCGATGGATCGCCTGATCTGCGGCGACGTCGGTTTCGGCAAGACCGAGGTCGCGCTGCGCGCCGCCTTCGTCGCCGTCGCCGACCGCAAGCAGGTCGCGATCCTCTGCCCGACCACGCTGCTCGCCGAGCAGCACTTCCAGACTTTCTCCGACCGCTTCGCCGACTGGCCGGTGAAGCTCGCCGAGCTGTCGCGCTTCAAGTCCGCGAAGGAAGCCGCCGGCACCATGGCGAGGATCGCCTCGGGCGAGCTCGACATCGTCATCGGCACGCACAAGCTGCTGTCGCGGCAGACGAAGTTCCCGCGGCTCGGCCTCGTCATCATCGACGAGGAGCACCGCTTCGGCGTGCGCCAGAAGGAGGCGCTGAAGGCGCTGCGCGCCGAGGTGGACGTGCTGACGCTGACCGCGACGCCGATCCCGCGCACGCTGGCGATGTCGATGGAGGGCCTGCGCGACTTTTCCGTGATCGCCACCGCACCGCAGAAGCGCCTGGCGATCAAGACTTTCGTGTCGCCGTTCTCCGAAGGACTGGTACGCGAGGCGGTGCTGCGCGAATTGAAGCGCGGCGGCCAGTGCTACTTCCTCTACAACGAGGTCGACAGCATGGCGTCGATGCGCGAGCGCCTCGCCAGGCTGCTGCCCGAGGCGAGGGTCGCCATCGCGCACGGCCAGATGCGCGAGCGCGACCTCGAGCGCGTGATGCACGAATTCACGCAGCAGCGCCACAACGTGCTGCTGTGCTCGACCATCATCGAGACCGGCCTCGACATCCCGACGGC
>JBFWRS010000101.1:0-4483 GCA_050248795.1 Burkholderiales bacterium | reverse complement strand
GGCGTGGCCCCGGACAACTCATAGCCGGCAAAATCCTTCAACCGCATGATGCTTCTCCCTGTGATGGTGTCTTGACGCCATCAGATACGGGGCATCGCGGCCTGTGGATGCTGCGGCGCAGGAACTACGTCACGTTCCGCCTCAGGTTTCTTTTCTGCGCTTCGCGCCCAGCCTGAGCATGGCGTAACTGCCCGGCGCGTCCTCGAGCACCTCGAGCTGGCCGTCGCCGGGCGCGCGCGCTGCCACCTTGTCGTCGCCGTTCTGCGCCGCGATCCACGCCTGCCAGTCTTCCCACCAGGAGCCGGGATGGGCAGTTGCCGACTCGAACCACTGCTCCGCGGTATCCGCGCCGGACTCGTTGGTCCAGTACTGGTACTTGCCCGCCGCGGGCGGATTGACGATGCCGGCGATATGGCCGGAGCCGCCGAGCACGAAGCGCACCGGGCCGCCGAGGTAGCGCGAACCCTTGAAGGTGGTCTTCCACGGTGCGATGTGGTCCTCGGCGGTGGAGATGAAATAGGCGGGTACCTTGACCTTCGACAGGTCGATCTTCTCCCCGGCGAGCTCGAGCGCGCCGGGCACGCCCAGCAGGTTCTTCATGTACATGTTGCGCAGGTAGTAGCTGTGCATGCGCGCGGGCATGCGGGTGGAGTCCGAGTTCCAGTACAGCAGGTCGAACGGGAACGGGTCCTTGCCCATCAGGTAGTTGTTGATGACGAACGACCACACCAGGTCGTTCGCGCGCAGCAGGTTGAAGGTCGCGGCCATCTCGGAACCCTCGAGGTAGCCGCGCCGGTTCATCTTCTTCTCCAGGTTCGCCACCTGCTGCTCGTCGATGAACACGCCCAGTTCCCCCGGCGCGGAGAAATCGAGCAGGCTGACGAAGAACGTCGCGCAGCCCACGCGGTCCTCCTGCCTCGCCGCAAGGTACGCGAGCGTCGCCCCGAGCAGGGTGCCGCCGAGGCAATAGCCGATGAAGTTCACCGTCTTCTCGCCAGTGGCCTTCTCGACCGCGGCGAGCGCGGCGAGCGGGCCTTCCAGCATGTAGTCGTCGAAACCCTTTTTCGCCAGCTTCGCGTCCGGATTGACCCAGGACACCACGAATACGGTGTGGCCCTGGTCCAGCGCCCAGCGGATGAAGCTGTTCTTCTCGCGCAGGTCGAGGATGTAGTACTTGTTGATCCAGGGCGGGACTATCACCAGCGGCCGCCGCCACACCTGCGGCGTGGTCGGCTCGAACTGGATCAGCTGCATCAGCTCGGTCTGGAACACTACCTTGCCGGGCGTGGTGGCGACGTTCCTGCCGAGCTGGAACGCGCTCTCGTCCGTCATGCTGATGCGCAGCTCGCCCTCGCCCTTCTCGATGTCGGCGAGCAGGTTGTTCAGGCCGCGGATCAGGTTCTGCCCGCCGGTGGCGAGCGTCTCGCGCATCACCTGCGGGTTGGTATGGGCGAAGTTCGACGGCGCGAGCGCATCCACGTACTGGCGCGTGAAGAAGGCGACCTTCTTCTGCGATTCCTCGGGCATGCCCTCGACGCTCGCCACCGCGTGCTGGATGTGGCGCGAGGCGATCAGGTAGGACTGCTTCAGGTAGTCGAAGAGGAAGTTCTCCGACCACTCGGCATCCTTGAAGCGCGAATCGCCCCTGGCGGGCTCGGCCACCGGCCTGGTCTGCTGGCCCATCGCCTGCAGCCAGGCGTTCTGCCACAGCTGCGCGTAGTCGAACATCATGTTCATCGACGCGCTGGCAATCGCATAGGGATTCGCCAGCATGCGCGTGTAGAGGTCCATGTAGGCCTTGGCGATGCCCAGTTCGTCTGCCACCACCGAAGCGGCCTGCGATGCCGCGTTCCGTGCGGCGAACTCGCCCAGCACCTTGGCCGAGCGCGCCGCAACCTGCTGCAGCATCTTCGCGGTATCGCCGTCGTCGCCCGGCGCGCTCACGCCGCCATCCTACGCCGCCACCGCCGCGAAGCGCGCGACGCCGTCGGCACCTTCGCTGCGCGTCGCCCTGCCCGCCTCGTGCAGGAAATTCAGGTGCGCCACGGTCTCGCCCATGGCGAAGAACATCTGATGCACGTCCAGCTTGCGCGTGAACAGCACTTCCAGCAGGTCGGACGCGGACCGCGGCCCCGCGGTGCAGGCCGCCTCGAGCTCGGCCAGCCTCTCCGCGTGGTGCGCCTCGAGCTGCGCGACGCGCGCATGCGCGCCGCGGAACGGCAGCCCGTGCGACGGCAGCACCAGCGTGTCCTCGGGCAGCTCGCGGTAGCGCGCGATGGAATCGAGGAACTGCTTCAGCGGATTGCCGCGCGGCTCGATCGACCAGACGCTGACGTTGGTCGATATACGCGGCAGCAGCATGTCGCCCGAGATCAGCGTCCGGGTCTGCTCGCAATACAGCGACGCATGCTCTGGCGCGTGGCCGTAGCCGAGGATGACGCGCCAGCTGCGCGCGCCGGTGGCGATAAGCTCGCCCTCCATCATGCGGCGGTAGGTGCGGGGCAGTTCCGCGACCTGCGATGCATACTGGTTGCCGCGCGTGGACATGGCAGCGTGGCGTTCGCCGGCGACGCCGTTCGCCCGAAACAGCGCGAGCGTCGCGTCCACGCTGTAGCCGGCGGCGAGGTCGCGCACCGCGTGCGCGGTCAGGTACTCGGCCTGCGTCATCCACAGTTCGACGCCAAAACGGCGGCACAGCCAGCCGGCATTGCCGGCGTGGTCCGGATGGTAGTGGGTGACGATGACGCGGCGCACCGGGCGGCCGGCGAAGCGCTCCGCGAACACCTGCTCCCAGTTGGCCTGCGTCGCCGCGTCGCAAAGGCCCGAATCCACGATGGTCCAGGCGGGCTCGCCGTCGACTTCGTCCTCGAGCAGCCAGAGGTTGATGTGATCGAGCGCGAACGGCAGTTGCATGCGCAGCCACCAGACGCCGGGCGCAACCTGCACGCTGCGGCCGCCGCCGGGCACTTCCCGGCTGGGATATTCAATCGCTGGAGGGGGTGACACGGTGGCTGGGCTAGAATCCATGGGGTTCCCGCATTATCGCTGCATCGCATGATCGCCGAACTCCCCGCCCACGAGAAGGAGCATTCCGAATACACGATCGGCGACCTGTCGCGTGAGTTCGACATCACGCCGCGCGCGATCCGCTTCTACGAGGACCAGGGCCTGCTGTCGCCGAAGCGCGAGGGCCAGCGGCGCGTCTACTCCGCGCGCGACCGCACGCGGTTGAAGCTCACGCTGCGCGGCAAGCGCCTAGGCCTGACGCTGTCCGAAGTGCGCGAACTGATCGACATGTACGAGCCCGGCCGCGACGAGCGCCCGCAACTGCAGCGCTTCCTCGCCGTGCTCGAACACCACAAGGCGGCGCTCGAAGGCCAGCGCGCCGACATCGAGGCGCAGCTCTCGGAGATCGCCGCCTTCGAAGCGCGCATCCGCAAGCAGCTGCAGAAACAAAAACCGCGTTGACGTTGACGTAAACGTCAAGTAGCCTTTTCCGCGCCATGAACGCCCCCGCCGACCCCCGCTTCGCCATCCGCGTGCTGGACAGCTTCAACCGGCAGAAGGCGATGCGCCTGATCGGCGCCACCATCTCCAGCATAGAACCGGGCCATTGCGAGATCGAGCTGCCGTTTCGCGACGAGCTGACGCAGCAGAAGGGCTTCGTGCATGGCGGCATCGTCGGCATGATCGCCGACTCGGCCTGCGGCTACGCGGCCTACAGCCTGATGCCGGCGTCCAGTTCTCTCGTCACCGTCGAATACAAGATCAACATCCTCGCCCCGGCAAAGCGCGGGCTGCTGAAGGCCCGCGGCGACGTCGTCAAATCGGGGCGCACGCTGAGCATCGCGCGGGCGGACGTGTTCGCGGGCGAGACGCTGGTAGCGACCATGCTGCAGACGCTGATGATGCTCGCCGACACGCCGGACACGGTCGAGTCCGCGGCGTGAACGAGTACCCCTTCCTCGGCTTCGGCCACGGCGAGACCATCGACATGCTGCGCGCGTCGGTGCGCGACTTCGCCGCGCGCGAGATCGCGCCGCGCGCGGAGGAGATCGACCGCACGAACCAGTTTCCGGCCGACCTGTGGCGCAAGCTCGGCGCGCTCGGCCTGCTCGGCATCACGGTCGAGGAGGAGTACGGCGGCACGGCGATGGGCTACCTTGCCCACGTCATCGCGATGGAGGAGATCAGCCGCGCCTCGGCCTCGGTAGGCCTTTCCTACGGCGCGCATTCCAACCTCTGCGTCAACCAGTTGCGCAGGAACGGCAGCGACGCGCAGCGCAAGGCCTACCTGCCCGGGCTGATCTCCGGCGAACACGTCGGCGCGCTGGCGATGAGCGAGCCGGGCGCAGGATCGGACGTGGTCGGCATGCGCCTGCGCGCGGAGCTGCGCGGCGATCGCTACCTGCTGAACGGCAACAAGATGTGGATCACCAACGGGCCGGACGCGGACGTGCTCGTCGTCTACGCGAAGACCGAT
>JBFWRS010000100.1:0-4488 GCA_050248795.1 Burkholderiales bacterium | reverse complement strand
CGACGTAGAGCGAGTGGCCCAGCGAGAGCTGCCCGGCGAAGCCCATCATCACGTTCCAGGCCTGGCCGGTATAGGCGAAGAACAGGATCAGCGTCGCGACCGACAGCACGTAGCTGCTGGCGAAGGCAGGCAGCACCAGCAGCGCCGCGCCGAGTGCCGCGAGCATCGCGGCCGCGCGGGCGTTCATGCCTTCCTCCCCAGCAGGCCCTGCGGCCGGAACAGCAGCACCAGGATCAGCAGGCCGAAGCTGAACATGCTCTTGGCCGAAGGCGTGATGAACAGGCCCGCCATCGCTTCGGATACGCCGATCAGGATGCCGCCGACGATGGCGCCGCTCATCGAGCCGAGTCCGCCGACGATGACGATGACGAAGGCGAGCAGGGTGTAGGCCGGACCGAGCTGGGGCGTGACGTCCACCAGCAGCACCATCATGCAGCCGGCCACCGCGACGCAGGCCGAGCCGATGCCGAAGGTGAGCGCGTACAGGTGCTTCACGTTGAGTCCCACCACGAGCGCGCCGAGGTGGTTGTCGGCACAGGCGCGGATCGCCTTGCCGGTAAGGCTGAGCCTGAAGAATGCGAACAGCGCCGCGCTGCCGGCCAGCGCGACGCCGGCGGCGTATACCCGCGCCTTGTCGAAGAACAGCGGCCCGAGCGCGAACGATTCGAGCTGGTAGTCCACCTGCACGCTGCGCGCATCGGGGCCGAACACCATCAGCAGGCCGTTCACCATGATGATCGCGACCGCGACCAGCAGCATGAACTGCGAATGCTCGGGGCGTGTGATGAAGGGGTTGATGATGCCGGCCTGCATCGCGTAACCGAAGGCGAAGAACGCCGCGGCCACCGGCAGCAGCGCGAGGAACGGGTCGAGCTTCAGCGTCGCGAACAGGATGACGGTGGCGTACATCGCGATCGTCATCATCTCGCCGTGGGCGAAGTTGACCACGCGCACGACGCCGAAGATCACCGACAGCCCGAGGGCCATCAGGCCGTAAACCATGCCGGTCAGGACCCCGGCAATGATGACGTTGGCGACGAGATCGGCGGTCATGAAAAAAACGGGGCCGGCAATGCCGGCCCCTGGTCGAAGACCCCGGGCCTCAGGCCTTGTAGCCCGGCGCCGGGAACACCGGTTTCGCGGTGGCGGCGCTCTTCGGCAGCACCACGGTGGGGGTGAGGTTCAGGTTCTGCACGCAGGCCGAACCGATGCCTTCGACCTGGCCCTTGGCGTTGAACCTGATCGGGCCGCCCAGCGACATCTTGTCGGTGATGTTGGTCTTGCGGATCGCCTCCGTGAGTTCCTTCGGGTTGGCGGTGCCCGCACGCTTGAAGGCGTCGGCAGCGATCAGCAGCGCCTCGAAGGTGAAGCCGACGTTGAGGCCGTGGAATACCAGCTTGTCCTTCGGGTTCTGCTTCAGGAACGCCTTCTCGACCACCTTGGTGAGGTTCGCGTTCGGGTTGTACCAGGGCACGTTCGACACCGAATACTCTGAGAGCTTGCCCAGGGTCCTGAAGTACTGCTCCTCGTACATGCCGGGCGAGCCCGGGCTGATGATGCCCATCGGGTTCCAGCGCTGCTTCACCATCTCGCGGCGCAGCAGGATGGCGTCGTTCAGGCGGCAGACCAGCAGCAGGAAATCGGCCTTCGATGCGCGCGCCTTGGAGATCTCGACCGTGAGGTCCTTCGCGTTCGGGTCGTAGGCGATGGTGTCGACGATCTTGAACGGCAGCTGCGTCTGGCGCGGCAGCAGGGCGTTGATGCCCTTGGTCATCGCCTGGCCGAAGGTGTCGTTGACATGCATGTACACCGCGGTGCGGGGAACCGTGTTGGTGGCCTGGAACAGGTCGCCGATCAGCGACAGGCCGTTCCTGACGATGTCGATCGCGGTCTGGAAGTTGCGGAACACGTACTTGTAGCCCTGCTCGGTGATCTGCGGCGCGGCTGCGATGTTGATGACGAAGGGCACGCCGCGCTGCTCGGCAACCTGGGCGATCGCGGCGGCGGCGCCGGAATCGAATGGCCCCACCAGCACGTTGGCGCCTTCCTGGATCAGGCGCTCGGCGCGGGTCCGCGCGGTGTCCACGTTGGACTCGAAATCGGCGTTCATCAGCTCGATGTCCACGCCGAGCATTTCCTTGATCACGCCGGGCGCGAGGTCCGCGCCCTTCTGGCAGGACTGGCCGATGAAGCCCAGGTAGCCCGAGCGCGGCAGGATCATGCCGACCTTCAGTTTCCGGGCCTGTGCACGCGCGATGCCGAACGGTGCGAGGCCGGCCAGCGTGCCGGCGGCGGCGAGCGTCTTGTTGAAGTTTCTGCGGTCCATGCGTCCTCCTCGGGGGTTGTTGCGCTGCAGTATCAATAGTTTAGCATTGCGGCGGATTGTTATAGACCATTACAATTTGCCGGTCAACATGAAAAAATCCCCGTCGCCGCACCGGCCGCGCAGCATCGCGCCGATTCCCTACGTCGCCGGCGTCGACTACGACGTGCTGGACGATCTGCTCGGCTATTCGCTGCGCCGCGCGCAGGTTGCCATGTTCCTCGCTTTCCACGCCGCGACGCGCGGGCTGGACATCACGCCGCCGCGTTTCACCGCGCTGTGCGTGATCGGCGCGAACCCCGGGCTCGGCCAGAGCGTACTCGGCGAGGTGCTCGGCATCGCGCGCTCGGGCGCGATGCTGCTGGTGGACTGGATGGAGGCGCGCGGCTACGTCGAGCGCAGGCGCCGTCCCGACGACGCCCGCGCCTGGGGCCTGCACCTGACCGCCGCCGGCGAGAAGTTCGTGCGCACGCTCAAGCGCAGCGTGGTCGCGGAGGACCATGCGCGGGCCGGCAGGCTGACGCCGGCCGAGCGCCGGGAACTGCTGCGGCTGCTGGCGAAGCTGGCCGGATGAACGCGGGTCCCAGGCTTGGTCCGACCGAGATCCATGCCGTCTGGCACGACGACGGCACGGTCCGGCTGCGCTCGCCGCACGCGCTGGAGCCCTATGCCGAGCGCATTACCGAGTGGCTGGAGTACTGGGCGGCAGCGGCACCGGATCGCGTGTTCCTCGCCGAGCGCGCAGGGGACGGCGGCTGGCGCACGCTGAGCTACGCGCAGGCGCTGGACGCCGCGCGGCATGTCGCCGCGGCGCTGCTCGCGCGCGGACTGTCGGCTGAACGTCCGGTGGCGGTGCTGTCGGGAAACGACATCGCGCACGCGCTGCTGCAGCTGGGCGCGCTCTATGCGGGAATTCCGTACGCGCCGGTGTCGCCTGCGTACTCGCTGATGTCGACGGACTTCGGCAAGCTGCGCCACGTCCTGCGGCTGCTGACGCCGGGGCTGGTGTTCGCGGCCGACGGCGCCGCCTTCGCCAGGGCGATCGCAGCGGCGGTGCCAGCGGACGCAGAACTCGTGGTTGTCCGCAATCCGCCAGGGGGCCGCGATGCGACACGCTTCGACGCGATGCTCGCGCACCCGGTCGGGCCGGAAGTGGACGCCGCGCACGCGGGCGTCGGCCCGGAGACCATCGCCAAGTTCCTCTTTACCTCGGGTTCGACCGGCGTGCCGAAGGCGGTGGTCAACACGCAGCGCATGTGGTGCGCCAACCAGGCCATGATCCGCACCATGCTGGCGTACTTCCGCGACGAGCCGCCGGTGCTGGTCGACTGGGCGCCGTGGCATCACACCGCCGCGGGCAACCACGATTTCGGCCTGGTGCTGGTGAACGGCGGTTCGTACTACATAGACGAGGGCCGGCCGATGCCGGGCGCGATCGAGGCGACGGTGCGCAACCTGCGCGAGATCGCGCCGACCTTCTACTTCAACGTGCCCAAGGGATTCGAGGCGCTGCTGCCATTCCTGCGCGACGATGCGGTGCTGAGGCGGACGTTCTTCAGCCGGCTGCGGGTGCTGTGGTTCGCCGGCGCCGCGGTGCCGCAGCACGTGTACGACGAGATGCGCGCGCTGGCGCGCGCCGAGCGCGGCGAGCCGGTGCCGTTCCTGACCGGACTGGGCTCGACGGAAACCGCGCCTATGACCCTTGCGCGCCTTGCCGAGTCCGACGATGCCTCCAACATGGGCGTGCCGCCGCCGGGCGTGGACCTGAAGCTGGTGCCTTTCGAGGGCAAGTTCGAGATGCGCATCCGCGGCCCGCACATCAGCCCCGGCTACTGGCGCCAGCCCGAGCTGACCGCGCAGGCATTCGACGACGAGGGCTGGTATCGGCTCGGCGACGCCTTCGAGTTCGCCGATCCGGCGAACCCGTCGCAGGGGCTGCTGTTCCGCGGCCGGGTGGCCGAGGATTTCAAGCTCGCCACCGGGACGTGGGTGCACGTGGGACCCTTGCGTGCCGCGTTCATCGCGCACTTCGCGCCGCTGGTGCGCGACGTGGTGATCGCCGGCGCCGGGCGCGACATGCTCACCGCGCTGGTGTTTCCCGACGGCGCGCATGCGCGCGAGGCCTTTGCCGCCCGGCTGCGCACATTCGCCGCGCAGGCCACCGG
>JBFWRS010000099.1:0-4597 GCA_050248795.1 Burkholderiales bacterium | reverse complement strand
TCGAGAAGCTGATTCCGCTGTTCGTGCGGCGCGGCCTCAGGGTGTCGCTGATCAAGCACGCGCATCACACGTTCGATGTCGACCAGGAAGGCAAGGACTCGTACCGGCACCGGCACGCCGGCGCGTCCGAGGTGCTGGTGACTTCGTCGCGGCGCTGGGTGCTGATGCACGAACTGCGCGGTGGGCGCGAGCCCTCGTTCGACGAGCAGGTGGCGCGCATCTCGCCCTGCGACCTGCTGATCGTCGAGGGCTTCAAGTTCGCGCCCATCCCGAAGCTCGAGGTGTGGCGCGCCGCGACCGGAGAGGCGCTGCTGCACCCGAACGATCCGCATATCGTCGCGGTGGCGACCGATTCCAGGGTGGACACGGCGCTGCCGGTGCTCGACCTGAACGATGTTGAGGGCATCGCCAGCTTCGTGGCGACGCACCAGGGGCTGGCATGAACAAGGGGCTGCTGTCAGTGGAGGAGGCGCTGTCGGTGCTGCTCGATGGCGCGCGGGCGGTGGACGGTGTCGAGGAAGTGTCGACCATGGATGCCTGCGGTCGTGTACTTGCGCGCGCGCAGACCTCGACGATGGACGTGCCGCCGATGGACAACAGCGCCATGGACGGCTACGCGGTGCGCGCGGCGGATGTCGCCGCGCCGGACGCGAGGCTGAAGGTCGCGCAGAAGATCATGGCCGGGTCGGTGGGCGCCGCGCTGGCGCCGGGAACGGCCGCGCGCATTTTCACCGGCGCGCCGATTCCCGAAGGCGCCGACGCCATCGTCATGCAGGAGTTCTGCGCCGCCGACGGCGACGCGGTGGTGGTCAAGAAGGTGCCCAGGCCCGAGGAGTGGATCCGCCGCCGCGGCAGCGACATCCGCAGCGGCGACGAGATCCTCCCCGCCGGCACGCGACTGCAGCCGCAGGACACCGGACTCGCCGCATCGGTGGGGATCAAGAGCCTGCCGGTACGGCGCCGCGTGAAGCTGGGGCTCTTCTTCACTGGCGACGAGCTGGTGATGCCCGGCGATCCGCTGCCGCCGGGGCGAATCTACAATTCCAACCGCTTCACGCTGAACGGCCTTGCGCGCGCCTTCGACTGCGAGGTGCGCGACTACGGCATCGTGCCGGACACGCTGGAAGCCACGCGCGCGGTGCTGCGGCAGGCAGCCGCCGAGTGCGACCTTATCGTCACCTCGGGTGGCGTGTCGGTGGGCGACGCGGACTTCGTCAAGCCGGCGGTGGAGGCGGAAGGCTCGCTACTCATGTGGAAGATCGCGATGAAGCCCGGACGACCGCTGGCATTCGGCAAAGTAGGGAGGGCAGCCTTCATCGGCCTGCCCGGCAACCCGGTATCGAGCTTCGTCACCTTCCTGATCTTCGTGCGCCCGTTCCTGCTGAAGACCCAGGGCGTGACGCAGGTCGAGCCTCGGTACGTAGATGCGCGGGCGGACTTCGACTGGCCGGAACCGGATACGCGGCGCGAGTTCCTGCGCGCAAGGTGGAACGCGCAGGGCGGGCTGGAACTGTATTCGACGCAGGACTCGGCAGTGATGACCTCCACCGCGTGGGCCGACGGCCTGGTGGACAATCCGCCCAAGCGCGCGGTAAGGAAGGGCGATATCGTCCGCTTCCTGCCTTATTCGGAGCTGTACAGGTGAAAGTGAAAGTGCTGTTCTTCGCCGGCCTGCGCGAACGCCTGGGCGTGTCGCGCGAGGACGTGGACCTGCCCGCCGGCGTGGCGACGCTGGGAGGGCTGCGCGCGCACCTTGCCGCGCGCGGCGAACCGTGGACCGGTGCGCTGGCCGAAGGCAGGCTGCTGCGCATGGCGGTGAACCAGGACATGGCGGGTGCCGACGCCGCCATCAAGCCGGGCGACGAAGTGGCGTTCTTTCCTCCGGTGACCGGCGGATGAAGGTTTCGGTACAGGCCGAGGACTTCGACGCCGGCGTGGAGATCCGCGCGTTGTCGCGCGATCCCCGCGTCGGTGCGGTCGCGAGCTTCATCGGCGTGGTGCGCGAAGTCGCGATGACGCTGGAGCACTACCCGGGCATGACCGACAAGGCGCTCGCGCGCATCGTCGAAGAGGCACGCGGCCGCTGGCAGGTGCTCGATTGCTGCGTGATCCATCGCTACGGGCCGCTCGCGCCCACCGACCAGATCGTCTTCGTCGCGGTCGCCAGCGCGCACCGCGGCGACGCCTTCGCCGCGTGCGAGTTCATCATGGACTACCTGAAGACGCAGGCGCCGTTCTGGAAAAAGGAAGACACGCCGCAGGGCGCGCGCTGGGTCGAGGCCAGAGCCAGCGACGACGAGGCGGCGGAGCGCTGGCGGCAGACCTGATGCGCGTCTTTCCGTGACACCGTTCCCGGCATGAACGCGACCCTGGTCCTGGCCGTGGCCGCCGGCGGCGCGCTTGGCTCGGTGGCGCGCTACATGGTAGGCGTCGCCTCGACGCGTGCCTTCGGCCTGGCATTTCCGTGGGGTACGCTGATCGTCAACATCGCCGGTGCTTTCCTGATCGGCGTTCTGATCGAGCTGTTTGCGCTGAAGGCCGAGCTGCCGCAGGAAGTGCGCGTGTTCCTCACCGTCGGCCTCTGTGGCGGGTTCACGACCTTCTCCACGTTCTCGCTCGACGCCTGGGTGATGATCGAGCGGGGCGAGTGGTGGCAGGCGGCCGCGTACGTCTCCGCGTCGGTACTACTGTCCATCGGCGGGCTGGCCGCGGGTCTGTACGCGGTGCGCGCCGCGGCCTAGCGGACCGGCGCGGCTGCGCGCCGGGCGTCCCTGGCCAGTCGCAAGCCGCTGAACTGCCAGCGGGCCTCGGGTGGGAAGAAATTGCGGTAGCTCGGCCGCACGTGGCCTGCAGGGGTCGCGCAGGACCCGCCTCTCAGCACGTACTGGCCGCACATGAACTTGCCGTTGTATTCCCCCACGGCGCCCTCGGCGGCGTGGAATCCGGGGTAAGGGCCGTAGTCGCTGCGGGTCCACTCCCAGACGTCGCCGAACGCCTGTGCTGGCGTGACGTCGGCCGGCGCTTCGCGCAGCGCCAGGGGATGCAGGGCGCCACTCTCGAGGAAGTTTCCGTCCAGGGACGCACCGCGTGTCGCGACCTCCCACTCCGCCTCTGTCGGCAGGCGCTCGTTCGCCCAGCGCGCAAATGCTTCGGCCTCGTAGAAGCTGACGTGGCACACCGGCGTGTTCGGATTCACCGGAACCATGCCGTGCAGGGTGAACGTGTGCCACTCGCCATCGCGCCGCTCCCAGTAGGCCGGCGCCTGCCAGCCGTGCGCCTGGAGCGCGTCCCAGCCGGCGGAGAGCCACAGCTCGTGCCGGCGATAGCCGCCATCGGCGATGAAATCCATGAAGTCGCCGTGCGTTACCGGGTGGGTCGCGATGCAGAACGCCTCCAGCCACACGCGATGCCGGGGCGTTTCGTTGTCGAAGCAAAACCCCTTCCCGTCGTGGCCGATGTCGTACAGGCCGGCCGGGTGGTCGATCCAGCCGCGCTTGCGCGGATGCACCGGTGTCAGCGGCCAGGGCTTCTGGTAGGCGGGCTTGCACGGGTTGCGTGACAGCAGGTGCTTCAGGTCGGTGAGGATCAGTTCCTGATGCTGCTGTTCGTGGTTGAGCCCGAGTTCGACGAGCGCACGTACGCTTGCCGGCAGCCCCGGCATGGCGAGCAGCCGGGCAACGGCCGCATCCACGTGCCGGCGGTAGCCGAGCACTTCGGCCAGCCCCGGCCTGGAGATGAAGCCGCGTTCGGGCCGCGGGTGCTTGTCGCCGATCGCGTTGTAGTAGGAGTTGAACAGGATCCGGTACGCGGGGTCGAAGGGACGGAAGCCGGGAAGGTGGGGCTCCAGCACGAAAGTCTCGAAAAACCAGGTGGTGTGCGCCAAATGCCACTTGACCGGGCTCGCGTCGGGCATCGACTGGATGGTGCAATCCTCGGCAGACAGGGGAGCGGCCAGTTGCTCGCTCGCCCGGCGCACGCCGGCAAAACGGGATTCGAGGGATCGGCTGCGGGCTGCGACAGAGAGCTTGGGGTCCATGGACCTGCGTCGGCACGGTGCGCGGATGCTGACACCATACACCCGCATGACTTGATATCCGCCAACAAGGCCCCATTTACAGGAGGGTAAAGAGTCCATCGGGAACAGCGTCATGCGAATCGACAAATTCACTACCCGGCTGCAGGAAGCCCTCGCGGAGGCGCAGAGCCTCGCGCTCGGCCGCGACCACCAGCAGATCGAACCCCAACACCTGCTTGCCGCGCTGCTGGCGCAGGAGGATGGCGGCTCCGCATCGCTGATCCAGCGTGCCGGCGGCAATCCCGGCGCGCTGCAAAAGGCGGTCACCGAGGCCATCGGCAGGCTGCCGAAGGTCGAAGGCACGCCGGGCGAAGTCCACGTGTCGCGCGACCTCGGAAACCTGCTGAACGTCGCCGACAAGGAGGCGCAGAAGCGCGGCGACCAGTTCATTGCCTCGGAACTCTTCCTCCTTGCCGCGTGCGGCGACAAGGGTGAGACCGGGCGCCTGATGAAGCAGGCCGGCGTCGACAGGAAGGCGCTGGAAAAGGCCATCGAGCAGGTGCGCGGCGGCGCGAACGTGGG
>JBFWRS010000098.1:0-5035 GCA_050248795.1 Burkholderiales bacterium | reverse complement strand
GGCTGGTGCGCCTCGGTTGCGCGTCGGCGGAGGACGCGGCCGACGCCTGCGCCGGAATGCTGCGGACGCTGGAGGCACTGGGCGCGCGCGATGCGAGCGTGATCGTCGCGAAAATGCAGCGCACGCGGCGCGAACTGCTGGTCGGCGCGCGCTACCACGCCGGCTACGGCACGCTGGTGATGGTCGGCGACGGCGGCAAGTACGTCGAGGCGCTGGGCGATGTGGCGCTGCTCGCGTGGCCCTTCGACGAGGCGCGCGTGCTGGCGAAGCTGCGCGCGCTTCGCATCGGCGCCATCCTTGCGGGCGTGCGCGGCGAACCTGCGCTCGCGCTGGATGCTTTCGCGCGCATCGCCTGCGCCGCCGGCGCGCTGGTCGCCGCTGCCGGCGGACGCATCGCATCGCTGGACCTGAACCCGGTGTTCGTCGGCGAGCGGGACGAAGACTGCTGCGTCGTCGACGCCCTGCTGGAACGGCAGCCGGACGTGAAACCGCCATGCGCGCCGGGTTGAGCGCGGGCACGCCGCGCGAGGCGTCGCGCATAATGCCGGCCATGGCCGCAAGGAAGAAGACGAAGGACGCCGCCGCGCCGGAAAGCCGTCACTTCATCGGCGCGTTCGCCAAGGGGCTTGCCGTCATCCGGGCGTTCGGCGAGCGCGCGAACGTGCTGACGCTGTCCGAGGTTGCCGAGCGCACCGGGCTGACGCGCGCAGGCGCGCGCCGCTACCTGCTGACGCTGCAGGAACTGGGCTACGCCGGCCAGGACGGGCGGCACTTCTACCTCGCGCCGAAGGTGCTGTCGCTCGGCTACGCCTACCTGTCGTCGATGCCGCTGTGGTCGTTCTCCGAGCCCATCCTCGAGCGCCTGGTCGAGGACATCGGCGAGACCTGCAGCCTCTCGGTGCTGGACGACACCGAGATCGTCTACGTGCTGCGCATCCCGGTGCACCGCATCCTCAATGCCGGCGTGACGGTCGGTTCCCGGCTGCCGGCCTACTGCAATTCGATGGGCAGGGTGCTGCTCGGCAGCCTGAACGAGGCGCAACTGGAGAGCTACTTCGCGCGTGCCGAACTGCGGCCGTTCACGTCGCGCACGGTGACCGATCCGGCGAAGCTGCGCCGCATCATCGCCGCCGACCGCGCGAAGTCCTACTCCTGGGTGTTCGGCGAGATGCAGGAGCACACCGCAGGCCTGTCGGTGCCGGTGCTGGACCAGCGCGGCAAGGTGCTGGCGGCGCTGAACGTCAGCGTCAACCGCTCCGGCATAGAAGAAAAGACGCTCACCGCGAAGCTGCTGCCGCGCATGCGTCGCGCCGCCGACCAGATGGCGGCCTCGGTGGCGGTCACCGGAGGCCCGCTGCGCTGATGTCCGCGATCTTCGGCCCGGCGGCGCTCGCGGCGCTGCGGGTACAGGGCAGGGTGGTGCTGTCGCCGATGACCCGGATGCAGGCGGCAGAGGACGGCACGGCGACCGCGGCGATGGCCGCCTACTATGCGCGCTATGCCCGTGCCGGCCTGGGCCTGCTGATCACCGAGGCCGCGTATACGGACGAGGAAGCGAGCCGCGCCTACTTCCGCCAGCCCGGCATGGCGAACGCCGGCCATGTCGAGCCGTGGGCGCGGGTCGCGCGCGCGGTGCACGACGCGGGCGCGAAGATCCTGCTGCAGTTGCAGCACGGCGGCAGGCTGGCGGAACCCGGATTGCACGCAGTCGCGCTCGGCGCCAGCGGCGAGCCCGCGGCAGGCAGCAGCTGGCAGATGGCGAAGCCGTACGCCGGCGCGCCGCTGCGCGCCGCGACGGCAGCGGAACTCGAGCGCATCGTCGATGGCTTCGCGCAGGCGACGGCTCGCGCGCGCGCCGCGGGCTTCGACGGCGTCGAGATACACGGCGCGCGCGGCTACCTGCTCGATGAACTGCTGTCGCAGCCCGGCGTGCCGCTGCGCGAGCGGCTGCGCGTGCCGCTCGCGGTGGCGCGCGCGGTGAGAGCGGCGCTTCCCGACGGCGTGCTGTCGTTCAACTTCTCGCTCTACAAAATGGACGATGTGAAATACCAGCCGCCGGGCGGGCGCGACGAAGTCGAATCGATCGCGCGTGCGCTCGCCGGCGCCGGCGTCGATGCGATCCATGTCAGCACGCGACGCACGCTGCGCCCGGAACCCTGGGGAGAAACGCTGGCGGCAACCGTGAAGCGCGCGGCACCCGCTTGCTGCGTCATCGCCAACGGCGGGCTGGTGACGCGCGAAGATTGCGAAGCCGCGCTCGAGCAGACCGGCGCCGGCTTCGTCGCGCTGGCGCGCGCGCTGCTCGCCAATCCGGACTGGCTCGATAGAGTCCGGCGCGGCCTGCCGCTGGCAACGTACCGCCCCGGCATGGAGCGCGAGCCGCTGCCGGCCTGAGCGCGCAGCGAACTTCGCGTCGCGGTACGCGGTGCTGCGCGGCATACTTGCGGCCATGACGCCTTCCGCCGGCACCGCGGCCATTCCCGTCAGCGTGCTGACCGGCGCCCTGGGCGCGGGCAAGACGACGCTGCTGAACGCGATGCTCAAGGGCGGCGCGCTCGAGAACGCGGCGATCGTCGTCAACGAGTTCGGCGCGGTGGGCATCGATCACCGGCTGATCGAATCCTCCACCGAGGACGTGGTGCTGCTGCCTGGCGGCTGCGTCTGCTGCCAGGTGCGCGCCGACCTCGCCGAGGCGTTGCTGCGGCTGGAGCGCGGCGTGCGCCGCGGCGACATCCCGGCGTTCGCGCGCGTCGCGGTGGAAACCAGCGGCCTTGCCGAGCCGGGCCCGATCCTGCAGCTGTTCGTCGAGTCGCCGGCGCTGCGCGGCCGCTTCCGACTCGAATCCCTGGTGACGCTGGTCGACGCGCAGCTCGGCCTCGCGGCGCTGGAGGAAGCGGGCACCGCCTACCGGCAGGCGCTGCTCGCCGACCGGCTGCTGCTCGGAAAGGCGGAGCTCGTCGACCCAGGGGCGGTGCGCGCACTCGAAGCGCGCCTGGACGAAGTCAACGCGCACGCCGAGCGCGCGCGAGTGGCGCGCGGCACCGCCGACGCGGCATGGCTGGCCGCGCCTCGCGTCACCCCCGGGCGCCCGGTGCCGGCGGGCGCGCTGCGCGCCGCGCACGACGAGGCGATCGAATCCTTCGTGCTGTCGTGGGATGCGCCGCAGCCGCTGGCGGCGATCGGCGACTGGCTGCACGCGCTCGCGGGCACGCACGGCGCGCGGCTGCTGCGCGTGAAAGGCATCGTCATGGCGGCGGAAGCGGATTCGCCGGTGGCGGTGCATGCGGTGCAGCACCTGGTGTCGCCGCCGGAGTTCCTCGGTGGCGCGGCCTCGGCTTCGCGCGTGGTGTTCATCACGCGCGGCCTCGAGCCCGGCGACGTGCTGCCGCCCTGGCCCGCGTCGGTGGAGAGCGTCGCGCGCGCGCCTGCCGCGCCTGCGCTCAGGCTTCGCTGATCGAGCGCAGCTTGCGCGAGGGTGCCCGCGGCGCGCCGTTCGCGCTCGCGGTGTCGACCGCCACCGCGCCGCGCGCGAGCAGTTCCCACACTGCCTCGGCCGGCGCGGACAGGCGCTTGCGACGCCGCAGCAGTTCCACCGTGACGCCGATCTCCCAGTCGCTGCCGGCGCCGGCGCGCACCAGGCTGCCGTCGGCGAGGTTGCGCTCTATCGTCGAGCGCGGCAGCCACGCCACGCCAAGTCCCTGCAAGGTGAGTTCCTTCAGCACGAAAATCAGCGGATCGTCGAACAGCCGCTGCGGCCGCACGTCCGGTACGCGGCGCGCCACCTCGTCGTCGACGACGCGGCCGATGAACGACGAGCGCCCGTACGGCAGGTAGATGAGCGGCGCGCCGGCGCTCGCCGGCAGCACGTAGCCGGGCTGGCCGCGGCGCTGCGCGGAGCAGGCCGGCACCAGCGGGTCGTCGCCGATTTCCACCGCGTCGAACTCGGCGAATGCGGCCGGCCGCGGCAGCAGCGGATGGCGGTAGGTAAGCGCGAGGTCGGCCTCGCCGGCGGCGTAGCGCTCGGCGACGTCGTCTATGCGCTTGACCGCGCCGCGGCAGATCAGCGGGCCGAGCTCGCGGTTCAGGCGCGCGATCAGCACCGGGAAGATGCCGGCCGAGCACGGCGTGGGCATGACGAAGCTGACCGTGGGCGCGGCATCCTGCGCCTTCGCGCGCACCGAGGCGCGGAAATCCAGCAGCGGCTCGACGCTGCTCACCGCGATCGGCAGCAACTGCTGGCCGGCCGGCGTCAGCTCCACCGGGTGCGCCGAGCGATCGAACAGGGGCGTGCCGACCCACTCCTCCAGCGCCTGGATGCGGCGGCTGAACGCCGATTGCGTGACGTGCCGCTCGGTGGCCGCGCGCGAGAAGTTGCCGCTGCGCACCAGGGCGAGGAAATCCTGCAGCCAGTACAGTTCCATCTGAAGAGTCTACCTCCGCGCACAGCCAGGTTCGCATCGCGGCAGCGGCGAGGCTGATATTCTTCCGCCCGCCATGAACCTGTCCGAACGCATCGCGCAGTCCCATGCCGAACTGGAGGCGCTGTGCGCCGAGCTCGTTTCCACGCCCAGCGAGAACCCGCCGGGCGACACCCACGCCCTTGCTGCGCGCGTCGAAGCCTTCCTCGCCGCCATTCCGGGCATGGAGGTCAGGCGCGTCATCGGCCGCGAGCCGGCGGTGAACCTGATCGCGCGCCTTGCCGGCGGCCGGCCGGGCAGGCGGCTGCTGTTCAACGGGCACCTGGACACCTTTCCGGCGGGCGATGCCGCGGCGTGGACCGGGTCGCCGTTCTCCGCGCGCATCGACTCGGGCCGCCTCTATGGCCGCGGCGCCTGCGACATGAAAGCCGGGCTTGCCGCCGCGCTGATGGCGGCGAAGCTGCTCGCCGCGGACCGCGCCCTGCTTGCTGGCGAACTGGTGCTGACCTTCGTCAGCGACGAGGAAACCGGCGGCACCTGGGGCACGCAGTACGTGCTCGCGAACGTGCCCGAGGCGCGCGGCGACGCCATGATCTCGGCGGACGCGGGAAGCCCGC
>JBFWRS010000097.1:0-5047 GCA_050248795.1 Burkholderiales bacterium | reverse complement strand
GCACGGGTGTAGTGTGCGTAGATGTTGTGCTTGCCCCAGTTGTAGCGAACCGGGATCGTCCAAGCCGTGCGGTTCTGATCGTTTCCGACAACACCGTTGCGGCTAGTGCGAGACTTGTTCCAGCCCATGCCAATCTTGAAGCCGCCCCAAGTGTAGTAGCCGTACAGCGAATCGCTTCGCTGATCTTGCCCGACTACAGCACCACCAAGCGCCGCAGGCGCGGCAGCCGCTGCCGCCGCCCCGTCAACCTTCGAACGCCAGTGGCTCCAGCCCAACTGGAAGTTCTTGCCCGTGTAAGACGGATTCAGGTTCCAAGCATTGCCTTTGCGCACTCCAGCACCGGCCGCAATGTCAGCTTCGGGCGCGGTCGCGTTAAACGAGTACGCCGCCGTGAAGGCGAAACCGCCCCAGCGCGGCGAGTCGTAGCGCACCACGTTGGTGGTACGCGTCGCGCCGGCGATGGCCGTGCCATTCGCGGTGAAGTCCATCAGCGAGATCGCGGTCAGCTTCAGCGAGCCCGCCTTGGCGGCGATCTCGTCCGGCTGCTTGCCGTAGTGCAGGTCGTGACGGCCAACCGTCAGCGTGCCCCAGCTCTTCGAGCGCAGGCCCACCCAGTTGTTGCCCGAAGCGGCATCGCCACCCGCGTCCAGCTGCGGACGCCAGTCAACCTGGCCGATGGCCTGCAGGCCGCCGCCGAGGTCTTCCGTGACGTTGAAGATGATGCGCGAGGAATCGTCAGCCGTACGCCACTGGCTGTTCGGAGTCCTTGCCGATCCACCGTAACGCTGGTTGTCCACCGAGATCTTGAAGATCCCGCTGATCGTCACGCTGGACTGGGCGAGCGCCACGCCCGGTACCGCCAGGGCGCCTGCGACTGCCACTGCCATGAGTTTCTTGTTCATCGAAAATTTCTCCCGTTGATTAAGTCAGGGGAACCTAGGATTCCCCGCCTCAACCTCTCAAGCTGAGAAGTTGGTCAGATTGTGCCAAACGCCACACTGGCGCCGCAATGAAAGCCGGGATTTGTGCTCACTTTTCGGCGATTCTGTTGCAGGAACACAACAAAACACCAAATAGCTATAAATCAACAACTTACGATCATGAGAACAAGGACGCGAGGGCTTCGCCCGGATCGGGCGCACGCATGAAGGCCTCGCCGACCAGGAACGCATTCACGCCCGCCGCGCGCATGCGGGACACGTCTGCCCGGGCGAGGATGCCGCTCTCGGTCACGGTCAGGCGATCGCCGGGAATCGCCGGCAGCAGGTCCAGCGTGGTCTCGAGCCGGGTATCGAAGGTCCTGAGGTTGCGGTTGTTGACGCCGATGAGCGGCGTGCGCAGGCGCAGCGCGGCATCGAGCTCCGCGGCGCCGTGCACTTCGACCAGCACCGCCATGCCCAGGTCCGCGGCAAGCGCTTCGAGTGCCCCCATGGTCGCGGGATCGAGCGCGGCGACGATCAGCAGGATGCAGTCGGCCCCCATCGCGCGCGCCTCGAACACCTGGTACGGGTCGAGCATGAAGTCCTTTCGCAGCACCGGCAGCGCGCAGGCGCCACGGGCCGCCTGCAGGTGCGCGGCCGCGCCCTGGAAATACTGCGCATCGGTCAGCACCGAAAGACACGCGGCGCCACCCCCCTCGTAGCTGCGCGCGATCGCCGCCGGATCGAAGTCTTCGCGCAGCACGCCCCTGGATGGGCTCGCGCGCTTCACTTCCGCGATTACCGCCGACCTGCCCGCCGCGATCGTGGCGCGCAACGCGCCGATAAAGTCGCGCGGCGGCAGCGCCGCGCGGGCGCGCCGCTGCATCTCCGCCAGCGGCACGGCGGCGCTCGCCTGCGCCACCTCCTCGCGCTTGGTGGCGAGGATCTTCGCGAGGATGTCCGACATCAGGCTTTGTGCTGCTGCGTCCAGGCGGCGAAGGCGTCCAGCTTCGCCTTCGCCTCGCCGCTGGCGATCACCTTGCGCGCAATGGCGATGCCTTCCTGGTGGCTCTTTGCGATGCCGGACACGTAGATACCCGCGCCGGCGTTCAGCAGCACGATGTTCATCGCCGGCCCGGGCTGGTTCTCCAGCACGGCGAGGATCATGTCCCTGGATTCCTCCACCGTGTTCACCTGTATCGCGCGCCGGTCGTAGAGTTCCAGACCGAGCTGCGACGGGTTCAGTTCGTACTCGCGGATCTCGCCATCGACCAGCTCGCCGACCAGCGTCGGACCGGAGATCGAAATCTCGTCGACGCCGTCCAGCCCGTACACCACCATGACATGCCGCGAACCGAGGCGCTGCAGCACGCGCACCTGGATTCCGACCAGGTCCGGATGAAACACGCCCAGCACCTCGTTCTTTGCGCCGGCGGGATTGGTCAGCGGCCCCAGGATGTTGAAGATGGTGCGCACGGCCAGCTCCTTGCGCACCGGCGCCGCGTACTTCATCGCCAGGTGGTGCGAAGGCGCGAACATGAAGCCGATGCCTGTCTTGTCGATGCCTTCGGCGATCTGCTGCGGCGTCAGCGTGAGGTGCACCCCCAGCGCCTCGAGCACGTCGGCGCTGCCCGAACGCGAGGACACCGCGCGGCCGCCGTGCTTGGCGATTCTGACGCCGGCGGCTGCAGCGACGAATGCCGACGCGGTCGAGACGTTGAAGGTGTGCGCGGCATCGCCGCCGGTGCCGACGATGTCGACCAGCGTGTCCGGATCCTTCACCGGCACCATGGTGGCGAACTCCCGCATCACCTGAGCCGCGGCGGCGATCTCGCCGATGGTTTCCTTTTTCACGCGCAGCCCGATGATGAAGCCGGCGATCTGCGCCGGCGTCACCTCGCCGCTCATGATCTGGCGGAACACGTGCAGCATCTCGTCGTGGAACACCTCGCGGTGCTCGACAGTGCGCTGGATCGCCTCCTGGATCGTGATCTGTCTCATCGCCCCTCCCCCTCGAGAAAGTTCCTCAGCATCGCATGGCCGTGCTCGGTAAGCATGGCTTCGGGGTGGAACTGCACCCCCTCCACCGCTAGCTCGCGGTGGCGCAGCCCCATCACCTCGCCGTCCTCAGCCTCGGCGCTGACCGCCAGGCACGCAGGAATCGACGAGCGCTCGACCACCAGCGAGTGGTAGCGCGTCGCGGTGAAGCCCTGCGGCAGGCCGGCGAACACGCCGGCGCCATCGTGCCTGATCGCCGACACCTTGCCATGCATCACCTTGCCGGCGCGTACCACCGTGCCGCCGAACACCTGGCCGATCGCCTGGTGCCCGAGGCAAACGCCGAGTATCGGCAGCTTGCCGGCAAAGCGCCGGATCGCCTCCATCGAGATTCCCGCCTCGTTCGGCGTGCAGGGCCCCGGCGAGATCACCAGGCGCGAGGGCCGCTTCGCCTCCAGCGCATCGACCGTGATTTCGTCGTTGCGGAACACGTGCACCTCCTCGCCCAGCTCGCCGAAGTACTGCACCAGGTTCCAGGTGAAGGAATCGTAGTTGTCGATCATCGCGAGCATGGCCTCAGCCCTCCTTCACGGCGGCGTGCTCGGCGCTGGCGACTTCGGCCGCGCGCAGCACCGCGCGCGACTTGTGCAGCGTCTCCTGCCATTCGGACGTCGGGTCGGAGTCGGCGACGATGCCGGCGGCGGCCTGGACGTGCAGCGTGCCGCCCTTCACCACCGCGGTGCGAATGGCGATGGCGACATCCATGTCGCCATTGAAACCGAGATAGCCCACCGAACCGCTGTAGACGCCGCGCTTGACCGGCTCCAGCTCGTCGATGATCTCCATCGCGCGCACCTTCGGCGCGCCGGTCACGGTGCCGGCGGGGAAGCTCGCCTTGAACACGTCGATCGCGTCGACGCCCGCGGCGCGCGTGCCCTCGACGTTGGAGACGATGTGCATTACGTGGGAGTAGCGCTCGATCGCCATCTGCTCGGTGACGCGCACGCTGCCGATGGCGGCGACGCGGCCGACGTCGTTCCTGCCCAGGTCGATCAGCATGACGTGCTCGGCGCGCTCCTTGGGATCGGCCAGCAGCTCGTCGGCGATGCGTGCGTCGTCCTCGGGCGTGGCGCCGCGCGGGCGTGTGCCGGCGATCGGTCGCACCGTGACCACGTCGCCCGACAGCCGCACCAGGATCTCGGGCGAGGCGCCAACCACGTGGTGGTCGCCGAAATCGAAATAGAACATGTACGGCGACGGGTTCAGTCCGCGCAACGCGCGGTACAGCGCGATCGGCGGCGGCTCGAACCGCCGCGTCGTGCGCTGGGAAATCTGCACCTGCATGCAGTCGCCGGCGAAGATGTATTCCTTGGATTTCTCCACTGCGGCGATGAAGCCCGCCTCGGTGAAGGAGCGTGTCAGCTCGGCGGGTGCGGGAGGAGGCGACTCGGGCGCGGGACTCAGCAGCATGTCCTCGGGCAGCGGCGTGGCGAGCCGCGCGCGCAGGCGCGCGAGGCGCTCGCGCGCGACGTTCCAGCCGTCGGGCTGGCTCGCATCCGCATAGACGACGAGGTAGAGCTTGCCGAAGACGTTGTCGACCACCGCAAGTTCGTCGGACAGCAGCAGCAGCATGTCCGGCGTGCCGAGCACGTCGGGCTTCTCGCCCTTCAGCGCGCGCGGCTCGACGTGGGCCACGGTCTCGTAGCCGAAATAGCCCACGAGGCCGCCCGAAAATCGCATGCCGGAGGGCGCCGGCGCGACCTTGTGCCGCTT
Source organism: Burkholderiales bacterium (assembly GCA_050248795.1). Taxonomy (GTDB): domain Bacteria; phylum Pseudomonadota; class Gammaproteobacteria; order Burkholderiales; family SG8-39; genus CAZTDU01. Next base: position 356 of record JBFWRS010000097.1, on the reverse strand, counting down.
CAGGTAGGCGCGGACGAACTCGAACGGGTCGCCCCTGGCCTCTTCCAGGCAGACGTCGGTGCCGCGCGCGTCGCGCAGCAGCCGCCGCACCGTGTTGCCGCGCGCCTCGATGCGCTCGGCGCAGGCCAGGCCGATGAACGAGTAGCGGCCGAAGCGCTCGCCGCCGACAACCGACTCCAGCAGGTAGCTGTAGGGACCGCCGGCGAGCTTCAGGTAGACCGCCAGCGGGGTGAAAAGGTCGGCGCGGGCCTCGGCGACGACGGGTATGCGCGTGTATCCCTCTCGCGCGAGCTGCTTGAATTCAAGCTCGGTCATGGCAATGCTCCACTTCTTCTGCGGGTGCTGCGGTTCAGGGC
>JBFWRS010000096.1:0-5476 GCA_050248795.1 Burkholderiales bacterium | reverse complement strand
CGGTAGCCCTTGAGGAACAGCCGCTCGCCCAGCGTCACCGCGGTGTTCGAACTCTGCATCTGCGGCGCGCTGACCGGCAGCTTCCACACGCCGTCGCCGGCGAGCCCGGCGTAGGCGGCGGTGGGCACGAAGCGCAGGCGACCGCCTGCGGTCGGCACTTCGGATTCCCTGCCGATGGCGTCGGCAAGTGCGCGGCAGAAGGTCTCGTCCGCAAGCGCGTCGGTGAGCATGCCGACCCGGGCCTGCTGGCGTGCCTTGGCGATGGTCGCCGGCGTGCGCTCGCGCGAGCGCGCGTCGCCATCGTCCTCCCAGTCGAGCGACAGCGGCATGAAGTAGCGCGCCGGCGCCGCCGATGCGGCGGACTCGACGTCGACGATCGACAGCATCCACTGTCGCCCGCCGCGTTCCCAGACCGTGTGGTCGGCAAGGCGCGCGCGCTTCACCGGCTCTCCCTTGCCGGCGTACCAGCGTTGCATGTCGATGTAGCCCGGCAGAACCTGTTCCTCGAGCTGCTGGCGGGTCTTCATCGCCATCGAGATGCGCCAGGGCACGACGCGGTCGCGGAAGAAGCTGGTCCAGCCGTCGAACAGCACCAGCACCGGGAGGTCTTCGCGTATCGGCCTGTCCTCGTGCCAGTGCGGGATGTCCGCGTCGCGCGACAGCAGGAACCAGTAGAAACCGGAGCCGGGCAGCGTCAGCAGGTACGGCAGCTCGCCGATCGGCGGAAAGGGCGTGCGGCCGAACATCTCCACCGGCACGCGGCCGCGGTAGCGGCGCAGGTCCAGTTCCACCGGCTGCGCCGAACGTCCCAGGTTGGCGACGCAGAGGATCGTCTCGTCCCCGTATTCGCGCAGGTAGGCGAGCACCTTGCGGTTCCCGGGCTTGAGGAACTCCAGCCGCCCGCGGCCGAAGGCGCGGCTGGTCTTGCGCGCGGCGAGCACGCGGCGCATCCAGTTGAGCAGGGAATTCGGTTCGCGCGACTGCGCCTCGACGTTCACCGCCTGGTAGCCGTACACCGGGTCCATGATCGGCGGCAGGTACAGGCGCTGCGGGTCGGCGCGCGAGAAGCCGGCGTTGCGGTCAGGGCTCCACTGCATGGGCGTGCGCACGCCGTCGCGGTCGCCGAGGTAGATGTTGTCGCCCATGCCGATTTCGTCGCCGTAGTAGATGATCGGCGAGCCCGGCATCGAGAAGAGCAGGCTGTTCATCAGCTTGATGCGGTCGACGTCGTTCTCCATCAGCGGCGCGAGTCGTCGGCGGATTCCGAGGTTGATCCGCGCGCGCGGGTCGGCCGCGTACATGCGGTACATGTAGTCGCGCTCGGCATTGGTGACCATCTCGAGCGTCAGCTCGTCGTGGTTGCGCAGGAAGATCGCCCACTGGCAGGCGTCGGGAATCTCCGGCGTCTGCTGCATGATGTCGACGACCGGATGGCGGTCCTCCTGCGCCATCGCCATGTACATGCGCGGCATCAGCGGGAAGTGATAGGCCATGTGGCACTCGTCGCCTTCGCCGAAGTACTCGCGCACATCCTCGGGCCACATGTTGGCCTCGGCGAGCAGCATGCGGTTGCGGTAGCTCGCGTCCACCAGCGCACGGATCTTCCTGATCACCGCGTGCGTCTCGGGCAGGTTCTCGTTCGACGTGCCCTCGCGCTCGATCAGGTAGGGCACGGCATCCAGGCGAAAGCCGTCGACGCCCATGTCCAGCCAGAAGCGCAGCGTGCGGAACACCGCCTTCAGCACGTGCGGGTTGTCGAAGTTCAGGTCCGGCTGATGGCTGAAGAAGCGGTGCCAGTAGTAGGCCTTCGCTTCCGGGTCCCAGGTCCAGTTCGACTTCTCGGTGTCGGTGAAGATGATGCGCGTGCCGCGGTACTTCTGGTCGGTATCGCTCCAGACGTAATAATTGCGCTTCGCCGATCCGGGCGGCGCGCGCCGTGCCGCCTGGAACCAGGGGTGCGCGTCGGACGTATGGTTTACCACCAGCTCGGTGATGACGCGCAGCCCGCGGCGGTGCGCCTCGCGCACGAAGCTGCGGATGTCCTGTCGCGTGCCGTACTGCGGATGCACGTTGTGGAAATCCGACACGTCGTAGCCGTCGTCCCTGAGCGGCGAGGGATAGAACGGCAGCAGCCAGATGGTGTTCACGCCCAGTTGCTGCACATAGTCGAGCTTGGCGTTGAGTCCCTTGAAATCGCCGATGCCGTCGTCGTTGGCGTCGAAGAACGCCTTGATGTGCAACTGGTAGATGACCGCGTCCTTGTACCAGTGCGGGTCGCCGGCGGCGCCGGCCGCGGCTTCGACGGCGGGGCTGGTGTCCGGTGCGTTCACGATCGGTCCGTATTCCGGTTGCGGGTCACTGGAAGTAGTCGAAGTCCTGCTCGTGGTGGAGGCGGCGGCGCAGGCGGAACACGTGCGCCGGAACGCGCGACGGATCGAGCCGGACGAAGTTGCGCGTGCCCTGCCACAGGTAGCGCGCGCCGCTCAGCAGGTCGTGCACCTGGAACTGCGCGCCGGGCTCCAGGCCGAGCGCCGCCGCGTCGAGTTCGACCCACGCCGCGTGCGCGTTGTGCGGGTCGAGGTTCACCGCGCAGAGGATCTGGTTGGCGCGGTCCGGCGTCTGCTTGGCATAGCAGATCACCTGCGCATTGTCGGTGTGGAAGAAGCGCAGGCTGGAATCGGACTGCAGCGCCGGGTTCTCGCGCCGGATGCGGTTCACCAGAGCGATGAAGTGCCGCAGGCTGTCGGCGCGGTCGAGGTCCCAGTGCCGCAGCTGGTACTTCTCGGAATCCAGGTACTCCTCGCTGCCCGGCTCGCGCGGCGTGGCCTCCATCAGCTCGTATGCCGGCCCGTAGATGCCGTAGCTGGCGGCGAGCGTGGCGGCGAGCACCAGCCTCGCCATGAACACAGGCCGGCCGCCGAACTGCAGCGCCTCAGTGAGGATGTCCGGGGTGTTCGGCCAGACGTTGGGCCGGAAGTACTCGCGCCCCGGGCCGTGCGCGAGCTCGGTGAAGTACTCGGTCAGCTCCTGCCTGGAATTGCGCCAGGCGAAGTACGTGTACGACTGCGAGAAGCCGAGCTTCGCCAGCCGGTGCATCACCTTGGGCCGCGTGAACGCCTCGGCGAGGAACAGCACGTCCGGGTGCGCGCGCCGAAGTTCGCCCAGCGCCCATTCCCAGAACGCGAATGCCTTGGTGTGCGGATTGTCGACGCGGAAAATCTTCACGCCTTCGCCGATCCAGAACTCGAACACCCCCTTGAGGCCGCTCCACAGCGCCTGCCAGTCGCCGGTCTCGAAATCGAAGGGGTAGATGTCCTGGTACTTCTTCGGCGGGTTCTCGGCGTACTGCACCGTGCCATCCGGCCGGCGGCGAAACCACGCCGGGTGCTCGCCGACCCAGGGGTGATCCGGCGCGCACTGGTAGGCGATGTCCAGCGCGAGCTCGATGCCGCGCGCGCGCGCTGCCGCGACCAGGCGGCGGAAGTCCTCCAGCGTGCCGAGCTCGGGGTGTATCGCGGTGTGGCCGCCTTCGGCCGCGCCGATCGCCCACGGGCTGCCGACCTCGTCCGGCTGCGCGGCGAGCGCGTTGTTGCGACCCTTGCGCTTCTCGCGTCCGATCGGGTGTATCGGCGGCAGGTACAGCACGTCGAAGCCGAGTTCCGCGACATAGTCGAGCCGCGCCTCGACGTCGCGCAGCGTGCCGTGGCGGCCGGGCGTCGGCGAGGCCGAGCGCGGAAAGAGTTCGTACCAGGTGCTGTAGCGCGCCCGCTCGCGGTCGACGTCGAGCGGCAGTTCCTGCGGCCATGTCGTGGCGAGGCTGCGGTCCGGGTAGCGCGAGGCGAGCCGGAAGAGATCCTCGTCCAGGCCGATGCGCCGGAGCGCCGGCGTGTCGTGCGCCTGCCTCATCTGCGCGGCCCAGTCGGCGAGGCGCCGGCGATCCTTCGCCGGCGCGCGCGACGCGGCCGCGTCGACCAGCGCCGCGCCGACCTGCGCCGCGATCGCGAGATCCTCGGCGTCCTCGCGACGCGCGAACTCCTCGCGCCAGGACAGCAGGTGGTCGACCCAGGCGCTCACCGTGTAGCGGTAGCGGCCCGGCGCCCCGGCAACGAAGCTGCCCTGCCAGGCGTCGTTGCCCAGCGGCCGCATCGCGACTTCCTGCCATTGCGGCGCATCCTCCGCGCGCCAGCGCAGCATGACGCATAGCGCATCGTGCCCGTCCGCGAAACAGTCGGCCTCGATGCGCACTTCGTCGCCTTCGATCCTCTTGACGGCGAAGCGGCCGGCATCGACGCACGGCCGTACCGCGTCTATCACCGCGCGCACGCGGCCGTCGGGACGTGGTTGCGAAACCTTGCGTTCAGGCATAGTCGTCGCTCCGGAAGTACACGGTGGATAGCGGCGGCAGCGTCACGTTCAGCGAGAACATGCGCCCGTGCGCACTGACGGGGGCGGCATCGATGCCGCCCAGGTTGCCCCAGCCGGCGCCGCCATAGGCCGCGGCGTCGCTGTTCAGCACCTCCGCCCAGTGCCCTGCGCGCGGCACGCCGAGCGCGTAGTTCTGCCGCGGCACCGGCGTCAGGTTGCTCACCGCGAGCAGCACCGGGCCGCCGCGCCTGGGCTTGCGCAGGAACGCGAGGACGCTGTTCTCGGCGTCGTCTGCCTCGATCCATTCGAAGCCTTCGTGGGAGAAGTCGACCTGCCACAGTGCCGGCTCGTCGCGGTACAGGCGGTTCAGGTCGCCCACCCAGCGCTGCACCCCGGCATGGCCGGGCATCTGCGCCACCCACCACTCTAGCTCGCCCTCGTGCGCCCATTCGCGGCGCTGGCCGAACTCGCAGCCCATGAACAGCAGCTTCTTGCCGGGGTGCGCCCACATGTAGCCGTAGAGCGCGCGCAGCGTCGCGAACTGCTGCCAGCTGTCGCCGGGCATCTTGCCGATGAGCGAACCCTTGCCATGCACCACCTCGTCGTGCGACAGCGGCAGCACGAAGTTCTCGTTGAACGCATAGATCAGCGAAAAGGTCAGCCTGCCATGATGGTACTTGCGGTGGATGGGGTCCTCCCGCATGTAGGCGAGCGTATCGTGCATCCAGCCCATGTTCCACTTCAGGCCGAAGCCGAGGCCGCCGAGGTAGGTCGGGCGCGACACCATCGGCCAGGCGGTCGATTCCTCGGCGATCGTCATGGTGTCCGGAAAGTCGCGGTACAGCGCGGTGTTCAGCGCGCGCAGGAACTCCATCGCCTCGAGGTTCTCCCTGCCGCCGTGCCGGTTGGGGATCCAGTCGCCGTCGTCGCGCGCATAGTCCAGGTACAGCATGGACGCCACCGCGTCCACGCGCAGGCCGTCGACGTGGTAGCGATCCAGCCAGAAGCGCGCCGACGAGAGCAGGAACGCACGCACCTCGTTGCGGCCGTAGTTGAAGATGCTGGACTTCCATTCCGGGTGGAAGCCCTGGCGCGGATCGGCATGCTCGTA
>JBFWRS010000095.1:0-5647 GCA_050248795.1 Burkholderiales bacterium | reverse complement strand
GCGATCCCGGTCTCGGTATGGCCGATCATCTGCGCCTTGAAGCCCAGTTCGCGCAGGCCGAAGTCGCGCCCGGTGTCGCGTATCAGGCGCCACAGCTCGTGCGCGCGCCCGTTGGCGGTCGGCATGAGGAACTCGTAGCCAACTTCGCCGGTGACGCCCTGCCGGCCGACGATCACGTCGGCGTCGCACAGGCGCGTAGTGCGCCAGCGCGAAAAGCGCAGGTCGCGCCAGCTCTCCCCGGTGATCGCTTCCAGCACGTCGGTGGAGCGCGGACCCTGCAGCGCGTAGCAGGTGTAGTCCGGCGTGACGTCCTCGAATTCCACCTGCATGCCGGCCGCCCGGGCGAGCTGCTCGAAGTAGCGCAGCGCGCCGGACTGCGTGAAGAGATAGTCGTTCTCGGCGAGCTTCAGCGTCAGGCCCTCGATCGCCACCTTGCCGTCGGCGTTGACCATCGGCGTATAGACGATCTGGTCGCTCGCCTGGCGCGACAGGTCCTTCACCGTCGCATGGTTCATGAAGCGCGCGGCATCGGGTCCGCGCACGCGCGTCTTGTTCAGCCAGCTCCAGTCGCCCAGCACGGCGGCGTTGCGCAGTGCGAGCGACTCCTTGTACCAGCGCGTGTACTCGTAGGCGAACAGGTAGCCCGCGTTCAGGTGCCCCCAGATGCTGCTGGCGTTCGACTCCGCCTGCGCGGGTGCTGCAGGCGAGCCGATCATCGGCCTGCCGATGAAAGCAGGCTCGTTCAGGCGGTTGGCGCGCTCGTACTGGCGGCGCAGTTCCTCACGGCTCATGTGCTCGCCTGCCGGGCAGCCGTTACGCCGCGCTCAGTTCCCGCGCCCGGCGAGCGCGGCCTGCGCGGTTTCGCGCATGACGCGCCGGAGCACCTTGTTGGCGGCGTTACGGGGAATGTCGTCGAAGAATACATAGGCGCGCGGCCGCTTGTAGTTCGCCAGCGTGGACGTCTTGCAGTAGGCATCCAGTTCGGCCTCGTCCGGACGCGGGGTGCCCGGTTTCACGCAGGCGACGACGATTTCGCCCCAGCGGTCATCGGCTACGCCGAGCACCACCACCTCGGCGACGCCCGGATGCCGGGAAAGCACCGCCTCGACCTCGTAGGGGTGCACGTTCTCGGCGCCGCTGATGATCATGTCGTCGACCCGGCCGCGCACGTCGAGGTCGCCATCCGCGCGCGGCGCGGCGAGGTCCCCGGTGCGATACCAGCCGCCCTGCACCTTCTCGGCGGTGGCCTCCGGCCGGTTCAGGTAGCCGAGGAAGGTGGCGTCCGCATCGGTGGCGACGAGCAGTTCGCCTTCCTCGCCGACCGCGGCAACGTCATCCACCGTCCCGCCGATGCGCGCGACGCGCACGTTCGAATAGTAGCCGGGGCGATACACGTGCGGGCGGCCGACCGGATCGGGCATGTACAGGCCGTTCATGATCTCTGTCGTGCCGTAGATGTTGATGATGCGGCAGTGGCTGAACGCGGCGCCGAGCCGATCGAGGGTCGCGCCGGGCATCGCGGCACCCGCATAGATCACGGTCTGCACGCTCTTCATCTTCGCCGGCGCGAAGTTCGGCGCCGACACGATGCCGTGCAGGTGCGTGGGCGAGCCGAACAGCAGCGTGATGCCGTCGCGCTCGATCGCGTCCACCGCGCGCGCCGGATCGAACGTCGAGCACAGGTAGTAGGTGCCGTCGAAGGCCAGGCCACCCATCAGGCCGGAATAGAAGCCCACGGCGTGGAAGATCGGCATCAGGCCGATGACGCGGTTGTGCGTGCCGTGCGTGATGCCGCACTGCATCGACAGGTAGAGCACGCGCGGGTCGGTGGCGCGATGCGGCACCATCACGCCCTTGGGCAGGCCGGTGGTGCCCGAGGTATAGAGCACGAGCGCCACGCCTTCCGGGTCCGGGGTCTGCCAGCGCGCGATCGCGCCCGGATCGCCACGGCAGCTGTCGAAGCTGCGCGTGCCTTCGGCGCCGGTGCCGACGGTGACGATCGGCGCGCCCGATGGCAGCGCCTGCGCCACCGCGCGCACGGCCGCCGCGTCCGCCGTCATCACGGCGCCGCGCATGCCGCCCTGCTCGATCAGTCCCGCGACATCCTCGGGCTTGAGGCGCGGATTGATCAGCGCGGGCGTCGCGCCGAGCCGGTGCAAGGCCAGGATGGCGAGCGCGTGCTCGTACAGGTTCGGCATCACCGTTGCCACGATGGTGCCTGGCTGCATGCCCGCGGCGAGGAACCCTGCTGCGTACGCTTCGATCTCCTCGATCAACTGGCGATAGCTCAGGCGCCGGTCGCTGCGGTCGTCGACGATCGCCAGGTGCCCGGGATTGCGCGCGGCTGCGAGCCGCACCAGGTCGTGGATTGCCTGCATGACGTTGTCTCCCTCCGGCCGCGATGATAGACCGAAGCCGCTGCGCGCCGGCGGAACAGTCCTGACAGCGACGCGCGGGCTGGGACATAATCAATGTCATGGAGGGAGGAAAGCGATGGATGCGGTAGCGGCAAAACAGGCGATCTTCGAGTACTGCCGCAAGCGCGGCGCGCTGGCGGCAGGCGTCGCCGATCTCGCTGCGTGCGAACGCATCGCGCCACCGGGCCATCGTCCGAGCGACCTGTTTCCGCGCGTCAAGTCCGTGATCGCCCTCGGCGTCGGCGGGCAGACGCAGGGTGCGTGGCAGCTCCCGGCCAAGGCCATGGCCTATTCGGGCTCCACCGAAGTGCGCGCCTACAGTGCGGCATACGGGCTGGCGTTCTTCATCGAGCAGAAGTTCGGCGCGCCATCCGTCTACGTGCCGCCGGACCTCGACCCCGAGGGCGGGCCGCGCGTGCCGTTGCAGAGCCTGAAGCTGCACGCGGAGCTTGCGGGCATCGGCGCGCGCTCGCTGGCGGGCGACATCCTGCTGCACCCGGAATTCGGCTTCATGTACTACGCCTCGGTGTTTACCGAACTCGAACTGCCGCCGGATGCGCCACTGGCGGAGAACCCGTGCCCGGCGCCTTCGTGCGTGAACATGTACCGGCAGATCGGCCGCACGCCGTGCATGAAGTTCTGCCCGGCGCAGTGCCTGTCCGGCGAGATCGACGACAAGGGCGCGCAGAAGCTGATGCGCTACGACATGGCGGCCTGCGCCGAGCTGACGCAGGAGTACGAGGCCGTGCCCAAGATCCTTGCCGAGGCGGTCAAGGACGAGGTGCGCTCTCACGGCGCGGAAGGGCTGCTCGATCCGGACCGCAAGATGCTCTGGTACAAGGTGTCTGCGGGCTCGGGAGCGTGGTTCGCGCAATGCTTCGAGTGCATGCGCGTCTGCCCGATCGCGACCCGTGCGCCGCAGGCGGACCCGATCCTGCGCACCGGGCCGGCGCGCGCAAAGGGAGCCTGAGCATGGCCCTCGGCCTCACGCGCGAGCAGATCGGCGTCACCGAAGCGATGATCGCCAGCTACGGCGAGGCGGTATTCCGCATGAGCCACAACCTGCAGCTGCGCGCGGGAGACCCGATACGGCGCCTGGACTGGCCCGAGATCGAGCGCCAGCGCGAGGCCATGGGACTGAACGACGCGCAGATCGCCGAGCGGCTCGGCCTCACGCGCGAGCAGGCCATGTTCATCCGCAATACCGAGGAGTCGCGGCGTTTCCGCGCCGGGCAGACCGCCTACCTGCTCGACCTGGGCGGCGGCCGCCGCTATCGGCAGGAGCGCGTGGTGCGGCTCGAAGAGCGCGGGCGCTACAGCGAGGCGGCGTTGCGGCTGCGCGAGTCGATGAAGTTCGATGCCGAGCGCGCCTGCGAGTACCTGCGGCGCGGATGGTGGCGTGCCGACACGCTGCCGGCCTGGCTCGCGCGCCACGAAGCCGAGCGCCCCGACGCCCCCGCGCTGGTGCATGCCGGCGTGACGATTTCCTGGCGCGAGCTGGCGCAGCGCGTCGCGCGGTTCGCCGAAGGGCTGCGTCGCGCCGGCGTGGCGCGCGGCGACGTCGTAGCGGTGCAATTGCCCAACATCCCCGAGTTCGCGATCGCCTGCCTGGCGATCTGCCGGCTAGGCGCGGTCATGGGTACGGTGCACATGAACTACCGCGAAGCCGAGATCGCGAGCATCGTCAGGCACGGCGGCGCGCGCGCCGCGGTCTGCGTTGCACTGTCGAAGGACTGGTCCGCCGCCGCGGCATTCCGCAACGTACTCGACATCGTCGTCGCGGTCGGCGAAGGCGCCGGCGATGCGCTGAGCTTCGCTGCACTGGAAGCCTCGCCGCCCTTGTCGAAGGACGTGCCGGGCCCGGTGGCTGCGGATCCGTTCCTGCTCCTGTATACCTCCGGCACCACGGCGGCACCGAAGGCGGTGCCGCAGAACTACCACACCATGCTGTCGAACGCCCGCCTGGGCGCACCGGAACACGGCCTCGACGCGTCGGACCGCATACTCTCGGCGGCGCCGTTCACGCACCTGTTCGGCCTGTACGCGCTGCATTGCGCCTGGGCGGTGGGCGCGGCGAGCGTGCTGCTGCCGGCGTTCACGCCGCCCGACCTGGCCGCGACGATCGAACGCGACAAGCCCACTGCGTTGTGGACCGCGCCGGCGCACATTGCCGCGTCGCGCGCGATGGGGCTGCTCGACCGGCATGACTGGGGTTCACTCAAGCTCGCCATCATGTCCGGCAGCGCGTGCCCGCCGGAACTGGTGCGCGACCTCGCTGCGCGCCTGCCCGGCTGCGCGGTGACGCAGCTCTGGGGCATGACAGAACTGCAGGCCGGCCTGTACACCCGGCCGGGAGAACCGCTGGAGGTGCACGCCACCAGCACCGGGCGGCCCAGCCCTGGCACGGAGGTGCGCGTCGGCGAGGATGGCGAGCTGCAGGTGCGCGGCTGCCTGATGTTTCCCGGCTACTACGGCAACGACGAGGCAAACCGGGCCGCGTTCACGCCCGATGGCTGGTTCCGCACCGGCGACCTCGCCAGTATCGACGCCGCCGGCAATGTGTCCATCACCGGCCGCAGCAAGGACGTCATCAATCGCGGCGGCGTGAAGTTCAACCCCCGCGACGTCGAGGACCTGCTGGCCGCGCACCCCCAGGTGTTGATGGCAGCCATGGTGCCGATGCCGGACCCGGTTCTGGGCGAACGCGCCTGCGTGTTCGTGCAGCTGCGCCCGGGAGCGACCGCGCCGACGCTCGAGGAGCTGGTCGCGTGGCTGCTGGAGCGCAGGATCGCCAAGGTGAAGCTGCCGGAGCGCCTGGTGGTCGTGGACGAGATGCCGCTGACGCCGACGCGCAAGATCATCAAGGGCCGCTTGCGCATTCCTGCCTGAGTTCGTGCCGGGCGATCAGGTTTTGACGAAAGAGGACGCCATGCCAGACGCCGCTCCGCAACGCCGCCTAGAAATCACCTGGGAAGACCCGCAACAGGTAGCGGCTGCTGCGCGCACGCTGAGCGGGCTGGAGTTCCTGCAGGCGATGATCGCCGGCAGGATCCCGCCGCCGCCGGTGGCGAACCTGCTGAACATGCGTCTTGCCGAGGTGCACAAGGGCCGCGCGGTGTTCGAGATCGACCTCGGCGAGCAGCACTACAACCCGATCGGCGTAGTGCACGGCGGCATCGCCGCGACCCTGCTGGATTCGGCGATGGGCTGCGCGGTGCAGACTACGCTCG
>JBFWRS010000094.1:0-5673 GCA_050248795.1 Burkholderiales bacterium | reverse complement strand
TTCGAAGAAGCACTCGCGATCGCCACGAGCCGCTCGGCGCGCCTGGCCGCGCAACGACATTCCGTGTCGGCTGCCGCTGAGCAGGTCGGCCGCGCCGGCGAGCTTCCCGACCCGCGGCTCAAGCTCGGCATCGAGAACTTGCCGGTGAGCGGCCCGAACGAATTCCGCTACGACCGCGACTTCATGACCATGCGGACGATCGGATGGATGCAGGACTTCCCCAACGCGGACAAGCGCGCCGCGCGCAACCTGCGCGCCGAGCGCATGCGGGACGTGGAACAAGCCGGACTGGTCGCGCAAGGGGCGGGGGTGCGTCGAGAAACCGCGCGCGCCTGGCTCGATGCCCACTATGCCGAGCGCGCCAGAGCTGTTATCGAACGGCTCTCCGGACAGTTCCGGCTGCAGGTAGAGGCGGTCGCCGCCGGCGTTGCCAGCGGCCGCATGCCTGCGGCCGAGCGCTATGTCCTGCTGCAGGCCGAGGAGCAGGCGAACGACCGCGCGATCGGTGCCGCACGGCTCGTCACCCGGGCGCGCATCGCGCTCGAACCGTGGGTGGGCGATGCCGCCGAACGCCCGCTGGGTGAAGTGCCGGACGTGACGCGCTTCGCGGGCTCGCGCGAAGCCCTGCTTGCCCGCTACGCCGAGCTGCCGCAACTGCAGGCGCTGCGCGAGCGCGAGGAGCTGGCGCGCGCGGAAGTGGAACTGGCGCGCGCCGGCCGACACGCGGACTGGAGCCTGGAACTCGGCTATTCGCTGCGGCGGCCGGCTTTCTCGAACATGCTGAGCGTCATGGCGGTGTTGGAGCTGCCGGTGGCGAAAGAGCGGCGCCAGGATCGCGATGTCGCGTCGCGCCTCGCGGAACTCGAACGCGCACGCGCGGAGCGCGAGGACGCGCGCCGTACGCTTCAAGCGGAGATTCGTGCCGCGCTAGCTGATTTTGACACCGCCGCGGTGCGCATCGAGCGCAGCAGGCGGCTGCTGCTGCCGCTCGCCCGGCAGCGGCATGAGGCCGCGCTGGCCGCCTATCGCGGCGGTAGCGGGTCGCTCGCCGGGGTGCTGGAGGCGGAGCGTGCGCGCACCGAAGCCGAACTGGCACTGGTCGAGGTCGAGGCCGAGCGCGCACGCGCATGGGCAGAGCTGAGTTTCCTCTACCCGCCGGAGGCCGTGCAATGAGACGCCTTGCCTATGGTGCAGCCATCATCGCGGCGATTACTCTGGCGGCCTACGGTGGATACCGCTATGCCGTGCACGGCATGGCGCCGGTGGCAACCGCTGCCGCGCCACAGCCCGCCGCAGAGCGACGGCCGCTGTACTGGCACGACCCGATGTTCCCGCAGCAGAAGTTCGACAAGCCCGGCAGATCCCCGTTCATGGACATGGATCTGGTGCCGGTGTACGCCGATGCCGGCGGGGAAGGCCCCGGCATCACGGTGAGCGCGGCGGCGACACAGAACCTCGGCATGCGCACCGTGCAGGCGGAGTCCGGCACGCTGGAAGCGCGCCTGCAGGCGGTGGGGTCGGTGGGCTGGAACGAGCGCAACGTGGTGCTCGTACAGACACGCGCCGCGGGTTTCGTCGAGAAATTGCATGCGCGCGCACCGCTGGACCCGGTGGCCAAAGGAGATGCGCTGGTCGAACTGCTGATCCCCGCATGGGCGGGTGCGCAGGAGGAGTTCCTGTTGCTCGCCGGCCGCGGCGAACGGGCGCTCGCGGCGGCGGCACGCCAGAGGCTGCTGTTGCTGGGCATGAGCGAGGCACAGGTAGCCGCGATCGAGCGTGCAGGCGCGGTGCAGTCGCGCTTCACGCTGCGCGCGCCGATCGGCGGCGTGATCGCGGAGCTCGGCGTGCGCGAAGGCATGACCGTTGCGGCGGGCCAACTGCTGTACCGCATCGTCGATCTTTCCACGGTGTGGGTGACGGCCGAGGTGCCGGAAGCGCAGGCGGCCTGGCTGGTGCCCGGTGCCGCGGTGGAGGCGCGCGCCACGGCCTGGCCCGAGGTGGTGTTCAAGGGCAGGGTGGGCGCCATCCTGCCGGAGGTAAACGCTGCCACGCGCACGCTGCGCTCGCGCATCGAGCTGGCGAACCCGGGCGCGCGCCTCAAGCCAGGCATGTTCGCCCAACTGTCTTTGTCGCGCGGGCAGGGCCGCGAGGCCGTGCTGGTACCGACCGAAGCTGTCATCCGCACCGGCGAGCGCAGCCTGGTGATCGTCGCCGAGGGCAAGCGCTTCGTGCCGGTGGATGTGACGGTGGGCCAGGAGATGGGCGGCCGCAGCGAGATTCTCGAGGGGCTCAAGGCCGGCGAACGCGTAGTCGCTTCCGGCCAGTTCCTCATCGATTCCGAAGCCAGTCTCAAGGGCGCGCTGTCACGCCTGGACAGCGCGGCGCCCGCGAAGGACGTGCTGCACGCGGGTAGCGCGCGCGTGATGGCGGTGGAGGCGGGCAAGGGCCGCATCGAGCTGGATCACGGACCCATGCCCAGCATCCAGTGGCCGGCGATGAAGATGGGCTTCATCGTTGCCGATCCGGCGGTGCTGTCCAGCATCGCCGCCGGAGACAGCATCGAGTTCGAAATGCGCGGCGAGCCGGACGCGGACGGCAACTACGTCATCGAGAAGCTGAAGAAGAAGGGCGCGCAGTGATCGCCTCGCTGATCCGCTGGTCGCTGGGCAACCGGTTCCTGGTGCTTATTGCCACGTTCATCCTCACCGGGTGGTGCCTGTGGGCGGCCCTGAACACGCCGCTGGACGCGTTGCCGGACCTTTCCGACGTGCAGGTGATCATCCGCACGCCGTATCCCGGGCAGGCACCGCGCATCGTCGAGGACCAGGTCACCTATCCGCTCACGACGACGATGATGTCGGTGCCGGGCGCGAAGACCGTGCGCGGCTACTCGTTCTTCGGCGACTCCTTCGTCTACATCCTGTTCGAGGACGGCACCGATCCGTACTGGGCGCGCTCGCGCGTGCTCGAATACCTGAACCAGGTGCAGGCGCGGCTGCCCGCGCAGGCGAAGCCCGCGCTCGGTCCGGATGCCACCGGCGTGGGCTGGATCTACCAGTACGCGCTGGTCGACCGCAGCGGCCGCCACGACCTGGGGGAACTGCGCGCGATCCAGGACTGGTTCCTCAAGTACGAACTCAAGAGCGTGGCCGACGTCGCCGAGGTGGCCACCGTCGGCGGCATGGTGCGCCAGTACCAGATCCAGCTCGACCCGGAGCGGCTGCGCGCCTACGGCATTCCGCACGCGCGCGTGGTCGCCGCGGTGCAGGCGGCCAACCGCGAGACCGGCGGCTCGGTGATCGAGCTGGGGGAGGCCGAGTACATGGTGCGTTCCGGCGGCTACCTGAAGACGCTGGAGGATTTTCGCGCCATACCGCTTGCCACTGCGCCGGGAGGCGTGCCGGTGACGCTGCAGGACGTGGCGCGCCTGCAGATCGGCCCCGAGATGCGCCGCGGCATCGCCGAACTGGACGGCGAGGGCGAAGTCGCGGGCGGCGTGATCGTCATGCGCTCGGGCAAGAACGCGCTGCAGACCATCGCCGCGGTGAAGGAGAAACTGGAATCCCTGAAGGCGAGCCTGCCGCCGGGCGTGGAGATCGTCGAGACCTACGACCGTTCCGGGCTGATCGAGCGCGCGGTGCGGCACCTGGGCGGCAAGCTCGCCGAGGAGTTCGCCGTCGTCGCGCTGGTGTGCCTCGTGTTCCTGTTTCATTTGCGCTCGGCCTTCGTCGCCATCGTCACGCTGCCGCTGGGCATTCTTGCCGCATTCATCGTCATGCATTACCAGGGCGTGAACGCGAACATCATGTCGCTGGGCGGCATTGCCATCGCCATCGGAGCGATGGTCGACGCGGCGATCGTGATGGTCGAGAACGCGCACAAGAAGCTCGAGCACGGCTGGAAGAGCGAGTCCGAGCGCTTGCGCCTGATCGCCGATGCGGCGGTGGAAGTCGGGCCGGCGCTGTTCTTCTCGCTGCTGGTCATCACGCTGTCGTTCGTGCCGGTGTTCGCGCTGCAGGCGCAGGAGGGCAGGCTGTTCTCGCCGTTGGCCTACACCAAGACCTATGCCATGGCCGCCTCCGCGGGGCTCGCGGTCACGCTGGTCCCGGTACTGATGGCGATATTCATCCGCGGTCGCATCCCTGCCGAGCGCGTGAATCCGCTCAATCGGCTGCTGATCGCGGCTTACCGCCCGCTGCTTTCACTGGTACTGCGCTTGCCGAAGACCACGTTGGTGATCGCGCTCATAGCGCTCGCCGCCACCGCCTATCCGCTGTCGCGCCTGGGTGGCGAATTCATGCCGCCGCTGTACGAAGGGGATCTGCTCTACATGCCCTCGGCGCTGCCCGGCCTGTCGGCGGGAAAGGCGGCGCAGATCCTGCAGCAGACCGACCGCATCATCGCCACCGTGCCCGAGGTGAAGCGCGTGTTCGGCAAGATCGGCCGCGCCGAGACCGCCACCGATCCGGCGCCCATGGAAATGGTGGAAACCACGGTGCAGTTGAAGCCGCGCGAGGAGTGGCGACCGGGCATGACGCCCGAGAAGCTGGTCGAAGAACTCGATCGACTGCTGCAGCTTCCGGGCCTCGCCAATATCTGGATCCCGCCGATCCGCAACCGTATCGACATGCTCGCCACCGGCATCAAGAGCCCGCTGGGCATCAAGGTATCGGGCAACGACCTCGCCGAGATCGAGCGCGTCGCCGCGGAGATCGAGCGCCTGGTGAAGGACGTGCCCGGGGTTTCGTCGGCGCTCGCCGAGCGCGTCGCCGGTGGCCGCTACGTGGACGTGACCGTCGACCGCCAGGCGGCCTCGCGCTACGGCATGAACGTCGCCGAGGTGCAGTCGGTGGTCGCCGGCGCCATCGGCGGCGAGACCATCGGCGAGACCATCGAAGGCAGGCGCCGCTTCCCGATCAGCGTGCGCTACCCGCGCGAGATGCGCGATTCGCTGGACAAGCTGCGCGCGCTGCCCTTCGTCGCCGAGAGCGGCGCGCACCTGACGCTGGGCACGGTCGCGGACATCCGGCTCGCCGACGGGCCGCCGATGCTGCGCTCGGAGAGCGCGCGCTTGTCGGGGTGGATCTATGTCGATATCCGCGGCCGCGACCTTGCCGCGGTGGTGCGGGACGCGCAGCGCCTGGTGCGCGAGCAGGCGAAGCTGCCGCCGGGCGTTTCGGTCTCCTGGTCCGGCCAGTTCGAGTATCTCGAGCGGGCGCAGAAGCGCCTCGCGGTGGTGGTGCCGTTCACGCTGCTGATCATTTTCGTGCTGCTCTACCTGGCGTTCAGACGCGCCGGCGAGGCGCTGCTCATCATGGCGACGCTGCCCTTCGCATTGATCGGCGGGTTCTGGCTGGTATGGGCGCTGGGCCACAACCTGTCGGTCGCCGGCGCCATCGGCTTCATTGCGCTCGCCGGCCTTGCCGCGGAGTTCGGCGTGGTGATGCTGGTATACCTGCGGCAGGCGATGGACCGGCGCGGCGCGGATCTGACGCACGCGCAACTGCTGCAGGCGCTGGACGAGGGCGCGGTGCAGCGCGTGCGGCCCAAGGCCATGACCGTGGCGGTAATCCTCGCCGGGCTCGCGCCGCTGTTGCTGAGCGAGGGCACCGGCGCCGAGGTGATGCAGCGCATAGCCGCGCCGATGATCGGCGGCATGGTCACGGCGCCGCT
>JBFWRS010000093.1:0-5784 GCA_050248795.1 Burkholderiales bacterium | reverse complement strand
CCTGGAAGGCGATCGAAGCCGAAGCGAAGGACGCCGAGTCCAAGGAAGTGCTGGCCTCGGTGATGAAGTTCCGCAGGGACATCCTGCCGTACATGAACGTGTCGGAACTCGACTTCATGCGCGTGCGGGCGATGTCGAAGTTCGGCTGAACCCGGACTTGAGTTGAGGTACCGCCGGCCGGGGCAACCCCCCGGCCGGCGGCATTAGAGGAGGCAAACGCATGCCCAAGCCGCTTTACGAGCCGAAGAGCGGGTCGCCGCTGTCGGTCGATCCCGCCGTCTACGGCCCCATCGGCAAGGAAACGTCGAAGCGCAAGCTGCACGAACAATTCATCGTCCCGATCCGCTCGGGACGCGCATGGACCGTGCGCGCCGGCCAGGTATGCCGTCTGGTGCTGGTCGAAGGCCCGCAGGTGGTGGACCTGAACCTGTGGAACCGCGACAACCCGCGCGAGCGATTCTGGGCCTCGCGCTCCAAGCAGCTGCACGGCGCGCACATGCACGTCGGCGACCGCTTCTGGTCGGTGCTGCCCTTCCTGCGGCCGATAGCCACGGTGACTGCCGACACGGTGAACTACGGCTTCGATGCCGACGGTGCCGGCTGCCACGACCTGCTGGGCACGCGCTGCGACCCATACATCCACAAGCTGCTGACCGGCGAGGAGCTGGACTGCTGCTGCCACTCGAACCTGGTGCGCGCGGTCGCGCCGCATCGCCTTGGCGAGTACGACGTGCATGACGTGCTGAACGTGTTCCAGGTCACCGGCCTGACCAAGGAGCACAACCAGTACTTCGTCAAACCCTGCCCGGGCAAGAAGGGCGATTACTTCGAGTTCCTCGCCGAGATCGACCTGCTGTGCGCGATCTCGACCTGCCCGCACGGCGACATGTCGGTGCCGATCTGGGGGCCGAACGCGGCCGATCCGCTGGATGTCTGCCGGCCGCTGGGCGTCGAGGTGTACGACCTCGATCCCGCGCTGCTGAAGGGCTGGCGGCCGCCGCAGGTGTCGGACTATGCTGGCATGCACGGCCTGCACGAGGCGTAACACGGCGGGCGGCATGCGTCCGGGGAGAATTCCGCAATGAGCGAAGAACACGGCAAGCCGGGGCAGGGCATCGGCGCGCGCGTGCCGCGCAAGGAGGATTCGCGCCACCTGCACGGCCGCGGGCAGTACGTGTCCGACGTGGTGCTGCCGGGGCAGCGCGAGGTGGCGTTCCTGAGGAGCCCGGTCGCGCACGGCCGCATCCGCGCGATACGCAAGCCCGCGGGAAGCGAGGGCGCGATGTTCACGCGCGAGGACCTCGCCGAAGCGAAGGACATCGTCGCCATGTCCACGCTGCCCAGCTACCGCGTGTCCGGCCAGCCGCCGCTGGCGCACGGCAAGGTGCGTTTCGTCGGCGAACCGGTGGTGATGTGCGTCGCGCGCACGCGCGCCGAAGCCGAAGACCTGTGCGAGCGCGTCGAGCTCGACATAGACGAGCTGCCCGCGCTGGTGAATTCGGACGCCGCGCGCGCAGAGAAATCGGTGCGCGTGCACGAGGACTGGGAAGACAACCTGTTCCTGACGCTGACCGCGGACAACGGCTTCGATGCGCTGTCGAAGCAGGCCACCGTGGTGGTGAAACGGGAAATCGAGCTGTCGCGGCAGGCCATGGTGCCGATGGAAGGCAAGGCGGTGGTGGCGCACTGGGACGAGCGCGCCGACCAGCTCGTCATGTACTACTCGACGCAGACGCCGCACATCGTGCGTACCGGCATCGCGCAGTTCCTCGGCCTGGACGAGGGCCAGGTGCGCATCATCGCGCCGGATGTCGGCGGCGGCTTCGGCTACAAGGTCATCGTGCACCCCGAGGAACTCGCGGTGGCATGGCTGGCGCTGAAGTACCGCAAGCCGTTCCGCTGGATCGAGGACCGGCGCGAGCACCTGGTGTCCGGCGCCAACGCGCGCCAGCACCTGTACCGGCTCACCGGCTACGCGGACGACAAGGGCCGCCTGCTCGCGCTGGATGCCGAGGTCACCATCGACGGCGGCGCGTACTCGAACTGGCCGTTCACCATCGGCCTCGAGCCCGGCCAGGCCACCGGCAACCTGCCGGGACCCTACGATTTCCAGGGCTACCGCTGCAAGACCTGGTGCGTGGCGACGAACAAGCCCGGGTTCATGCCTTACCGCGGCGTTGCCCGCACCGGCGTGTGCTTCGCCATGGAACTGCTGATGGACGCCATCGCGCGCGCGGTCGACCGCGACCCCTACGACGTGCGCATGGAAAACCTCGTGCGTCCGGAGCAGATGCCCTACGACAACGTCGTCAAGAAGCACTACGACAGCGGCGACTACCCGCGCGCGCTCGCGATGGCGCGCGAGAAGTTCGACGTCGAGAAGTGGCGCGAGCGGCAGAAGAAGGGCGAGCCGGACGGCCGCAAGATCGGCATCGGCTTCGCCAGCTACTGCGAGCAGTCGGCGCACGGCACCAGCGTGTTCGCCACCTGGGGCCTGCCGCTGGTGCCGGGCTACGACCAGTCGGCGGTGAAGCTGACTCCCGACGGCGGGCTGGAAGTGCGCGTCGGCGTGCATTCGCACGGACAGGGCATGGAGACCACGTTCGCGCAGCTCGCGCACGAGATCCTCGGCATCGACATCCAGAGGATCAAGATCACGCACGGCGACACCGGCACGACGCCTTACTCCACCGGCACCTACGCATCGCGCTCGATCGTCATGGCGGGCGGCGCGACGCTGAACGCCTGCAGGGAACTCATTCCGCGCATCGTCAGGATCGGCGCGCACCTGCTCGGCTGCAAGGAGGCCGACGCGAGGTTCGAGAAAGGCGTCGGCGTGGTGGCGCCGGACGGAAAGTCGGTGGACCTGAAGGAGATCTGCAGCGTCTGGTACCTGCGCCCCGACCGCGCGCCGCTGGATGTGGACCGGCGCGGGCTGGAAGTCAGCGTGTCCTACAAGCCCGAGCGCGACACTGGCGCGTTCAGCTACGCGTCGCACGCCGTCGCCGTGGCGGTGGACACCGGCACCGGCGCGGTGGAAATACTCGACTACGTCATCGTCGAGGACTGCGGCACGCTGGTGAACCCGATGGTGGTCGAAGGCCAGACCTTCGGCGGCGTTGCGCAGGGCATAGGCACCGCGATGTACGAGGAGATCCAGTACGACGAGAACGGCCAGCCGAACGCCTCCACGCTCGCGGACTACCTGCTGCCCGGGCCGACCGAGGTGCCGAACATGCGCATCTTCCACATGGAGACGCCTTCGCCCTACACCAACATGGGCATCAAGGGCATGGGCGAGGGCGGCGCGATCGCGCCGCCGGCGGTGATTTTCGGCGCGGTCAACGACGCGCTGAGGAGCGAGGGCGTCGAAGTGAACAAGACCCCGCTCACGCCGCACCGCCTGCTCGAGGCGATCGAACGCGCGCGCCACGCGACGCAGCCGAAGCGGGAGGCGGCGTGAAGGCCGCGGCGTTCGACTACAGCCGACCCGCTGACGTGCAGGGTGCGCTGAAGGAGCTTGCCGCGGGTGCGGGCGAGGCCAAGCTGCTGGGCGGCGGGCAGTCGCTCGGGCCGATGCTGAACCTGCGCCTCGCGCGTCCGAAGCTGCTGGTCGACGTGTCGCGGCTCGAGGCGATGCGCGCGATCGAGGACAAGGGCGCGCACTACCGTATCGGCGGTGCGGTGACGCACTCGCAGATCGAGGACGCGAAGCTGCCCGGCTGCGAGCCGCTGCCGCAGGTCGCGCGCGGCATTGCCTACCGCATCATCCGCAACCGCGGCACCATCGGCGGCAGCATGGCGCACGCGGACCCGGCAGCCGACTGGCCGCTCGCGCTGCCGGCGCTGGGCGCCACCATGGTGCTCGCCGGCCCGGCGGGGGAACGCAGGGTGCCGGCGGACGAATTCATGCAGGGTGCGTTCTCCACCGCGCTTGCGGAGGACGAGCTCATCGCCGCGGTCGAGGTGCCGAAGCTGTCGGCATCGGCGCGCTGGGGCTACTGGAAGTTCTGCCGCAAGACCGGGGAATTCCCCGAGGCGAGCGCCGCGCTGCTGCTGGACGGCGAGCGCGGCGTCGCGCGGCTGTGGGTGGGCGCGCTGTCGGGCGCGCCTCGCGCGCTGCCCGGGCTGGCTGCGGACCTCGCGCAGCGCGGCTCGCTCGCTGCGACCGAACTCGCCGTCGGGCAGACGCTGGATACAGCCGTTCCCGGGCTCGAAGCGGTACAGCGCACGTTGCACGTCACCGCGGTGCGCCGCGCGGTGCAGAAAGCGCTGGGCTGACATGAAGACCTTCTCGATCACCGTTAACGGCGAGCGCATCGATGCCGCCGCCGAGCCGAGGCTGCACCTCGGCGACTTCCTGCGCGAGCAGCAGCGGCTCACCGGCACGCACCTCGGTTGCGAGCATGGCGTCTGCGGCGCCTGCACCGTGCTGATCGACGGCGAGCCGGCGCGCTCGTGCATCGCCTACGCCGTCGCCTGCGACGGCCGCGAGGTGCGCACCATCGAGGGCTTCGGCGACGATCCGGTCATGGCGCAGTTGCGCACCGCGTTCAACCGCGAGCACGCGCTGCAGTGCGGCTTCTGCACGCCCGGCATGCTGATCGCGGCGCGAGACGTCGTGCTGCGCGTGCCGGACGCGGACGAGGCGCGCGTGCGCGTCGAGATGTCCGGCAACCTGTGCCGCTGCACCGGCTACCGCGGCATCGTGCGCGCGGTGCTGTCGGTGCTCGAAGCGCGCCGTGCCGCCAACAGCGAGAAGATCGATGTCCAGTCGGCATCGGCGCCGCAGGCGTTTCAGCCGTTCGTGGCCGCCGCCCCAACTGCGTCTTCATCGCCTTCGGTTGCCGTTGCTCCTTCGGGCGAAGCGAAGAAGCCCGGCACCGTCATCGAGGACGAGTTCACCGTCGCGCACCCGCTCGAGCGCGTGTGGGAGATCTTCGCCGACATGCCGGCGGTGGCCGCCTGCCTGCCGGGCGCCGAGGTCACCGAGTCGTCTGCAGATTCGCTCAAGGGCAGGGTGACGACGAAGTTCGGCCCGATGCAGGCATCGTTTGCCGGCGAGGCGAAGCTCGAGCGCGACGAGGCGGCAAGGCGCGGCGCGATCCGCGGCTCGGGCACCGACCGGCTGTCGGGCTCGCGCGCGCGCGGCGACATCAGCTACCAGCTCTTCGACGCCGGCGGCGGCCGCACCCGCGTCGCGGTGGCGATCGACTACAGCCTGCAGGGCCCGCTGGCGCAGTTCTCGCGCGGCGGCCTGGTCAGGGAGTTCGTGAAGAAAATGGTGGCGGATTTCGCCGCCAACCTGGACGCGCGGCTGGCCGGCAGGGCGGCGCCGGCGGCGCAGGTCGATGCCGGCGGCTTTTTCTGGCGCTGGCTGTGGAGCCGCATCAAGGCCGTCTTCGGCGGCAAGTGAACGCGTAAACCCCAAAGGAGGCATCACCATGGCGCTCGTACCCCTCGCGACGCAGGACAACTTCCTGCACATCTACGACTTCTACGTCGACGGCAGCCCGGAGGAATTCGTGAAGATCTTCAACGAGTTCGACTACGGCGACAACAACCCCATGCACAAGTCGCCCGCGCAGGTGAAGGACGGCGTGCTGGTGCAGGACGTCAAGGACCCGCAGCATTTCTGGCTGATCGCCGAGTGGTCCGACATCGAGGAGCACGCGCGCATCCGCAAGATCCTCGCCAACGAGCTCAAGCCCGCGTTCATCAAGCACATCCGCGGCTCGGGCTTCGTGCCGCAATATGCCAAGGTGGTGTCCAGCACGCCGCAGC
>JBFWRS010000092.1:0-6257 GCA_050248795.1 Burkholderiales bacterium | reverse complement strand
TGTTCGCGGACTACACGCACGCCCTGGAGGCCGCGGGGAAAACGCTGACCTTCGACATCTCGAACCCGATGGTGGTGATCGGGCTGCTGATCGGCGGCATGGTGCCCTACCTCTTCGGCGCCATGGCAATGGAAGCGGTGGGCCGCGCCGCCAGTGCCGTTGTGGTGGAGGTGCGCCGCCAGTTCAAGGAGATCCCGGGCATCATGGAAGGCACCGCCAAGCCTGACTACAGCACCGCGGTGGACATGCTGACGCTCGCGGCGATCAGGGAGATGATGGTGCCGTCCCTCCTCCCGGTGCTGGTGCCGATTCTGGTCGGCGTGATCCTCGGCCCGCAGGCGCTGGGCGGCGTGCTGATGGGCACCATCGTCACCGGCCTGTTCGTCGCCATCTCGATGTGTACCGGCGGCGGCGCCTGGGACAACGCCAAGAAGTACATCGAGGACGGCCATCATGGCGGCAAGGGTTCCGAGGCGCACAAGGCTGCGGTTACCGGCGACACGGTAGGCGATCCGTACAAGGACACGGCGGGTCCGGCGGTGAACCCGCTGATCAAGATCATCAACATCGTCGCGCTGCTGATCGTGCCCGTGATCGTCTGATCCGGCAGCTGCGCGGCGCGAAGGGCGGCGGCCATGCGGCCGCCCTTTTTTTGTCTAATATAGCCGGCGGAGCGTCAGATGGACGGACAGGAACGGTGGTACGCCGACAACATCCCGCTGCGCGGGCAGGTCGTCGCCGACGTCGGGGCGAATGTCGGGCGCCTGTCGCAGTTCTTCTGGGAGGCTTCTGGGGATGCCGGCCGGGTGGTGTCGATCGAGCCGTTGCCCGAGAACGTCGCCGCGATCCGCGCGCGCATCCAGGCTGCCGGCACCGACAGGTGGACGGTCGAACCTTGCGCGGTTTCTGCGCGCAAGGGCCGGGTGGGACTGGACGTGTTTCGCACCGCGCAAGGCGGCTGGAACAGCGTGGTGAGCGCCGGGAACGCGACACGCAAGGTTGCCTGCCACCCGCTCTCGGCCCTCGTTCCCGACGCCACGGTGGTCAAGCTGGACATCGAGGGCCATGAGTATGGCGTACTCGAGGAGGCGCTGCCGCGGCTCACGCGCGTGCATACCTGGGCGGTGGAACTGCACATGGTTCGCGGACAGCCGCTGCAGCGCGTTCTCGGCGCGTTCATGGGCCACGGGTACCGCGTCTACGCGGCGGGGCGATCGCCCGATGGCGCGGCGGACGCGTGGCTAAGCGCCGAGGTGCCTGCGACGCTCGACTGGTCGTCCGTGCCGGTCACCTCGCTGCGGCAAGACGGCAGCCCGTTCAAGATGCTGCATGTGCTCGCGCAGCGCGCCCCGGCGGCGGATTGAGGCGGCAGTGATGAGCCCGCGCAAGCGCAAAGGCCCGCTGGCGCAGTCCGCGGCGGCCGCAGCTGCGGTGTTGCGGGCCGCGGGACATGCTGCGCCCGCGCCGGACGTCCTGCGGCCGGAAGGCGAGCTCCTGCTGGGTGGGGGCGGTTACATCGACCCAAAGGATCGCGTGACGCAGCGCTTTGCGCTTGCCTGCGTGGAACTCTCGCGGCGCAGCGTCGGGCTCGTGCCGACCGGATTCCTCCCGCACGGCATTGCGGTCGACCCCTTGCGTCCGGAACGCTTGATCGCGTTCGAGAAGATCGGGCCAGGTTGCTGCGAAGTAGACCTCGCCGGCGGGGAACTTGTGCGCAGCATAGCGCCGACCGAAGGCCGCTGGTTCTACGGGCACGGCGCGTTCTCGCCTGACGGCAAGCTGCTCTACTCCACCGAAACCGTGAACGGACTGGAACGCGGCGTGATCGGCGTACGCGATGCGGCTACGCTCCAATACCTCGGTGAGTTTCCGACCTTCGGCGAGAACCCGCACGACTGCCGGTTGATCGAAGGCGGCGGCGTGCTCGTGGTCACCAACGGCGGCGGCGCGCTCGGATCCGACATGCGCCCCTGCGTCGCCTACGTCGATGTGACGACGCGGCGCCTGCTGGAGAAGCTCGAGCTGCACAGCGAACGCTTCAATACCGGCCACCTGGCCGTTACGGCCGGCGGTGGACTGGTGATCGTGTCGGCGCCGCGCAAAGGACTCTCTGACACGGAGCCTGGCGCGGTGAGCATGCGCAGCGGCCACGACACGCTGCGCACGATGACCGAGCCGGCCGAAGTCGCGGCGCGCATGCTGGGCGAGGCATTGAGCGTCGAGGTGCACGAGCCTTCCGGCGTCGCCGCCGTCACGCATCCGTCCGGAGACATGGTGACGTTGTGGTCGCTGGATGGGCCGCGGCTGCTCAAGGTCGTCGAACTGCCGCGTGCCCGCGGGCTCGCGCTGACGCGCGATGGCGGGCGCTTCCTCGTCAGCTACGGCGTCACCGCGGAACTCGTCGAGATAGACCCTGCGTCGCTCGATGCGGTGCCTGGCAGCGGCCTGAGCCGCTCGTTTCTAACCGGATCGCACCTGTTCCACTGGAATCGCCTGACGGCGCAGTGAGCTGCCCATGGTCCCTTC
Source organism: Burkholderiales bacterium (assembly GCA_050248795.1). GTDB lineage: Bacteria > Pseudomonadota > Gammaproteobacteria > Burkholderiales > SG8-39 > CAZTDU01. Next base: position 3,731 of record JBFWRS010000092.1, on the reverse strand, counting down.
GCTGATCTGGCGTTCCGGCGGGCTCGCGCTGGCGCTCCTCGCACTTGCGTTCGCGAGCGGTGCGATTGCGCAACTGGGCTCGCCCGAGGCGGACAGCGGCAGACAGCCGAAGGCCGTCGTTACCGCCGCGAACCACCTGGTGGTGGCCGCGCATCCGGTCGCGGTCGACGCGGGCCACGCGGTGCTCAGCCTGGGCGGGTCCGCGCTGGATGCGGCGATCGCGGTACAGGCGGTACTCGGCCTGGTCGAGCCGCAGTCCTCGGGAATCGGTGGCGGCGCATTCCTGCTGCATTGGTCCGAGGCGGAGCGCAAGGTGCGCAGTTACGACGGGCGCGAAGCCGCGCCGTTCGCCGCGAGCGAGGACCGCTTCCTTCGCCATGGCGGCATTCCGCTGCGGTTCCTGGACGCGGTGGCGAGCGGGGCGTCGGTGGGCGTGCCCGGCCTGCTGCGCATGCTGGAGCTTGCGCATCGCCGCCATGGCCGACTGCCCTGGCGCGAGCTGTTCCAGTACGCGATCTTCGCCGCCGAGGAAGGCTTCCAGGTGACGCCGCGCCTGAATCTGCTGCTGGAACGGGACCCCGCGCTGCGCGACGATGCCGCGGCGCGCCGGCTCTACTACCGTGCCGACGGTCGCGCGGTCGCGGTCGGTACGCGGCTGCGGAACCCGGAGTACGCGCAGGCGCTGCGCCAGGTCGCCGCGCGCGGCGCGGATGCGCTGTACCGCGGCGAGCTGGCACGGGAGATCGTGCTCGCGGTGCGTGCGCATGCGCGGCCGGGCGACCTTACCCTTGCGGATCTCGCGCAATACAGGGCGATCGAGCGCGAGCCGGTCTGCGGCGCAGTTCGCGGGCTGCGCCTGTGCGGCATGGGCCCGCCGAGTTCCGGCGGCATCGCGGTGCTGCAGATCCTCGGCATGCTCGAGCGCACGCAGTTCCGGTCGCTTGCGCCCGCGTCGGCGCAGGCCGTGCACCTTTTTGCCGAGGCGGGGCGGCTGGCGTATGCCGATCGCGCCCACTACATCGCCGATCCGGCGTTCAGCGCGCAGCCGGTCGACGGCCTGCTGGCGCCGGCCTACCTCGAGGCGCGCGCGCGCCTCATAGGCGAGCGCTCGATGGGGCCGGCATTGCCCGGGCAGCCCGAGGGCGCGCTGCAACTGGGCGCTGCGCCTGAGACCGAGGTTTCGGGCACCAGCCACGTTTCCATCGTCGACGCCGCGGGCGATGCGGTGTCGATGACTTCCACAGTCGAGAGCGCCTTCGGCAGCCGCATCATGGTGCGCGGTTTCCTCCTCAACAATCAGCTCACCGACTTCGCATTCGTGCCCACGTTTGCAGGCCGGCCGGTGGCCAATCGTGTGGAGGGCGGCAAGCGTCCGCGCAGCTCGATGGCGCCGACCCTGGTATTCGACAGCGACGGTCGCCTGCAGATGGCGCTCGGCTCGCCTGGCGGGCCGCAGATCATCAACTACGTGGCGAAGGCGCTGGTCGGCGTGCTCGACTGGGGCATGGACCTGCAGGCGGCGATCGAGCTGGGCAACTTCGGCAGTCGTGGCGGTCCGACGCAACTGGAACGCGGCACGTCGCTGGAGGAGCTTGGCGATGCGCTCGCCGAGCGCGGCCACATCACCGGCTTCCCGCCGCTCACCAGCGGCGTGCACGGCTTCGAGCGCACGCCGCACGGATGGCGCAGCGGCGTCGATCCGCGCCGCGAGGGTGTCGCGCGCGGCCGCTAGGCGGGTCGGCGCATCGGCGCGCGTAGCGCGTCGTAAAGCTCTGCGGCGGGCCGCAGGTCCGGCAGGCTGCGCAGCCAGGTGAGCTGGCGCTTGGCAAGCTGGCGCGTCGCCGCGATTCCTCTTTCGCGCAGGTCCCGCGCGCCGAACTCGCCCTCGAGATGGGCCCAGGCCTGCCGATAGCCCACGCAGCGCATGCTCGGCATCCCTGCCGACAGCGCATGGCGTGCACGCAGCGCGGCGAGCTCTGCCACCAGGCCGGCAGCCAGCATGGCGTCGAACCGCGCCGCTATGCGCTGGTGCAGTTCGGCGCGATCCGCAGGCACCAGCGCGAACGCGGCCAGCTCGAAAGGCAACGCGGCGTCGCGCGATCCCTGCAGGGCCGACAGCGGCTTGCCGGTGAGACGGTGAACTTCGAGCGCGCGCTGGACGCGTTGCGCGTCGTTCACGTCGAGCCGTGCCGCGGTCGGCGGATCGATGCGCGCGAGTTCCGCGTGCAGTGCGGGCCAGCCGCGCCGTGCGGCGTCGGCATCCAGCTCCGCGCGCAGCTTGCGGTCCGCCTGCGGCAGCGCGTCCAGCCCCGAGGCGAGCGCGCGGTAGTACAGCATCGTGCCGCCGACGATCAGCGGGATGCGGCCTCGCGCGAGAATCTCCTGCACGACACGCACGGCATCCTCGCGAAAGCGCCCGGCGGAGTAGGCTTCGGTCGGCTCGATCAGATCGAGCAGGTGATGCGGCACCCGGCTGCGCTCGGCGGCCGAGGGCTTCGCGGTGCCGATGTCCATGCCGCGGTAGACCTGCGCCGAATCCATGCTGACGATCTCGATCGGGAACTCGCCCGCGAGCTGCAGCACCAGGGTCGATTTCCCGCTGGCGGTCGGGCCAAGGAGGACGAACGCCTCAGCGCCCACGAAGGAACAAGGAGGAACGGGGGGCCTTCCGCGGCCCCCCGTGCCCCCGCAAGGTATGCCGCATTCAACGACCTCTCATGAATAGCCGGTCCATGTCGGCCAGCGTGAGCTGGTACCAGGTCGGGCGACCATGGTTGCACAGGCCCGAACGGTCGGTTTCCTCCATCTCTCGCAGCAGCGCGTTCATCTCGGTGACGCTGAGCATGCGGTTGGCGCGCACCGCGGCATGGCAGGCCATGGTGGCGAGCAGTTCGTCGCGCCGCGCCGCCAGCGCCTGCGCGGCGCCGAACTCGCGCAGTTCCGCCAGCACGCTGCGCGCGAGCGCGGCAACGTCGCCGTTGGCGAGCAGCGGCGGCGCTGCCCGAACCGCAAGTTCGTTCGGGCCGGCGACCGACAGCTCGAGTCCCAGGGTTTCGAGCGCTGCGCGGTTCTCTTCCGCGGTGGCGACATCCAGCGCCTCAGCGCGCATCACCACCGGCACCAGCAGCTGCTGGCGCTGTACCGCACCGGCGTCGAGGCTGCCGCGCAGCTTCTCCATGACGATGCGTTCATGCGCTGCGTGCATGTCGACGATGACCAGGCCGGCTTCGTTCTGCGCCAGGATGTAGATGCCGTGCAGTTGGCCCAGCGCATAGCCCAGAGGGTGCGCATGGCCCGGTACCGCTGCTGCCGGTTCCCGCAGCGGCGCGGCGATGAAGGCCTGGTACGCGGCGGGCGGCTGCGACATGGCGAAGGAACCCTGCAGCGCGGCGACGGGCGAAGATGGCGCTGCGGGACTCGCATGGGCCACCGGCGCCTCACCCGCGCCGGGCGCGAGCGCGCGCTTCAGCGCGTGGAAGACGAACTGGTGCAGGCCGCGCGCATCGCGAAAACGCACCTCGGTCTTCGCCGGGTGCACGTTCACGTCCACGCCGCGCGGGTCGAGCTCGAGGAACAGCGCGTATGCGGGCTGCCGCTCGCCGTGCAGCAACTCGCGATAGGCCTCGCGCACCGCATGGGCGAGCAGCCGGTCGCGCACGAAGCGGCCGTTGACGAAGAAGTACTGCATGTCCGCGCGCGCGCGTGCCGCGGCCGGGCTGCCGGCGATACCG
>JBFWRS010000091.1:0-6273 GCA_050248795.1 Burkholderiales bacterium | reverse complement strand
AGGAACGGTCGAACACGCGCATGTAGGACACCGGGCCGCTGGCGCGCGAGTGCGTGCCCTTCACCTCGGCGCCCCTGGGGCGGATCGACGAGAAGTCGTAGCCGACGCCGCCGCCGCGGCGCATGGTTTCGGCCGCCTCCAGCAGTGCGGTGTAGATGCCGGGCTTGCCGTCGACCACCTCGGAAATCGAATCGCCCACCGGCTGCACGAAGCAGTTGATCAGCGTCGCCTGCATCTGCATGCCGGCGGCCGACAGGATGCGCCCGGCAGGGATGAAGCCGTCTTCCAGCGCGTGCATGAAGCGCTTTTCCCAGTGCGCTCGCTTCGCCTCGGCCTCGACGGCGGCCAGCGCGCGCGCCACGCGCTGGCGCACTTCGGCGAGCGTGCCTTCGCGGCCCTTGGCGTACTTTTCCAGCAGTGCCTCGCGGCAGACTTCCTGTTCTGCCAGCGCGATGTCGTGTTTGGTGTCGTTCATGGAGCCTATCTTTTTTCGATTCCAGCCTTACGTCAAGTATGAGATGTATCCCCTTGAATACCATAGGGAATATATGGGCGTTCCGGACCTACTAGATGTAGTGGGGCGGCCGCCCCGGGTGCTGGATGAATATACAGTTACCGCAGCAGCCCGGCAAGCGCCGCCGCTGCGGGCGGGCGGCTACCGGATGCGGTAGGCGCTCAGGCCCGCTGCGGCTGGCCGGCAGGCGCGCGCGTTTCCATTTCCTGGCGCGCCCGCTTCAGCATGTCGCCGACCTCGCCGTGGCCGAAGCGCAGCGCCAGTTCCACCGGCGTGTCGCCGTCCTTGGTGGTCACGGTCGGGTCGGCGCCGTTCCTGAGCAGCGTGTCGACCATCTGCACGCTGCCCTTCATTGCCGCGTAGGCAAGCGGCGTGTAGCCGTTGTCGTGCTTCAGGTTGGGGTCAAAATTCATCAGCAGCACCTTCTGCGCGTACACCACGTTGCCTTTCTCGATGGCGTAGAAGAGGGCACGGATGCCCTCGGGGCTCTGTTCCTTCGGCTTGACCTCCAGCCCCGTCGGCATCATCTTCACCACGTAGTTGATCAGCGACACGCCGACCAGCGCGATCAGCGCGAGGATCAGCGGGATCTTCGAGATGTTGAAGCGCTCTGCGATCTGTTCGGGCATGTTGGCGCCCACGATCAGCAGCACCACCGCGAGGAAGAAGAAGAACTTCAGGTAAAAGAACAGCCCGATCACCACGCCGCAGGCCAGCACCGCCAGCAGGTAGTCGTGGTTGATGCCCAGGTCCTCGATGGACTCGGGCGGCAGGTTGGCGAGCACCGCCGTCATCGCGATCAGGCCGAACAGCAGCACCTCCTTGATGCGCAACCTTCCCAGGAGGTCGTCCTTCTCCACCGTCTTTTGCAGCGCCATGGCATCCCCTTGTTAACCGCTGGGCGGATTTTGGGTTCAATGGGCGGGGCTGGCAAGTAGCAGCGCGCGCGAACCGGCATAGAATCGCAGCATGAACAAGGCGTTCGTCAGGGAATCCGACGTCGACGAGGACGATGCGCCGGAAACGCCCGCCGAAACCTCCCCGACGGGAAGGAACTACGTCACACCCGCCGGCTTCGCGCGCATGAAAGCGGAGCTGAAGTCCCTGGTCGAGGTCGAGCGGCCGGAGGTGGTGCGGACGGTGGCCTGGGCGGCGTCCAACGGCGACCGATCCGAGAACGGCGACTACCTGTACGGCAAGAAGCGCCTGCGCGAGATAGACCGTCGCGTGCGCTTCCTCATCAAGCGGCTGGAAAACGCCGAGATCGTGGATTCGGCCGGGCGCGACATCGACCAGGTGTACTTCGGCGCCACCGTTCGCGTGCGCGCTGCCGCGGGTGCCGAGCGCGAGGTGACGATCGTCGGCATAGACGAAGTCGACACCGCGAAGGGGCGAGTGTCATGGATCTCGCCGATCGCGAAAGCGCTGCTCAAGGCGCGCGAAGGCGACAGCGTCGTGCTTCGCACCCCCGCGGGCGAGGAGCAGATCGAGATACTCGAGGTGCGTTACGAAGCGATCACATGAGGAGGAAGGCGACATGAGCATGATGAAGGAGTTCAAGGAATTCGCCATGAAGGGCAACGTCGTCGACCTCGCGGTCGGCGTGATCATCGGCGGCGCCTTCGGCAAGATCGTCGCCTCGCTGGTCGGCGACGTGGTGATGCCGCTGGTCGGCACGCTGCTGGGCGGGGTGAACTTCTCCGGACTTGCGGTCAAGGTCGGCGAGGCCAGCATCAACTACGGCAAGTTCCTGCAGACGCTGATCGACTTCCTCATCATTGCCTGGGTGATCTTCATCGCCGTGAAGCTGATCAACCGGCTGAAGAAGGAGGAGGAGGCCGCGCCTGCCGCACCCGAGCCGCCGCCCCGCCAGGAGGTGCTGCTCGAGGAGATCCGCGACCTGCTGAAGAAACAGTGAAGATCCGCGCCTTCGTCCCCGGCGACGAGGCCGCCGTGGTCGCGCTGTGGGAGGCATGCGGCCTGACGCGGCCGTGGAACGACCCGCGCCGCGACATCGCGCGCAAGCTTGCCGAGCAACCGGAGCTGTTCCTCGTCGGCACGATCGATGGCGTGCTGATGGCGAGCGCGATGGCGGGCTACGACGGACATCGCGGCTGGGCCTGGTACGTCGCGGTGGCGCAGTCGCATCGCGGGCGCGGCCATGGCCGCGCGCTGATGCTCGAGGCCGAGCGGCTGCTGCGCGAGCGCGGCTGCCCCAAGCTCAACCTGCAGGTGCGCGGCGGCAATGCCGACGCGCTTGCCTTCTACCGCAGGCTGGGATATGCCGAGGACGCGGTCATTGGCCTCGGCAAGCGGCTGATCGCGGATTCGCCCGCGCAATGATCGTCCTGCAGTGGAACGTGCAGTGGTGCCGCGGCATGGACGGCCGCGTCGACCCGGCGCGCATCGTCGCGGCGGCGCAAGCGATGGCCGATTTCGACGTGCTGTGCCTGCAGGAGGTGGCGGTGAACTTCCCGGCGCTGGAAGGCAGCGTCGGCGAGGACCAGCCGTTCGCGCTTGCCTCGCAGCTGGTCGGCCACGAACCGGTGTATGCCGCCGCGGTGGACGTTCCCGGCGGCCAGGAGACGCGGCGGCGTTTCGGCAACATGATTTTCTCGCGCTACCCGGTGCAGCAGGTGTTCCGCCACAGCCTGCCCTGGCCTGCGGACCACCCCGCGCCCAGCATGCCGCGTGTCGCGCTCGAAGTGGTGGTGGATACGCCGCTCGGCGCCCTGCGCATCATCAGCACGCACCTCGAGTACTACTCGGCGCTGCAGCGCGCGGCGCAGGTCGAGCGCCTGCGCGAACTGCACGCCGAGGCCTGCGGCCACGCCGTCGCGGCGGCGCCGGAGCGCGGCGACGGCGGCCCGTTCGAGCCGCTGCCGCGGCCGCGCGCGGCGGTCCTGTGCGGCGACTTCAACCTGCCGGCGGGACACGCCGATCCGCTGCATGCGCGCATGCAGGCGCCGCTCGGCGAGGGCATACCGCGCTTCGTCGACGCCTGGCAGGCGTGCAGGGGCGATGCGCCGTGTCCGCCGACCTTCCGCGTGCACGAACAGCCGCGCGAACGCGAGCCCTACGCCTGCGACTTCGTCTTCGTCACCGAGGACCTGGCGCCGCGCCTGAAGCGCATCGACATCGATGGCGCGACGCAGGCCTCGGACCACCAGCCGGTGCTCGTCGAACTGGATGCCTGAGGCCGGGCTGCCCAGGCACCCCGAGGTCAGCGCGCTGTCGCGCGCCGTGGAGATTGCGTCGCTGGTCGCGGCGCCGCTCGCGGCACTGTGGCTGCTGCAGCGCCTGTGGCCGGGCATGGGACCGTGGACGCTGCCCGCCGTCCTGGCGGGGATCGTTGCCGCCGATTTCGCCTCGGGCCTGGTGCACTGGGCTGCCGACACCTGGGGCAGGCAGGACTCGCCGCTGGTGGGCGAGCGGCTGATACGCCCGTTCCGCGTGCACCACGCCAACCCGCGCGACCTCTGCGCGCGCCCGTTCGTCGACTGCAATGGCGACGTGGCCTCGCTGACGCTGCCGCTCCTCGCCTGGGCGGCGATCAGCGACATCGAAGGCGCCGCGGCGCAGCGCACGGCGGAGTTCGCGCTGGCGTTCTGCATCGCCATCCTGCCGGTGAACCAGGTGCACAAGTGGGCGCACCTGGGAAGCGCCGCGCCGTGCATCGTGCAGCTCGCGCAGCGCGCCGGCCTGATCCTGTCGCCGCGCCGGCACGCCGTGCACCACCGCGCGCCGTTCGCCACCGACTACTGCATCGTCAACGGCTGGTGCAACCCGCTGCTTGCGCGCGCCGGGTTTTTCCGCGCGCTCGAGCGGGTGGTCAGGCGTGCGACCGGCGCGGCGCCGCGCGCGGACGAGCGCGCCTGATCAGCGGAAGTCGCCGGCCTTCACGACGCTGAGCCGCGCCAGGTCGATATGGCGCTTCATCGCCTCGTGGATGTCGCGCGGCGTGAGGGCGGCGATGCGCTTCTCGAACTCGATGTCCCAGGCGAACGTGCGGTCGAGGAACAGGTACATGTCGAGCCGCCAGGCGAGCGAGCGGTCCTGCGCGCGCGCGACCCGGCGCGATTCGAGGAAGCCCTGCTTCGCCGTCTCGACCTCCTCGGCGCTGAAGCCCTTGGCGAGCGCGCGAGAGAGTTCCTCGCGCAGCGCAGCCTCGACGCGGCCCTTGTTGGACGGCGCGAATATCGACGCCATGCTGAACAGCCCGGTCTCGTCCTGCGGGTTCGCGCTGAACGAGGAGTACGTGCTGTACGACAGGCCTTCCTTTTCGCGCACGCGCTGGGGGATGCGGCCCGCCGAGGTGCCGCCGAGCAGGTAGTTGCCGAGGACCAGCGCGGGGAAGTCCGGGTGGTCGTCGCGCATGCGCACCGAGACGCCCGCGCGCAGCACCGCGTTCGCCTTGTCCGGGGTGCGCAGCTCGCGTTCCAGCGCCGGCTGCTCGAAATGCCGCGCGCGCACGCGCTGGTAGGGCACCGGGTTCTTCCAGTCGCCGAACAGGTCCTCGACCAGGCGCATCAGCTCCCCGGCGTCGAAGTCCCCGACCGCGGCGAAATCGGCGCCGGTGGCGCCGACCAGTTCGCGGTGGCAGCGCATCGCGTCCTCGCGCGTGACACGCTTCAGCTCGTCGATCTGCTCCTCGAGCGTATGCGAGTACAGCCAGTGTCCGCGGGGGTAGGGATTGAGGTGCCGCGACAGGTTCTCGCCCGCGATCGCACCAGGGTCGCTGCGGCGGCTTTCCGCGCCGCTGATCTGCGCGCGGCGCAGTTCCTCGAACTCGCTTTCGGGGAACGCCGGCTCGCGCAGCACTTCGGCCACCAGCCGCAGCGTGTCGGCGAGGCTGTCGCGGCGCGTCTCCACCGCCGCGCCGTCGAGGCTGATGCTCGTGTTGGCCTTCAGGCGGTCGAATGCGTCGCGCAGTTCGCTGCGCGAGCGCTTCTGCGTGCCGCGCATCAGCATGCTGCCGGCCAGGCTGCACGCGGTGCTGCGCCCCTGTTTGGATGCCTCGTCGCCCCAGTGCAGCGACATGTTGACGATTACGGTGGCGCCGCGCGTCTTCTTCGGCAGCAGCGCGACGCGGATGCCGTTGGCCAGCGTGCGCCGTACCAGGCGCGCCTCGATGTTCTGCGGCGTCGGGTCGAACACCTCGCCCTGCTGCGCGGCCGCGCTGCCCTTGTAGGCCGCGACTGCCGCGGCGACATCGGGCGTGGCGGGGATCTCGGCGCGATCGGGCTGCGCGGTGGGCACGAAGGTGCCGAGTACGCGGTTGTCCGGCTTCAGGTACTGCGCCGCGACGCGCTGCACGTCGGCGACGCTGACCGCGGCGAGGCGGTCGCGGTAGAGAAAGAACAGCCGCCAGTCGCCGATCGCGGCGTACTCGCCGAGGTGGCGCACCAGCGCCGGCGTGTCGGTGAGCGCCTTGTCGATCCCGTTCAGCAGGTGCGTCTTCGCGCGCTCCACCTCGTCGGCGCGGATCGGGTCGCTGGCGATGCCTTCGACCGCGGCGAGCAGCGCGTCGCGCGCCGCGTCGCTGGATGCGCCCTTGGGCAGGCTGGCGCCGAAGCTGGCGAAGCCCGGATCATGCAGTGCCGCCTCCCAGCCCCAGGCGCTGCTCGCCAGCCCCTGCTGCACCAGCGCGCGATGCAGGCGGCCGGCGGGCGCGAGCCCGAGCACGCGCACCAGCACGTCGAGAGCCGGATAGTCCGGGTGGCTGCCCGCGGGCAGCCTGTACAGCGTCGCCACGACCG
>JBFWRS010000090.1:0-6319 GCA_050248795.1 Burkholderiales bacterium | reverse complement strand
CGGCGGACCCGCTCGCGCTGATGCCGCGCGCGCCGCGCATGCTGCTGGATCGCCAGTACCTGCTTTACGCCTGCGGACTGCTGCAAAGCGTCGCGCCGCAGGCCGCGCTCGAGCTCGCGCTCGAGAATCTCGTTCCGCTGGACCAGGAGGTCGCCCGTGAATGCACCGGCATTGCGTGAGTCGCTGGAATCCCCGCTGTCCGAGGCGCGCATCGCCGACGACACGTTCGCGCAGATGCGCACGCAGAACCTGGCGCGCTGGCCCACCGGCGCCGAGGTCGACTTCGACGCCGCGGTAGCGCGCCACAAGTCGCTGCCGCCGCACAAGCAGCTGGCACGGGTGCTGCGCCGCGCCGACGCCGAAGGCCGCTGCCTGACGCAGCCGCGCGGCGGCTTCGGCACCTTCGAGCTGCAGAAGGTGCTGATGGAAACGCTGGACCGCGACGGGCACGCGGACATCGTGCCCACCACCACCGACAGCTACACGCGCAACGAGCACTGGCACCTGGCGCAGAAGGGCATCGAGGAGAGCGAGAAGGCGGGCCGCTCGATGCTGAACGGCTACCCGATGGTCAACTACGGCATCGGCCCCACCGCGAAGCTGATCGACGCGATAGAGAAGCCGGCGATCATGCTCACCGGCACCGCGATGCCGAAGCTGACCGGCGAGATCGGCTATGCCGCCGGCTACTCCGGCTACCTCGGCTCGGGCATCGCCTACACCGCCTCGTACATCAAGGAAATGCCCATCGAGCAGGGCATCCGCAACTACCAGTACCTCGATCGCCTGGTCGCCATGTACCAGGACGCGGGCGTCGAACTGCACCGGCGCCAGCCGGGCTTTCTCACCGGCACCAACATCCCGCCCTCGATCGCGATCATCACCGCGGTGCTCGACTGCCTGCTCGCCGCGGCGCAGGGAGTGCGCAACTACGGCCTCGAGATGGGCGAGACGATGCACCTGGTGCAGGACGCGGCCGCCACCGTGGTCTGCCGCGAAATGTGCCAGGAGTACCTGGCGAAGAAGGGCTACGCGGACGTGTTCACGCCGGTAACGCTGCTGCACTGGATGGGCGCGTGGCCGCAGGACGATGCGCAGTCCGCCGCGCTGATCGCGTACGGCGGCACGCTGGCGGCGATCGCGGGCGCGATCAGCGTCACCACCAAGACCACGCACGAGGCCTTCGGCATCCCGACGCCGCAGGCCAATGCCGAGGGCCTGCGCATGACGCGCATGGCGATCTACCTCGCGCGCAACATCCGGCTGGACGGCATGCCGGACTTCGAGCGCGAGAAGGAAATGATCCGCCGCGAAGTGCGCGCGATCGTCGACAAGGTGCTCGAGATGGGCGACGGCGACGTTGCCATCGGCAGCGTGCGCGCCTTCGAGGCCGGCGTGCTCGACATCCCGTGGTCGCCCAACCGCGGCGTGAAGAGCCGCATCATGCCGGCGCGCGACGCCGACGGCTGCCTGCGCATCCTCGACCCGGGCCTGATGCCCTTCCCGAAGGACATCATGGAAGAGCACGAAGCACGCCTGCGCCGGCGCGCCAGCCGCGAGAAAGTGCCGTTCGGGCCGGACCTCGCGGTATCGAGCGTGTACGAGATCGGCGAGCCGATCGCCAAACTGCTGCCCGATGACCGCGGCGCCTGAGCACCGGCGCGCGGGCTCGTTCAGCGCCCGGCTGGGCCCGGCGCTGCCCTACCTGCTGGTCGGCACCGCGGCCGGTTACCTCTTCTACGCCGCGACGCAGATGGAGTTCCAACGCCGCGCCGGTTCGCTGGGGCCGGATTTCTGGCCGATGCTGATCCTCGGCCTGATCATCGCCACCTGCGCCTACGAGGTGGTGAAGCGGGTCGTGTTCGGCCGCCACCGCGACGCCGCTGGCGTGCTGCTCGACCTGGTCGGCACGAGCGAGCCGGATGCGGAAGTCGTGCCGGAACAGCCGCCCTCACGCCCCCTGCTGCTGGTGTCCGGCATCGTGCTTACCGCCGTGTACGTCTGGTCGCTGCAGAAGCTCGGCTTCGCGCTCGCCACCGCGCCCTACGTCGCCGCCTTCGTCGTGCTCGGCGGCTACCGACGCTGGCTGGTCACCGCGCTGGTCAGCGTCGTCGGCACGCTGGCGATGATGTATTTCTTCATGAAGGTGGTCTACGTCTCGCTGCCCATCGGCATCGAACCGTTCGCGCAGCTCACGCTGTTCCTGATGCGCGCGATGGGCATCCGCTGAGCGCGTGATGGAAGGCACGCTGCACCAGCTCGCGCTCGGCTTCGTCGCGGTGTTCACGCCGGCGCACCTGCTGGCGCTGTTCGGCGGGCTGCTGCTCGGCCTGCTGGTCGCGGTGCTGCCCGGGCTGACGCTGGTGATGGGCGTGGTGCTGGCGCTGCCCTTCACGTACACCATGGACCTGACATCGGCGGTGATCCTGCTCACCGCGATGTACCTCGCCGGCACCTACGCCGGCGCGTGGACATCGATCCTGTTTCGCGTGCCCGGCGAGCCGATGGACGTGCCGATGCTGTGGGACGGCTACGCCATGGCGCGCAAGGGCCAGGCCGCCGAGGCGCTGGGCTGGACGCTGGTCGCCGCGCTGGTGGGCGGGCTCGCGGCGGCGGTGGTCATGGTGCTGCTGGCGCAGCCGATCGCGAAAATCGCGCTGACGCTGTCGAGTCCCGAGTACTTCGCCATCATCGTGTTCGGCCTTGCCAGCGTCGTGTCCATGGGCGGCAGCTCGCTCGCCAATGCGCTGATCAGCCTGTTCGTGGGGCTGCTGATCGCCACGGTCGGGGTGGACGAAACCTACGGCGCGCACCGCTTCACCTTCGGCGTGCCGATCCTGTCGGACGGCATCGACTACCTGGTCGTCATGGTCGGCGCGTTTGGCCTTGGCGAAGTATTCGTACGCATGGAGAACGGCTTCAAGTCGCCGACCATGGTGGCGGTCGGCAGGGTCAGCACCACGCTGCCGCCGCTGCGCGAGGCGTTGGCGATCAAGGGCTGCTTCGGCCGCGGCACCCTGCTTGGCATCGTCATCGGCCTTGTGCCGGGCGCCGGCGCTACCGTGGCGTCCTTCCTTTCCTATGGCGTCGAGGCGCAGCACGGCAAGCGCAGGAAACTCATGGGTTCGGGCATCGCCGAGGGCATCGTCGCACCGCAGACCGCGGCCACCTCTTCGGTCGGCGGCGCGATGATCCCGCTGATCACCATGGGGATTCCCGGCAGCGGCGCCACCGCGATCATCCTCGGCGCCTTCATGCTGCACGGCCTGCAGCCCGGGCCGCAGGTGTTCGAGACTTCCAGCCACATCGTCTACACGCTGTTCGCGTCGGTGTTCGTCGGCGTCATCGGCATGTGCCTGATCGGCTACTTCGCCGCGCGCTTCCTGGTGCGCGTGCTCGAGCTGCCCGAGGTCATCGTCTCCGCCTACGTCGTGATGTGCTGCATCCTCGGCGCGTTCGCCGCGCGCAACAACATCACCGACGTCTGGCTGATCGTGGTGTTCGGCGTCGTCGGCTACGTCTGCGAGCGCATGCGCTTCCCGATCGCGCCGCTGGTGCTGGGCGTGATCCTCGGGCCGCTGGCGGAAACCAACTTCATGACGACGATGATCAGCTTCGGCAACGACTGGACGGTGTTCTTCACCCGCCCGGTGAGCGGCACCGTCATGGCGCTGGCGATCCTGACGCTGGTGTTCCCGCTGCTCAGCATGCTGTGGCGCGCGCGCCGGACGCGCCGCGCCTGAGCCCTGCCCGCTTCGCGCGGGCTACTTGAACAGCAGCGCGACGCCGCTCAGCGCGAGCAGCACAGCGACGACGTGGCCGAAGCGCGTCTCGTCCAGCTTCGCGTGCCAGTAGTCGCCCGCCACCATCGCCACGACCACCACCGGCAGGGTCGCGGCCAGTATCCACAGTACCCGCGCGTCGTACAGGCCGATGCTGCCGTAGCCGGCGGCGCGCAGCATGCTCACGCTCAACAGCGACACCGACACCGTGGCGCGAAAGCGGGTCTTGTCCAGCGCCAAGGTGCGCAGGTAGACGACGAATAGCGGCCCGGCCATGCCGCCGAACACGGTGGCGACGAAGCCGCCGAGCGCGCCGGCAGGCGGGCCCAGCCAGCGCGGCGCGGCGCCGGCGAACCGCCACGGCAGGTAGCCCGACAGCGCGTAGCCGATGATGAACAGCGCCAGCGCGCGCAACAGCAACTTCGAATCGATCGAGGCGAACAGCCACAGCCCGGCGGCAACGCCGACGAGCGTCGGCAGGATCAGCCGCCACAGGCCAGGCCAGTAGACCGCGCGCCGCTGGTGCACCGCCTGGCCGAAGGACGCCACCATGCCCATCGCGGTGACCAGCGGGATCACCACCGGCAGCGGCAGCGCAAACAGCAGCAGCGGGATCGACACCACGCCGGCGCCGAACCCGGTCGCGCCGCGCAGCGCGTAGGCGACGAACACGACCGCGAGGGCCCAGGCGAGCTGCCAGGCACCGCCCGCGGCGACGAGTACCTGGTCCAATTCGCGCTGCTAGGCCGAGAAGGCCTTGTACTTCGCCAGCATCCTCGCGGGCTTCTTCAGCGCATCGCGGCGGAACGGGTCGCCCAGCTCGCGCGTGCACATCATCTCGACGATGGTGGTCTTGCCTTCCTTCTGCGCCTTGCACGCGGCTCGGAACGCATCGCCCACGTTCGACACCTTGTCGACGACGATGCCCTCGGCGCCCATCGCCTTGGCGATGCCGGCGAAGCTGGGGTTCTCCAGGTTCACGCCGAGGAAGCGGTTGGAATAGAAGTCGACGTGGTTCTTCTTCTCGGCGCCCCACTGCTCGTTGTTGAACACCACGGCCGTAACCGGGATGTTCTCGCGCACGCAGGTGAGGATCTCGCCGAAGCTCATGCCCCAGGCGCCGTCGCCGACGTAGGCCACCGCGGTACGATCCGGCGCGCCGACCTTGCAGCCGATCATGGTCGGGAACGCATAGCCGCAGTTGCCGAACATCATGGCGCCGAACATGCTGCGCGGGCGGTTGAATTTCAAGTACGAATTCGCCACCTGGCAGATGTTGCCGATGTCGGTGGACACCATGGCGTCTTCCGGCATCGCCTTTTCCAGCTCGCGCAGCATCATGCGCGGGTGCATGTACTTGGAGCCCTTCGCCACTTCGAGGCTCCACTCGTCCTTCTCGTGGTCCCAGGTGGCAAGTTCCTTGGCCCAGGCTTCCTTCTCCGCCTTCACCACGCCCAGGCGCTCGGCCTTGTTCGCCTCGCCCGCGAGCTTGCGGCCCTTCAGCCGCGCCACCAGCGCCAGCGCCGCTTCGCGCGCGTCGCCATTGACCGTCACCGATGTCTTCTTCACCAGTCCGAGCACCTTCGGATCGGCGTCGATCTGCACCAGCTTGGCGTTCGCCGGCCAGTAGTCGAAGCCGTACTGCGGCAGCACGCCGAAAGGTCCGAGGCGCGAGCCGAGCGCGATCACCACGTCGGCCTTCGAAATCACCTTCATCGCCGCCTTGGAGCCGTGATAGCCCAGCGGCCCGCACCACAGGCGATGGTTCGCCGGGAAGGTGTCGTTATGCAGGTAAGAATTGCACACCGGCGCATCCAGCGCCTCGGCCAGCGCGACGCAGGCGTCCACGCCCTCGGCGGCGATGACGCCGCCGCCGGCGATGATCACCGGGAACTTCGCGTTCGCCAGCACGTCGGCCGCAGCGTCCAGGCTCGCGCTGCCGCCCGGGCCGCGCTCGATGCGGATCGGCTGCGGGATCTCGCACTCGAGCTCGCCGTAGAAATAGTCGCGCGGAATGTTCAGCTGTGTCGGCCCCATCTCGAGGATCGCGCGGTCGAAGGCGCGCGCGGTGAGCTCGGCCATGCGCGCCGGATTGTTCACGTGTGCCTGGTACTTGGTGATCTTGGAGAAGATCGGCAGCTGGTCGGTTTCCTGGAAGCCGCCCAGGCCGATGCCCATCGAGCCGGTCTCCGGCGTGATCGCGACCACCGCGCTGTGCGCCCAGTACGCGGCGGCGATGGCAGTGACGAAGTTGGTGATGCCCGGGCCGTTCTGGCCGATGCACACGCCGTGCTTGCCGGTGACGCGGTAGTAGCCATCCGCCATGTGCGCCGAGCCCTGCTCGTGCACCGTGGGGATGAAGCGAATGCCCGCGGCCGGAAAGAGATCCAGTGCGTCCATGTAGGCCGAGCCGACGATGCCGAAGACGTTCTTCACGCCCTGCGCGGCGAGGGTCTCGATGAACGCCTCGGACGGCGTCATGCGCTGCTTGCCGGCGACCACTGCCTGCGCCGGGATGTCCATGTTCTTGCCCATGT
>JBFWRS010000089.1:0-6736 GCA_050248795.1 Burkholderiales bacterium | reverse complement strand
TCGACGCCGAGGCGCTGTCCATCATCGAAGGCGCGATGGCAGTTGCCGAGCTGCAGGTTCGCGACATCATGATTCCGCTGGCGCAGGTCGATGTCATCGACATCAATGATCCGCCGGACAAGTTCATCCCCCATGTCATCGCAACCGCGCATTCGCGGTTTCCGGTCGTCGACAAGAATCGCGACGACGTCATCGGCATCCTGCTCGCCAAGGACCTGCTGCGCTATTACGCCGGCGACGAGGACTTCAACGTGCGCGAAATGCTGCGCCCTGCGATCTTCGTGCCGGAATCCAAGCGGCTGAACGTGCTGCTGCGCGAGTTCCGCGCCAGCCGCAACCACATGGCGATCGTCGTCGACGAGTACGGCGGCGTCGCCGGCCTGCTGACAATCGAGGACGTGCTCGAGCAGATCGTCGGCGAGATCGAGGACGAGTACGATTTCGACGAGGCAAGCGACAACATCCTGCTCGAATCGAGCGGGCGCTACCGCGTCAAGGCGGTGACGCAGATCGAGGACTTCAACGCCGCCTTCGGCACCACGTTTCCCGACCAGGAGTTCGACACCGTCGGCGGGCTGGTCATCGCGCAACTCGGACGCGTGCCCAGGCGCGGCGAGTCGATCATCATCGGCGGCTTCCGCTTCCAGGTGCTGCGCGCCGACAGCCGGCGCGTGTACACGCTGATCGTCGACAAGCCGAGGACGTGAGGCGCAGGAACGCCGCGGCGTTCGCAGCCGGCGCGCTCGCGGTCACGGCATTCTCGCCTTTCGACGCGCTGCCGCTTGCGCTCGCCGCGCTCGCGCTGCTGGTGCACCTGTGGAGCACCGCGGCCAGCCCGCGCGATGCGGCCTGGGCCGGGTGGTGGTTCGGCGCCGGGCTGTTCGGCGCCGGCGTGTCCTGGGTGTACGTGAGCCTGCACCAGTTCGGCGGCATGGCCGCGCCGGTTGCGGCGGTCGCGACGCTAGGTTTCTGCGCCTTCCTCGCGCTCTTTCCCGCGCTCGCCGGCTGGCTGCAGGCGCAGGTGCCTGTGGGTCCCGTGGCGCGCGCCACCCTGGTAATCCCGGCGCTATGGACCGCTACCGAGTGGGTGCGCGGCAGCATCCTCACCGGCTTTCCCTGGCTCGCTTTCGGATCCGCGGTGCCGGGGTGGCCGCTGGCCGGCTACGCGCCGCTCCTTGGCATGTACGGCTGCACGCTTGCGGTGCTGGCGATGGCGGGTTTCGCCTGGTGCGCGGCACGCCGGCACGCCTTTGTCGCCGCGATCGGCGCGGTGCTTGCGCTCGCCGCCGGCGGCGAAGCGCTGCGCCAGCATGAATGGACCACGCCGGCCGGCCGCCTGCCCGTGACACTGCTGCAGGGGAACATCCCGCAGCAGATGAAGTTCGCCCCGGAACGCTACGCGCGCACGCTCGAGCGCTACGCCGGACTGGCCGAGGCAGCGCGCGGCCGCCTCATCGTGCTGCCGGAGACCGCGATTCCGCGCTTCCTCGACCTGGTCGATCCGGCCTACCTCGCGCGCCTTGCGGCGGCGGCGCGCAGGAACGGCGGCGACCTGCTGCTCGGCGTGCCGGCGCGCAGTGCGCCGGATGCGTACCTGAACAGCGTGGTCACGCTCGGCGTGTCGCCTGCGCAGCGCTACGACAAGTCGCACCTGGTGCCGTTCGGGGAATTCATCCCGCCCGGCTTCGGCTGGGTGCTGCGGCTGCTGTCGATCCCACTGTCGGACTTCGCGCGCGGAACGCAGCGCCCGCGCGCGCTGGAAGTGGCGGGCACGCGCGTCGCGATGTCGATCTGCTACGAGAATGCCTTCGGCGAGGAAGTGGCACGGCAACTGCCCGCAGCGGCGCTGCTGGTCAACGTGTCGAACGTGGCCTGGTTCGGCGATTCGCTGGCCCCTGCCCAGCACCTGCAGATCGCGCGCATGCGCGCCATCGAGACCGGGCGCATGCACCTGGCGGCGACCAACACCGGCATCACCGCCGCGGTGGCGCGCGACGGCCGCGTGGTCGCGCGGCTGGCGCAGTTCGAGCCCGGCAGCATCGAGATCGAAGCGTCGCTCTACGCAGGGGAGACGCCGTACGTGCGCGTCGGCGACCTCGCCGCGCTCGCGCTCGCCGCGCTGATGCTGGCCGTGGCGGCTATAATTTCACGTTTCTCGCGCGCCGCATGCTGACCTTCCAACAACTGATACTGCGGCTCGCCGAATACTGGGACGATCAGGGCTGCGCACTGCTGCAGCCCTACGACATGGAGGTGGGCGCGGGCACCTTCCATACCGCCACCTTCCTGCGCGCCATCGGCCCCGAGCCCTGGAACGCCGCCTACGTGCAGCCCTCGCGCCGCCCGAAGGATGGCCGCTACGGCGACAACCCCAACCGGCTGCAGCACTACTACCAGTACCAGGTGGCGATGAAGCCCTCGCCGCCGGATTTCCAGCAGCTTTACCTCGGCTCGCTCAGCCGCCTGGGCATCGACCCGAAGGCGCACGACATCCGCTTCGTCGAGGACGACTGGGAATCGCCCACGCTGGGCGCGTGGGGCCTGGGCTGGGAGGTGTGGCTGGACGGCATGGAAGTGACGCAGTTCACCTACTTCCAGGAGGTCGGCGGCCTCGCCTGCAGGCCGGTTCTGGGCGAAATCACCTATGGCCTCGAGCGCCTGGCGATGTACCTGCAGGACAAGGAAAGCGTCTACGACCTCGTCTGGACGACGGGGGCGGAGACGCGAGCGTCGACTCCTGCGGAGACGCGAGCGTCGACTCCTGTCCTGTACCGCGACGTGTTCCACCAGAACGAAGTCGAGCAGTCGCGCTACAACTTCGAGCTCTCCAACGTCGACATGCTGTTCCGGCACTTCGGCGAGTACGAAGCGGAGGCAAGGCGCCTGGTCGAGGCAGCCTGCGTGCTGCCCGCGTACGAGATGGTGATGAAGGCTTCGCACACCTTCAACCTGCTGGATGCGCGCGGCGCGATATCCGTGACCGAGCGTGCGGCCTACATCGGCCGCGTGCGCGCGCTGGCGCGGGCGGTGGCCAAGGCCTACTACGAGTCGCGCGAGCGGCTCGGCTTCCCGATGGCGGCGGCGAAATGACGCAAGCGGCGCTGCTGGTCGAGTTGCTGACCGAGGAGCTGCCGCCGAAGTCGCTGCTGCGACTGTCCGAGGCCTTCGGTGGCGCCTTGCTCGCCGGACTGCGCGCCGACGGCTTCGTCGGCGAGGCCGGCGCGTCGCGCGCATACGCCACGCCGCGGCGGCTCGCCGTGCGCGTCGCCGACGTGCGCGAAGCCGCACCAGACCGGGCGATCGAGGTGACAGGACCATCGGTAAAGGCGCCCGCAGCGGCGATCGAGGGGTTCGCGCGCAAGCGCGGCGTCGCGGTCGACGCGCTCGTCCAGGTCGACACGCCCAAGGGCCGGGTATATGCGCATCGGGACCGGGCCAGGGGCTCGGCGCTTGACGCGGCACTCGCGCCGAAGGTCGAGTCGGCACTGAAGGCCTTGCCGATCGCCAAGCTGATGCGCTGGGGCGCGGGCGAGGCGCAGTTCGTGCGCCCGGTGCACGGCCTGGTGATGCTGCACGGCACGCGCGTGGTTCCCGGCAGCGTGCTCGGCCTCGAGGCGGGCAATCGCACGCTGGGGCACCGCTTCATGGGCAAGGGCGAGATCGTCCTCGGTTCTGCGGACGAATACGAAGCGCGGCTGCGGGACGACGGCATGGTGATCGCCGACTTCGATGCGCGCCGCAGCTTGATCGATGACGCGCTGCAGGCGGAAGCGCAGCGGCAGGGCGCCAGCATGGGCAGCTACGAGGACCTGCTCGACGAAGTGACTGCGCTGGTCGAGCATCCGAGCGTC
This sequence comes from Burkholderiales bacterium, assembly GCA_050248795.1. Classification (GTDB taxonomy): domain Bacteria; phylum Pseudomonadota; class Gammaproteobacteria; order Burkholderiales; family SG8-39; genus CAZTDU01. Next base: position 2,885 of record JBFWRS010000089.1, on the reverse strand, counting down.
TACATGGGCAGCTTCGACCCGGGCTTCCTGGAAGTGCCTCAGGAGTGCCTGATCCTGACCATGCGGCAGAACCAGAAGTACTTCCCGCTGTTCGACGCAGGCGGCAGGCTGCTGCCGAAATTCCTCATCGTGTCGAACATGCGGCTCGACGATCCCCGCCACATCGTCAGCGGCAACCAGCGCGTGGTGCGGCCGCGGCTGGAGGATGCGCGCTTCTTCTACGAACAGGATAGGAAGACGCGCCTTGAATCCCGCGTGCCGGAGCTGGCGAAGGTGGTGCACCACAACAAGCTCGGCAGCCAGCTCGAGCGCGTGATGCGCGTGCAGCAACTCGCCGGCGCGATTGCCGCCCAGCTCGGGGCCGACCGCGTGCTCGCCGAGCGCGCCGCATGGCTGGCGAAGGCGGACCTGCTTAGCGGCATGGTCGGCGAGTTCCCGGAACTCCAGGGCACCATGGGGCGCTACTACGCGCTGCATGACGGCGAGCCGGCCGAGGTCGCCGACGCGATCGAGGCGCACTACCGGCCTCGCTACGCCGGCGACCGGCTGCCCCAGGGACAGGTGGCCTGCGCCGTGGCCCTCGCGGACAAGTTCGATGCGATTGCCGGAATGTTCAGCATCGGCCAGCAGCCCACCGGCGACAAGGACCCTTTCGGCCTGCGGCGCGCCGCGCTGGGCGTCGTACGCATCCTGGTGGAGAATCGCCTGCACCTGTCGCTGCAGAAACTTGCGGCTGCCGCGTTCGCGCCGTTCCGGAATCAGGCGTCGCTTGAGTTGGTGCAGTTCATCTACGACCGCTTCAGCGGTTACCTCAGGGATCTGGGCTTCAGCACGCTGCAGATCGACGCGGTGCTGAGCAAGGGCCCGGTCAATCTCGGCGTGGTTCCGCTGCAGCTCGAAGCGGTGAAGGCCTTCGAGGCGCTGCCGGAAGCCGCGAGCCTCGCCGCCGCCAACAAGCGGGTCGCCAACATCCTGAAGCAGGCAGAGGCAAAGGGAGAGGCTTTCGTCAACGCCGAGCCGGGAGAACTCGAAGATCCCGCCGAGCGCGACCTGCACGAAGCCATCCGCGCGGTATCCGCAAAAGCGAAGCCGCTGTACGAAAGCGGCGACTACACCGGCTACCTGAAGAGCTTCGCGGTGCTGAAGGCGCCGGTGGACGCTTTCTTCGACAAGGTCATGGTGATGGTGGACGACGACAGGCTGCGCAGGAACCGCCTCGCGCTGCTGCACGAGCTGCGCGAGGCGATGAACCGCGTCGCCGACCTTTCCAGGCTCGCGTCATGAAGCTCGTCATCTTGGACCGCGATGGCACCATCAACCACGACAGCGACAAGTACATCAAGTCGCCCGAGGAATGGAAGCCGATCAAGGGCAGCCTGGAGGCGATCGCGCGGCTGACGCATGCGGGCTACCACGTCGTCGTCGCGACCAACCAGTCGGGGATCGGGCGCGGCCTGTTCGACATGGCGACGCTGAACGCGATCCACGACCGCATGCACCGCGAGGTGCAGCAGGCAGGCGGCCGCATCGACGCGGTGTTCTTCTGCCCGCATGCGGCTGACGCCGGTTGCGGCTGCCGCAAGCCGGCACCCGGCATGCTGCTCGATATCGGCAGGCGCATGAACGTAGACCTGAAGGACGTGCCCATGGTGGGCGACTCGAGGAAGGACCTCGAGGCCGCTCAGGCCGCGGGCGCCAGGCCGGTGCTGGTGCTCACCGGCAACGGCAGGAAGACGCGCGACGCGGGCGGCCTGCCGCTGGGCACGCTGGTATGCGACGACCTCGGAGCATTCAGCGAGCTGCTGGCGCCGTGATCGTCCTGCGCTCAGGCCTGTACGCACTCGCGCTTGTCGTCATCACCCCGCCCTACGCGCTGCTCGCGCTGACCACCTTTCCGCTGCCGCGCCAGATGCGCTACCGCATCATTTCCGGATGGTCGCGTGCGGCGGTGTACCTCGCGCGCTGGATACTCGGCATCCGCTGGAAGGTGCAGGGCCGCGAGCACCTGCCGCCGGAGCCTGCCGTGATCCTCTCCAAGCACCAGTCGGCGTGGGAGACGCTCGCCTACCAGATCATCTTCCCGCCGCAGGTGTGGCTGCTGAAGCGCGAGTTGCTGTGGATTCCGTTCTTCGGCTGGGGCCTCGCGCTGATGAGCCCGATCGCGATCGACCGCGGCCGCGGCGTCGCCGCGCTGCGCGCGCTGGCGCGCCGCGGCCGCGAGCGTCTCGCGCAGGGCTTCTGGGTGGTGGTGTTCCCGGAGGGCACGCGCGTGCCGCCTGGCAGGCGCGGCCGCTTTCGCATCGGCGGCGCCTGGCTAGCCGCCGAGAACGGCGCGCCGGTGGTGCCGGTGGCGCACAACGCCGGCCTGTACTGGCCACGAAACGCGTTCCTGAAGCGGCCCGGAACGGTCACCGTGCGCATCGGCCCGCCGATCGACACGCGGGGCAGGAGCGCCGAGGAGGTCAACACGCTGGCGCAGGAATGGATAGAGGCGCAGCAGAAGGAGCTCTGCCCGTTGTAAGATCGCCGCATGAGACTCCTGCACACCATGCTGCGCGTCGGCAACCTCGAGCGCTCGCTGAAGTTCTACACCGAGGTGCTGGGCATGAAGCTCCTGCGCAGCACCGACCGGCCCGACCAGAAGTATTCCCTCGCCTTTGTCGGCTACGACACCGAGGACAAGGCCTCCGTGATCGAACTGACCTACAACTACGGCGTCGAGCGCTACGAGCCCGGCACCGCCTTCGGCCACCTCGCGTTCGAGGTGCCGGACGCAGCGGCGGCCTGCGACGACGTCAGGCAGCGCGGCGGCAAGGTGACGCGCGAGGCCGGGCCGGTGAAGGGCGGCACCACCGTCATCGCCTTCGTCGAAGACCCCGACGGCT
>JBFWRS010000088.1:0-7351 GCA_050248795.1 Burkholderiales bacterium | reverse complement strand
AGGTCCTCCTCGACGATCAGCTCATCGCAGCCGCGGCGGATCAGTTCGAGAGCCTCGGCCGGGGAAACGCTGCGTGGGACCATGGGTTCCGGTTTTGGGCATCGGGGATTCTTTGCTACACTGCCCCGGAAATGCACCATGCGCCTGAAAAGGAAGGGATTTTAGCCGAAACATGAGCATCGGTGACCGAATGTTCCGGTTTCGCGTCTCCCTGTTGCTGGGAGTCGCATTGTTCGGCGGCGTCGCCGCGATTGCCGCCATCAGCGAGGCCCCCGAGACCACACTGCTGCTGCCTCCGACGACGCGGGTCGAGGAACTACCGATTGATTACGCGCGCGCGGTTCTCGCCGTGCCGGACAAGTATCTGCAGGAAGAGCGCTTCGAGCGGGGCGACACGCTGGCGGCGCTGCTGGGGCGGCTGGGTGTAACGGACGAGGAGGCAGCAAGACTCACCCGCCTGGGTGCCCTGCGCGACGTGCGCCCGGGCCTCACGGTCACTGCCGAAGTCAACGGCGCCGGCGAACTGCACAACCTGAACTTCATTTCCAGGCGCGGCCTGCTGCTGGTGACGCTGACCCGCGACGGCACGCGCTGGCGCGCCAGCAGCGAACCGGCGCCGCTGGAAACCCGCATCATCATGAAGGCCGGGGAGATCCGCAGTTCCCTGTTCGCCGCGGCCGACGACGTGGGCATCCCGGACAACATCTCGATCCAGGTCGCCGAGATCTTCGGCGGCGACATCGACTTCCATCGCGACCTGCGCAAGGGCGACCGCTTCTCGGTGGTCTACGAGATGGACTACCTGAACGGCCGCGCGGTGCGCTCCGGACGCGTGCTGTCGACCGAGTTCGTCAACAAGGGCAAGGCATTGCGCGCGGTCTATCACGCTGCCGCCGACGGCAGGCAGGCGGGCGGCTACTACGCGCCGGATGGCACGAGCCTGCGCAAGGCTTTCCTGCGCTCGCCGCTGGAGTTCTCGCGCATCAGTTCTGGATTCGGCATGCGCAGGCATCCGTTCCTGCAGACCTGGCGCGCGCACAAGGGCATCGACTATGCCGCGCCGACCGGTACGCGCGTGCGCGCGGTCGGCGACGCAGTCGTCGAGTTCGCGGGTCGCAAGGGGGGCTACGGCAATTTCGTCATCCTGCGCCACCATGGCCAGTACGCCTCGGCATATGCGCACCTGTCCCGGTTCGCCGACGGATTGCGCAAGGGCGCGCGCGTGGCCCAGGGGGATGTCATCGGCTACGTCGGCCAGACCGGTTGGGCCACCGGCCCCCACCTGCATTACGAGTTCCGCATCGCCGGCGAGGCGCGCAACCCGCTCGCGATCGCAATGCCCGCGGCGCTGCCGATTCCCGCGCACGCCATGTCCGCCTACCTGCGCCACGCCGAGCCGCTGGTGGCGCGGCTGGACCTGCTGAAGCAGACCAATCTCGCGCTCCTGCTGGAGTAGCCAGTGGCAGGCGACACGTTCGTCGGGCTGATGTCTGGCACGAGCCTGGACGGAGTCGATGCCGTCCTCGCGGATTTCTCCGGCGTGGGTCCGCGCGTACTGGCCCGCACGCACCTGCCTTTCGACGACTCCCTGCGGGCTGAACTGTCTGCACTCATGATCTCCGGGCCGGACGAGATCGCGCGTGCCGCAAACGCAGCCAACACGCTTGCGCGGATCTATGCCGCGGCCGTCACCGCGACGATCGAGCGCGCGGGCGTCACCGCCACCTCGGTTACCGCCGTCGGCTGCCATGGACAGACCATCCGCCATTGCCCTGAGCTTGGCTTCACCGTGCAGATCGGCAACGCCGCGCTGCTCGCCGAACGCTGCGGCATCACCGTGGTTTCGGACTTCCGCAGCAGGGATGTCGCTGCCGGTGGGCAGGGGGCGCCGCTGGCCCCAGGGTTCCACGCGGCAATGTTCTCGAGCAGCACCGAATCCCGTGCGGTACTCAACCTCGGCGGCATCGCGAACATTACGGCGCTGCCTGTTGGCGGTGTGCCGACGGGCTTCGACTGCGGGCCGGCAAACCGCCTGCTCGATGCCTGGGCGTCGCGTCATCTCGGTGAGCGGTTCGACGACGGCGGGCGATGGGCCGGGAGGGGCCGCGAAGACCCGGTACTGCTGGACCGTCTGCTGGCGGAGCCTTACTTCAGCGCGGCGCCACCCAAGAGCACAGGCAGGGAGTTGTTCAACGAGGGGTGGCTGATGCGGCACCTCGCAGGCACCGAGCCGCCTGCGGACGTCCAGGCGACGCTGGTCGCGCTGAGCGCAAGGACGATACGCGAGGCGCTGGAGCGCTGGTGCCCGGGCACGCAGCGACTGCTGGTCTGCGGGGGGGGCACGAGGAACGCGGTTCTCATGGCCAGGATTGCCGCGGAACTGCCTTCAGTGGTGGTGGAACCGACGGGGCAGTACGGCGTGGAACCGGAAGACGTCGAAGCCCTCGCCTTCTCCTGGCTGGCGCGCGAGGCGCTGGCGGGCAGGGCCGGCAACCTGCCCTCGGTCACCGGTGCGCGCGGCCCCCGTGTGATCGGCGCGATCTACCCTGCCTGAGGGGATTCAGGTGCTGAAGGACGAACCGCAGCCGCAGGTGCTGGTCGCATTCGGATTCTTGATCACGAACTGCGCGCCTTCCAGGCCTTCCTGGTAATCGATCTCGGCACCGACCAGGTACTGATAGCTCATCGAGTCGATCAGCAGCGTGACGCCGTTCTTTTGCATCGCGGTGTCATCCTCGTTCTGCACCTCGTCGAAGGTGAAGCCGTACTGGAAGCCCGAACAGCCGCCACCCTGCACGAATACGCGCAGCTTGAGGTCGGCGTTGCCTTCCTCTTCGATCAGTTCCTTAACCTTGCTCGCAGCGCTGTCGCTGAACACCAGCGGGGCGGGCATCTCGGTCACAGCATTCATGGCATTGCTCCGTGGCAATCGATAATTCAATTATGCTGCCGCTCTCACCCTACCCTCAACCCGGGCATTGCCAGGCGGCAGGCTACTTGCCCGCGGCCAGCTTGAGTTCCACGCCTTTCACTTCGGCGGAACCATGGTGCACGAGTCTGCCCTCCACAATCGCACCCTGCAGCATCTCGATGCTCTTGTAGTGCACGTCACCTTTGACACGCGATCCGGTCTGGAGTTCGAGCGTCTCGGCGGAGTTGACCGGGCCGTTGACGGTGCCATTCACCACGATGTGGGCGGCCTCGACCTCGCCGTCTATGCGTGCGTGCTCCGAAATGACCAGGGTGCCGGGCTGATCCGGCAGCGCGGCGACGTTGCCGCGGACCATGCCGTCCACGCGCAACCCGCCGCTGAAGAACACGTTGCCCTCGATCCTGGTCGTGGAGCCGATCAGGCTGTCTATGCGGTTCTGCGGTTTGCTCTGCTTGCGGAACATGTTTCGTTCTCCCGATTCATCCAACGGCTGCCGACTGCGTGGCGCGCGGCGGCACGACACCAGCCTCGAAGACGCGCACCTGGACGCTGTCCACCGTGGCCTTCGGATTCACCCTGAAAGTGCCCTCGAAACGATGGAAGTGCCTGAATGACAAGCGAAATCCAGGATCCTTCTCGCCGCCCTCCGGAAAGCTGATGATAGCACTCCTGCCCGCCTCCTTGAGGCTCACAACCAGCTCCACACGGCCCTTGAACTCCTTGTCCTTGCGCTCGCCCGCGGCCAGCAGCATCAGCCTGTACCGATACTCCCCCGGCAGCAGGTCCTGCTCCACCTTGAATCGCAAAATGGATAGCCCTTGCGCCGAACGTGCGTCGCTCGACGAGAGCATGTTTTCGAAGATCGCCAGTTCCTCGCGCAGGCGCGCGTTGTCGGCCTCCATGGCGCGGAAGTCCTGCGTTAGCTTCTGCTGCGCGGTGCGCTCGATCGCGAGCCGGCTGTCCGCTGCATCCGCGATCGCCTGCAAGCGCTCGAGTTCGGTCCGCATGAGCTGCGTTTCGCGCTTGAGCGCCGTGAGTTCCCGCTCCGCCTCGCTGCGATCGAAGCCGGCGAACCGTCGTCCGGCGTCGTACATCAGCGCGGCGAGTGCCGCAGAGCATGCAAGCAGCACCATCAGCGCGAGCCAGCGCCAGTACCAGGCGGACTCGGTGCGCACGGCGACACGCGGCGCGGCGATGCCGAAGCGCTTGCGAAGCTTCCAGAATCGGCCGGCCATGCCTACAGCGGGCCCATAGACGAGAAAGCCGCCCGGGGGCGGCTTTTCGTCTGCTGCGGGACCCCGGGGCCCCTCACGTCAGCGCTTGGAGAACTGCTTGCGGCGGCGCGCCTTGTGCAGGCCGACCTTTTTGCGCTCGACCTCGCGCGCGTCGCGCGTCACCAGGCCGGCGCCGCTCAACGTGGGCTTCAGGCTGGCGTCGTACTCGATGAGCGCGCGGGTGATGCCATGCCGCACCGCGCCCGCCTGCCCGGATTCGCCGCCACCGAATACGTTTACCTTGATGTCGAAGGCCGCGTTCATCTTCACCAGTTCCAGCGGCTGGCGCACCACCATGCGGCCGGTCTCGCGGGCGAAGAATTCATCCACCGGGCGGCCGTTGACCATGATTTCGCCGCTTCCGGACTTGAGAAACACGCGCGCCACGGCGCCCTTGCGCCGTCCCGTGCCGTAGTAGTAATCGCCAACCATGGTGTTCTAGATCTCCAGGGGTTTCGGTTGCTGCGCCGTGTGCGGATGCGTGTCCGACCCGTATACCTTGAGTTTCTTCAGCATCGCATAGCCGAGCGGCCCCTTGGGCAGCATGCCCTTGACGGCGATCTCGAGCACGCGTCGCGGAAAGCGGGCGTGCAGCTTGGCGAACGTGGTTTCCTTCACGCCACCCGGATAGGTGGTGTGGCGGTAGTATTTCTTCTGTTCCGCCTTCTGCCCGGTAACGCGCAGCTTCGACGCGTTGACGACGACGATGTAGTCTCCGGTGTCAACGTGCGGGGTGTACTCGGGCTTGTGCTTGCCGCGCAGGCGCAGCGCGAGCTGCGATGCGAGTCGGCCCAGCACCTTGTCGGTGGCGTCGACGACGTACCAGTCCTGCTTCACGTCGGCGGGTTTGGCGGAGAAGGTCTTCATGGGTGGCTGGGCAACTGGAATTGCGAAAAGCCGTGGATTTTATTGGAGAATCCAGGCTCCGTCAAACCCCTTTTTTGAGAGGAGAAAAGCATGGAGTGCACGGTACGCTGGTCGGGGACAGGCATGACTTTCGTCGCCGAAACCGGCAGCAAGCACGTCCTGGTCATGGACGGGGCCGCCGAGGGCGGTGGCCGTGACCTTGCCCCCCGGCCGATGGAAACGGTGCTTGCGGGCACGGGCGGATGCATGAACTACGACGTCATCGCGATCCTGAAGAAGAATGGCCAGGACGTCACCGCTTGCGACCTGAGGCTCGAGGGCGACCGGGCAACCACCGAGCCGAAGGTGTTCACCCGCATCCACATGCAGTTCACGGTGCGCGGCCGCAGCCTTAAGCGCAACCTCGTCGAGCACGCGATCCGGCTGTCTTACGACAAGTACTGCTCGGCGACCGCGATGCTGAAGCAGACCGCAGAGATCACCACCGGATTCGAGATCGAGGAAGCCTAGCGCTGCGCCGCGGTGGTGGCGAGCCGCAGTTCCTCGCGCCACTCGTCCGCGTAGTCGCAGTCGCGATAGTCGTCGAAGTACGGCCCGCCCAGCGTGAAGTGCGCGATCTTCGCCGCGGGGTTCTTCTGGTACTCGCCGACCAGCCAGTTCCACTCCAGCGGCAGGCTGCCGATTGCCGCGTCGTCGGTCCAGTGAAATCGGTGCAGGTCCAGGCCCGAGGCGGTGTTCACGTAGCCAGTCGTAAGTGCTTCGCAACGTGCGTTGTTGAACAGCATCAGGCTCGACCAGTTCTTGCGCGGGTACTTCGTCTGCACCTGGCCGAGGAACTTGCGTTCGGTCTTCGGCATGTAGTCGTGCTGGCAGACCAGCACCGCCTTGTCCGCGGAGCGCTCCATGTAACCCGCCAGTTCCGCAACGTCCGCGCGGCACAGCATGTCGCAGTCCATGAAGAGGGACCAGCCGCGGTACCCGGACAGGGCTGGGACGAGAAAGCGCGTCAGGCTGAACTCGGTCGATTCCGTCGGTCCCCGGCCGCGCGTGTAGATGCCCTGCAACTGCGACTGCATCACCGGGGCGATCGACACCGGGATCGACGCGCGGCGCAGAATCGAATGCGACAGCACGTGGTAGGCGACCGTTTCCTTCGGGTCGTAGCCGATGAATACCTGCAGCACGGCTAGACGCGGTATGAAACCGTGGTCATCACCCGTGCCGCGGCGCGCATTGCAGCCTTCACCGGCGCGGGAAGCTGCGCAGCGCCCAACCGCAGCGCCATCTGCCTGTGCCGCGCCTCGTCGTCGCGCATCCGGCTGACGACCGCGCGCGAGCGCGCGTCGGCCTCGGGCAGGCGCTCGAGGTGGCCATCCAGGTGGGCCTCGACCTGGCGCTCGGTTTCCGCCAGAAAGGCCAGGTTCCAGCGGTCCCCGGCGGCGCCAGCAGCGGCGCCCAGCGCCAGCGATGCCGCATACCAGGCCGGCCCCAGCAGGCTGGTCTGTCCACCGAGCTCGCGGATACGCTCGGCGCACCAGGCGAGGTGGTCCTCCTCTTCGCACGCCGCCTGCCGCAGCGATTCGCGCACTCTGTCGCCGCGCGCAGTCAGTGCCTGGCCCTGGTACAGCGCCTGGGCGCAGATCTCACCCACATGGTTCACGCGCATCAGGGCCGCAGCATGCGCACGCTCCTGCTGCGGCAGGTCCGATTCAGGCAGATCAGCACCGGGGCGCGGGCGATGCGGGGGCAGCACGCCAGTCACCGCGCGCAGCGCGCGATCGAACTCGCCGATAAGGACGTCAGCAAGAGATGACATGAACCAAGTATAGGCAAAAAAAACGGGCGCCTTGCGGCGCCCGTTCGGGTCTTGCTTTCCGGAACGCTGATTAGAACGCGTGACGGATGGTGAACGACAGCATGCGCGGATCTTCGCCAGCGGCGAGGCGGGGGCCAGAGCCCAGCGCGCCTTCCGTCGTGAAGAAGTTGTACGTTCCGCCGCCCACAACCGCACCAGCTGCATTGCTTGTGCTGTCATTCCGGATGCGGCCGTAGCCGACGCCAGCCGAGGTCCGCTTGGACAGATCGTACACATAGGCAAACGCCCACATGCGTGCACCGTCCTCTACACCGGCAGTAGCCTTGTCATCACGCGCACGGGTGTAGTGTGCGTAGATGTTGTGCTTGCCCCAGTTGTAGCGAACCGGGATCGTCCAAGCCGTGCGGTTCTGATCGTTTCCGACAACACCGTTGCGGCTAGTGCGAGACTTGTTCCAGCCCA
>JBFWRS010000087.1:0-7360 GCA_050248795.1 Burkholderiales bacterium | reverse complement strand
CGCATCCGCGACCCGCAATGGACGCGCGAGAAGATCCTGCGCGTCGCCACGGACGAGTTCGCCGCGCACGGCTACGACGGCGCGCGCATCGACGGCATCATCGCGCGCTGCGGCATCAGCAAGAACCTGCTGTACCACTACTACGCGGGCAAGGAGGAACTCTTCCTGCGCGTGATGGAACGTGCCTATGCGGCGATGCGCGCGCGGCAGGGCGATATCGCGATGCTCGGCCACGATCCGGTGGCCGACATGCGCGCGCTGGTCGTGCACATGGTGGATTTCTTCGCCGAGCAGCCCGAGTTCATCTCGCTGCTGGCGACCGAGAACATCCACCACGCGGAGCACATCCGGCGCTCGACGGCGATTCCGGGCATGTACAACCCGCTGAAGGCGGCGATCCAGCGCGCGCTGCGCGAAGGCCAGCGCCAGGGCGTGTTCCGCGCCGACGTGGACTGGGTGGACCTTTACGTGTCGATCTCCGGCATGACGTCGTACTTCGTGTCCAACCGCTACACGCTGTCGTTCGTGCTCGGCGTCGACCTGTCGACGCCCGCGCGGCTGGCGCGGCGACGCGAGCATGTGCCGGAGATGGTGCTCGCATACCTGCGCGCGAAGCCGCAAGCCGCGGCGCGCCTGCCGCAGCGGGCGCGCCGGCGCTAGCGGTCCCTCAGGCGGCGCTGCGCGAGCCGCCGCGCAGCTTCCAGGTCGCCTGTGCGTCGAGGCGGCCGCTGTCGGCATCCACCACCACGCGGTGGTGCCGCAGCGCGTAGTCGGCGCTGACCTTGCCGTTCCAGACGTCTCGCGCCACGCGCGCCGGGTCGCGCGCGAGCGGGTCGCCGAAGCCGCCGCCGCCGGGCTGCTCGTGCGTGATGAGTTCGCCTTCTTTCATCCAGGAGGTGGTTTTCGACGGCAGCGCGCTGGTAGTGCCGTCGCGCTCGATCAGGTTGCGGGCGGCGGCAGCCGGCTCGCCGCCCTCCAGCCCGTAGGGCAGGAAGCGCATGCGGTCGGCGCGAAGCTGCAGCAGGGCTTCGTCGGCGAGCAGGCGGTAGCTGCGCCTGATGCCGAGCCCGCCGCGCCACTTGCCGGCGCCGCAGGAGTCGGTCACCAACTCGTATGCCTCGATGCGCACCGGGTGGCTGGCCTCGAGCGTCTCGACCGGCGTGTTGGAAAGGTTCTGCGACGCGTTCGTGATCGCCTCGATGCCGTCGGCGTGCGGGCGCGCGCCCCAGGCGCCGCAGATCATGTCGACGACGATGAACGGGCTGCGGTCGGGGCGCCGGCCCGAGATGCACACCACGGTGTTGCCGCCTTCGCCGGCGGCGGGGATGCGGTCGGGGACGACCTTCGCCAGCGCGCCCAGCATGGCGTCGAACACGCGGTAGCCGGTGAGCGCGCGCGCCGCCACGGCGGCCGGCGGCAGCGGGTTCAGCACGCTGCCTTCGGGCGCCTTCACGTCGATGCAGCGGAACACGCCGGCGTTGTTCGGCACGTCGCCCTTGAGCGCGCAGCGCACCGACAGGTAGGTGAGGGACTTGGTGAATGACAGCGTCGAATTGATCGCCGCCTTGACCTGCGGCGACGAGCCCGCATAGTCCACCGAGACGCTGTCCTCGTGCACCGTGACGGCGACCCGGATCGGCACCGGCTCAGGCGACAGGCCGTCGTCGTCTATGTGGTCGAGGAACGTGAAGGTGCCCTTGGGCCAGGCGCGGATCTGCTCGCGGGTCAGGCGCTCGGCGTAGTCGAGCAGTTCCTCGAGGTAGCTGCGCGCGGTGTCCCGGCCGTAGCGCTCGAACAGCCTGCCCAACTCGCGCAGGCCGACGCGGCAGGCGGCGTACTGCGCGCGCAGGTCGCCGAGCACGAGGTCGGGGACCCTGACGTTCAGCGCGATCAGGCGTTCGAGCGTGTCGTTCACGCGGCCGCGCTCGTACAGCTTCACCACCGGAATGCGCAGGCCCTCCTGGTAGATCTCGGTCGAATCGCTTGCGTTGGAACCCGCGACGCGCCCGCCGACGTCGGTGTGGTGGCAGATCACCACGCAGAAGCCCTCGATCGAACCGTCGTGGAAGAAGGGCGCGAACATGAATATGTCCGGCAGGTGCATGCCGCCTTCGTAGGGATCGTTGATGATCACCGCGTCGCCCGGGTGCAGGTCGTCGCCGTAGCGCGCCAGCATCGCCGCCATCGCCTCGGGTATCGCGCCCAGGTGCTGCGCGATGGTCTTCGCCTGCGCCACCATGCGGCCCTGACGGTCGCAGATCGCCGCCGAGTAGTCCATGACGTCCTTGACGATCTGCGAGCGCGCGGTGCGGATCACCGTGTAGGCGACCTCGTCGACGATCGAGTCGAGGCCGTTCTTGATCACCGAGAAGGTGATCGGGTCGATGACGCCCGGCCGGGCCTCGGGAATGGCGGTTTTCATGCGTCGATCTCCACGATCAGGTTGCCGATGGCATCGGCGCGCACCCGCGCGCCGGGCGGTACCACCACGGTGGTGTCATAGGATTCCACGATCAGCGGGCCGTCGCGGAATGCTTCGCCGAGCGCGCCGCGCGCCACCACCGGCGTCTGCACCAGCGCTTCGCCGCGGGCGAAGCTGACCTGGCGCATGCCCTGCACCCCGGCGAGCGCGGCCTCCTCCAGCCGAACGTTGCCGAAGGCCAGGCGGTTGGGGCGGGCGCCGCGCGCCGTGAGGCGCAGGTTCACCAGTTCCAGCGGCTCGTCGCTGGCGTAGCCGAAGGTCTCGAGGTAGGCCTGCTGGAAGTCCTCACGCAGCGCCTCGAGCACGGCGGCGTCCAGCGTCGTGCCGCGCAGCCGCACCGACAGTTCGGAGGACTGCCCGACATAGCGCAGGTCGGCCTTCAGCTCGAACTGCACCGCATCGGCCGGATAGCCTTCCGCGGCGAGCGTCACCAGGCCCTGCTCGCGCAGGTCGTCGGCGATCGCCTGCAGGTCGCCGCCCGAGCGCGGCTCCAGTCGCCGCAGCACCGCACGCACCAGGTCGTGCTCGACGTCCGCGGTCAGCATGCCGGCGGCGCAGAACACGCCCGCCATTACCGGCGCGACGACGCGGCGTATGCCGAGGATGCGCGCGACGTCCACGGCGTGCACAGGGCCGCCGCCGCCGAAGGCCACCAGCGTGAGCTCCCGCGGGTCGCGCCCGCGCTCGACGGTCACTGCGCGGATCGCGCGCGCCATGTTGATGTTGGCGATATGCCGCACGCCATGCGCCGCCTCGAACACGTCCAGGCCGAGCGGTGCGCCGACGTGCGCGGCGATGGCCTTGCGTGCGAGTTCGATGTCCACCGCGAGGCTGCCGCCGGCGAGCGCCACCGGATTGAGGAAGCCGAGCACCATGTTGGCGTCGGTGACCGTGGGGCGCTCGTTGCCCAGCCGGTAGCAGGCGGGGCCGGGGTTCGCCCCCACCGACTCCGGGCCGACGTGCAGCAGCCCGCCTGCGTCCACGCTGGCGATCGAGCCGCCGCCCGCGCCGACCTCGGCGATGTCGATCGCCGGCACCTTCAGCACGTAGCCGCCGCCCTTGACGAAGCGGCTGGGCGAGGAGATGCCGTCGCGGAACTCGGTTTCGTTGCTGATCGCGGGCAGTCCGTCGGCGATGATGGTCGCCTTCGCGGTGGTGCCGCCCATGTCGAACACGATCGCGTCGCGATCGCCGGTGAGTTCGCCCAGCCGCGCCGATCCGGTGACGCCGCCCGCGGGGCCGGAGGCCACCGCGAACACCGGGCGCTCGCTCGCCAGCGTGACGCCCATCATGCCGCCGTTCGATGCCATGACCTGGATCGGCGCGTCGATGCCGATCCCCGCAAGCGCCTGGCGGAGCCTGGAAAGGTAGCCGCGCATCGCAGGCAGGATGTACGCGTTCACTACCGTGGTGCTGCAGCGCTCGTACTCGCGCATCTCGGGCAGCACCTCGCACGAGGCGGTGACGAGCAGCGACGGGAACTCGGCCTCCAGGATCCGCTTCGCCGCGAGTTCGTGCACCGGGTTCGCGTAGCTGTTGATGAAGCACACCGCGACCGTGTCGACGCCCTCGCGCACGAAGAACGCGCCGGCCGCGCGCACTTCCGCGGGGTCGAGCGCGCGCACGATGCTGCCATCGGCCGCCACGCGCTCGCCGGTCTCGAGCCGCCAGCGGCGCGGCGCCAGCGGCTCGGGCTTCTCCCAGCCGAGGTCGAACATCGTCGGCGTGCGGATGCGGCCGATTTCGACGACGTCGCGAAAGCCGCGCGTGGTCAGCACGCCGGTGCGCGCGCCGGCCTTCTGCAGGATGGCGTTGGACGCGGTGGTGGTGCCGTGCACCACCTCGATCACGTCCGCGGGGCTGACGCCGACCTCCGCCAGCAGCGCGCCGATTCCCTCGACCACGGCGCGGCCAGGGTCGTCCGGCGTGGTCGAGGCCTTGCGGATGTGCAAGCGGCCATCGGCACGCTGCAGCACGATGTCGGTGAAGGTGCCGCCGATGTCGCAACCCAGCCTGACAGGGTCGGCCGCCGCGGCGGCGGCCGGGGTGATGCCGCGTGTGCTCAAGGATCCTCTCCGCAGGCCGCTATTGGACCAGTTGGTTCAGTGGCGCAATGCTTGACGCATCGCGCCGCCTTGTCAAGCCTGCGGCTTGCGCCCCGCCGTTCGCGGGGACAAAGGAATTGGAGGACTCCGGGGGCGCTAGGTCCAGCTGCGGCCGACGTTGCGCCGCATCAGGTGGTTCTCGAAGCGCGCCACGCCGGGCACCGACTCGATCGCGGCGCGGGCAACGCTCTTCTGCAGTTCGGTTTCCACCGCACCCCACAGCTCGACGACGCCGTCGGTCACGGTGACGTTCATCAGGTGCATCGGCAGGTCGGCCTGCTCGAGTGCCTCGAGCAGCCGGGCGCGCAGCGCGCCGTCCTCGACGCGTCCCGCAGAGGGCGGCTGCCACGAGGCGACGCCGCGCAGCAAATTGGCGCGGCTGACGATGCCGACCAGCTTCGTGCCGTCGAGCACCGGCACGCGCTTGATGTGGTGCTTCTCGAGCAGGGACGCGATGTCCGCGAGCGGCGTGTCCGGCCTGACGGTGATCGGGTCGCGCGTCATGACGTCGGCGGCGTGCCTGCCATGCGACTTCAGGTAGTCATGGTCTGCGTCGTCGGGGGACGCCAGCAGCCGCAGCCACCACGAAGCCGGGCGATGCCGTGTGCCGCCTTCGGCACGGTTCAGCAGGTCGCCTTCGCTGACGATGCCGACCAGCACACCGGCGGCGTCCATCACCGGTACCGCGCTGATATGCGATTCGAGCAGCATGCGCGCGATCTCGGCGACGTCGGTCTCCGGCGTTACCGTGAGCACCGATGTGGTCATCACATCCCTGGCAAGCATGGCGAGTCTCCTTGGGTCCTACGTTTCGTCATGCACGTAGTTGGTCACAGCTTTTGCCGGGGATGCTTGATCTGCGTCAATCGCGCGCCGCGTTCGCCCCTCAGGCGCGGACGCGGGCGGTGCCGGCCCTCAGCCGAGCTGCCGGGTCCAGGCCTGGCCGCCCGAGCGGTAGAACTGCACCGTGGCGGCGTAGGCGGCCTTGTCGCGCGCGCCGCGCGCCATGCGCCGGAAAGCTTCGGCGACGCGTGCGCGCAGGCTGCGCCGCGCGCGGCGGTCGCTGGCGATGCGGTGGCGCGCGTGCGCGCGCATGGGGGTGGTCCTGCGCTGCGGTGTGGCGGTAGACGTATGCATCATGGCTTCTCCTCTGTCGGTCTGGTTGTTCAGGTGCGCCCGATTCCGGGCCGTCCCGGTAGCTGGAATGCTGGCAGGCGCAGGTATCCGGGCGATTGCCGCGCGCCGCCGATTTGTTGCCTGTTTGTTTCCGTCGCAGCAGCGCGGGGCGCCTCGCGTACGCACAGGCTGAGCGCGATGGCGATCACGGTGAGGGCGATGTCGATGAGCCACATCCAGTCGTAGCTGCCGGTCGATTCCAGCACCACGCCGCCGAGCCAGGAGCCGAGGAAGGCGCCGACCTGGTGCAGCAGGAACACCAGGCCCAGCAGCGTGGCGAGCCGCTGCGTGCCGTAGAGCTTGCCGATGAGTCCCGACGTCGGCGGCAATACCGCCATGTAGGTGAGCCCCATCCACATGGAGAATGCGAGCACGCTGAATTCGGTCTTCGGCGCGGCGAGGAACAGGGCGATGCCGATCCCGCGCGCGGCGAACAGCGCGGCGAGCGTGTACTTCATCGAGAAGTGCTGGATGACGACGCCGGAGCCGATGCTGCCGGCGATGTTGAACAGGCCGAGCATTGCCAGCGACAGTCCCGAGATGCTCGCCGGCAGCCCGCACAGCTCGACGACGCCAGGCAGGTGGGTGACGAGGAAGAAGACGTGAAAGCCGCAGACGAAGAACGTGGCGTTGATGAGCCAGAAGCCGCGGCTGGACAGCGCCTCGCGCACCGTCGCTCCGGCCGGAGCAGCGGGCGACGGCGCGGCGCCGGGCGCCGTTGCGGCTGGGCCAGCCGGGCGGCGGCGAAATGCCAGCGCAAGCGGCAGCGCGAGCAGCGACAGGGCTGCGATCGAGAGCGCGGCGGAAATCCAGCCGGCGAACGAGATCACCGCCTGCGTCGCCGGTGCCAGCAGCAGCTGGCCCAGCGGGCCGCCGGCACCGACGATGCCGGCGACCAGGCCGCGACGCTCGGCCGGCACGCGCTGGCTTACGGTGCCGACCAGCAAGGACGGGCTGCCGACGGTGGCGGCGATGCCCGCGATCGCGAGTACCGCGACCAGCAGCGCGGCGCTGTCCGCGTACGGCACCATTGCGCCCGCTGCTGCCGCAAGCAGGCTGCCCGCGGCGATGACGCGCGCGGTGCCGAAGCGCTCCGCGAGCATGCCGCAGAACGGCTGCGCGGCTCCCCAGGTGAGCTGGCTTACCGCCACCGCGAAGCTGATGGTGGCGATGCCCAGGCCGGTGGCGGAGTTGAGCGGTGAGATGAACAGGCCGAACACCGAGCGCGAGCCCATGGTGATGGCGAGAAGCATTACGGCGGCGGCAACCAGGATCCAGGTTCCCCGGTCTGTCGGCTTGAGATTGGTTCGCATGCGGGCATGCTGAAGGACGACGGTATCGGCCGCATGTCCGCGGCGAATCCCTGTGTATCGATCTGGTTTCGAAAGCGTTCCCGGCCCGATTCGGGGGACGCTATGATCGGCATGCGCTGCGCGCGCTGCTGCCGCCGCGTCAGGAGAACAGTGGACATGAACGGCAGGACCGATGCGGCAGGCCCGGGCGGCTGGTCGGGCGAGTTGTGGGGTGCGCTTGCCGCGATGCTGGTGGCGCTGCCGTCCTCGATCGCATTCGGCGTGCTGGTGTATTCGGCGGTCGG
>JBFWRS010000086.1:0-7878 GCA_050248795.1 Burkholderiales bacterium | reverse complement strand
AGCGGCCGATCACCTACGTCATCCTCAACAACCGCAGCTACCGCATCCTCAAGGAGCGCATGGTGTCGTTCCGCGGCAAGCCCGCGTTCGGCGGCATGGACTTCCGCGATCCCGAGCTCGACTTCACCGGGCTTGCGCGCGCCATGGGCGTGCAAGCCTCGCGCATCGCCGATCCGGCGGACGTCGACCCGGCGCTCAAGGAGGCCATCGGCTCCGGCGCCCCGCGCTTGCTCGAATTCATGATCGCCGACGGCTTCGGCGGCTAGCGACGCTGCCTACGCCTCGGCGTAGGGTTCCATCTTCGCGCGCAGGTCGCCGGGAATCGGCAGCGACTTCAGCGTATCCAGCGACATCATCGCCACCTTGTGGCGGGCGAGGAACTTCTCCTCGACGCCGACGCGGCCGCGGATGGAAAACTCGATCGAGCTGCGCCCGAGCCTGGCGATCGACAGCTCCAGCACCAGCACGTCGCCCAGGTGGCAGGGCTTGAAGAATTCGCAGCCGGTGTTGACGATCGGGAAGCCGACGCGGCGCTGGATGTGCATCTCGTTGAAGTTGAAGCCGATCGCGCCGTCGAACCAGTCCTCGACCGCGCCGCTCACCATGTCGAAGAAGTGGACGAAATAGACGATCCCCGCCGGGTCGCAGTGCGAGAAGCGGATCTTGCGCTCGGTGCGGAAGACCTGCGCCACGGCATTCAGCCGACCGGCTTCAGCCAGGTCACCGGCTTGCCGAGTGCACCCCCGAGGGCCTTGCCCTCGGGGTCGGCAAGCGCCGCCTCGCGCGCCTTGCGTATTGCCCGTGCCTGTTCGGCCGCGTCGCCGGTGGCGGGGTTCTCCACCAGCGCATCCATGATGGCGAGGAAGTTCGCCTTGCCGCGCCGGTGGGTGTCGCCATAGCCCTTGACGATGCGGGCGCATTCGGCGATCTCCAGCGCCAGCGGCACGCTCGTCCTTGCCGCCTCGCGCACGTGCGCGAGCCAGCGCTCGATCAGCTTCTGTTCCTCGGCGTAGCGATGGCTGCGCGGGCGCCACGGCTTCAGCCACGCAAGCGACCGCGTCATCAGGTAGCCGAAAACGCCCGAGGTCTTCACGTGCATGCCGACGTTCCACGCGTCGAGCTTGCCCCTGCGCTCGGCCCATGACACCAGCGCGCGGCCGAGCGACGGCGGCAGCAAGGAAGCCACTTCCTCGACGCCCGGCTTGAGGTAATCGATCACTATTACCGGCTCGCCATCCTTTGCGCCGACCTCCCTGCGCACGCGCTCGAAGCGCGACGGCCGGGTCTTCAGGTCGGCGACGCGGATGATGTCCTCGTAGCTCATCCATACCGCCAGGTGCCGCGCGGTCTCGCCGATCAGCGCCGCGTCCTCCGTACCGAGCGATTGCACGCGCTGCAGGAAGAGCTTCGCGTAGGCCTCGCCCTGGTAGTCCTGCAGCCGCGCGACGCCGAGGTCGAGGATCTCCTGCGTTCCCGGTGGCAGCGCTTTCGGCGCCGCCGCCGGAGTGGCGCGCGTGCCGGCCGCAATCTCGAAGCCTGCGGCGAAGCCGCGCAGGCTGGCCTCGGCGCCGCGGCCGGACTTGCGGATCGCGGCCTCGCATTGTTCGCGCGACAGCGGCAGCGCGCCGGAGCCGGCCATGGCGCCGAACAGCACCGCGTTGATCACCGTGCCGTTTGCCTGCGCCAGTTCGCGCATGTCGAACAGCTCCGCGCGCCTCGCAAGCGCCTTCGCCGCTGCGATGACACGCTCGGAGTCGAAGCGCCCGTCGCCCATCTGCATCTTCTCCATCGTCGCGTAGATGCGGTGCGTGGAGGCGATCAGCGTGGTGCGGTCCGGACTGACGTAGCCGTTCTGCATCGCGCGGCCGGCTTCCACCAGCTCGGAGGCGACCATGACGTCGACGTTGCCGGGGCTGGGCGTGAGCGACATCACCGGCTCGCGCCCGTCGAGCAGTTCGCGCTTCGCCGGGTAGATCTCGAGGTAGTAGGTGGTGGCGCCGGTGCGCTGCGCAACGCCGGGGATCGACGTGCTCTGCGCGGGGAAGCCGGCCTGCGCGGCGGCCTCGATCAGCCAGTCGGCCATGACGCCGCCGCCTTCGCCGCCGAGTGCGGCGACGAGTATCGTGATGGTGCGATCTGGAAGGCTCATGCCGGTACGAGCGCCTTTCGAAGCGTATGGAGCAGCCGGTCCCAGGCAGAAGGGTTCTGCAGCACCTCGGCGCGGTAGAAGGAGGGGCACAGCGTGGCCGCGTGCGCGTTCTCGCCGCACAGGCCGCAGCCTACGCAGCCTTCGATCACGGTGGCCACCGGATCGCGGCGCAGCGGGTCGGGGTTGTCCTTGACGGTGAGCGTCGGGCAGCCCGATAGCCGGATGCAGGAATGGTCGCCGGTGCAGGTGTCCTCGTCGACGCCGTACTTCACCCGGACCACGCGCTCGCCCGCGGCGAGCATGCGCGCGGTCTCGGGCTTGACCCGGCGCTGGCGCTCGAGCTGGCATTCGCCCTCGGCGACGATCACCTTCAGTCCCTTCGTGTCGGTAGTGAGCGCCTCGCCCAGCGTGCGCTGCATGCGCGCGACGTCGTAGGTGTGCACGGTGCGCAGCCACTGCACGCCCAGTCCCTGCAGCGCGTTCTCGATGGTGCGGCTGGCGTGCGTGGCGCTGTCGCCCGAACGCTCGCGCGAGTCCTTGGGCGGCGAGGAGATGAGCTCCTGCGTGCCGGTGGCGGACGAATACCCGTTCTGCATCACCAGCAGCACGGCGTCGCCGCGGTTCAGCAGGTTCGATGCCACGCCAGAGAGCAGGCCGTTGTGCCAGAAGCCGCCATCGCCCATCACCGCCAGCGGCCGCTGCGCCATCATCGGCGATACGCCCGCGGACGACGCGAGGCTCATGCCGTAGCCGAGGATCGAATTTCCCATCGAAAAGGGCTCGAAGGTGGCGAAGGCGTGGCAGCCGATGTCGGCGGCGATGTGCGGCAGGCCGGTCTTGCGCGCCGCGAGCTTGAGCGCGGCGAACACCGGGCGCTCCGGGCAGCCGATGCAGAAGCCGGGCGGGCGCGGCGGCAGCCCCGACAGCAGTTCGGCGGCGCGCATGCGGGTGTCGGCAGCCTTCGCCAGCCATTCGCGGCCCGCGGCAGCGTCGAGCCCGGGCGCATGCTGCGCGAGGAATTTCGCCAGCCCCTGCACCATCACTTCCGCGGTGTACTCGCCCGCCATCTGCAGCAGGTCCTTGCCGTGCAGCTTCGTCTGCAGGTCGGCGCGGCGCAGCGTCGTCGCCACGTCCTGCTCGATGAACTCGGGCTGGCCTTCCTCGAGCACGATGACCGCGCGCTTGCCGGCGCAGAAACCGGTGATCTCCTCGGGTACCAGCGGATAGACGACGTTCAGCGCGAGTATCGGCACGCGGCTGGCGCCGAAGGCGTCGGCGGCCCCCAGCGTCTGCAGCGCGCGCAGCAGGTTGTTGTACAGCCCGCCCTGGACGATGATGCCGATGTCCCGGCAGTCGCCATCGAACACCTCGTTCAGCTGCTCCGCGGCGATGAAGCGCCGCGCGGCGGGCAGGCGCACCTCGGCCTTCAGCTTTTCCTGGCGAAAGGTCGCGGGCGGGTGCGACAGCCGATCGTAGTCGAAGCCCGCCGCAGCGCCGGTGTGGCGCTTCGACATCGCCGCGGCGCGGTTGGCCTTCGCGGCAAACCGCCCGCGCACGTGGCAGGCGCGGATGCGCAGGTCCACGATCACCGGCGTACTCGAGGCTTCGGACAGTTCGAAGCCCTTCTCCACCATGCGCACGATGCTGTCGAGGTTCGGCCGCGGGTCGAGCATCCACAGCGAGGATTTCATCGCGATCGCGTGCGTGCGCTCGAGCGCCACGCTGGCGCCCTCGCCGTAGTCCTCGCCGGCGACGATCAGCGCGCCGCCCATCACGCCGGCGGTGGACAGGTACGACAGCGCGTCCGCAGCCACGTTGGTGCCGACGATGGATTTCCAGGTCACCGCGCCGCGCACCGGGTAGCCGATCGACGCGCCGAGCATCGCGGCCGCGGATGCCTCGTTGGTGCAGGCTTCGACGTGCACGCCCAGTTCGTCCATGTAGTCGCGCGCCTGCACCATGACATCCAGCAGGTGCGACACCGGCGCGCCCTGGTAGCCGCCGACATAGGACACGCCCGACTGCAGCAGCGCCTTGGTGACCGCGAGGATGCCTTCGCCGTGGAAGGTGTCGCCGTCGCCCAGCTTCAGGCTTTCGATCTCGCTTGCGAACGAGCGTTCCATGCGGGAATTATCGCTGATTCCCGCGCAGCGCCTCCTCGCGACCGAAGCGGATCAGGCGGAACACGACGACGACCAGGTAGAACTCCAGCTCGAGGCGAAACGCGATCTCCAGCGCAATGCTGGACCACGCCTCCGGATAAATCGGCGACAGCGAGACGCCGACAAGCGCAAGCAGGTGGAAGCTCAGCGCCTGCAGTACCGAGTCGGCGCTCCACAGCAGCCAGTCGAGCGCCCCCAGTTCGGCGGCAGCAGAGTGGTACATCCCCGGGATCACGCGGTGCAGCGCGCCGCACAGCGCGCCGTAGGCCAGCATGAACACCACCAGCATGCCGGCGTGCAGCCCGGCCGTTTCGGCGTACCCGCCGCTCTTCCATTCGTGCCTGAGGTCGCGGTTGCCGCCGATGGACAAGGGCGCGAGCAGCACGAGGACGCAGAGC
This sequence comes from Burkholderiales bacterium, assembly GCA_050248795.1. Classification (GTDB taxonomy): domain Bacteria; phylum Pseudomonadota; class Gammaproteobacteria; order Burkholderiales; family SG8-39; genus CAZTDU01. The sequence continues at coordinate 3,169 of JBFWRS010000086.1, read as the reverse complement.
GCCAGATACAGGGCGGCGAGCGCCGCCAGCGAGACGAGGGCGTGAAGCTCGGCCAGCCACCAGCCGGCGCCGACCAGCAGGGCGCCGAACATCGCGATGACGAGGCCGCTTGCGGCGATCTCGCCGGCGGGGAATCGCGCCGGCGCCCGCGGGGCGCGCAGCGGCTTGCTGTCGGTACCCTGCTCCTGCGCGCTCACCTGCCGGCCCCGGCGGCGTCCGCTAAGCCGCGCTGCGCCTGGCCTGCCAGCGTTCGATCGCCTTGGTGCATTGTGCGTTCGAGATCGGCTCGCTGCCATCGTCGCCGAGCGCCGCGAGCAGGGGTTGCAGCGTCGGCGCGAGGCCGGCCATCAGTGCGTCGTCCAGCGCAAGGTGGAACGTGATCGAGGTCCGCGGACCGAGCGACAGCGCGTAGCGCACCAGGGCGTCGTCTTCTGTACGCCTGTCGTGCCGCCCGCAAACCGTGACGTCGATGGGCGCGTGCCGCGCCACCAGTTCCGCAGGCGGAGGCTTGCCGGCGCTGCCGAGGATGACCGGACGCGCATCGGCGCCGAGCTCGCACATCGCGCCGGCGAAGCCCGGGCGGCGGCAGTCGAGCGGATGGTGCGCGGCCAGTATCGCGGCGAGATGCGCGATTTCGGTAGCGTCCACGGCGAGGATCAGCGTGCTGCGTCCTTCGCCCAGGGACGCCTCGGTCTCCCGGCGAATGCCTTCGCGGCGCAGGAGGCCCGAATGCCAGATGCAGTCGTCGCGCAGGTCCGCGGCTGGCCGGGGAGTGCGGAACAGGTCGAACAGTTCGCGCAGCATCGGGCGAGTATATGCCCGCCGCCCTAGGCGATTGGGTCAGGCGGCGTGCGTTGCGCCGGTGAAGAGATCGCGCAGTCGGGCGAGCAGCCGGTCCCACGCGGATGGATTCTGCACAACTTCCGCGCGGTAGAACGAGGGGCACAGCGTGGCCGCGTGCGCGTTCTCGCCGCACAGGCCGCAGCCGACGCAGCCCTCGATCACGGTGGCCACCGGATCGCGGCGCAGCGGGTCGGGGTTGTCCTTGACGGTGAGGGTGGGGCAGCCCGAGAGCCGGATGCAGGAATGATCCCCGGTGCAGGTGTCCTCGTCCACGCCGTACTTCACCCTGACCACGCGCTCGCCGCCGGCAAGCGCGCGCGCGAGCACCGGTTTCAGCTTGCGCTGGCGCTCGAGCTGGCATTCGCCCTCGGCGACGATGACCTTCAGCCCCTTGTAGTCCGTGGACATCGCGTCGGCGAGCGTCTTCTTCATTTCGCCGACGTGATAGGTGTGCACCGTGCGCGTCCAGCCGACGCCGACGCCGGCGAGCGCGCGCTCCATGCTCATGTCGGCCGACTTCTCCTTGCTGTGCTGCGGGCTGGATGGCAGTTCCTGCGTGCCGGTCGCCGAGCTGTAGCCGTTCTTCATGATGACCAGGATGCCGTCATCCTTGTTGAACACCGCGTTGGCGATGCCGGTGGTGAGGCCGTTGTGCCAGAAGCCGCCGTCGCCCATCACGGTCAGCGTGCGCTTGCCGAACATCGGGTTGATCGCCGAATTGGACGCGAGGCCCAGCCCGTAGCCCAGCACGGTGTTGCCGATGTTGAACGGCGGCAGCGACGAGAACAGGTGACAGCCGATGTCGGCCGACACGTGCAGCTTGCCCGAATCTTTCTCGATCAGGCGCATCGCCGCAAATACCGGGCGCTCGGGGCAGCCGACACAGAAGCCCGGCGGCCGCACCGGCAGCGGCGCGCCCAGCAGCTCTGTCGCGCGTTTCTTCTGCGCGGTGAGCGCTTCGAAGGTGGGTTCCTCGCCGAGGAAACGTGCCATGCCGGCGAGCACCGTCTCGCCGGTGTACTCGCCGGCCAGCGGCAGCATGTCTTTCCCATGCACGACCGTGTCCTGCACGCCGGCACGCCGCAGTGCCGCCTGCACCGCGTCCTCGATGTAGGCGGGCTGGCCTTCTTCCACCAGCAGCACCTTCGCCTTGCCGGCGCAGAACGCGACGATCTCTTCCGGCACCAGCGGGTAGGTCACGTTCATGCAGTAGATCGGGATGCGCGAACTGCCGAACACGTCTGCCTGCCCGAGCTGCTGCAGCGCGCGGATCACGACGTTGTACATGCCGCCCTGGCAGAGGATGCCGATGTCGCTGCGCTCGCCCGGGAACACCTCATTGAGGCCGTGCTCCCGTATGTACTTCACCGCCGCCGGCCAGCGCACGTCGATCTTGTGCTTTTCCTGCGCGTAGGTGGAAGGCGGCAGGCAGATATTCGCGAAGTCGAAATCCGGGTTCTCGAGGAAGGCGCGGCGCGAGAACTGCGGCGCGCGGTTCGCCTTGGTCGGGAAGGCGCCGTGCACGTGGCAGGCGCGGATGCGCAGTTCCAGCATCACCGGCGTGTTCGACACTTCCGACAACTCGAAGGCCTGCTCGACTGCCTCGACGATCTTCGGCAGGTTGGGCCGCGGGTCGAGCAGCCAGATCTGCGACTTCATCGCGAAGGCGTGGCTGCGCTCCTGGATGATCGACGAGCCCTCGCCGTAGTCCTCGCCGAGCACGATCAGCGCGCCGCCCTTGACGCCGGCCGAGGCAAGGTTGGACAGGGCGTCCGACGCCACATTGGTGCCGACCGTGGACTTGAAGGTCACCGCGCCGCGCAGCGGGTAGTTGATGGACGCGCCGAGCATCGCCGCCGCGCCGGCCTCGTTGGCGTTGGTCTCGATGTGGATGCCGAGATCTTCGATGATGTCGCGCGCGTCGTTCAGCACGTCCATCATGTGCGACACCGGCGCGCCCTGGTAGCCGCCGACGTAGGACACCCCGGACTGCAGCAGCGCCTTGGTCACCGCGAGGATGCCCTCGCCATGGAAGACCTCGCCGTTCCCCAGCCTGAGCTTGCCGACTTCTTCCTTGAAGGAGCGTTCCATGCGCCTACCTGCCGATCAACAATCCTGGCAACCCTGTCGCCAGCGGGGGAATCAGTGCCACCAGCGCCAGCATCGCAAGCCCCATGATCACATAAGGCGTCACCGCGCGGTACACCTGGTTCATCGTGATGCCGGGCGGCGCCACGCTCTTCATGGTGAACAGCAGCATGCCGAAGGGCGGGGTGAGCAGGCCGAGCTGCATGCAGATCAGGAACAGCACGCCGAACCACACCGG
>JBFWRS010000085.1:0-8139 GCA_050248795.1 Burkholderiales bacterium | reverse complement strand
GCGGTGAGTTTCATCCAGAGCATCTACCACGAGTTCGGCTCGGGCCTGGTGCTGCCGGCGACGCACGTCAACTGGCAGAACCGCGGCTGCAGTTTTTCGCTGGATGCGACGCGGATCAACGCGCTTGCACCGGGAAAGAAGCCGTTTCATACGCTCAATCCGGCACTCGCGCGGCTCGCCGATGGCCGTATCATGGTCTACGGCACGATGGGTGGCGATGGCCAGCCGCAAACGCAGGCGGCGGTATTCTCGCGCCATGCGGTGTTCGGGCAGCCGCTGCAGCGCGCGGTGTCGGCGCCGCGCTGGCTGCTCGGCCGCACCTGGGGTTCGATGTCCGAGACGCTCAAGCTCGAGGCGCGGTTTCCTGCCGCGGTGGTCGACGAACTGCGCCGGCGCGGACACGAAGTCGAGGTATTGAGCGATTTTGACGAAACCATGGGACACGCCGGCGCGCTGGTGCGCCGGCCCGACGGGGCGCTGGAAGGCGCGTTCGACCCGCGCGGCGATGGCTGTGTCGCGGGCTACTAGAATTCATGGCCGGCATGGGTTAAAGTTTTCCCGGTCGTCGCAACAGGCACGCCAGGGGGCAGCATGTACGCAATTGTCTACAAGTCCGATGGTTTCCCGATCTGCCGGCAGATTCAGGGCGTGAGCCCCGACCCTATCGTCACGTGGAATACGGAAGACCAGGCCAAGGCGTTCATCGCGTCCAAGGGCGGAGACGCGGATTTCCAGCCCGTCGCGCTGACCGACGAGGCGATGGACAAGCTCGCCGCCGCGATCGGCGCGCCGGTGGAATCGATCACGTTCGACCCTTACCCCGCCTGACAAGCCCCTTCGAACTGGGACCCGGCTAGCCGAGGTTGAAGTACTCGCGGCGGCTCTTCATGCCCCGCACCCGCTCGAGCAGCAGCTCGAGGTCCGCATCGCCGTCGGCGAAGTTCAGGTTCTCGGCATTGACCGTGAGCACCGGCGCCGCGCCGTAATGGTGGAAGAAGCGCGCATAGGTTTCCGCCAGCAGCGCAAGGTACTCGTCGCTGATGCCGCGCTCGAAGCTCGCGGCGCGCTTTTTCACCCGCTCGAGCAGCACCTGCGGACGCGCCTGCAGGTAGATCACCAGGTCCGGCGCTGGCGCGCGGGGGCGCAGCGCCTCGTAGATCCGTTCATACAGCACGAGTTCGTCGCCGGCCAGCGTGATGCGCGCGAACAGCGGGTCCTTGTCCAGCAGGAAATCCGCCACCGTCGGCCGTGCGAACAGGTCCGGTTGCGCGAGCGGTTCGAGCTGGCGTACGCGCTGGAACAGGAAGAATAGCTGCGTCTGCAGGGCGTAGCGTGCCATGTCCTGGTAGAAGCGGGCGAGGAAGGGGTTCTCGGCGGGCTGTTCGAGCAGCGGCTCGGCGCCGAGGCTCGCCGCAAGCCTGCGCGCGAGCGTGGTCTTGCCGGCGCCGATCGGCCCCTCGACGACGACGTAGCGAAGCGCTTCCACGGGCATCGGGCTCAGTCCAGCTTCTGCGTCGGCTGATCCGCGCAGCGATCGAGGAACTCGCCCGCGGGGCCGAGCCCGGGTATCGCCGCGCCGGGCGCGATCTCGAGCAGCGGCACGAGAACGAAGGCGCGCTCGTGCATGCGCGGGTGCGGCACGGTGAGCTCGTCCGTGAAGATGCGCTCGCGTTCGTACAGCAGCAGGTCGAGGTCGAGCGTCCGCGGCGCGTTGCGGTACGGCCTGTCGCGCCCGTGCCGGTCCTCTATCGATCGCAGCGCGACAAGCAGCGCCGCCGGCGCGAGGGCGGTGTCGATGCACGCCACAGCGTTGACGTAGTCGGGCTGTCCGTCGGCGCCGAGCGGCGCGGTACGGTAGAGCGACGAGCGCGCGGTGACGCGCGTGCCCGGGATGGCGTCGAGTTCGTCGAACGCGAGGCGCACTTGCGCGCGCGGATCGCCGAGGTTGGCGCCGATGCCGACGTAGGCGATGCTCACGCCTGCCGGGGCGCGTCTGCCGCTGGGGCCTTCTTCTTGCGGCGGCGCCTGCGCTTGCGCGGTGCGGTATCCGGCACCAGCATCGCGCGCCGGGTCTCCTCGTCGGCAAACTGGAACGCGCGCCACCATGATTCGAGTTCCGAGGGAACCTCGCCGCTAGCCGCACGGATGGCGAGGAAATCGTACGCCATGCGAAAGCGCGGTGCCTCGATCAACCGGTAGGGTCGCTGTCCCGAGCGCAGCTCGAAGCGCGGCTGCAACTGCCAGACCTCGCGCATCGTCGCGGTGAGCTTGCGCGTAATGGCGAGCTTCTCGCACTGCGCATCGAGCACCTCGTCCATCGCCGCTTCCAGCGCGGGGATCGACGCTTCGTCGCGCGAGCGCCGGGCTTTCCATGCCGCGAGGACTTCGTGCCACAGCAGCGCGGCGAAGAGGAAGGCCGGCGACACCGACTTGCCGGCGAGCACGCGCTCGTCGGTCTGCGCGAGCGCGAGCGTGACGAATCGCTCTCCCAGTGGCTGGTCGAGGATGACATCGAGCAGCGGCAGCACGCCCTTGTGCAGGCCTTCGTGCCGCAGTTGCCGCAGGCACGCACTGGCGTGCCCGGAGAGCAGCAGCTTCAGCATTTCGTCGAACAGCCGGGCCGGCGGCACGTGCTCGATCAGCGGCGCCAGCCTGCGTATCGGCCCGCGCGTCGTGCCCTCCAGCGTGAGTCCCAGCTTTGCGCACAGGCGCACCGCACGCAGCATGCGCACCGGGTCTTCGCGAAAGCGCGTCTCGGGATCGCCGATCACGCGCAGCAGGCGCTTCTTCAGGTCGGCGAGGCCGCCGTGGAAGTCGATGACCTCCTCGGTGGCGGGATCGTAGTACAGCGCGTTGATGGTGAAGTCGCGGCGGCGCGCATCCTCCTCCTGCGTGCCGAAGACATTGTCGCGCAGCACGCGGCCATGCTCGCTCTTTTCCTCGATCCCGGTGTCGGCGGCGCGGAACGTGGACGTCTCCACCGTCTCCTGGCCGATGATCACGTGCACCAGGCGAAAGCGCCTGCCGATGATGATGGCGCGCCGGAAGAGCGGCTTCACCTGCTCGGGCCGTGCCGCGGTGGCGACGTCGAAGTCCTTGGGCGTTACGTTCAGCAGCACGTCGCGCACCGCGCCGCCGACCACGTAGGCCGGGTGGCCGGCCTGCTGCAGCGCTTCGCAGACCTTCAGTGCCGCGGGGCTGATGCGGTCGCGGGAGAGGCCGTGCTTTCCTCGGGGTATGCGGACAGGCCCTGCAGGGGCGAGGCCGAGCACCCGGCGAATGAAGCGTTTGATCATCTGAGTGGGGCGTCCGGTGTCGGGCGTCTAAAGGGTGGCAGGATCGCGTTGCTCCTCTCGCAGCGAGATTATGGGCCACTGGCGCCGCAGGGCCTCGGGGCGCAACGTATCGTCCGGGTCGACCGCCACCGGGCGCGTCACGCGCTCCATCAGCGGCAGGTCGTTGTGCGAATCGCTGTAGAAGGTGCTGGCGGCGAAGTCCTGCAGGCTGCGCCCCATGCCGGCGAGCCATTCTTCGACGCGCACGATCTTGCCCTCGCGAAAGCAGGGAGTGCCGGCAACCCTGCCGGTATATGTGCCCCCGGCAGATTCAGGCTCGGTGGCGACCAGGTGCGAAACGCCGAACGCCTGCGCGATCGGCCGGGTGACGAAGCTGTTGGTGGCGGTGACGATGGCGCACAGGTCGCCCGCGTCCAGGTGAGTGCGCACCAGCGCGCGAGCCGGCGCGCCGATCATCGGCAGGATCCGCTGCTGCATGAACCCGGCATGCCAGCGTGCCAGGTCTGCCGGCGTGTGCTCGGCGAGCGGGCGCAGCGCGAAGCCGAGGAACTCGTGGATGTCGAGCGTGCCGGCCTTGTACTGCTCGAAGTACGCCGCGTTCTGCCGCTCGTAAGTGTCGCGCTCGAGCACGCCCTGGTCGATGAGGAACTGGCCCCACTCGTAGTCGGAGTCGCCTGAGAGCAGCGTGTGGTCGAGATCGAATAGGGCAAGCCGCATCTGGGTCGCTCGGCAGTCAGGGCTTCTTCTGCCAGGTCGCGGAGCGCGTCATGTTACCCCATCGCGCCCGCCGGCCAGGTCGCCGCCGGGCTCAGTCCCTACGGAGCGCAGACAGCGCCTCGCGCACCAGCGGCAGCGTGACGCGACGCTGCTTTTCCAGCGCGTGCCGGTCGAGGTGATCTACCAGCGCGTCGAGCGACGGCATGTCGCGGCGCACGTGCGAGAGCAGGTACCTGATCACCTCGTCGGAGAGTTCGAGCCCGCGGCGGCTGCCCTCGGCGGCGAGGTACAGCGCCCTGTCGTCATCGGTCAGTGCCTTGACCTGATAGACGAGTCCCCAGCCGAGACGGCTGCGCAGGTCGTCGCGCAGCTTCAGTTGCGCGGGCGGCGCGCTGCCTGCGGCGAGCACCTTGCCGCCGTGCTCGCGCGCCTCGTTGATGCGGTTGAAGAGCGAGATCTGCGCGGCTTCGTCCAGCGCATCGACGTCGTCGGCGACGCATACGCCGGGGCTCGAGCAGGCGGCCAGCAGGTGGCTGCGTCCCGAACCTGTCTCGCCCCAGAGGTAGATCACGGCCTCGCCCAGCGTGCCCGCAGCCAGTTCGCGCAGCCGCGCGAGCAGCTCGGCATTGGCGCCGGGGACGAAATTGTCCAGCGTGGGCGCACGCGGCGGCTGCATGGCAAGACTCAGCTGCCGCATTCAGGCGTATAGGGAGCTGTTCAGGTAGGCCTTGCGCACGTGTCGCAGGCCGACCAGCAGTGCGGCGCTGGCGGGAAGCGCGAGCAGCACGCCGAAGAAGCCGAACACCTGCCCGAAGGCGAGCAGCGCGAAGATCACCGCGACCGGGTGCAGGCCGATGCGCTCGCCGACCAGGCTGGGCGTGACGACGAAGCCCTCGATGGTCTGGCCGACGAAGAAGGCGAGCCATACCCACAGCACGCCGGAGATGGTGCCGAACTGCAGCACCGCGGCGACCGTGCCGAGCAGGAATCCGGTGAACGCGCCGACGTACGGGATGAACACCAGCATGCCGGTGATGATGCCGATCGGCAGCGCGAAATCCAGTCCGGTGAACCACAGCGCGGTGACGAAGTAGACGGTCATCGCGATGACCACCAGCAACTGCCCGCGCAGGAACTCGGCGAGCACCTGGTCGATCTCCATGACGATGGTGCGCACGCGCTCGTGCAGCCTGCGCGGCACCAGCGCCTCCGCGCGCGAGATCAGCATTCCCCAGTCTCGCAGCAGGTAAAACAGCACCACCGGCACCAGCAGCATGTTGGCGAGGAAGGCGATGAAGGCGAGCCCGCCGATGCGCAGCGAAGCCAGGATCTGCGGCACCAGGCCGTCGTTGTCGGCAAACACGCGTCCGGCGAGCTGCTTCACCGTTGCGACGTCGAGCTGGAAGCTGATCTGGAACCGGTCCTCGAGCCACGGCGCGACTGTCTGGTTGATCCAGACGAGGAAAGCGGGAAAGCGGTCCGCCAGCATGCGCAGCTCCTTGTAGAACAGCGGCACGACCACCAGCGCAATGCTGACGATCGCGAGCAGCGCAAGGCTGATGACAAGCAGCACGGCGAAGGTGCGGCGCATGCGCCTGCCCGCGAGCCGCTCGACGATCGGGTTTAGCACGTAGGCGAGGATTCCCGCGAACAGGAAGGGCGCGAGGATCGGCGACAGCAGCCACACCAGCCACAGCGACACCGCGGCGATGGCGGCCCATGCCCAAAGCAGTGGATTTGCGAGGATCTGGCCGGGCATGTCGAGTAGAATCAGGGTTCCCTCTGGACTCTAGCATGTCGACCGGACTTTCCTACCGCGACGCGGGCGTTGATATCGACAAGGGCGACGCGCTGGTCGACGCCATCAAGCCGTTCGCCCGCCGCACCATGCGTCCCGAGGTGCTCGCCGGAATCGGCGGCTTCGGTGCGCTGGTCGAGTTGCCGAAGAAGTACCGCCAGCCGGTGCTCGTGTCAGGCACCGACGGCGTGGGCACCAAGCTGATGCTCGCGTTCTCGCTCGGGCGGCACGATACCGTCGGCATCGACCTGGTCGCGATGAGCGTGAACGACGTGCTGGTGCAGGGCGCGGAGCCGCTCTTCTTTCTCGACTACTTCGCCTGCGGCAAGCTCGACAACGACGTCGCCGCCCAGGTCATCAAGGGCATCGCGCGCGGCTGCGAGCTCGCGGGCTGCGCACTGATCGGCGGCGAGACTGCCGAGATGCCGGGCATGTACCCGCCGGGCGAGTACGACCTCGCGGGCTTCTGTGTCGGCGTGGTCGAGAAGGACGCCATCATCGACGGGCGCTCGATACGCGCCGGCGATGCGGTGCTGGGCCTCGCCTCCAGCGGCGCGCATTCGAACGGCTTTTCGCTGATCCGCCGGATCCTGGAGCACGCCGGGCCCGCGCGCGGTGCGCAGTTCCTCGAGCCGACGCGGATCTACGTGAAGCCGCTGCTCGCGCTGATGCGCGAAGTGCCGGTGAAGGGCCTTGCGCACATCACCGGCGGCGGCATCACCGGCAACGTGCCGCGCTGCCTGCCGCAGGGCACGCGCGCAGTGATCGAATCGAAGTCCTGGCCGCGTCCCGAACTGTTCCAGTGGCTGCAGCGCGAAGGCGGCGTCGCGGAGGACGAGATGCACCGCGTGTTCAACTGCGGCATCGGCATGGCCGTAATCGTCGCCGGGGAAGACGCGGCGCGCGCCACCGGGTTCCTCGAAGCCGCCGGCGAGACGGTGTACCGGATCGGGCACATCGAAGCGCATGACGGCGAACCGGAAGCGGTCGTCAGGTAGCCGGAGTACGCTGCGCGAAACGCTCCCGATCCATGACCGATCCCCGCTTCGTACACCTGAGGCTGCACAGCGAATACTCGGTGTCCGACGGCATCGTGCGGATCGACGACGCGGTGGCTGCGGCGGCGGCCGACGGCATGCCCGCGCTGGCCCTCACCGACAGCGCCAACATGTTCGGCATGGTGAAGTTCTACAAGGCGGCGAGCGCCGCGGGCGTCAAGCCCGTGCTGGGCGCCGATTGCTGGATCCAGAACGATGCCGATCGCGACAAGCCGTCGCGGGTGCTGATGCTGTGCCAGTCGCGCGCGGGATACCTCAGGCTGTCCGACTGGCTGACGCGCGCGTGGCTGTCGAACCAGCATCGGGCGCGCGCCGAGATTTCGGCCGACTGGCTGGACGAAACCGGAACGGACGGCGTGATCGTACTGTCCGGCGCGGCGGCGGGGGACGTCGGGCAGGCGCTGCGCAGCGGCAGTGTCGCGGGCGCGGAGCGTGCGGCGAAGGCGTGGGCGATGCGCTTTCCGGGGCGCTACTACCTGGAGGTGCAGCGTGCCGGCGCGCCGCAGACCGAAGCCCTGGTGTCGCGCACGCTGGAGCTCGCCGTGCGCCTGAAGCTCCCGGTCGTCGCCACGCATCCGGTCCAGTTCCTGCAGCGGGACGATTTCCGCGCCCACGAGGCGAGGGTCTGCATCTCGCAGGGCTACATACTCGGCGACCAGCGCCGCCCGAAGCTTTTCACGCCGGAGCAGTATTTCCGGACGCAGGAGGAAATGGCCGCGCTCTTCGCCGACATTCCGCAGGCGCTGCAGAACTCGGTCGAGATCGCGCGACGGTGCAACCTGGAACTCGAACTCGGCAAGAGCCGGCTGCCGCCGTTTCCCACGCCCGGGGGCGAGTCCATCGAGGACTACCTGCGCGCACAGGCGCGCGCCGGCCTCGCGCGGCGCATGGAGAAGCTGTTCCCGGATGCGGCGGCACGCGCGAGGGAAGAGGAACGCTACCGCGCGCGGCTCGAGTTCGAGCTGGAGACCATCCTGAACATGGGCTTCGCCGGCTACTTCCTCATCGTCGCCGACTTCATCGGCTGGGCCCGGTCGGTGCGCGAGCCCGACTTTCCGAACGGCGTCCCGGTGGGCCCGGGGCGCGGCTCCGGCGCCGGGTCGCTGGTCGCGTACAGCCTCGGCATTACCGACCTCGACCCGTTGCGCTACGACCTGCTGTTCGAGCGCTTCCTGAACCCGGAGCGCGTGTCGATGCCGGACTTCGACATCGACTTCTGCCAGGACGGGCGCGATCGCGTGATCGACTACGTGCGCGCCAAGTACGGCGA
>JBFWRS010000084.1:0-8359 GCA_050248795.1 Burkholderiales bacterium | reverse complement strand
ATGGGCCTGGACCTCACCGCGTTCCGGATGCTCGAGGTTAAAAGCGGCGACTGGATGCTGCTTGAGTAATTGGCGTAGAAGGCGGTCGGCGATATGAGCGCGCAGCTCGCTCAGTACCTGCTCGGCGGGCTGACCATCGGCGCGATCTACGCGCTGGTGGCGCTCGGCTTCGCGATCATCTACAACGCGAGCCACGTCATCAACTTCGCGCAGGGCGAATTCGTGATGATCGGCGGCATGGCCACCGTGTCGTTCGCCGGCGCGGGCCTGCCGCTGGCGCTGGCGGTGCCGGCCGCGGTGCTCGCGGCGGTCGCCGTCGGCCTCGCGCTGGAGAAATTCGCCGTCGAGCCGGCGCGCGGCGCGTCCGTGGTCACGCTGATCATCATCACCATCGGCGCCTCGATCCTGCTGCGCGGCCTCGCCACGCTGGTCTGGGACAAGAACCTGCACGCGCTGCAGCCGTTCTCGGGCGACAAGCCGATCGAGCTCGCGGGCGCGACCATCCTGCCGCAGAGCCTGTGGGTGCTGGGCGTGAGCTTCGCCATCGTGCTGCTGCTGGGCTGGTTCTTCGGCCGCACGCTGACCGGCAAGGCGATGCTCGCGACGTCGCACAACCCGCTCGCGGCGCAGTTGTGCGGTATCAACGTGCGCTTCGTGCTGCTGATGTCGTTCGGACTGTCGGCCGCGCTCGGCGCGATCGCGGGAATCCTGATCGCGCCGATCACCCTGACCACGTGGGATGTCGGCGTGATGCTCGGGCTCAAGGGGTTCGCCGCCGCCATCCTCGGCGGACTGGGCAGCGGCGCCGGTGCGGTGGTGGGCGGCCTTGTGCTCGGCATCGTCGAGAGCCTCGGCGCGGGCTACGTGAGCTCGGCGTACAAGGACGCGATCGCGTTCGTCATCATCCTCGCGGTGCTCTTCTTCATGCCGAGCGGCCTGTTCGGCAAGAAGAGCGCCGAGCGCGTCTAGCGATGGACTGGAGAACGCCGCGCACCGGGGGGCTCGCGCTGCTGGCGGCAGTGATTCTGCTCCTGCCGCTCGCTCTCGCGAACAACTACTGGTACGAGGTCGCGATCCTCGTCGGCATCAACGCGATCGTGTGCGTGGGCCTCAACCTGCTGATCGGCTACGCGGGGCAGATCAGCCTTGGTCACGCCGGATTCTTCGGCCTCGGGGCGTACGGTTCGGCGATCCTTACAGCGCGCTACGGCTGGCCGCCCGTGGCCGCGCTGGCCGCGACCACCGCCGGCGTGGCGCTGATCGCGCTGCTGGTCGGCCGCCCGATCCTGAAACTGAAAGGGCATTACCTCGCAATGGCGACGCTCGGCATGGGCATCATCATTTCGATCGTGGTCGTCACCGAGGACCGCCTCACGGGTGGGCCCGACGGGATGAGCGTGCCGGCATTCACGCTGTTCGGGCTGAGCCTGGCGGGCGAGCGCGCCTGGTACTGGATCGTCGGCGCCGGGCTGCTGGCCGCGGTGTGGATCGCGCTCAACCTGATCGAATCGCCGGCAGGCCGCGCGCTGCGCGCGCTGCACGGCTCGGAAGTCGGCGCGCAGGTCTCGGGCATCGATGCGACGCGCGCCAAGGTCGGCATATTCGTCATTTCGGCGGTGTTCGCCTCGGTCGCGGGCAGCATGACGGCGCACTATTCGGGCTTCATCACGCCCGGCAAGGTCGGTTTTTTCCATTCCGTCGAGTTGGTGGTCATGGTGGTGTTCGGCGGCATGGCCTCGACTTTCGGCGCGGTCATCGGCGCCGCCGCGCTCACGCTGTTGCCGCAACTCCTCACGGTGCTCAAGGAATACGAGATGGTGGTGTTCGGCGCGGTGATGATTTCCACCATTATCTTCTTTCCGCGCGGTTTGCTGCCGAGCCTGATACTGGCGCTGGCGAGGAAGCGCAAATGAGCGCGCCGCAACTCAGCGTAACGGCGCTATCGAAGGAGTTCGGCGGCGTGCTCGCGGTGGACCAGGTGTCCTTCGAGCTCGAGCGGGGCAAGGTGAACTCGATCATCGGGCCCAATGGCGCGGGCAAGACCACGCTGCTTAATCTGCTCACCGGCATCTACGCACCCTCCGCGGGCAAGGTGGTGTTCGAAGGTGCGGACGTGACCGGGCTCGCGCCGCACCAGCTCGCCGCGCGCGGCATGGCGCGCACCTTCCAGAACCTGCAGATCTTCTTCAACATGAGCGCGCTCGAAAACGTGATGGTCGGGCGCCACCTGCGCGAGCGCGGCGGCTGGTTGGCGGCGCTGCTGCGATTTCCCAGCCTGGCCGCGGGCGAGCGCGAGAGCCGGGAGGAGGCCGCCGAGCTGATGCGCTTCGTCGGCCTGGGCGATTATCTCGACGCCGGCACCGATGCCTTGCCCTACGGCGCGCTCAAGCGCTTGGAGATCGCCCGCGCGCTAGGCGGCAAGCCGAAAATATTGCTGCTCGATGAGCCCGCGGCGGGCCTCAACCCGACCGAGACGCACGAGATCAACCGGCTCATCACCCGGCTGGTGCAGTCAGGCGTTATGGTGGTGCTGGTAGAGCACAACATGCGCCTGGTGATGGGCGTCTCGGACCACATCGTGGTGCTCGATTACGGCCGCAAGCTCTGTGAAGGCACGGCCGAACGGGTGCGCAACGACCCCGCGGTCATCGACGCCTATCTGGGAAGCGCGGAGCCCGCGTCATGCTAGAGGTCAGCGCCCTGACCAGCCATTACGGGCGCATCCAGGCGCTCGCGGGAATCGATCTGACGGTGGAGGACGGCGAGTTGGTGGCGCTGGTGGGCGCGAACGGCGCCGGCAAGACGACGCTCCTGCGCACGCTGTCTGGCGTACAGCCGGCGTCCGGCGGGCGCGTGACCTTCGCGGGCGCGGACATCACGCACGAGCGCGCCGAGCGGCGCGTCAGGCGCGGCATCGTCCAGGTGCCCGAGGGCCGGCAGGTGTTTGGCCCGCTTTCGGTCGAGGATAACCTCAGGCTAGGGGCCTACACCCGGACGCGCGCCGAGAGCGACGCCGAGCTTGAGCGCGTGTACGCGATGTTCCCCGCCCTGAAGGAACGGCGCCGCCAGGCCGCCGGGGTCCTCTCGGGCGGCCAGCAGCAGATGCTCGCCATGGGCCGCGGCCTGATGGCCAAACCCCGCCTGCTGCTGCTCGACGAGCCCTCGATGGGGCTCGCGCCGCGGCTAGTGGAAGAGATATTCACCAAGGTGCGCGCGCTGAAAGCGGCGCGCACGACCATTTTCCTGGTGGACCAGAACGCCCGCGCGGCGCTTGCCGTGGCCGACCGCGGCTACGTGCTCGAGACTGGCCGCATCGTGCTCACCGGCACTGGCGCTGATCTCTTCGAAGACCAACAAGTGAAGGAGGCCTATCTCGGGCTGTAAGGTGTGGGGAAAGTGTGGGGACAAGTTGGATTGGATCAAGGCGCGCCGCGTGCCTGGGCATTTCGATAAGAACGTACGTAAGCGAGGCGGAAAGAACTGGGAGACATCCGGTGAAGAACGCCGAAGGGACGACTGAAGCGAGCCGCTGGAGCAACCGACCGAGAGGTTCCGAGAATCCGGACGCTGGACATGCTACCGCCACGTGCGGATCTAGGTCGACGCCCTAAAAGACCTTCGCTGAACTTAAGCATGTCTTGCTGTCGTCGTACAATTACACATCTGAGGACTGACGATGAACGAGTCACTTAAAGCCGGCCTTACTGCGACCCGACGCTTTGATATCGACCGGGACCGCACGATCTCCATTGACGACGATCTTTCGGTTTACTCTACCCCCAGTTTGCTATACGACATTGAGACGGTATGTCGGGATGTGCTGCTTCAACACATTGAGCCAGGGAAGAATTCGGTTGGCACTTGGGTTGAACTCGATCATCTCGCCGCCACGCTCTTCGGCATGTGGGTCGAAATCACCGTCACAGTCACCGAGGTCAATGGTCCCGCCGTTTCCCTTAACTTCACTGCTAGCGATGCAGTCGAGGAAGTCAGCCGAGGAAGGCATAGACGGTTCATCATCGGCATCGAGAAAACCACTCAGAGGCTTAAGGCGAAACTCGACAAGGCGCGATCATTGGCAGTGAAGCCGCACGGTGGCGAGAGTTAATGGCGCGACAGCGATGGATGTGGCCTCGGAAGCATCCATGCAATCAAACGCGTGGACCTGAGCCGTGTTTGCACCCCAACGGCGCGCCGACAAAAATTCTAGACGCGACAACGGTTTGCAGGTGCCGTTGATGATTGAGCGGGAGTAGGGGGCGCTTTCTCGGCTTGACGCACGCTCGCTGGGTCGATCGAGTTCATCGATCCCTATTTACGCGACTGAACATCTCCTCTTCAACGCCCTTGCTGTGCCGGTCGTTGACTTGGGTTCGCTTTTTTCGGAACTCGCAAAGTCGCGGTGCCGCGCGATCGTGGTTCGCGCGTTTGCCTCCGGATGGGACTGGAGCGCAAAGCCGTGTTGCGCGCCGCGTCGGCGCACGCCCTCCGGTACGAGCGGCGGCGCCCGGAGGAGACGTTCCTCGCGCAGACCGAAGCGAGGACCGGCACGAGCCTGCCCGGGTTCGTCAGAGACGAGTTCGAGGCCTTTCTCGCATGCGACGTGATCCCTATTTCAGTAGCAGTCTGATCTAGCGTCCATCGCTGCAAACTGTACCGGATTGCTGCGCGCTTGGGTTCGCGCGCGAAGCCAAGCGCGCGGCATAGAGCGCTGGCGGCAACCCGCCCAAGTCCTTCTTTGGCCGTTCCTCGTTGTAGTCGCGCCGCCATTCCGCAATCACCGCGCGGGCGTGCGCCAGGCTCGTGAACCAGTGCTCATTCAGGCATTCGTCCCGGAATCGCCCGTTGAAGGATTCGATGTAGGCGTTCTGGTTCGGCTTCCCTGGCCGATCTCGATGAACGCCGTCTTCGACAGGTCGGCGGACGCGTCGATGAGATCCCCGAGATTTGTCGCCTTTCCGTTGTGCACGCTTGTCGAGATTCTCCGTTCCGAGAGGGCGTGCCCGCCCGTTACAGGGTGAGGATCGCCTTGCCGAAGACCTTGCGGTCGATCATCTCCTGGAAGGAGACCGCCAGTTCCTCGACGGGGCGCACCGACGACTTGACCGGCGACATCCTGCCCGTCGCCACGAGCTCGAGCAGGCTGATGAGGTCCTCGTTCGTCCAGGCGTTGGAGCCCATCACATTGAGCTCGAACGACCAGATGTAGCGGATGTCCGTCGGCGGATTGAAGCCGTTGGTGGCGCCGCACGTGAGCAGCTTGCCGTCGCGCTTGACGCATCGCAAGGACTTGGCCCAGTCATCGCCACCGACGAAATTCACCACCAGGTCGGCGCCGCCGCTTTCGCCCCAGACCTTGGGCTTGCCCCACAGGCCTTTGACCGCCTCGAAATAGTCGGTCTCGCTGACATTGATAACATGGTCCGCGCCGATCGACTTGAGCATGCCCGCCTTCGCTGCGGAGCTGGTGCACGCGGCAACCTCCGCCCCCTGGAGCCTTGCCAGCTGGACGCAACAGACACCGACCCCGCCGGTGGCGCCGAGCACGAGTACCTTGTCTCCCTTCTTCACCTGGCCGCGCGTGATCATCATGCGGTGCGCCGTGCCATATGCGATGGGCAAGGCGGCGGCATCGTCAAAGCTGACCGCGTCGGGCAGCCTGATGACGTTTGTCATCGGCAGGCACAGGTAATCGCAGGCGCCGCCACGCACGGTTTCGCCCAGCACGCCGCCGGGAAGCAAGGGATTGACCATCACGCGCATGCCCTTCGCCAGGCCGGTGGCGTCGCCGCCGGGCCCGAAACCGACGATCTCCCCCGCGACATCGCCGCCGGGGATCATCGGCAGCGGCGTCTTGATGCCCGGAATCCGTGCAAGGATCATGGGGTCGAAGCCGTTGAGCGCGATGGCTCGCACGCGGATCATCACCTCTCCCTTGGCCGGAACCGGGTCGGGCAGGTCGGCCAGGTGCAGGTTGGCCACCGGGCCGTGCTCCTCGAAGATCATCGCTCTCATTCTCGCGCTCGCTGGGGCTGCATGCGGATGTTCTTGCTGTTGGCGATGTTGGCGATTGCCATGGGTTCAGTCTAGCAACCCCGGCGCGCAAATCGTTTGCGATCGCTGCTGCTGGGCAAGGTGCGCATAGTATGTGATCCTATATATCTTCTATAACGTAGTAAAATATTGCGTGGATGCGATAGATCGGAAAATCCTCACCATGCTGCAGCATGACGCCGACACGCCGCTGGCGGCGACCGCCGCGAAGGTGCACCTGTCGCACACGCCGTGCTGGCGGCGCATCCAGAAGCTGCGCGCCGCCGGTGTGATCCGCAGGAACGTGGCCTTGTGCGACCCGAAGGCGCTGAACGTCGGCGTCACGGTATTCGTCTCGGTGCGCACCAGCCAGCACAGCCAGGCCTGGCTGGAGCGCTTCGCTGCCGGCGTGAAGGAGATCCCCGAGGTGGTCGAGATCTACCGCATGAGTGGCGAGGTGGATTACCTCTTGCGCGTGGTGGTGCCGGACATCGCCAGCTATGACGCGGTCTACAAGAAGCTGATACGCGTCGCCGACCTGATGGACGTCAGTTCCTCGTTCGCAATGGAGCAGATGAAGTACACCACCGCGCTGCCGCTGGATTACGCCTGAATCGTTACGCCTGAACCGGCTGCGCGGTCTGCCCCCGCGCGAGCCGCCCCGCACCTTGCGATCGCCCTTGTTGGTGCCCGCGAGGGGCAGTTCCTTCATGAAAGTGACGCGCCGCCCGCGTCGCGGCGGAACACGTCGCCCGAGATGTACCAGCCATCCAGCGCGAGGTCGTCCTTGGCGCGGCCCACGCTTGCGTGTGGCGCTTAGAGCTCTTCCGTCTTCCGTCCGCGGTTACTTAACGAACTTCCCCGCGTCGTGATACTCCATCCCAAACGCCTCCGCCACACCCTGGTACGTGACCTTGCCGTCGACCACGTTCAGCCCCTTCAGGAGGGCGGGATCCTCGGCCAGCGCCTGCTTCCAGCCCGTGTTGGCCAGCTTGAGCGCGTACGGGAGCGTCGCGTTGGTCAGCGCCAGCGTCGACGTGCGCGGCACCCCACCCGGCATATTGGCGACGCCGTAGTGGATGATGCCGTCCACGGTGTACACCGGGTTCTCGTGCGTCGTGGCCTTGATGGTCTCCACGCAGCCGCCCTGGTCGATCGCCACGTCCACGATCACGGCGCCCGGACGCATCAGCTTGAGGTCCCCGCGACGGATCAGTTTCGGGGCCTTGGCACCCGGCAGCAGCACGCCACCCACCACCAGGTCCGCCGTGGCAATCGCCTCGAGGATGTTGGCGCGGTTGGAGTAGATCAGCTGCACGTTCGCCGGCATCACGTCGCTCAGGTAGCGCAGGCGCGGCAGCGAGGTGTCGAGGATGATGACCTTGGCACCGAGACCGGCCGCCATCTTCGCCGCGTTCACGCCCACGACGCCACCGCCGAGGATCACGACCTTGCCCGGCGCCACGCCGGGGACGCCGCCCAGGAGCACGCCGCGGCCGCCGTAGAGCTTCTCGAGGTACTTCGCGCCTTCCTGCACCGCCATCCGGCCCGCCACTTCAGACATCGGCGTCAGCAGCGGCAGCTCGCGGGTGGAGAGCTCCACCGTCTCGTACGCGATGCAGGTCGCGCCGGACTCGATGTGCGCCTTCGTCAGCTCTTCGTCCGCCGCGAAGTGGAAATACGTGAAGATTGTCTGGCCCTTCCGCATCCGCGGCCACTCGACCTTGATCGGCTCCTTGACCTTGATGATCATGTCGGCCGTCGCCCACACCTCGTCGGCCGTCGGCAGCATCTTCGCGCCCACCGCGACGTATTGTGCATCGTCGAAGCCAGAGCCGAGCCCGGCCCCCTGCTCCACGAATACCTGATGGCCAGCGGCCACGAAGGCCTCCGCGCCGGCCGGGACGAGCGAGATGCGATTCTCGTTCGTCTTGATTTCCTTGGGGATGCCGATCTTCATAGGGCTGCCTAAGGGAAAGTTGGTTTGTGATGAGATGCGGGACGGAAGACGGAAGCGACAAGAAACTGCGAGCACCTTTCGTCTTCCGTCTTCCGTCTTGTCGCCCAGCTTGGACCGAGACGAACAATGGTTTGCGCATCGACTCCGTAAAAGCGCTCACATACTTCAGCTACCTCGCCCTGCGATATCTCGTCCACCCGGGCGAGCACTGCATCCAGAGGCTTGTAGGGCGACTATATCGCCGAGCAGGTACTGAGCGAGCTGCGCGCTCATATCGCCGACCGCCTTCTACGCCAATTACTCAAGCAGCATCCAGTCGCCGCTTTTAACCTCGAGCATCCGGAACGCGGTGAGGTCCAGGCCCAT
>JBFWRS010000083.1:0-8673 GCA_050248795.1 Burkholderiales bacterium | reverse complement strand
GTGAAAAGGTCGGCGCGGGCCTCGGCGACGACGGGTATGCGCGTGTATCCCTCTCGCGCGAGCTGCTTGAATTCAAGCTCGGTCATGGCAATGCTCCACTTCTTCTGCGGGTGCTGCGGTTCAGGGCTGGGTGGCGGCGGTTTGCTGCTGCGCGCCCGTGCCGCACGGGAGCGCCGAAAACGCGAACGCGGCTAGGGGCGCCAGCGGCGCCAGCCGTGCCTGGGGAGGGAGAGAAGCGTGTTCTGAGCGTTGTTCAATGTCGTCGCGCGATTCGCATCGCTGCTTCGTGCAGCGACGCGACTATACCATCGCTGGCGATGTCCCGCGCATCCCTGCCCTCGCGGTAGCCATACGGCACCAGCAGGAAGCGGCATCCGGCAGCGTGCGCGGCACCGGCGTCGTTAGCCGAGTCGCCGATGACGACCGCCTCGCCGGGGCTCACGCCGAGCAGGCGGCAGGCGTGCAGGAACGGTTCGGGGTGGGGCTTGCGCCTGCCGACCGCGTCGGCGGTCACGACCGCGTCGAAGTAGCGCGCGAGGCCGGCGGCAGCGAGCAACGGCAGCGTGAAGCGCGCCGGCTTGTTGGTGACGCATGCGAGCGCAAGTCCGCCCTCGCGCATCGCCGCGAGACCCTCGTGTACGCCCGGGTAGGCCTGCGCCGCGCTGCCGCTCAGGCGCTCGTAATGCCGCGAGAAGATCTCCAGTTCCGTGCCCGCCGGCTCGCGCCCGCACGCCGCGAGGCAGCGCAACACCAGCACCTGCACGCCCTGCCCGATGAAGCTGCTGACGGTCCCGCCCGGCAGCGGCGCCAGCCCGAGCTCGTCAAGCATCGCGTTCGCCGCCGCCGCGAGTTCGGGCGCGGTGTCGAGAAGCGTGCCGTCCAGGTCGATCAGCGCCGCGCGCGTCACGCGCATCGCGGTCACCGCAGTGCCATCACGACAGGCGCGCGCGCATGTCGGCGATGGTCGCCGCGTAGTCCTTCGAGCCGAAAATCGCCGACCCGGCGACGAACGTGTCGGCGCCGGCGTCCGCCACGCGGCGGATGTTGTCGGCCTTGATGCCGCCATCGACCTCGAGCCAGATGTCGCGGCCGCAGGCTTCGATGCGGCGCCGCACCGCGGCGATCTTCGGCAGCACCGATTCGATGAACTGCTGGCCGCCGTAGCCGGGGTTCACCGACATCAGCAGTACCAGGTCGAGCTTTTCCAGCACGTGGTCCAGGCACGCAAGCGGCGTTGCCGGATTCAGCACCAGGCCGGGCCTGCAGCCGTGCTCGCGGATCAGCGCGATGCTGCGGTCGACGTGTTCCGACGCCTCGGGATGGAAGCTGATGATGTCGGCGCCGGCTTTCGCGAAGTCCGGGATGATGCGATCGACCGGTTTCACCATCAGGTGCACGTCGAGCGGCAGCTTGACGTGCGGGCGCAGCGCCGCGCAGACCAGCGGGCCGACGGTGAGGTTCGGCACGTAATGATTGTCCATGACGTCGAAGTGAATGAGGTCCGCGCCTGCCGCTGCCACGGCGCGCACCTCGTCGCCAAGGCGCGCGAAATCCGCGGAAAGGATGCTGGGCGCGATGCGGAACGACATGGCGACGCGAGTTTACAATAGCCGCCATGGCACAGGAGAAGCGCACGGAGATCGCGGTCAGCGCCGTCACGCAATACCTCGCCGACCAGTCCGACGAAGCGGCATCGCGCTACGTCTTCGCCTACACCATCACGATCCGCAACACCGGAAACGTCGCCGCGCAACTGATCAGCCGCCACTGGATCATCCGCGATGCCGCGGGCCAGGAGCAGGAAGTGCGCGGCCTCGGCGTGGTCGGCGCGCAGCCGCTGCTGCGTCCCGGCGAGCAGTTCGAGTACACCAGCGGCACCGCTGTCGCGACGCCGGTAGGCACGATGCGCGGCAGCTACCAGATGGTGGCCGAGGATGGCACGCGTTTCGAGGCGCCGATTCCGGAGTTCACGCTGTCGGTGCCGCGCGTACTGCATTGAATCGCTACTGCTTGTCGGATTCGCGGGGCTTTGACTTCTTCTTCGGCCAGGTCCACCAGATGATGAACGCGCCGATCAGGATCACTGCGCCCATCTCGAGGAAGATCACCCACATCGTTCGGCTCCTTGCTGCATGCATTCTAGCCGCGGCTGCCGGATGCACCGCGATCCACGAAGCGCCGCCGGCAAAACCCTGCCCGGTGTGCCCGGGCGTGCCGGCGAAGCCCGCCGTCGGCCCGGCGCAGTTCGAACAGGTGCCGTTCAGCGCGCTGCCAGGCTGGGCGCAGGGCGTCGCGCCCGCGAGCCTCGCTGCTTTTCTCGCCGGCTGCGCACGGCCTGCGCTCCATCGCGCGCTGCGCCGCGCTTGCGATGAGGCACGGGTTGCAGACCCCGCGAACGCCGCGCGTTTTTTCGAGTCGGCGTTCACGCCGTGGCGCATCTCCACCCATGACGGCGACGCCACCGGCCTCGTCACCGGCTACTACGAGCCCGTGCTCGAGGGCAGCCGCACGCGCTCCGACAGGTTCCGCTACCCGGTGTTCGGCGTGCCCGAAGACCTCGTCGTCGTCGATCTCGTATCGCTGCACCCGGACCTCAAGCATCGACGCCTGCGCGGCAGGCTCGAGGGGCGGCGGCTGGTGCCCTACTGGTCGCGCGCCGACATCGAGGGTGGCGGCAAGGCGCTCGGCGCACCGGTGCTCGCCTGGGTCGCGGATCCGGTTGAACTCTTCTTCCTGCAGATTCAGGGCTCGGGGCAGATCAGCACGCCGGACGGCCGGCGCGTGCGCCTCGGCTACGCGGACCAGAACGGCCACCCTTACCGCTCGCTCGGCCGGCACCTGGTCGATCGCGGCGAACTGGCGCTGGAGCAGGCGTCGATGCAGGGCATCAAGGCGTGGGCGGCGGCCAATCCCGCGAAGATGCAGGCGGCGCTGAACGAGAACCCGAGCTACGTGTTCTTCCGCGAAATGCCGCCGGCCGATGGTCCTACCGGTGCGCTTGGCGTGCCGCTTGCCGCCGGCTACAGCATCGCGATCGACCCGCGGCACATTCCGCTGGGTGCCCCGGTGTTCCTCGACACCACCTGGCCGCTGTCGCCCAAGCCGCTGCAGCGGCTGGTGCTCGCGCAGGACACCGGTGGCGCGATCCGCGGCGCGGTGCGCGCGGATTTCTTCTGGGGAACCGGCGACGAAGCCGGCGCGCTCGCCGGGCGCATGCGCCAGCGCGGTGCGATGTGGCTGCTGTGGCCGCGCGGCGAAACGCCGCCCGGCGGCTGAGCGCGAGGCTATTTCTTCGCCTGCGGCGAAGCGCTGTCGAGCACTTCCGCGAGCCGCGCCGCCGGCATACCACCCTTGATACGTTCACCGTTGGCAAGGAACACGGTCGGCGTGGAACCGACGCCGAGCGAACGCCCCAGATCGAGCACCTTCTCGATCGGATTGCTGCAGGTGGCCGCGCCCGCCGGCGGCTTGCCGCGCTGCGCGAGTTCCAGCCACGCCTTGGT
Source organism: Burkholderiales bacterium (assembly GCA_050248795.1). GTDB lineage: Bacteria > Pseudomonadota > Gammaproteobacteria > Burkholderiales > SG8-39 > CAZTDU01. The sequence continues at coordinate 5,170 of JBFWRS010000083.1, read as the reverse complement.
GCGGTCTTTGGCGCACCAGGCGGCTTTCGAGTGATCCGCCAGCTCGGGACGGATCACCGGATACATGAAGTAATGGATGGTGATGTCATCCAGCTTCGCCAGTTCGGCCTCGAACGAGCGGCAGGCCGGGCAATAGGGATCCGAGAATATCGCCAGCACCCTGCGGCCCGAGCCGCGCGTGACCTTCACCGCGAGATCCAGCGGCAGGTCGCTGAACCTGATCGCGGTGGTCAGGTTGCGGCCGGTATTCACCTCGATCAGGTTGCCGAAGAACACATAGGTCGCATTGGCGTTGGAGTAGATGGCTTCGCTGCCACTATCGCTGCGGTATCGGATCTCGAAGATGCCGGGAATCGGCGTTTCGGTGACGCGCTCTATCCTGACCCCGCCCAGCTTCTGCCCCATCACTTTCCGGATCACGGCTTCGTCGGCAGTTGCGGCGCCCGACAGGAGCAGCGCGGCGAGAAAGGCGGGGATACGGTTCATCGATGCTCCGGAGATTCGGGTTCGGGGCTACTGCATTGCCTGCCGGATCAGCAGGTTCTTTACGACAGCCATGCGGTCCACAAGTTTCAGGCCGGCGTTGCGGCTGCGCCTGGCGAACGTGCCGCCATCGTCGAACAGGCGGTACAGGCCATGCACCGTCGCACCCATGGTGAGTATAGCTTCGGCGCGCGCGCGCTCATACCTGCGCAGCAGGCCGCGATCGCCCGGGTCGCGCCCGGGTTCGCGCGCCGCCAGCACATCGGCCAGCACCCGCGCATCCTGGAATCCAAGGTTCGCGCCCTGGCCCGCGAGCGGATGCACCACGTGCGCGGCATCGCCGACCAGCGCGACGCGCTGACAGATGCTTACCTGCGCATCCAGCCGCTGCAGCGCAAACGTGCGCGCCGGCGTCACCAGCGAGAAGCCGCCGAGCACGCCGCCGCAGGCGCGCTCCACCTCCACGCACAGCGACTGCGCATCCAGCGCCGCGAGGCGCGCCGCCTCCGCGTCGTGCGTGGACCACACCATCGACACATGCTCGCCGGGCAGCGGCAGCAGGGCCAGCACCGGCCCGCCCTGGAACCACTGCCGGGCCACGCCGCCGTGCGGCTTCCCGCAGGCGAAGTTCGCCACCACCGCATGCTGCGGATAGGCCTCGCGCCGCGCCGCGATGCCGGCCTCGTCGCGCACGCGGGATTCGGCGCCATCCGCTCCCACCACCAGCTTCGCGCCGAGGCTCGCGCCATCCGCGAGCGCGACCATGGCGCGCACCGGCTCGACGTGCAGCGCCTTGCACTGCGACGGCGCATAGCGCGCGATGCCCGGCCGCGCCTGCAGTTCCGCGCGCAGCGCCGCCTGCAACACGCGGTCCTCGACGATCCATGCAAGCTCCGCGACGCCGGAATCCCAGGCGTCGAAGCCGATCGCCGACACGCCATCGTCGCCCCATACCTGCATGCCACGCACCGGCGTCAGCGCCGACGCGGGAATCCTGTCCCAGGCGCCGATTGCGCGCAGGAACGCCGCGTTGCCCGGGCTGAGCGCATAGACGCGCGAATCGAAGCCGCGCGCATCCGGCGGCGGCGCGGCGGCGGCCGCATCGACGATGGCGATGCGCAGGTCGCGCAGCGCGCAGGCAAGGCTCGCGCCGACCAGGCCGCCGCCGACGATGACTACGTCGAAGTCCACGCCGGCAGTATAAGTCCCGCGTCGCGGGCACGCCCTTAACGCCTTGAGCGGGCGGGGCTTTTCGGGTAGGATGCGCGCCTTTGCAACGCGGCGAATTAGCTCAGCTGGTTAGAGCAGCGGAATCATAATCCGTGTGTCCGGGGTTCGAGTCCCTGATTCGCCACCAACCTTTCCCGGGTGCCGATCGATGCGAGTTCGTGCTCTCCTGGCGGTAATCGTGGCGCTGCTCACCGCCGCTTCGGTGGCGCATGCGCAGTTCCGCACCATTCCCGACACCGCCAAGCGGGGGCAGATGCGGCATCTGCAGGCGCTGGTCGTCGAGATCGACGGCGATCCGATGCAGCTCGCGGCCGGCGCGCAGATCCGCGACGAATCCAACCGCATCGTCGTGCCGACCGCGCTGGCGGGCGACCGCGTGCTGGTGAAGTACCTCGTCGACGCCTCGGGCCACGTCACCCGGGTGTGGATCCTCTCAGCCGCCGAAGCCGCGCAGCCGGACCGAAACCGGTAGGCCTTCGAGCGGTGCGAAAGCTCTACCTGCGCACCTTCGGCTGCCAGATGAACGTGCGCGACTCGGAGATGATCGCCGGCGCGCTCGCACTCAGCGGGGACGCCGAGCCGGTCGCGTCCCCCGAGGACGCGGACCTGATCGTCTACAACACCTGTTCGGTGCGCGAGAAGGCCGAGGACAAGGTCTACTCCGACCTCGGCCGCATGAAGCAGCTGAAGCAGGTGAAGCCCGACCTGATGATTGCGGTGGGCGGCTGCGTGGCAAGCCAGGAAGGCGCCGGCATCCTCGAGCGCGCGCCCTACGTGGATGTCGTGTTCGGCCCGCAGACGCTGCACCGCCTGCCGCAACTGCTTGCGCGCAGGCGCGAAACCGGCGCGCCCCAGGTGGACGTGAGCTTTCCGGAGGTCGAGAAGTTCGATTGCCTGCCGCCGCCGCAGGCGCAGGGGCCCACCGCGTTCGTGTCGATCATGGAAGGCTGCAGCAAGTACTGCTCGTTCTGCGTCGTGCCGTACACCCGCGGCAACGAGGTGTCGCGGCCTTTCGATGACGTCGTTGCCGAAATCGCCGGCCTCGCCGAACGCGGCGTGCGGGAAGTGACGCTGCTGGGCCAGAACGTCAACGCGTGGCGCGGCAGCATCGACGGGCAGGCGGCCGACTTCGCCGAGCTGCTCGCCTGCATCGCCGAGATCGACGGCATCGGGCGCATCCGCTACACCACCTCGCACCCGCGCGAGTTCACGCGGCGCCTGATCGATGCCCACGCGGCGCTGCCCACGCTCGCGGCGCACGTGCACCTGCCGGTGCAGTCGGGTTCCGACCGCATCCTCGCCGCGATGAAGCGCGGCTACACCGCGCTCGAGTACCGCGCGATCGTGCGCGCGCTGCGCCGGGCACGGCCCGACACCAGCGTGTCCTCGGATTTCATCGTCGGCTTTCCCGGCGAAACCGCAGAGGATTTCGACGCCACGCTGCGCCTCGCGCGGGAGCTCGGCTTCGACGATTCGTACGCTTTTGCCTACAGTCCGAGGCCGGGAACGCCGGCGGCGGACCTGCCCGATCCGGTACCGCACGAGGACAAGCTCGCGCGCCTGCAGCGGCTGCAGCGCGAGATCGAGTCGAGTGCGCGCGCGATCGCGGATGCGATGGTCGGCAGCGTGCAGCGCATCCTGGTCGAAGGTCCTTCTGCGAGGAACCCGCTGGAGCTGTCCGGGCGCACCCCGAACGGGCGCACGGTGAACTTCCGCGGCGCGCCCGGGATGGCCGGGGGCTTCGTCGACGTGCGCATCACCGAGGCGCGCGCGCACACGCTGAGGGGCGAGCCGGCTTGACGCGCGCCCGGCCGCTGCACGTCGCCCTCGATCCCGAAGACAACCAGCGCCTTGCGCGGCTGTGCGGCGCGCTGGATGCCAACCTGAGGCAGATCGAATCCGCGCTGGACGTGTCCATTGCCAGGCGCGGCGCGCGCTTCACGCTGCGCGGCGACCCTGCCCAGGCCGCCCGTGCCGCGCGCGCCCTGGAGATGTTCTACGCCCGGGCCGCCGAGGACCTGTCGGTCGACGACGTGCAGCTCGGCCTCGCTGAGATCATGCGCAGGAACCCTGCCGTGGCCCTCAGTTCCGACGAGGCACCGCGCCTGCTCACGCGCAGGCCCGACCTCAAGGGCCGCACGCCCCACCAGCAGCAGTACCTCGCAAGCATCCTTGCGCACGACGTCAGCTTCGGCATCGGCCCGGCCGGCACTGGCAAGACTTACCTGGCGGTCGCCTGCGCCGTCGATGCGCTCGAGCGCGACGCGGTCAAGCGCATCGTGCTGGTGCGCCCGGCAGTCGAGGCCGGCGAGCGCCTCGGCTTCCTGCCCGGCGACCTGGCGCAGAAAGTCGATCCGTACCTGCGGCCGCTCTACGATGCGCTGTACGACCTGATGGGTTTCGACAAGACCGGCAAGCTGCTGGAGCGCGGCACCATCGAACTTGCACCGCTCGCCTACATGCGCGGCCGCACGCTCAACCACGCGTTCGTGATCCTCGACGAGGCGCAGAACACGACCCCCGAGCAGATGAAGATGTTCCTCACGCGCATCGGCTTCGGGGCCAAGGCCGTGGTGACGGGTGATGTCACGCAGATCGACCTCGGCCGCGGCCAGAAGAGCGGCCTGGTCGAGGCACGCCAGGTCCTGCGCGACGTGCGCGGCATCGCATTCACCGAGTTCACCGCAGCCGACGTCGTCCGGCACCCGCTGGTCGCGCGTATCGTCGAAGCCTATGAGCGCCACGCGGACACGGCAAGCGGGCCGGCCCGCAAGTAGCATCGCGGTTCAGGTGGCGGTCGTCGCCGCCGCGGTACCCGCGCGCGCGCGCCTGCGGCGCTGGGCACTCGCGGCGCTGCGCGGGCGCGCCGAGGTCACGCTGCGCATCGTCGGCACCGCGGAGGCGCGGCGGCTGAACCGCGTGTTCCGCGGACGCGACTACGCAACCGACGTGCTGACGTTTGTCTATTGCGCGTCGCCGCGCCGGGGCGACATCGTGCTCTGCCATCCGGTGCTTGCGCGCGCGGCGCGCGAGCGCCGGATCGCGCTCGAAGCGCACTACGCGCACCTGGTGGTGCATGGCATGCTGCACCTGCGCGGCTACGACCATGAGCGCCACGGCGACGCGCGGCGCATGGAAGGCGCCGAAGCGAAGCTGCTCGCACGTCTCGGGTACGCCGACCCCTACGCTGTAGAATCGGCGCGAAGCACACGATGAGCGAATCCCCGCGACCTACGTTGCTGCAGCGCGTTTCCGCGCTGGTGGCGCGCGAGCCCGAAGACCGCGACGGCCTGTTGCAGTTGCTGCGCTCGGCGTACAAGCGCGGCCTGATCGACGCCGAGGCGCTGTCCATCATCGAAGGCGCGATGGCAGTTGCCGAGCTGCAGGTTCGCGACATCATGATTCCGCTGGCGCAGGTCGATGTCATCGACATCAATGATCCGCCGGACAAGTTCAT
>JBFWRS010000082.1:0-9245 GCA_050248795.1 Burkholderiales bacterium | reverse complement strand
TGTCGCCATCACCGGCGTGTCCAACGTCACCGGCATCCTGAACCCGATCCACGAGATCGCCGAACTGGCGCATCGCCACGGCGCGCTCATCGTCGTCGACGCCGCGCAGATGGCCGCGCACGTGCCGATCCGCATGAGCGGCAACCCGGACCCGGCGCAGGACCTGGACGTGGTCGTGTTCTCCGGCCACAAGGTCTACGCGCCCGGCTCGCCCGGCGTGGTGGTGGCCCGCAGCGAGCTCTTCGCGCCGGTCGAACCCGAGGAAGTGGGCGGCGGCATGGTCGACACGGTGTGGCTGGACCGCTACACGGTGTCGCAGAGCTTCCCCGACCGCGAGGAAGCCGGAACGCCGAACATCCCCGGCGCCATCGCGCTCGGCGCGGCGCTGTACGCGCTGCACAGCGTCGGCATGACGGCGATCGCCGAGGACGAGCACCGCCTGATGGCCTACGCGCTGAAAGCAATCGCCACCGTGCCCGGCATCACCGTGTACGGCGCGAGCGACCCCGCGGGCGCGACGCTGCGCACCGGCGCGATCACCTTCAACCTCGAGGACTGCGACCACGCGTTCACCGCGGCGGTGCTGAACGACTACTTCAACATCGCGGTCCGCAACGAATGCTTCTGCGCGCATCCGTACGTGCGCGAGATGGTGATGGCGAGCCTGGAAGAAGCCGCCGACCGGCTCTCCAACGCGGACCTCGAGCGCCTGGCCGACGAGCGTCGCGGCATGGTGCGCGCGAGCTTCGGCATCTACAACACCGAGGCGGACGTCGACGCGCTGGTCGCCGCGCTGCGCGCGATCGCCGCCCGGCGCGACGAGCTGCTGCCGCTGTACGAGCGGCAGGCCAACGGCGACTACCGCCACCGCAGCTTCAGGTTCGACGTGGCGGGCACCTACTCGACGCGCGCCGTGGTCGACGCGTTCCTCGCAGGCTGAACGGTGCACATGCTGATCGGCGTCCCGCGCGAAATCAAGGTACACGAGGACCGTGTCGGCCTGGTGCCGGCAAGCGTCCTCGAACTCACCCGCGCAGGACACGAGGTGCTGGTTGACAAGGAGTCCCGATGACGGAGATGGTGAACAAAAAACAAGTTTCAGTCTACTGCTACCAGTGCGTCGCAGGCCCCGACCTGATGAAGGTCGAGGTCGAGAACGGCGTGGCCACCCGCATCGAATCCAACTACGACATCAGCGGCCAGCATCCCGGCGGCGGCAGGGTCTGCGTGAAGGCCTACGGCCTGATACAGAAGACCTACAACCCGAACCGCATCAAGCAGCCGATGAAGCGCACCAACCCGAAGAAGGGCCGCAACGAGGACCCGCGCTTCGTGCCGATCTCCTGGGACGAGGCGCTGGACATCGTCGGCGCGAAGATGCGCGAGATTCGCGCGAAGGGGCTGAAGAACGAGGAAGGCTTCCCGCGCCTGGCGACTTCCACCGGCGGCGGCGGCACGCCGGTGCAGTACATGGGCACCTTCCCCGCCTTCATGGCGGCGTGGGGACCGATCGACCAGGGCTACGGCGCCGGCCAAGGCGTGAAGTGCTACCACGCGGAGCACCTGTACGGCGAACTGTGGCATCGCGCGTTCGTCGTTTCGCCCGACACGCCGTACGTGAACTACATCATCAACTGCGGCAACAACGTCGAGGCTTCCGGCGGCGTGGTCGGTATCTGGCGCGAGGCCGACGCGCGCGTGCGCGGCGCCAAGCGGATCCAGGTGGAACCGCATTTGTCGATCACCGGCGCGGTGTCCGCCGAATGGGTGCCGATCAAGCCAAAGACCGACGCGGCCTTCCTCTACGGCCTCATCCACCACATCCTGCACGAGCGCGGCTGGCGCGAATCCTGCGACCTGCCCTACCTGAAGCACCGCACCAGCTCGCCCTACCTGGTCGGGCCGAATGGCTGGTACCTGCGCGATGCGGCGAGCGGCAAGCCGCTCGTCTGGGACGCTGCCGACGGCCGCGCCAAGGCGCATGACGACCCGGGCCTGAAGGATCCGGCGCTGGACGGCGAATACACGGCCGCTGCGGTCGAGCACGGGCCGGACGGCGAACGCATCCGGCACGACGCCGCGAAAGGCAAACCCGCGTTCCAGAAACTGCTCGAGCACATGCAGGAGTATTCGGCAGACTGGGCCGCAGCCGAGTGCGACGTGCCCGCGGCCACCATACGCCGCGTCGCCGACGAATACGTGGCGCATGCCTGCATCGGCCAGACCATCGAGATCGAAGGCAAGACGCTGCCGTTCCGCCCGGTGGCGATCACGCTGGGAAAGACCGTGAACAACGGTTTTGGCGGCTACCACTGCTGCTGGGCGCGCACGCTGCTCGCGGTGCTGGTCGGCGCGCTCGAAGTCCCGGGCGGCACGCTCGGCACCACGGTCAAGCTGGTCCGTCCCGCAGCCTCGCGCACCGGCTCGGTACAGCCTGGGCCGGACGGCCTGATGACCTTCCAGTTCAACGACACGTCCAAAGAAGGCTGGATGCGCGACCCGCACATCCGCAACGGCTACAAGACGCTGGTGCCGCTGGTGTCGGATTCGCCGTGGTCGGCGGCGCTCGGGCCGGCGCACCTGCCATGGCTGTTCCAGAAGAAGGCCCCCGACAACTGGCCGCGCACGCAGCCGCCGGACATGTGGATCTGCTACCGCACCAATCCGGCGATTTCGTCGTGGAACGCGCCGCAGGTGGCGGAACGCCTGGCGGAATTCCCCTTCATCGTCGCCATGGCGTACACCGACGACGAGACCAACCACTTCGCCGACGTGCTGCTGCCCGAGGCCTCCGACCTGGAGAGCCTGCAGCTCATCCGCATCGGCACGACCAAGTTCCAGGAGAACTTCTGGAAGCACGATGGCTGGGCGATCCGCCAGCCGGTGGTCGAGTCCCACTGCGACGTGAAGGACTTCACCGACATTGCCACCGCGCTCGCCGAGCGTGCCGGGATCCTCAAGGAGTACGTTGGCGCGGTGAACCGCGGCGCGGCGGGCACGCCGCTCGCCGACCGCAAGGGGCGCTACGATTTTTCGCTGGATGACTCGAAGGCGCCGACGTGCGACGAGGTGTGGGACGCGTTCTGCAAGGCTGCAAGCGGCGAACTCACCGAGGGCAAGGAGATCCACGACCTCGCGTGGTTCAAGGAGAAGGGCTACATGCTGAAGCCCTTCCCGCAGCTCGACTGGTACCTCTACCCGGCCATGGAAGACAAGGGCCTGCGCTTCGAGCTGCCCTATCAGGAACGCATCACACGCCACGGCCGCGAACTGGCGAACCGGCTCGCCGAGACCGGCATCAAGTGGTGGGACGAGCAGCTGAAGGAATACGAGTTCATGCCGAAGTACGAGCGCTTCCCGGAGATGTGGATCGAGTACGCACGCGAGTACAACCGCGACCCGGACGAGTTCCCGTTCTGGGCGCTGACCGCGCGCTCGATGCAGTACAGCTGGGGCGCGAACGTCGGCCTGCCGCTGATCAACGAAGTGGCGAACAACATCAGCGGGCACCGCGGCGTGATCATCAACCGCTCGACCGCGAAGCGCCTGGGAATCGCCGAGGGCGAGCGCCTGACGATCGAATCGGTGTCCGGCACCACCGAGGGCGCGGCGGTGCTGCGAGAGGGAATCCGCCCGGATACGCTGCTGATGATTGGCCAGTTCGACCACTGGAAGACCCCCTTCGCCCGGGACCTGAAGCTGCCGAGCCTGAATTCGCTGACCGACCTGTCGCTGAAACTCACCGACAACACAGGCTCGAGTTCCGACATCATGCGCGTGCGCTTGAAGCGTGCTGCGACCGGCGAACTGGTGACGATGAAAGGATCGGCATGAGCGCGGCGCAAGAAGGCAAGACCGTGCCTCGCTGGGGCATGGTGATCGACCTGAACCGCTGCGTCGGCTGCCAGACCTGCACCATCGCCTGCAAGCACGCCAACGACACGCAGCCCGGCGTGCAGTGGCGCCGCGTCATCGACATCGAGCAGGGCAAGTTCCCCGACGTGGAGCGCCTGTTCCTCGTCACCGGCTGCCAGCATTGCGCGGAACCCCCTTGCGTGCCGGTCTGCCCCACGGGCGCGACGCAACAGCGCGAAGACGGTCTCGTCACCATGGACTACGACGTCTGCATCGGCTGCGCCTACTGCGCGGTGTCCTGCCCCTACCAGGCGCGCACCATCGTGCATGACGCGAAGGGCTACTACGACGGCGGCGCCACGCTGACGCGCCAGGAAGCCGCGACCGCGCACCCCGATCGCATCGGCGTGGCGCAGAAATGTACCTTCTGCAAGGAACGCGTGGACGACGGCATCGCGCAGGGTCTCGTGCCGGGCGTGGACCCGGACGCGACGCCGGCGTGTTCGGCCGCATGCATTTCGCAGGCGATCCAGTTCGGCGACTTCAACGACCCGGCGAGCCATGTGTCGCAACTGCTCGCCGAACGCCCGAGCCTGCAGTTGAACGCGGAACTCGGCACCGACCCGCAGATCAAGTACCTGTACACCACGCCCGCGGTGCCCGGGCGCGAGACCGGCGTCGTCGACGACGAGGAGGAGCGCCTCGCCGACCCGGCGAACCCGCTGGTGGGCGCGGTGCAGCAGTTCTGGGACTGGCGCGCGGCGATGAACTGGATCTTCGGCGGCGTCGGCAGCGGCCTCGCCATCGTTTCGGTGCTCGCACTATGGCTGGGCGCGGTGCCCGATCGCGTCATGCCCGCGCTGCTCTTCGCCTCCGCCGCGCTCGTCGCCAGCGGCCTCTTTTTCGTCTTCCTCAAGATCGGCCGGCAGATGCGCTTCTGGCGCGCGGCGTCGCGCCCGAACACTTCGTGGATGTCGCGCGAGCTGTACGCCGCGCTCGTGTTCTTTCCCGCGGTGCTGTGGAGCCTGCTCGAGCCCAATCGCGCCGCATTCACCATCGCCGGGCTGGGCGCGGCGGCGTTCCTCGGCTGCCAGGCGAAGATCCTGCACATGGCGCGCGGCATCCCGGCCTGGCGCGTGCCGCTGATGCCGTGGATGCTGGGCGCGAGCGGCCTGGCCGAGGGCTTCGGCGCGCTGGCAATCGCCACCGCGCTGCTCGGCAGCGCCGGCCTCGCCATCGCCGCCGGCGGCATCGTGCTCGGCGCCTTCGTCAACGCGCGCCTGTGGCGCAACTACCGCAACAGCGCCAAGGCCGAGGGCATCCCGCCGCTGGCGCGCCAGGCCATCGACGACATCACCATGCCGCTGGCGCTGTTCGGCCAGCTCGCGCCGATCGTGCTGGTGCTCGCCGCGTGGGCAGTGCCGGCCATGGCGACCGGCCTCGTGGCGCTCGCAGGCGCGGCGACTATTGCTGGCGGCGCGCTGTGGAAGTTCAAGATCGTCGTGCGCGCCTCGCACATGCAGGGACTGAAACTCTCGCACATGCCGCAGCGCGGCTCCGGCAGCCGCGCCGCGCCCGCGCGCATGGATGCGTCGGCGATGCCAAAACCGGCTGGGTCCTGATCATCGCGGGGCGAGATTCCTTTGCCTGATGATCAGCAGATGAGCGAAGCACAAGTGAAGGGGGACAATGGAACGATCGTTTAAGCAGGAAGTTGAAAAACTCAAGCTAGGTGACGGCGAGATCTTCCACGGCGAGGGCATCCTCGCGGTGACCAAGGCTCTGCTGCAATCGGGCGTTTCCTATGTCGGCGGCTACCAGGGTGCGCCAGTGTCGCACATGATGGACGTGCTGAATGATGCGCGCGACATCATGGACCAACTCGGCGTGCATATTGAGACTAATGCTTCCGAGGCCGGCGCCGCCGCAATGCTGGGCGCATCTATCAACTACCCGTTGCGCGGCGCCGTCACCTTCAAATCCACGGTCGGCACCAACGTCGCCTCGGATCCGCTTTCCAGTCTCGCCTCCGCGGGCGTGATGGGCGGCGCGCTGATCGTGCTCGGCGAAGACTACGGCGAGGGTTCATCCATCATCCAGGAGCGCAGCCACGCGTTCGCTATGAAGTCGCAGATGTGGCTGCTTGACCCGAGACCCAATTTGCCGAAGATCGTCGAGATGGTCGAAAAAGGCTTCGAGCTCTCCGAAGCTTCCAGCACCCCGGTGATGCTCGAACTGCGCATCCGCGCCTGCCACGTGCGTGGATCGTTTGTGACGAAAAAGAACCTGGCCCCGGCGATCTCCAAGAACAGGCCGATCTCCATCCCGAGCTTCGATTACGGCCGCCTTTGCATGCCCCCCTCCACCTATGCGCAGGAGAAGCACAAAGTCGAGGTGCGCTGGCCGGCGGCGGTGAAGTTCATCCGCGAGCACCGCCTCAACGAAGTCTTCACGGGCGCGCGCTCGGAGGTCGGCATCATTTGCCAGGGCGGCATGTACAACGCTACGCTGCGCGCCCTGCAGACGATCGGGCTCGCCGACCTGTTCGGCACCTCGCAGGTGCCGATCTACTGCCTGAACGTTACCTATCCGCTGGTACCGGAGGAGATCGTCGATTTCTGCAGCGGAAAGAAATCTATCCTGATCGTCGAAGAGGGGCAGCCTGCCTACCTCGAGGACGCGGTGCTCGCCCTGCTGCAACGAAATGAGATACAGGGCGTCAAAGTCCACGGCAAGGATCTGCTGGCCCTCGCGGGCGAGTACACGGGCGAAGTGATGCTTGCCGGGGTCGCAAGATTCATGAACGCCGCCCACGCGATCGAGTCCGTAGCCTCGCTCAAGGCGAAGGCGCTGCAACTGCTGAGCGGCCCTGTGCCGGTACGCCCGCCCGGTTTCTGCGTCGGCTGCCCGGAACGTCCGGTGTTCGCGGCGATGAAAATTGCCGAAAAGGAGACCGGCCCCTTCCACCTCTCGGCCGACGTCGGCTGCCATACCTTCTCGACGCTGCCGCCCTTCAACATCGGCCATACCACGGTCGGCTACGGCCTGGGACTTGCCTCCAATTCGTCGATCCAGCCAATGTTCAGCCGGCGCACCATCACCATGATGGGCGACGGCGGCTTCTGGCACAACGGCCTGACCTCCGGCATCGCGAACGCCGTGTTCAACAAGGACGACGGCATCCTCGTCATCATGAAGAACGGCTACAGCTCCGCCACCGGCACGCAGGAGTTGCCCTCCAGCCCGCAACACAGCGAATCCAAGTCGGACGATATGGCGATCGAGCGCGCGCTCAAGGGGGTAGGAGTCGGCTGGTTGAAAACCGTAGACAACTTTCGCGTCGGCGAAGTGACGAAAACGTTGAAGGAGGCGATGACCACAGAATTCAAGGGTCTGAAGGTCATTATCGCCGAAGGTGAGTGCCAGCTTGAACGCCAGCGCAAGCTGCGTCCGGAGGTCGCCGGCAAGCTCGCAAGGGGCGAGCGCCACATACGCGTGAAGTACGGCGTCGACGAGGACACCTGCACCGGAGACCACTCGTGCATCCGCCTATCGGCCTGCCCAACGCTCACCATCAAGGATAATCCCGATCCGTTACGCAGCGATCCGGTCGCTACGGTAATTGACGGTTGCGTTGGCTGCGGGCTATGCGGGGCGAACGCTCACGCTGCGACGCTGTGCCCTTCGTTCTACCGGGCAGAGGTGATTCAGAATCCAACTGCTTGGGACCGATTCGTTTCCAAGGTTGGAAAGCTATTGTCATGAGCTTACCCGATCGCCCCATCGCGGTGCTGATTGCCGCGCTCGGCGGCGAAGGCGGAGGGACGATGGCCGACTGGCTGATGGAAGCCGCGAAGCAGTGCGCCTATCCCGCACAGGCGACGTCGATTCCCGGGGTTGCCCAGCGCACCGGCGCCACGACGTACTACATTGAGATATTTCCTGTGTTGAAAAGCGAGCTAAATGGGAGAGAGCCGGTCCTGTCTCTCACGCCAAGTCCGGGCAACGTAGACATATTGGTGGCTTCGGAACTCATCGAGGCTGGTCGTGCGATGCAGAGCGGCTACGTTAGCCCGCAGCGCACTACGCTGATCGCCTCCACGCATCGCATCTACGCCACCGTCGAGAAGATGCAGATGGGCGATGGCCGCTTCGATAGCGAGCGCGTGATCAGTGCCGCCGGCGAGCTGGCGAAGAAGGCCGTGCTTTTCGACATGCGCAAGCTCGCACAGGAAAGCGACACCGTGATCAACGCGGTGCTCTTTGGCGCCATGGCAGGCAGTGGCGCGCTCCCGTTGCCGCGCGCGGCTTTTGAGCAGGCGATTCGCGACGGCACGCGCGGCGCGGAAGCCAGTCTGCGCGGCTTCGCGGCAGGTTTCGATATCGCCGCCGGCCAGCGCCCCGCGCCGGCGCAGCCAGCGCCGCCGAAACGGGCCGCCCATCTCGATGAGATCCTCAAGATAGGTACGGAAAGGCTGAAGGACTATCAGGGCGAGGGGTACGCCGCCCTCTATCAGCAGCGGATGAAGCCGTTTCTGTCAGGCGATCCGAAGCTCGCAGCCGAGGTCGCCCGGTACCTTGCGCTATGGATGGCCTACGAGGACATCATCCGCGTCGCCGACCTAAAGACGCGGGCGAGCCGCTTCGAGCGCGTGCGTCTGGAGGTCGGAGCCAAGGACGGCGAGCCGGTGGTGGTTATCGATTACCTGAAGCCCGGTATCGAAGAGCTCGCCTCCATTCTTCCCGGCTTTCTCGGCGCGAGGCTCGTTTCCTGGGCTGAGCGGCGCGGCAAGCTCGACGCCTACAACTTGGGCATGCACATCAAGACCTCGAGCCTTTCCGGTGGCCTGCTGGTCCGCTCGCTCGCTTGGCTCAAGCCCTGGCGGCCGATGAGCCATCGATACCGCGAGGAGCAGCAATCGATCGACGGCTGGCTCGGACTGGTCGCCAACGCGGCGAGGCGCGACCCGGCTCTCGCTCTGGAGGTGGCTGAGTGCGCCCGCCTAATCAAGGGCTACGGTGAAACCCACCGCCGCGGCAAGGCCAACTACATTGCGATCGTGGACGCACTAATACAGAACCCCGGCACCTCGAGTCCGCGCGAGCAGGCGGCGGCCATCCGCAAGGCGCGCGAAGCGGCCCTCGTTGATCCGGATGGCAAGGCGCTTTCATCTTGTCTAGGCCACCCTGTCAACCATGCCAAGCCAGTAGTTTGGCTATCGAAATCGATTTGATCAAAGACCGTCGGTTTGGTAGGAGTTTCTCAACCGAAACTTGGAGGAGTAATCATGAAATGCGGTGAGGTAAAAAGCTATCTTAGACGTGTTCTGGCCGCAGTCGCTGCAACGTTGACGTTGTGCACCGGTCCGGCGATCGCGCAGACGCCAATC
>JBFWRS010000081.1:0-9729 GCA_050248795.1 Burkholderiales bacterium | reverse complement strand
TCCACCAGGCGCACGATGCGCACCTTGTGTTCCTGCGTCGCGACCACCTGCTGCGCCGCCGCCGGCAGCGCCGCTGCCGCGAGCGCGAGCAGCGCGATGGCGAGGCGCATCGATCAGGCCCCCAGCTCGTCGGCGAGTTCGCCGAAGCCGTCGACCGCGTAGGTGCACGCCGGGTTCGGCGTCGGGTCCGGCGGCCCTCCCGGGCCCCATTCGTCGGGACGGCGCACGAACGCGGTGCGATAGCCGCTGGCGCGCGCCGCGTCGAGGTCGAAGTTGTGGCAGGCCACCATGAGGATGTCGGCCGGCTCGAGCTGCAGCCACTTGGCGGTGCGCAGGTAGGCCTCGGGCCGCGTCTTGTAGATGCCGATCATCTCGCAGGAGATGATCGCGTCCCAGACGATGTTGTTCTTGCGCGATACGTTGATCACCAGCGAGGTGGTGAGCAGCGTGAACGACACGATCGGGTAGCGCCTGCGCAGCCGCTCCGCGCTGGCCGGGAAGTCAGGCCAGGCTTCGAGCGCGTGCCAGGTGCGCCAGATGGTGTGGCGGTCCTCGGCGGTGAGGGCGTCGAGCTTGAAATCGGCGATCACCTCGTCCAGCGTGCTGCGCATGACGTCGTCGAAGTTGTAGTCCGGGTGCTCGGCGTTGACGATGCCCTTCAGCGACCGGCGCCGGTACTCGTTGGTGACCGCGCCCCAGTCGGCCTTCAGGCCGCGCATCTGGCCGGCGACCGCGAACGCGCCGCTGATGCCCGAATGCCAGTCGAGGATGGTGCCGCCGGTGTCGAACGTGAGTGCCTTAATGGTCATAGAGTCCCGCCTTTGCCTTGCCCCGGAATACCCGGTACGCGAACACGGTGTAGCCGGCGAGGAATGGCAACACCACCACCGCGCCGGCCAGCACCACCTTGAGCGACGCGGGATGCGCCGCCGCTTCCCAGATCGTCATGCGGTCGATGATGACATACGGAAAGAGGCTGTACGCGAGGCCGAGGAAGGCCAGCACGTAGATCCCCACCGCGCCGGCGAACGGCTTCCAGTCCGCCGCGAGTCGCTTGAGTTGCAGCCAGATCCACACGCCCGCGGCAATGCACGCCGCGGGCAGGACCATCAGCCACAGGGTCTGCGGGAAGCTGAACCACTTCGCGCGCACGGTTTCGCTCGCCAGCGGCGTGGCGATGGATACCAGCGCGACGCCGACCGCGACCCACGCGAGTCCCCACTTCGACCACGCGATCGCCTTCCTTTGCAGCTCGCCCTCGGTCTTCATCACCAGCCAGGTCGCGCCCAGCAGCACGTAGCCGCCGCACAGGCCCGCCGCCACCAGCATGCCGAAGACGAAGTAGCCCAAGCCGGGCTCGAAGCCGGTGATGGTGCGGCCGAGCATGTAGCCCTGCGCCGCCGAGGCGATGAACGAGCCCAGCCAGAACAGCCAGTTCCACAGCTCGCGGTGCCAGCCCTCGGCCTTGATGCGGAACTCGAACGCGACGCCGCGCAGCATCAGCCCGATCAGCATGCCCGCCACCGGCAGGTACAGCGCGCCAAGTATGGCGCCGTGCGCGGCGGGAAACGCCACCAGCAGCAGGCCCACGCCCAGCACCAGCCAGGTTTCGTTGGCGTCCCAGAACGGCCCGATCGAGGACACCATGACGTCCTGCTCCGCCGCGCTCGCCGCGGGCATAAGCATGCCGACGCCGAGGTCGTAGCCGTCGAGCACCACGTAGGCGAGTATCGCCACGCCCATCAGCACGGTAAAGATCACGGGCAGGTCCATGGCTAGCGCACCGCGCCTTTCCCCGCCATGTGCGTGAGCACCACCATGTAGGCAATCAGCATCAGCGTGTAGGTTGCCGCGTACGCGGCGAGGCTCGCACCAAGCGCGCCTTCGGACGCCTTGCCCGCGGCCTCGGCGGTGCGCAAGATGCCGGTGACCAGCCACGGCTGGCGGCCGATTTCGGTGACCAGCCAGCCGCAGAGCGTCGCCACCCAGCCGGAGAACGTGAAGCCGGCGAACGCCCACAACAGCCAGCGCGCGGGCAGCCTGCCCTTGCGGGTCGCCCAGGCGCCGAACCATGCCAGCGCCAGCATCGCGAATCCCAGCCCCACCATGACCCGAAAGGCGTAGAACACCGGCGCCACCGGCGGGATGTCCGGCGCGAATTCCGCGAGGCCCCTGATCTCGGCGTCGACGTCGTGCCTGAGGATCAGGCTGGCGAGCTTGGGGATCTCGACCGCGTAGTCGTTTGCCCTGGTGCGCTCGTTCGGGATCGCGAACAGCACCAGCGGCGCGCCGCGTTGCGTTTCCCAGATCGCCTCGATCGCGGCGACCTTGGCAGGCTGGTGCTCCAGCGTGTTCAGGCCGTGCAGGTCGCCGACGAACACCTGCGTGGGCGCGAGCACCGCGGCGACGATCACGCCCGCGCGCAGCGTCTTCCTCGCCGCCGCGTCGCCGGCTTCCTTCAGCAGCCGCCATGCCGACAGCCCGGCGATGACGAAGGCGGCGGTGAGCCCCGAGGCGAGCAGCATGTGCACGAATCGGTACGGGAACGAGGGATTGAAGATCACGTCGATCCAGTCGCCGGCGATGATCTGCCCGCCGTCCAGCACGTGCCCAGCCGGCGTCTGCATCCAGGAATTCAGCGCGAGGATCCAGAACGCCGACATCGTGGTGCCGAAGGCAACCAGGAAGGTGGCGAGGATGTGCAGCCATGCCGGCACGCGGTTCATGCCAAAGAGCATCACGCCGAGGAAGGTGGCCTCGAGGAAGAACGCGGTCAGCACCTCGTAGGCGAGCAGCGGGCCGGCGATGTTGCCGACGCGCTCCATGTAGCCGGGCCAGTTGGTGCCGAACTGGAAACTCATGGTGATGCCCGACACCACGCCCATGGCGAAGGACAGCGCGAACACCTTGGTCCACAGCCGGTAGGTGGCGAGCCACTCGGGATCGCGCGTGCGGTGGTAGACGATGCGGAACGCGAGCAGCACCCATGCCAGCGCGATGGTCAGCGTCGGAAACAGGATGTGGAATCCGATGTTGAGCCCGAACTGGATGCGGGCCAGCGCGAGTGCGTCCAGCGCTTCCATGGTCGGGCCATTCTACGCCCCGGCCCGCGGCGACGCGCCAGGCTCGCGCTGTGAGCCTGCGCTGGCCTATCATCGGCCGGACATGGATACCGGCGCGCTCAGCAAGGAACGGCTCTTCGAGCGGCTCGCCGAAGGCCATGCGGCGCGCATCACCGTCGTCACCCCCAACCGCCGCCTGGCGCAGGAACTCGCGCGCGAGGCAGACGCATACCAGCTCGCGCGCGGGCTTGCGTCCTGGGAAGCGCCGGACATCCTGCCGATCGGCAGCTTCTTCGAGCGCCTGTGGGACGAGGCCTTCCATGCCGACGCCGGCGACCGGCTGCCGCAACTGCTCACGCCCGAGGAGGAGCAGCACCTGTGGGAGGAGGCGCTCGCCGCCACCGAGCGCGGCAGCGCGCTGATCGCCGCTGCTGCCGCCGCCGCGCAATGCCGCGACGCCTGGCGCCTGATGCATGCCTGGGACATCAAACCCGCACGCGCGAACGAGGACGCCGAAGCCTTCGCCGAATGGTCGCGCCTCTACGCCAGGCGCGCGGGCGACGCCGTCGACGGCGCGCGCCTGCCCGCGCTCGCCGCGAGGCTGGCGGATCCGGCGAAGCTGAAGCTGCTGGTCGCCTACGCCTTCGACATCGTGCCGCCGCAGACGCAGGCGTTCTTCGACGCCTGCACCCGCGCCGGCATCGAGGTGCGCGCGAGCGGACCGCAGAAGATGGCGTCGCAGCCGCTGCGCCTGCCGTTCCCTTCCGCGCGTGAGGAACTCGACGCCGCCGCAAGCTGGGCGCGCGCGCGGCTGGAGCGCGGCGCGAAGCGCGTGGGCGTCGTCGTCCCCGACCTGCAGCAGCGCCGCGCCGAGATCGCGCGCGTGTTCGCGCGCGTCATGGGCACGGCGGGTGATGCCATGCAGCCGTTCAACATCTCCATCGGCGCGCCGCTCGCGGACTACCCGCTCGTCGCCGCTGCGCTGGGCCTCATCGAAGTCGCGCAGCGCGAGGTGGATTTCGGCCTCGCCAGCCGGCTCGTGCGCTCGCCGTTCATCGGCGATGCCGAGGCCGAGATGTCGTCGCGCGCGAAGCTCGACGCCCGACTGCGCCGCGAACTGCCGGCGCGGCTGACCTTGCCCAAACTCATCGCCGCCATGGAAGACCGCTGCCCGCTGCTGCGCGCGCGCCTCGAAGCCGTCTACGCCATCGCCAGCCAACTCCCCTCTCCCGCCCGCGGGAGAGGGGCCGGGGGTGAGGGCCCTCATGAGTGGGCGCGGCATTTCAGCGCGCTGCTCGCTGCGGCGGGTTTTCCCGGCGAGCGCAGCGTCGACTCCACCGAGTTCCAGACCCATGCCAAGTGGAACGACACGCTCGCCGCGCTGGGCAGGCTCGCGCGCGTCGCGCCCAGGCTCAACGCCGGGCAGGCGCTCGCCAAGCTGCGGCGGCTGTGCGCCGAGAGCCTGTTCCAGCCCGAATCGCCGGATGCGCCGGTGCAGGTGCTGGGCATCCTGGAATCTGCCGGCATCTCCTTCGACCACCTGTGGGTCATGGGCCTGTCGGAAGAAGCCTGGCCGCTGCCGGTGCGTCCGAATCCTTTCATCCCGGTGGCGCAGCAGAAGGCCGCCGGCGTGCCCGAGGCTTCCGCCGACGGCTCGCTGGAACTCGACCGCCGCATCACCGAGGCCTGGTACGGCGCGGCGGGAGAGGTGATCGTCTCGCATCCGCTGCGCGCAGAGGACCGCGAACTGCCGGTGAGCCCCTTGATCGCGCAGCTCGCGGCAGGAAAGCTCAAGCTGCCGCGGTATCCGCGCTGGCGCGACCTGCAGTTCGCCGCGCGCAGCGTGGAGGCGGTTCCCGATGGCGCGGCCCCCGCGCTCGCGGGCCGCGCGGTGCGCGGCGGCGCGAAGGTGCTCGCCGACCAGTCCGCCTGTCCGTTCCGCGCCTTTGCGCGGCACCGCCTGGCCGTGCGCGCGCTGGAAGAACCCGGTCCCGGCCTCAGCGCCATGGACCGCGGCACGCTGCTGCACGCATTGATGAAGCGGCTGTGGGACGAACTCGGCGGCAGCGCGGGCCTTGCCGGCAACGTCGACGCGGCGATCGCGAAAGCCGCCGCCGGCGCGGTGGCCGAGCTGGAGATCGAAGGCCGCTTCGCGAAACTGGAAGAAGCGCGCTTGGCGAAACTCGCGCGCGAATGGCTGGAAGTGGAGCGCAGCCGCGCGCCGTTCACGGTTGTCGCCGCCGAGCAGGAACGCCCCATCGCCATCGGCGCCCTGGAACTCTCCGGGCGCATCGACCGCCTCGACCGGCTGGAAGACGGCAGCCACGCGCTAATCGACTACAAGACCGGCAAGGTGACGCGCTCAGGCTGGATGGGCGAGCGGCCGGACGATCCGCAGCTTCCCCTGTACGCGGTCGCCGCCGCGGAGGATATCGGCGCCGTCGCCTTCGCACGCCTCAAAACCGGCGAGATGAAGTACTCCGGCTACGCGCGCGACAAGGGTTTCGTAGAGGCGGCGAAGAACTGGAACGGCCTGATCGCCGGCTGGAAGGCAGAACTCGAGAAACTCGCCGACGATCTCGCCGCGGGCGATGCGCGCGTCGACCCGAAGAGACTCGCGCAGACCTGCCGCCTCTGCGACCTGCAGCCGCTGTGCCGCGTGCACGAGAAGCTGGCGCTGATGGAAGGAGAGGAGGTAGACGAATGATCGGGACAAGTACGCCGATCGCCAGGGTCCTTCGGCGCCAGGCTACGGATGCCGAGCGTCGCCTGTGGCGCGAGTTGCGTGGCAGCCGCTTCATGAACATGAAGTTTCGCCGCCAGCATCCGATTGGACGCTACGTCGCGGACTTCGCCTGCGTCGAGGCAAAGCTGGTCGTCGAAGTCGACGGAAGCCAGCACCTGGATCGTGAAGCATCGCAGGACGCCGAGCGCACGCGCGTTCTCAATGCGCGCGGCTACCGAGTACTGCGCTTCTGGAACAACGACGTGTTGAAGCACACGGAGGCGGTGCTGGAGCGAATCGCAGAGGCCATCGCTGCACCCCACACCCCCGGCCCCTCTCCCCGCGGCCTCCCCCTCACCCCCGACCCCTCTCCCCGTAGGGGCGAGGGGAGCAAACCCCGGTTCCCCTCTCCCGCTCGCGGGAGAGGGGCAAGGGGTGAGGGTGGCGGCAGGAGCGACGCGCGATGACTACCCCCATCGCCGACCAGGCACAACGCGACGAAGCGCTGAACCCGACGCGCTCCTTCATCGTGCAGGCGCCGGCCGGGTCCGGCAAGACCGAGCTGCTGATTCGCCGCTACCTCGTGCTGCTCGAGCGCGTGGAAAAGCCCGAGGAAATCGTCGCCATCACCTTCACGAAGAAGGCGGCCGCCGAAATGCGCAAGCGCGTGCTCGAGCGCAAGCCGGAAATAGCCGCACTGTCGCATCGCCTGCGCATCATGACCATCGACGCGTTCTGCGCCTCGCTCACGCGCCAGATGCCGGTGGTGGCGCGCTTCGGCGCGCAGCCCGAGATAGAAACCGACGCCGGCGAGCTGTACCTGGACGCCGCGGGCCGTACGCTGGCGACGCTCGATCCCGCGGTCGTGCGCCTGCTTGCGCACCTCGATAACGACGTCGCCACCGCCACGACCTTGCTCGCCTCGATGCTCGCGCGCCGCGACCAGTGGCTGCGCAAGACCGGCGCCGCGCCGACAAGGGAGGAACTCGAAACCACGCTGGCTGCCGAGCGCGAACGCTTGCTGGCGCGCGCCCGCGTGTTTTTCCCGGACGCCTCGGCCGAACTCGCCGCGCAACTGCTTACAAAGGCGCGCACCTGGCGCAAGAAGGTCGCGCGCGCGCAGGAGTTCGCAGGCAACGACGCGGCGCTCGAGGCGCTAAGCGCGCTGCTGGACATGCCGCCGGCGCACTATTCGCAGCCGCAGTGGGCGGCGCTGTCGGCCATCCTCGACCTGCTCGCGCCCGCGCTGGCGCAGCTGCTCGTCGTCTTCAGCGAGCGCGGCGCGGTGGATTTCACCGAGGTGGCGCACGGCGCGCTGCGCGCGCTCGGCGATCCCGAGGCGCCCACCGACCTGCTGCTGGCGATGGATGCGCGCGTGCGGCACATCCTCGTCGACGAGTTCCAGGACACCTCGCAATCGCAATGGGAACTGCTGGAACGCCTCACCGCGGGCTGGGAACCGGGCGACGGCCGCACGCTGATGGCGGTGGGCGATCCGATGCAGTCGATCTACCGTTTCCGGGATGCAGAAGTGTCGCTGTTCCTGCATGCGCGACGCGAGGGACTCGCCAACCTGCCGCTGGAATCGCTGACGCTCAGCACCAACTTCCGCTCGCAGGCCGGCATCGTCGGCTGGGTGAACGACTTCTTCGCGCGCGCGCTGCCTCAGGCCGAAGACGAGACCACCGGCGCGGTCGCCTATACGCCGTCCACTGCGCATCACGCGGCGAAACCCGGCGCCGCGGTGCAGTGGCACGGCTTCTACGACCGCGCATCGGAGGCGCAGCGCGTGGTCGAGCTCGTGCGCAGCGCGCCGAAGAAGGCCGCGATCCTCGTGCGCAACCGCACGCACCTCGACGAGATCGTCCCCGCGCTGAAGGCCGCGGGCCTGCCGTACCGCGCGGTGGAGATCGAGCCTCTGGGCGAGCGCCAGGTGGTACAGGACCTGTATGCGCTTGCGCGCGCGCTGTCGCACCCGGCCGACCGCATCGCCTGGCTGGCGGTGCTGCGCGCCCCTTGGTGCGGCCTCGACCTCGCCGAACTCGCCGCGCTGTGCGAAGGGCAGGGCGAGGCCACCGTCTGGGACTTGATCCGCGAAGCCGCCGGCCCGCCGCGCCTCGTCCGGCTGCGCGACGCGCTGCGCCCCGAGATCGACCACCGCCTGCGCGGCACGCTGCGCGACAGCGTGGAGCGCGCCTGGCTCGCGCTCGGCGGCCCCGCCTGCGTCGCCGATGCCACCGATCTCGAAGACGCGGAAACCTTCCTCGACGCGCTCTCGGCGCTCGAAACCGCCGGCGCGATCGACGACATGGCGCTGCTGGAAGAGAAGCTCGAAAAGCTCTGGGCCCTGCCCGACGTCAACGCCGGCCCGGAAGCGGTGGAGATCATGACCATCCACAAGGCCAAGGGCCTGGAGTTCGACACCGTGATCCTGCCCGGCCTCGACCGCAAGCCGCGCAACCCCGACAGGCCGCTCTTCGCTTGGAGAAGTCTCCCCTCTCCCGCGCGCGGGAGAGGGGCCGGGGGTGAGGGTGCGTCCTTGCTGCTCGCACCCATAGACGAGACCGGCGGCGCGAAGGAGCCGCTCTACAAATACGTGCGTGACCTGGACCGCGAATCCGAGGACATCGAAGCCGGCCGCCTGTTCTACGTCGCCGCCACGCGCGCGATCTCGCAGCTGCACCTCACCGCCTGCGCGAAAGCCGACGAAGACGGCAACGCCAAGCGGCCGGTCAAGCGATCCCTGCTCTACAAAGGCTGGTTCGAAGCCGAGGCGTACTTCGGACCCGCGCCATCAACTCCCCTCGCCCCGCTCGCGGGGAGAGGGGCCGGGGGTGAGGGGCGCCCCGACACCCTGCGCCGCCTCCCCGCATCCTTCACCACGCCCCCACCCCCACCCCCGCCCGCCGTCGCCTGGGCCGCCCCGCCCGAAGGCCGCGACGAGGAAGAGCAGATCGAGTTCTCCTGGGTCGGCGAAACCGCGCGCCACGTCGGCACCGTCGTGCACCGCTGGCTGCAGCGCATCGCCGAGGACGAGCTGCGCGGCTGGGACGAAGCGCGCGTCGAATCCCTGCGCCCGCGCTACGCCCGCGAACTCGAGCGCCGCGGCGTCCCCCCCGCCGAACTGGAGGGCGCAGTGGCTTTAGTTGTGCGTTCCCTCACCAATTCCATCAAAGATGAGCGCGGCCGCTGGATCCTCGGCCCCCATCCTGAGGCAAAGTCCGAGTACCGCGTGCGAGCGGCAGTGGAGGGCGGGGTAAGGACGTATGTGATGGATCGGGTGTTCACCACCAGGGAAGAGGAGAGGTGGGTGGTGGATTACAAAATCAGCGTACATGAGGGTGGGAGCATTGAAGAGTTCTTGGACGAGCAGAGAAAGCGATACGCCCAAGACCTACAAACGTATGCTTCAGTAGTCAAAGACTCCAACATGGGTTTGTACTTCCCTATCTATTGCGGGTGGCGAGAGAGTCTCGAATGCGCTTAGCGTGGGTTGCTTGTTGCATCTGTTGTATCCGAGACGGCTGTGTAGCGTTCAGAGTCAACAGATCATAGGATAATTCGTCTGACTATTGCTGACTGTCGGAGCTAACACGGAACCTGATCCCTCCGCGTACCTTGGTAGTTGGACCTCGGAGCTTGCTGCCCGGGCGAATCGCGTTCGGGATCTGATTGGGAGCGCGCATTGGCCTAGCGATGGGCACCACAAGGAAGTGATTTTGCGTGAGTTCTTCGTCCGACATCTACCGCCTGGAATTTGCGTTGCAACGGGATTTGTTCGATCGCCCGCTGAGATAGAGAATTGTTCCCCTGAATGAACTCGTTTAGTAATTTTCCGACACTCGACGCAAGTTGAGGGTCCGCTCGCCCGCCCGAATTCGGGCGGGCGAGCGGTCGATGGGTCTTCTGGCAAATTGAAGTTTCCACACGTCAATTTGCTAT
>JBFWRS010000080.1:0-10122 GCA_050248795.1 Burkholderiales bacterium | reverse complement strand
CTGGTGACCGGCATCGGCGGCACCGGCGTCATCACCATCGGCCAGATCCTCGCCGTCGCCGCGCACCTCGAGGGCCGCGGCGTGTCGGTGCTGGACATGTCGGGCCTGGCGCAGAAGTACGGCGCGGTGATGTCGCACGTGAAGCTCGCCTCCCACCCGGACGAGCTGCACGCCGCGCGCCTGGGCACCGGCGACGCGCGCCTGGTGATCGGCTGCGACCTGGTGGTGACCTCGAACCCGGATGCGACCTCGCGCATGAAGTCCGGCGCCACGCGCGCGGTGGTGAATTCCAGCGCCACGCCGACCGCGGATTTCGTCCGCAACCCGGACTGGACGCTGCCCGGCAGCGACCTGCAAGGCGAGATCGCCGAGTGCTGCGGCGCGCAGAACGTGGACTTCGTCGCCGCGGCCGAGATCGCCACCGGCCTGATGGGAGACTCGATCGCCACCAACATGTTCATGCTCGGCTACGCGTGGCAGAAGGGCTGGGTGCCGCTGGCGCGCGCATCGATCGAGCGCGCGATCGAGCTGAATGGCATCGCGGTGGAGTTCAACCTGAAGAGCTTCGTCTGGGGTCGTCGCGCCGCCACCGACCCTGAGCGCGTGAAGCGGCTCGCATTCCCCGCCGAGGTGGTCGCCATCGGCCAGCACTTCTCGCGCAACCTGGACGAGCTGCTCGCGCGCCGCGTCGAGTTCCTCACCGCCTACCAGGACGCGGCCTACGCCGGGCGCTACCGCGCGCTGGTGGACAAGGTGCGCGCGGCCGAATCGGCGAAGCTCGGCACCACGCAGCTCGCCGAAGCGGTGGCGCGCTACTACGCCAAGCTGCTCGCCTACAAGGACGAGTACGAAGTGGCGCGCCTCTACGCGAGCGGCGATTTCGAGGCGAAGGTGAAGGGCATGTTCGAAGGGGATTACAAGCTGCGCTTCCACCTCGCGCCGCCGCTGCTCGCCAGGCCAGACCCGCAGACCGGCGTGCCGAGGAAGATGGCCTTCGGCCCGTGGATGCTGCCGGCGTTCCGGCTGCTGGCGAAACTGAAGGGCCTGCGCGGCGGCGTGCTGGACATCTTCGGCCGCACCGAAGAACGCCGCACCGAGCGTGCGCTGATCGCCGAGTACGAGCGCGACGTCGACGCATTGCTTGCGGGCCTGTCGCGCGACAGGCTCGGGCTCGCGGTCGAGATCGCATCCCTCCCGGAATCG
This sequence comes from Burkholderiales bacterium, assembly GCA_050248795.1. Classification (GTDB taxonomy): domain Bacteria; phylum Pseudomonadota; class Gammaproteobacteria; order Burkholderiales; family SG8-39; genus CAZTDU01. Next base: position 8,919 of record JBFWRS010000080.1, on the reverse strand, counting down.
ATCCGCGGCTACGGCCACGTCAAGGCGAAGAGCATCGCCGCGGCGCGGGAGCGGCGCGAAAAGCTCTTCGCCGCCTACCGCGCCGAACCGGCCCGCGCCGCCGCCTGAACATGCGCCTGGCGCTTGCGGCGGCGCTTGCGCTGGCGATGCTCGGCGCCGGCGCCGTGGAGGACACCAACCGCATCCTCGAAGTCGACGGCGACGCGTTCGCCTACACCGTGCGCACGCATCCGGCGGATGCGCACTTCGCCGACGCAGGCGCGGCGCCCCGGCCGGACAGCGCGCTCGGCACCGCGAAGCTGCTGAACCGGTACCTGTCGGCGGGGAACATCGAGGACGCGGCGCTGCTGTCGAACGAGCCCAAGCGGCGCTACCAGGTACTGCGCGAGTTCCGCGATGCGGTCGGTGAGGAGGAGTTCAGGCGCCTCTACACGCGCTACTTCGAACCCGGGAACCGGCTGGTCGCCGAGGTGCTGATGCCGCCGCACAGCCTGCTGGTGTGGCACCTCGAAGGCGAGCGCCATCTCGCCGGCCAGTATTACGTCAGGATCGACGAGCGCTGGTTCATCGACGACGTGCCTAGCGTCACGCGCACGCGCCTGCGGCAGGTGCTGGAGAGCCTGCGCGCCGCGCAGCGCTGACTCAGGCCTTGAGCGAGAACGGCGTAAAGCGCGTCGTGCGGTCGTAGTAGTCCTCGTGCTCGGCGCGCTTGAGGAAGGCCACGATGCGGTAGGTGACCGGCGTGAACGCCACCTCGACGCCGACCTTGGCGACGAACTGCGCGAGCATCACCAGCGGCAGCTTGTCGTCGGGGATGATGCCGGTGCCGTAGAACGCGAGCGGGTAAAAGAGCGCCGAATCCACCGCCTCGCCGGCGATGGTCGAGCCGATGGTGCGCGTCCACAGCCAGCGCCCCGCGGTCAGGATCTTCATCTTCGCCAGCACGTATGAATTGACGAATTCGCCGCAGAAGTAGGCGAACATCGACGCGGCGATGATGCGCCAGGCGTTGCCGAACGCGACCTCGTAGGCGGCCTGGTGCTGCCAGAACGGCGCCGGCGGCAGCGCCACCACCACGGTAGCCATGAACGATGCGAACGCGAGCGCGCCGAAGCCGGCCCAGATCACCCGGCGCGCGCGCGCGAAGCCATAGACCTCGGTGAGGATGTCGCCGAAGACGTAGGAGATGGGGAAGAAGAGCACGCCCGCGCCGAAGGTCACCAGGCCCACCACCGGCAGGTCGAGCTGCGCGATCTTCGCCGGCCCGATCAGGTTCGAGCACACCAGCACGGTGACGAACGCCACCATGACGAAGTCGTGGTAGCGGTAGTTCCTCAAGGCGCCGCGCTCAGGGCAGCCTGGGCGAATGGTCGCGCACGTCTTCGTCCAGCTCCACGCGCAGCGCATCGAGCATGCGCACCACCAGCGCGTAGAAGCCCGCGGTCAGCGACAGCTCGATGAACTGCGCGTCGTCGAAATGCCGCTTCACCTCGGCGTGCACCTCGTCGCTGACGTTGCACGCCGCCACCGCCTCGGCGAGCTCGAGCGCCGCCTTCTCGGCGGCGTCGAACTCGGCCGAGCCGCGCCAGTGCGCCAGCGCGGCAATCTGCGCCTCGCGCACGCCGGCCTTGCGCGCCATGCGCAGGTGATGCGCCCATTCGTACTCCGAGCGCGCGAGCTGCCCCACGCGCAGGATCATCAGCTCGCGCAGGCTGCGCGGCGTGCGGCTGTCGTGGCGGATCGCGTTGGCGAATTCGGTCCACGCCGCCACCAGCGCCGGGTGGTTGCCGAGCGCGCGGTAGAGGTTGACCGGCTTGCCCCAGAGTTCCTCGAGGCGAGCCTGCAGCGCGGGCTCGAACTCGGCGGAGGGGACGCGTTGCGGTTTCATCGCGGCATTGTACGATGCGCACATGCGCGCGACCGGCACGGACCTGTCCGGCTTCTCCCTCGCCAACCCTCCGGCCGGCTTCGTCGACGATCCCTATCCGACCTACGCTGCGCTGCGCGCGACAAGCCCGGTTCACCCGCTGGCGCCTGGCAGCGTGTTCCTCAGCCGCTACGACGACGTGCTCGCGGTCTACCGCAACCCGCAGGCGAGCTCGGACAAGAAGGCCGAGTTCCTGCCGAAGTTCGGCGACACGCCGCTGTACGAGCACCACACGACCAGCCTGGTGTTCAGCGACCCGCCGCTGCACACGCGGGTCCGGCGCATCATCATGGGCGCGCTCAACCAGCGCGCCATCGCGCGCATGGAAGCCGACGTGGCGTCGCTGGTCGACCGGCTGCTCGACGCGATGGCCGAGAAGCGCGACGTGGACTTCATCGAGGACTTCGCGATCCGCATTCCGATAGAGGTGATCGGCAACCTGCTGCGCATCCCGCACGCCGACCGCGGGCCGCTGCGCGGCTGGTCGATCGCGATACTTTCCGGGCTCGAACCCGCGCCAGGCAGGGAAGTGCTGGACGCGGGCAACCGCGCGGTTACCGAGTTCGTCGATTACCTGAAGGCGCTGACCGCGGCGCGGCGCAAGCATCCGGGCGACCCGGAAGTGGACGTGCTGACGCGGCTGATCCAGGGCGAAGGCAACGGCGAGCAGTTAAGCGAGCTTGAACTCTTCCACAACTGCATCTTCATGCTGAACGCCGGCCACGAAACCACCACCAACCTGATGGGAAACGGCCTGTGGCTGCTGATGCGCCACCCGGCGGAGTTCGCGCGCCTGCGCGCCGATCCGGCGCTGCTTGCCGCGGCGATCGAGGAGATGCTGCGCTACGAGGGCCCGATACAGCTCAACAACCGCAGGCTGACCGCGCCGATGGACCTGCGCGGGCAGACGCTTCCGGCGGGCACCTTCATCACCATCGGCATCGGCGCCGCGAACCGCGACCCGGCGCAGTTCGCCAATCCGGAGCGCTTCGATGTCGGCCGCAAGCCCAATCGGCATGTCGCCTTCGGCCAGGGCGAACACGCCTGCTCCGGCATGAACGTGGCGCGCATGGAGGCGCGCATCGCCTTCGCCGGACTGCTCAAGCGCTTCGTCCGCATCGAACCCGCGGGCGAGCCCGAGCGCGACCGCCGTATCCGCTTCCGCGGCTTTCGCCACCTGCCGGTGCGGGTGTCGTAAGCAGTCACGTCGCGTAGAATCGACCGCTCATCCTTGGAGGAGGAAACATGAGACTCTCAACGCTTACCGCAACAGCGCTCGCCGCCGTGCTCTGCGCGGCCCCGCCTGCCATCGCGCAGGACAAGACGCTGCGCATCCTGGTCGGCTTTCCGGCCGGTGCGGGCCTGGACACGATGACGCGGCTCGCCGCCGAACACATGCGCGGCACGCTCCGCCAGAACGTCGTGGTGGAAAACCGCCCCGGCGCGGGCGGCCGCGTCGCCATGGACCTGCTGAAAGCTGCGCCCGCCGACGGCTCGACCATCGTCATGACGCCGCTGGTCACCGTGGTAACCGCACCGCACGTGTTCAACAACCTGCGCTACGATGCGTTCAAGGATTTCGCGCCGGTCGCGCACACGGCGAACTTCCTCTTCGCCTTCGCCACCGGCCCGGGCGCGCCCTCGAAGACGCTCGCCGAATACGTCGCGCTGGTGAAGCAGGATGCGAAGTACGGCAACTACGCCTCGGCCGCGCCGGGCAGCCTGCCGCACTTCTTTTCGCTCGCTTTCGGCGACCTTGCCGGCATAAAGCTGAATCACATCGGCTACAAGGGCACCGCGCCGGCACTCACCGACCTGATGGGCGGCCAGATCTACGCCTTCATGGGGACCGTGTCCGACATGGCCGCGCACCATCGCGGCGGCCGCATCCGCATCGTCGCCACCTCGGGTGCAGAGCGTTCCCGCGACGCCCCCGAGGTGCCGACCTTCCGCGAACTCGGCTACAACATCGAGGGCAAGGGCTGGTATGCCGCGTACGCGCCGGCGAAGACGCCCAGGGCGGTGGTCGATCGCATCGCCGAAGCGATGATCGGCGCGATCCGCGCGCCCGAGATCCGCTCGAAGCTCGAAGCACTGGGCATGGAACCGACCGGCCTGCCGCCGGCCGAACTCGCGCGCATCCACAAGCGCGACTACGATCGCTGGGGCCCGGTAATCCGCGCCTCGGGCTTCAAGCCGGGGGGCTGAGGCGCACCGGCGCGGCGCCCAGGGATCCTAGGCGGGCAGCGGGATCCCGCGGTAGAGCCAGTCGGCTTCCCAGCAGTTCTCCGGGTCGCGCGCGCGGCCCAGTTCGTTCCTCAGCGCGCGCGCGCCCCCGGCGGCGTGGAACCACTCGCCGAAGAAGCGCGACGACAGCACTACCCGCGCGGTGCGGTTCATGCGCGCCGCCTGGTAGCCGAGGAACGCGCGGTTGTAGTTGCCGCCGCAGGCCGCGACCTCGGCTGCCAGCACCACCGCGTCCTCGATCGCCATCTGCGCGCCCTGCGCCAGGTACTGCAGCGTCGGGTGCGCCGCGTCGCCAAGCAGCGTGACGCGGCCGCGCGTCCAGTTCGTCGCCGGATCGCGGTCGTGCAGCACCCAGTTGCGTTCGCGCGAGACGTAGCGCAGGTTGTCGCGGACGCGGGGGTCGCAACAGGAGAAGATCTCCTCCAGCTCGTCGGGCGCGCCTGCGTCCGGCTCGCCGCGCGCATGACGCCGGCTGACGATGGTGGCGACGTTGTTCATCACCGCGCCGCCGCGAAGCCGGTACTGCACCATGTGCAGGTCGGGGCCGCCCCAGATCGTCATCGAATCGACGCGGCTGCGGTCGAGCACCTCCTCGGTGGGCACGACCCCGCGGTAGACGTAGTGGCCCGCCATGCGCGGCGGACCGTCGCCCAGCACCGCGGCGCGCGTGGGCGAGCGCAGGCCGTCGGCGCCCACGAGCGCCGCGCCCTCGTACTCCTCCCTGCCCTCGCAACGCACCAGCACGCGGTCGGCACGCTCCTCGAACGCTTCGAGGCCGCGCGAGGCTTCGAGCACGACGCCATCGTGGCGCCTGCATGCCTCGAGGATCTCCCCGTGCAGGTCGCGGCGGTGGATGACGAAGTAGCGGTAGCCGTAGCGCTCGCGGAAGAACCGCCCCACCGCGATGCGCGTGACCTCGGTGTTGTCCAGCGCGTCGGCGAAGATCAGCGCCTCGGGAAAGAACGCGTGCGCCTCGATCTGCGGCAGGATGCCCAGGTGATCCAGCATGCGGGCCACGTTCGGCCCCATCTGTATGCCGTAGCCGATCTCGCCGAACTCGGCCGCCTTCTCCAGCACGCGCACGCGCTGGCCCTTCTGCGCCAGCGCCAGCGCCGCCGCCAGCCCGCCGATGCCGCCGCCGGCGATGAGGATCTCGTCAGCCATGCCCAGCCTCTTTGAAGAAGTGCACAATCATGCCACGCACGCAAGCGACGAGATCCGTGGAGGCATGCCGATGACCAAGCGACTGACCGAAGCCGAGCGCAAGGCCGCGCTCGCCGGACTGCCCGGCTGGGCAATGCTCGAGGGCCGCGACGCCATGCGCAAGGCGTTCCGCTTCGCCGACTTCAGCACGGCGTTCGGCTTCATGGCGCGGGTCGCACTCGCCGCCGAAAAGCTGGACCACCATCCCGAGTGGTCGAACGTCTACAACCGCGTCGAGGTGGTGCTGTCGACACACGACGCCGGCGGCCTGACCGCGCGCGACCTCGCGCTCGCGCGCGCGATCGAGGCCGCCGCCGGAGCGGGGGGCGCCTGATGGCCGAGCTGTGGGACAACCCGATGCAGACCGCGGGATTCGAGTTCATCGAGTACGCCGCGCCCGACCCGCGGGCGATGGGAGAGTTGTTCGAGAAACTGGGCTTTCGCGCCATCGCGCGCCACCGGCACAAGAACGTGCTGCTGTACCGGCAGGGCGGCATCAACTTCATCGTCAACGCCGAACCCGACTCCTTCGCGCAGCGCTTTGCCAGGCTGCACGGGCCGAGCATCTGCGCGATCGCTTTCCGCGTCGGCGACGCCAAGGCTGCCTACGAGCGCGCGCTGTCGCTGGGCGCCTGGGGCTACGCCGGGCACGCCGGGCCCGGCGAGCTGAACATCCCGGCGATCAAGGGCATCGGCGACTCGATCATCTACTTCATCGACCGCTGGCGCGGCAAGCACGGCGCCAGGCCCGGCGACATCGGCAATATCGGTTTCTACGACGTGGATTTCGAGCCGCTGCCGGGCGCCGAACTGGACCCGGTGGGGCACGGCCTCGTCTACATCGACCACCTGACGCACAACGTGCACAAGGGCCGCATGAAGGAATGGGCGGATTTCTACGCGCGCCTGTTCAACTTCCGCGAGGTGCGCTACTTCGACATCGAGGGACAGGTGACCGGCGTGAAGTCGATGGCGATGACCAGCCCCTGCGGCAGGATCCGCATCCCGATCAACGAGGAAGGCACCGACAAGCCCGGCCAGATCCAGGAGTACCTGGACGCGTACCGCGGCGAGGGCATCCAGCACGTGGCGCTCGGGTCCACCGACCTGTTCAGGACCGTCGACGCGCTGCTCGCGCGCGGCGTGAAGCTGCTGGACACGGTCGATACCTACTACGAACTGGTTGATGCGCGCATCCCCGGGCACGGCGAGGATGTCGTCGAACTCAGGAAGCGCCGGATCCTCATCGATGGCAAGGCCGGCGCACTGCTGCTGCAGATATTTTCCGAGAACCAGCTCGGGCCGATCTTCTTCGAGTTCATCCAGAGGAAGGGCGACGAAGGTTTCGGCGAAGGCAATTTCAAGGCATTGTTCGAATCCATCGAACTCGACCAGATGCGCCGCGGCGTGCTGAAGCCCGCCTGAGGCGCGCACACACGGAGCAGGCCATGGCAACCCGATCAGGCACGAAGCGCAAGCCGAACCTCGCGTACCAGAGCGGCTTCGGCAACAGCTTTTCCAGCGAAGCGAAGAAGGGCGCGCTGCCCGTGGGACAGAATTCGCCGCAGCGGCCGCCTTTCGGCCTGTACGCCGAATGCCTGTCGGGCACGGCGTTCACCGCGCCGCGCGCCGAGAACCGCTACGCCTGGCTGTACCGGCTGCGGCCGAGTGCGATGCACCCGCCCTATCGCAAGCTCGCCGCCGGACGGCTGCGTTCCGGCCCGTTCGACGAGGCGAGGACGCCGCCGAACCGCATGCGCTGGAACCCGCTGCCCGCGCCCACGAAGCCCACCGACTTCATCGACGGCCTCTACACCATGGCGGGCTCGGGCAGCCCCGAGAGCCAGAGCGGCGTCGCCGCGCACGTCTACCGCGCCAACCAGCCGATGCTCGAGCGCTATTTCATGAACGCCGACGGCGAGTTGTTGTTCGTGCCGCAGCAGGGCGCGATCCTGCTTTGCACCGAGTTCGGCAGGCTGCATGTCGCCCCCGGCGAGATCGCGGTGGTGCCGCGCGGCGTCAAGTTCGGGGTCGACGTAAGCGAGCCGGTGCGCGGCTACCTGTGCGAAAACTACGGTGCGCACTTCCGCCTGCCGGAGCTCGGTCCGATCGGCTCGCAGGGCCTGGCGCAGGTGCGCGATTTCCTCGCCCCGGTGGCGGCGTTCGAGGACAAGACCGGGCCGTGCGAACTGGTGTGCAAATTCCTCGGCAGGCTGTGGACCACCGAACTGCAGGCCTCGCCGCTGGACGTGGTCGCGTGGCACGGCACGCACGTACCGTACAAGTACGATCTCGCCCGCTTCATGGTCATCAACACCGTCAGCTTCGACCATCCGGATCCGTCGATTTTCACGGTGCTGACCTCGCCCTCGGGCCAGCCGGGCGTGGCCAACTGCGATTTCGTCATTTTCCCGCCGCGCTGGCTGGTGGCCGAGCACACCTTCCGCCCGCCCTGGTTCCACCGCAACGTGATGAGCGAGCTGATGGGCCTGGTGCACGGCGTCTACGATGCCAAAGCGGAAGGCTTCCTGCCCGGCGGCGTGTCGATACACAACTGCATGCAGGGGCACGGCCCGGACCTCGCCACGTTCGAAAAGGCCAGCGCCGCGGAATTGAAGCCGCACCGCATCGAGGACACCCTCGCGTTCATGTTCGAGTCGCGCTGGGTATGGCGCCCCACGCGCGCCGCGCTGCGCGCGCCCGAGTACCAGCAGGACTACGACCGCGTCTGGGACGGCTTCGCCAAACGCTACCCTGCGTAGGCGCGGTTAAGATCGCGGCATGAACAACTTCTCATGCTTCGACATCCTCGCCGGCCGCGCGCCGGCGGACACGCCGGTCAGCGTCAGGGGCTGGGTGCGCACGCGGCGCGATTCCAAGGCCGGCATCTCCTTCGTGCACGTCTCCGACGGCTCGTCCTTCCAGCCGGTGCAGGTGGTGGCACCGAACACGCTGTCGAACTACGCCAGCGAGGTGCTGCACCTCACCGCCGGCTGCGCGCTCGAAGCCACCGGCACGATCGTGCCCTCGCCGGCCAAGGGCCAGCCCTTCGAGATGCAGGCAGCCGAGATCCGCGTGGTCGGCTGGGTGGACGACCCGGACACCTACCCGATACAGCCCAAGCCGCACACGCTCGAGTTCCTGCGCGAGGTGGCGCACCTGCGCCCGCGCACCAACGTCATCGGCGCGGCGACGCGCGTGCGGCACACGGTGGCACATGCGATCCACGATTTCTTCCACCGGCAGGGCTTCTGCTGGGTGAACACGCCAATCATCACCGCGGCGGACGCCGAAGGCGCCGGAGCCCTGTTTCGCGTCTCCACGCTGGACCTCGCCAACCTGCCGCGCACGCCCCAGGGCGGCGTTGACTTTTCGCAGGATTTCTTCGGCCGCGAGACCTTCCTCACCGTGTCGGGGCAGTTGAACGTCGAAAGCTACTGCCTCGCGCTGTCGAAGGTGTACACCTTCGGCCCGACATTTCGCGCCGAGAATTCCAACACCAGCCGCCACCTGGCGGAGTTCTGGATGGTCGAGCCGGAGAT
>JBFWRS010000079.1:0-10454 GCA_050248795.1 Burkholderiales bacterium | reverse complement strand
CCGTAAGCGGTATCATTCGCGCCCTTTTCGGGGTGTAGCGCAGCCTGGTAGCGCGCTTGCTTTGGGAGCAAGATGTCGGGAGTTCGAATCTCTCCACCCCGACCAGGCTGGCAGGCGGACTGCCCGTAGCTCAACCGGATAGAGCACCAGCCTTCTAAGCTGGGGGTTGTGGGTTCGAGTCCCGCCGGGCAGGCCATACGGCAGCCTGGGAGGGCGATGCGGGTTTCAGTGGTGGCCGTAGCTCAATGGTAGAGTCCCAGATTGTGATTCTGGTTGTTGTGGGTTCGAGTCCCATCGGCCACCCCAAGCTTCCCGCTCAAGCGTCCAGCGGAAGCTGCTCCCTTTCGAGCACAAATACATAAGAGTCGCCGGCGCTGGTTTCCAGCCACGTGAATGGCGTGCGCGGAAACGCACGCTCGAGTGCCTTCCTGTTGTGCCCAATCTCGCAGACCAGTACGCCGCGCTTAGTGAGCCTGGCTCCGGCGCCCGAGATGATTCGCCTTGCCAGATCGAGCCCATCCGCTCCGCCGGCCAGGGACAACCGCGGCTCCCTCAGGTATTCGGCGGGGAGCGTCTTCATGGAGGAAGCCCTAACGTACGGGGGGTTTGCCACGATCAGGTCGTATTTCGTGTCGCCCAGTGCGGCGTACAGGTCGGAGCGGGTCACCCGGGTCCGGGACCGAACCCGGTGCAATGCAACATTCCTTCGCGCGACCTGCAGCGCGGCCGCGGATATGTCGGTCAGGTCGACCCTGCAGCGGGGGTAGCGGTGCGCGAGCAGGATGCCGAGACACCCCGAGCCGGTACAGAGGTCGAGCGCCCTGCGGGGCGCTCTCGCTATCCAGGGGGCGAGTCCGTCACCAATCAGCTCGCCAATGAACGAACGCGGAACGATGACGCGCCGGTCGACGTAGAAGCGGTGCTCGCCGATCCACGCTTCGTGCAGCAGGTAGGCAAGCGGCTGGCGGGTCCTGATGCGACGCGCGGCGAGCGCACGGGCGGTGCGAGTGGCCGGGGCGCCGGATCTCGCGCGCAAGACGGCCTCGACGAGCCAGGCCGCTTCGTCCCGGGCGTTCCCGGTGCCGTGTCCGTAGGCAAGACGAGCCGACCTGAACGCCTGCTCGATCTCGAGGATCAGTTCGGCGGGTGTCACGCGAGAAGGCGGCGAATCGTATCCAGGTAGATCCGCGGGAGTTGCTCAAGGGCAGACAGCTCTATGTTCTCGTTGAGCTTGTGGATGCTCGCGTTCACCGGACCGAGTTCGACGATCTGAGGACAGACATCGGCGATGAACCGGCCGTCGGAAGTACCGCCGCTGGTGGAAAGCACCGGGGTCCGCCCGGCGTTGGCCTCGATGGCGCCACGGACCGCGGCGACCAGTTCCCCGGGTGTCGTCAGGAACGGCCGCCCGGACAGCGTCCACTCTATGTCATGGTCCAGTCGATGGCGCCCGAGGATCTCCGCCACCCTGCCACGCAGCGACGCATCGGTGCTTTCGGTGGAGAAGCGGAAGTTGAAGTCGATCCGCGCGGTGCCCGGAACCACGTTCGTCGCTCCCGTCCCCGAGTGGATGTTGGAAATCTGGAAGGTGGTCGGCGGAAAGAACTCGTTGCCATCGTCCCAGTGCGTAGCGACGAGCTCCGCGAGAACGGGCGCTGCGAGGTGGATCGGGTTCCTGACAAGCTCGGGATAGGCCACGTGTCCCTGCACGCCGTGCACCGTTAGACTGGCGGACAGCGAGCCGCGCCGTCCGTTCTTGATCGTGTCGCCCAGCGCTGATACCGAAGACGGCTCGCCGACGATGCAGTAGTCGATGCGCTCGCCACGGGCCTTCAGGCGTTCGACCACGCGGACGGTGCCATCCACCGAAGGGCCTTCCTCGTCAGATGTGATGAGGAGTGCGATCGAGCCACGGTGCGCCGGGTTGTCACGGATGAAGGCCTCCACGGCGATCACGAAGGATGCGATCGAGGACTTCATGTCGGCAGCTCCGCGGCCGTAGAGGCGGCCATCGCGCACGCTCGGCACGAACGGATCGGAGTCCCATTGCTCCAGCGGCCCGGGAGGAACGACGTCGGTATGGCCCGCGAAGCAGAGCAGGGGACTTGCCTTCCCGCGGCGCGCCCAGAGGTTGGTGACGTCGCCGCAGCGGATCTCCTCGCATTCGAAGCCGACCGCCGTCAGCCGCTCGCTGATGAGCACCTGGCAGCCCGCGTCGTCGGGGGTGACCGAGCGCCTGGCGATCAGTAGCTGCGTGAGATCGAGTGCGCTGCCGACCACGCTACGCGTTCATGTCGATCTTGAACTCGTTGAACGTGGCGCCACCGCCGGCGAGCAGGCTTTCCTTCTTCTCGTCGGGCTTCTTGTCCGCCGTGGAGGCGGGCGGAGGTGGCGGGGTCTGTCCGGCAGTGATGTCACCCGCGGTCGCCTGGTTGATCAGCCAGAGCATGTTCGTCGCCGAATCGGCGTTCGCCATGGCCTCGTCCTGCGTGATCTTGCCGTCCATGAACAGCTTGAACAGCGCCTGCTCGAAGGTCTGAGAGCCCGGCGACATGCTCTTTTCGAGGGCTTCCTTGATCTCGCTGATCTCGCCCTTCTCGATCAGTTCTGCGATGTGGCGCGTGTTCAACAGCACTTCCACGGCAGCGATCCGCCCGCCGGTCTTGGTGCGCACGAGGCGCTGCGAGATCACCGCCTGCAGCGCGGCGGCGAGGTCGAGCAGCAGGCTCGGCCGGTTTTCCAGCGGATAGAAGTTGATGACCCGGTTCATCGCGTGATAACTGTTGTTCGCGTGCAGTGTCGCCACGGCAAGGTGGCCGGACTGCGCGTAGGCGAGTCCCATGCCCATGGTCTGCTTGTCGCGGATCTCGCCGATCAGGATGACGTCCGGGGCCTGGCGCAGCGCGTTCTTCAATGCGGTCTCGAAGCTCTTCGTGTCGGTGCCGACTTCGCGCTGGTTGACGATCGACTTCTTGTTCTGGAAGATGAACTCGACCGGATCCTCGAGGGTGAGGATGTGCCCGGACTTGCGTTCGTTGCGGTAGTCGAGCATCGCGGAGAGCGAGGTCGATTTTCCCGAGCCGGTAGCGCCGACCATCAGGATCAGGCCGCGCTTCTGCATGATGATTTCCTTCAATACGTCGGGCAGGCCGAGGGTGTCTATCGGCGGTATCGACCCGGGAATGAAGCGCACCACTACCGCGGGGCTGCCCTTCTGGCGCATGGCGCTGATACGGAACGCGCCCACGCCTTCGAGCGCGTATGCGGTGTTCAGCTCCATCTCGTCCTCGTACTCCCGGATCTGCCTTTCGTTCAGCACCTCGTACAGCAGCTGCCTGACAGCGTCCGCGTTCAGCACGGTCTGGTTGACCGGCATCGCGACGCCGTTGATCTTGATGTTGATCGGCGCGCCCACCGACAGGAAGATGTCGGAAGCCTTCTTGTCGGCCATCAGCTGAAACAGCCTCTTCATCGCGGACATGGCTACCCCTTCGGCAATCGGTTGCGTACCGCTAGTCTAATCCCGCAGCAATTCGTTCAGGCTGGTCTTCGCGCGGGTCTGCGCATCGACGCGCTTGACGATCACGGCGCAGTACAGGCCGTACTTGCCGTCCTGCGAGGGCAGCGTACCGGGGACCACCACCGACCCGGACGGGATGCGCCCATACAGGATCTCCCCGCTCGATCGGTCGAGGATCTTCGTGCTCTGGCCCAGGAAGACGCCCATGGAGATGACGCTGTTCTCCTCGACAATCACGCCTTCCACGACCTCCGACCTGGCGCCGATGAAGCAGTTGTCCTCGATGATCACCGGGTTTGCCTGCAGGGGCTCGAGAACGCCGCCAATGCCGACGCCCCCGGACAGGTGGACGTTCCTGCCGATCTGGGCACACGAGCCTACGGTTGCCCAGGTGTCCACCATGGTGCCTTCGCCGACATAAGCGCCGATGTTGACGTATGAGGGCATCAGCACTGCGTTCTTCGCGATGAAGGACCCGCGCCGCGCCATCGCCGGCGGCACCACGCGGAAGCCCCCGGCAGCGAAGCTTGCCGTGTCGTACGCCGCGAACTTGCCCGGCACCTTGTCGTAGTACTGGGTCGCGCCGCCCGGCATGACGCGATTCTCCTCGAGGCGGAACGACAGCAGCACCGCCTTCTTGATCCACTGGTGGGTCGTCCAAGTTCCGCCGGATTTCTCGCAGACCCGCAGCGCGCCGCTATCAAGGCCGGCGATGACCTGCTCGACCGCGTCGCGCAGGGGGCGCGGTGCGTTCCCGGGGTTGATGTTCGCCCGGTCCTCCCAGGCTTCGTCGATGAGTCTTCTCGCTGCGTCCATGTCGCTCAGAGTGAGGTTGAAAATCGGCCGATCCGCTGCATTGCTTCCACGCACTCCGCCAACAGCGGCACGAGCGCAATGCGCACGAACTGCCGGCCCGGGTTCTCCCCGTGCGCATCGCGCGCAAGATAGCTGCCCGGCAGGACGAGAACATTATAGTCGCCGTACAAGCGACGAACGAACTCGGTGTCGTCGATCGGGGTGCGCGCCCACAGGTAAAAGCCCGCGTCCGGCATCGTGGTCGCGAGTTGACTGGGCACAAGCGGAAGCACGGCGCGGTACTTCGCGGCGTATGCGTCGCGGTTCTCGCGCACGTGTGCTTCATCGCGCCATGCGGCGATCGAGGCGTGCTGGACCGGAAGGCTCATGGCGCTGCCGTGATACGTGCGGTAAAGCAGGAAATTCGCGAGGATTCCGGCATCGCCCGCAACGAAGCCGGATCGCATCCCGGGTGCGTTGGAGCGTTTCGACAGGCTGCCGAACGCAACCAGCCGCGGGAATCCGGAGCGGCCGAGTTGCGCGGCGGCCTGCAGCGCACCGATCGGCGGGTTCTCCTCGTCGTAGTAGAGCTCCGAGTAGCACTCATCGGATGCGATGACGAACCCGTGCTCGTCCGACAGCGCGAACAGCCGCTGCCATTGCTCGAGCTTCATCACGGCACCACTGGGATTTCCCGGCGAACACGCGTAGACCAGGCGCACGTCGCGCCAGACCCCGGGCCCGAGGCTGTCGAACTCCATTGTGTAGCCATTGGCGGGCGTCATGTTCAGGTAGACCGGCGCCGCACCCGCCAGCAGCGCCGCGCCTTCGTAGATCTGGTAGAACGGATTCGGGCTGACTACCTTCGCGCGGCGATCTGCCGGGTCTATGACTGCCTGCGCGAATGCGAACAGGGCTTCACGCGATCCGTTCACGGGGAGCACTTGCGTAGCCGGGTCGATCGATTCGATGCGGAAACGCGCTCGCAACCAGTCTGCGATCGCTTCGCGCAATGCGGGCAGCCCTGCAGTTGCCGGATAGGCGGAGAGGCCGTCCAGGTTGGCGCCGAGGGCGTGCGTGACAAGCGCCGGCGTCGGGTGCTTGGGCTCGCCGATCGAAACGTTGATCGGCGCGAGGTCAGGATTCGGCGTCACGCCGGCGAGCAGCTTGCGCAGGCGCTCGAACGGATAGGGTTGGAGCAGGCCCAGCCGCGGGTTCAATTCGCGAATTCCACTGCGGCGGTCGGCTTCCAGCCTTTCTTGCGGTGCTCGGCAACCACGGTGGTGTAGATGCCCCCACGGACGTTGAATCTGGCGCTAAGTCGCATGTACCGCGGACGGGTGGCTGCGGCGAGGTCGCCGAGAATCCGGTCAGTGACCGCTTCATGGAACGCGCCCTCGTTACGGTACGACCAGATGTAGAGCTTCAGCGACTTCAACTCCACGCACTTGCGGTCAGGCACGTAGTCAAGATGAAGCGTCGCGAAGTCGGGCTGCCCCGTCATCGGGCACAGGCAGGTGAACTCCGGAATCTCCATGTGAATGCGCAGGTCCCGATCGGGATTCGGGTTGGGAAAAGTCTGCAGGTGCTTGGAGGGCCGCGAGGGCATTCTGAGAGCGTGAAAACGCCGGGAAACGGGCGACGGAATGGTATCATGCCAGCGAATTTTTCCGCCGCAGCTCCTCCACATTTCTCCCAGCAGAAGCGCACGTGCGACTCAAGCAGATCAGGCTTTCCGGATTCAAGTCATTCGTCGATCCGACGTCGATCCACCTGCCGGGGCAGCTCGTCGGGATCGTCGGTCCGAACGGCTGCGGAAAGTCGAACGTGATCGACGCGGTGCGCTGGGTGCTGGGCGAGACGCGTGCATCCGCCCTGCGCGGCGATTCGATGCAGGACGTGATCTTCAACGGATCGGGCAACCGCAAGCCCCATGCGCGCGCCAGCGTCGAGCTGATCTTCGACAACGCCTCCGGGCGTGCCGCGGGCCAGTGGTCGCAGTACGCTGAGTTGTCTGTCCGCCGCGTGCTGCAGCGGGACGGCGACTCAAGCTACTTCATCAACAACACGCATGTCCGTCGCCGCGACATCACGGACATGTTCCTCGGCACCGGGCTCGGTCCCCGCGCATACGCGATCATCGAGCAGGGGATGATCTCGCGCGTCATCGAGGCCAAGCCCGACGAATTGCGCGTCTTCCTGGAGGAGGCGGCGGGGGTGTCGCGCTACAAGGAACGGCGCAAGGAGACCGAGCATCGGCTTACCGATACTCGCGAGAACCTTGCGCGCGTAGACGACATACGCATCGAGCTCGGCGCGCAGATCGACAAGCTCCAGGCCCAGGCCGAAGTCGCGACGCGCTTCCGCGAATTCCAGGCGGACCTGCAGTTCAAGCAGCAGATGCTCTGGTTCCTGCGCAGGAGGGACGCCGCCGCCGAGCGTGACCGCCATGCCCAGGAGATCGGCAAGGCCGCCAACGCGCTGGAGGCCGAGAACGCGGCGCTGACGGATCTGGAGCGGCGCATCGAGACCGCCCGGGCCGCCCACTATCGCGAGGGGGACGCGCTGAACGCGGCGCAGGCCGCGCTGTACGCCGCCAATTCCGACGTTGCCCGTCTGGAATCCGAGCTGCGGCACGTCGAGGAGACCCGCCAGCGCCTGGAGAACCAGCTGAACGAGCGGCGCGGGCAACTGGCGGCATGGCGCGAGCAGCGCTCGCAGCTGACGCAGGCGCTGCACATGTGGTCGTCAAGGCAGGGCGGGGCCCGGCAGCGGGTGGCGGATACCGAGGCCGGCCTTGCCGCGGAATCGGCGAAGCTGCCTGGCGCGGAGTCGGCATTCCGGGCCTCGCAGGACAGCATCAACGAGAGCCGCGCCGGCCTGATGCGCGCCGAAGGCAGGCTGCAGCTGGAAGAGGCGAATCTCGCCAACCTGCAACGCAGCCTGGCCGCACTGGCGCAGCGGCGTGAACGCCTGGAAGCCGAGATTGCCTCGTTGAGCGAGCCGGATCACGCGGCACTGGAAGCCGCCCGCCAAGGCACGCAGAAGCTCGGCGAGGCGGCTGACGCCGCGCTTGCGGACCTGAACGCGTTGCTGGAGGCCGGGGCGGCGCTGGAGGCGCGCGAGGCGGAAACGTCCGAGGCGCTGGCACAGGCGCGGCAGTACTCGACTGCCGCCGATGCGCAACTCGCGACGCTCAGGCAGATCCAGAAGGACACCGAGGACAATGCGCCGCTGCACGGCTGGCTGGAGAAGCATCAGCTCGCCGCTCTGCCCCCGTTCTGGCAGAAGCTGCGCATCGATGTCGGCTGGGAGACGGCGGTCGAGTCGGTGCTGCGCGAGAAGCTGCATGCGCTCGAGATTTCGGACGCATCGGCGATCGCCCCTCTGGCCGAGGACCAGCCCCCGACCAAGGCGAGCTTCTACGCGCCGGCGGCGGCACAGTTCGAGCCGGGTGCGGATGGCAGGGTGCCGCTCGCAGCCAAGGTGCATGCACTGGACGATGGACTCGCGGGTGCGATAAGCGACTGGATGTCCGGCGTGTTTGTCGTCGAATCGGATCCGGATGCGGGCGCGCGTGCCGCGCTGCCCCATGGTTGCGTGCTGGTGAACCGGGCGGGCCACCAGTTCACGCGACACACGGTCAGCTTCCATGCGCCCGATCCGCTGGACGCAGGCCTGCTTGCGCGCCAGACGGAGATCGAGGCGCTCGAAGTGCGCTGCTCGGAGCTCGCCCGGGTCGAGGCGCGGGCGCGGGATGAGGCCACCGAGGCGGAAGCGGCATCGGCTGCGCACCGCGCGTCGATCGAGGCCGCGCGGGATGGCATTCGCGTGCTGCAGCAGCAGCTTCACGACGCGCAGATCGCGGCACTCAAGCTTACGCAGGCAAACGAGCGATTCCTCGAGCGCAGCACGCAACTGAGGGACGAACTTGCGCAGGCTGCACAGGAGTCGGCGCGCGAGGCGGAGCGGGAAGCCGAGCTGGCGCAGGCGCGCAGCGATGCAGAACAGGGCATACGCGAAGCCCGGCGCGCGCTCGACGAGATCAGGGTCACGCACGATGGCATAGAGCTGGCGCTGGCCGAGCAGCGTCGCAAGGTACAGCAGGCCGAGCGCGACGCCCAGGACGCCCGGTTTGGCGAGCGCGAGTGCGCGGCAAAGATCAGCGAGATCGACGTATCGGTCCGCGTCATCGACCAGCAGATAGAACAGGCTGAACTGGAGATCGCGAAGCTCTCCGGCGAGCTCGCGGTGGATCCGATCCCCGAGGTGAGGAAGTCGCTGGACGTGTGCGTGGAAGCGCGAATCGCCTGCGAGAAGACCCTTGCACAGGCACGGGACGCTGTCGAAGGCGCTGCCAGTGCATTGCGGGAACTCGAGGAATCCCGCGCGCAGGTGGAGGCAAGGATCGCGCCCCTGCGCGACCGAGTGGGGGAATTGAAGCTCAAGGAGCAGGCCGCGAGCATCAACCATGATCAGTACGCCGGGCAGCTGGCGGAGGCGGGAGCGGACGAGGCGAGACTCGCCGCCGAATCCGGGGCGGCACCGCGGCCCCCGGCACTGCAGGCGGAGATCGCACGCCTGACGCAGGCGATCCAGGAACTCGGCGCGGTCAACCTCGCGGCTCTCGAGGAGCTGCGCACGAGCACGGAGCGCAAGGAGTACCTGGACAAGCAGTCCGCGGACCTGGAGGAGGCGGTTGCCACGCTGGAGGATGCGATCCGGCGCATAGACCGGGAGACGCGCGAGCTGCTGCGCGAGACGTTCGAGAGCGTGAACCGCCATTTCGGCTCGCTGTTCCCGCAGCTTTTCGGCGGTGGAGAAGCCAGGCTGATCATGACCGGCGAGGAGATACTCGACGCCGGCGTGCAGGTCATGGCACAGCCGCCCGGCAAGCGGAATACCTCGATCCACCTGCTCTCCGGTGGCGAGAAGGCGCTCACCGCAATCTCGCTCGTGTTCGCAATGTTCCAGTTGAACCCGGCGCCGTTCTGCCTGCTGGACGAGGTGGACGCGCCGCTCGACGACAGCAACACCGGCCGGTTCTGCAGCCTCGTCAGGCAGATGTCGTCCCATACCCAGTTCATGTTCATCAGCCACAACAAGATCACCATGGAGATCGCCGAGCAGCTGATCGGCGTCACGATGCCGGAGTCGGGCGTGTCCAGGGTGGTGGCGGTGGACATCGAAGAGGCCTTGCGCATGAAAGACGAACTGGCGGCCTGAACCGGGGGCCGGACACGATGAGCGAACTCCAGCTCAGCCTCATCGTCATCGGCGCGCTGGTCGTCGTCGGGGTCCTGCTGTACAACAAGGCGCAGGAGCGAGCCGCGCGCGTCAGGGTGGAGCGTGCCCTGCGCTCCGAGCATGCGGATGTGCTGATGGACGCCCCGGCGGCCCCGTCGGACGCTGCGGGCAAGGTCATGGAGTCGAGACAAAGGCCCCTAGGCCAACGCGATGCCGGGGCGACGCCGGATCCGAGCCTGGACTACCTGATCGAGCTGCGCTCTGCCTCTGGCCCGATTGGCGTGGAGTTCCAGGAGCAATGGGCGGCAGTCGCCCCGCGCGTCAGGAGTCGTGCGCTTGTCGCGCAACTGCACGACGGCGGCTGGGTCGCCGGCCTGCAACTCGTATCGAGGGCGGGCGTGGCGGGGGAAGCCGACCTGATCGAATTCCGCTCCGAGGTAGAGACGCTCGCGGCCCGCCTCGGGCTGCAGGCAAGCGCGCCGGAGATGAAGCTTGCGCTGGAGAGCGCGCGTGCGCTGGACGCGTTCTGTGCGGAGCGCGACATCCAGGTCGCGCTGCACGTGGTGGCCCGCGCCGCGGAAGGGTTCGACCGCCAGGCAGTCATTGCCATCGGCGACAGGTTCGGTACCCATCTGGGAGGAAATGGCAGCCTCGTGGCGGCGGATGGGTCGGGCCGTGAGCTTTTCTCGGTCGGCGATCGCAGCGGCGCGAGGCTCGACGTCACCGGCGCCGTGGCTTCCCCGCTGCTGGCGCTGAGCCTGACCCTCGACGTCCCGCGCGCCCCGGAGACGCAGCGCACGTTCGAGTCCATGGCGCGCATGGCCGCCAGCATCGCAGGCGAACTCGATGGCTCGATCGTCGACGACAACGACAAGTTGCTGGACGAACGCGC
>JBFWRS010000078.1:0-10615 GCA_050248795.1 Burkholderiales bacterium | reverse complement strand
TGCGTGACGCCGAAGTCCTTTCGCGTCAGCACGTAGACCAGCATCGCGGCGAGCATCACCGGCACCAGCAGGCGGAACACCGCCGTGGGCATCATGCGCGACACGGTGACGCCGGCGACGGTCGCGCAAACGTAGGCGGCGCTGGTGGTCAGCGCGACCCGCCACGGCATGCGCATGCCGCGCGCGTAGCGCCACACCGCGAGGCCAAGGCCGGGGCTGGAGGCCAGCTTGTTGGTGCCCATCAGCAGCGCGTGCGGCGCGCCCGGGTATACCGCGAACAGCGCCGGCACCAGGAGCATGCCGCCGCCGCCCACGCCGGCGTCGAGGAACCCGGCCGCGAGCGCGGCCGCGAGGACAAGCAGCGTATCGCTCATCGCGATACGCCGTACCGCGTCACTGCACGCGTTCTAGGATGACCGCGAGGCCCTGGCCGACGCCGATGCACAGCGACACCGCGGCGTACTTGCCGCCGGTCTCCTGCAACTGGCGCGATACCGTGATCGCCAGGCGCGCGCCCGAGCAGCCCAGCGGGTGGCCGATGGCGATGGCGCCGCCGTTCGGGTTCACGCGCGGATCCCTGAAGTCCACCTTCATCAGGTGCAGGCAGCCCAGCACCTGGCTGGCGAACGCCTCGTTTATCTCGATGATGTCCATGTCCTTCAGCGCCAGCCCGGCGCGCTCGAGCGCGAGCGGGATCGCGAACGCGGGGCCGATCCCCATCACCCGCGGCTCGACCGCAGCGGACGCGGCCGAAAGGATCTTCGCGATCGGCTTCTTGCCGTTCTTCTCGCCCCAGCGCCTGCTGCCGACGATCAGCGCCGCGGCGCCGTCGTTCACGCCGGAGGCGTTGCCTGCGGTGACCACGCCGCCCTCGAATAGCGGCTTCAGCCTGGCGAGGGACTCCATCGTCGCATCGCGCCGCGGGTGCTCGTCGGCGCTGACCACAGGCGCCGGCGCGTCCTTCTTCTTCGACGGCAGCGTCACCGGCAGGATCTCGCCCTTGTAGAAGCCCTCGGCCTCGGCCTTGGCGTACTTCTTCTGCGAGCCGAGCGCGAACTCGTCCGCCTGCTCGCGCGTGATGCTGCATTCCTTCGCGACGTTGTCCGCGGTTTCCGGCATCGCGTGGTCGCCGAACTGCTTGCGAAAGCGCGGGTTCGTGAAACGGGATCCGATGGTGGTGTCGTACATCTTCGAATCGCGGCCGTACGCCGATTCCGGCTTGCCGATCACGTAAGGCGCGCGCGTCATGCTTTCCACGCCGCCGGCGATGTACAAGTCGCCTTCGCCGCAGGTGATGGCGCGCGCGGCGTCGGTGACTGCCTGCAGCCCGCTGGCGCAGAGCCGGTTGACGGTGACACCCGGTACCGTCGGCGGCAGGCCGGCCATCAGCGCGGCGAAGCGCGCGACGTTGCGGCAGTCTTCGCCCGCCTGGGTGACGCAGCCGAAGACCACGTCGCTGATCTCCTCCGGCTTCACCGCATTGCGCTTGACGACTTCGGCGATCACCTCGCCGGCGAGGTCGTCGGGGCGCACCGAGGCAAGCTTGCCGGCGTGGCGGCCGATGGGGGAGCGCAGTCCGTCGTAGATGTAGGCATCGAGCATGTGGTTCCTCGTCTATTCAGCGGTAAGCAGGGAAACGCCGAGCGCGGCGCGGCGCTTGAGCCACGGGCTCGGCCGGTAGCGCGGCTCTTCGTAGAACGCGTGCATGTTGGAGAGGATCTCGAGGATCCTGTCGGCGCCGAGCGCATCGCCGAAGGCGAGCGGACCGTGCGGGTACGACAAGCCCAGCACCACCGCACGGTCCAGGTCCGCCGGTGCGGCGATGCGCATCTGCGCGATGTCGCAGCCGACGTTGACCACGTGCGCGACGACACGCTGGGCGACGAAGCCGGCGGAATCGTTGATCACCGACACCGGTACGCCGTCGCCGGCAAGCAGCGCGTGCGCGGCGTCGCGGGCAGCGGCCGTCGTGACCGGGGTGGTCATCAGCGTGCGGCGCTTGGCGAAGCCGAACAGCGGGTCCACGGCCACCGTGCGTGACGCGTCCAGGCCGAATTCGAGCGCCGTCGTCGTGGCGTCCTTGCCCAGCGGCGCGACCATGCAGATCGAGTCGGACGCGGGCGTCGCGCCCGCGTCCAGCCGGGCGCCGAGCTTCGCCAGCAGTTCGCGCAACGCCGGCGCGTCCGGTGCGACCCACACCCCGGTCGCCTTCGCGGCGGGCACCGGCGGTTCTGGCACCGGCTCGGCACCAGCCTTCGTGTACGTGTACCAGCCGCGGCCGCTCTTGCGCCCGAGCAGCCCGGCGGCGATGCGCATCGGCGACAGGTACGACGGGCGGTACTTCGGCTCCTGGTAGTACTGGTCGTACATCGATTCCATGACGCCGTGCGAGATGTCCAGGCCCACCAGGTCCATCAGCCCGAACGGCCCGAGGCGGAACCCCGCGGCGTCGCAGAGGATGCGGTCTATGGTGGCGAAGTCGGCGACGCCTTCATTCAGCACGCGCAGCGCCTCCGGCACGTACGCGCGTCCCTGGTGGTTGACGATGAAGCCGGGCGTGTCCTTGCAGCGCACCGCGGTGTGGCCGTAGCGCCCGGCCAGCGCCACCAGCGCATCGCCGACCCAGGGCTCGGTGAGCACGCCGTCGATGACCTCGACGATCTTCATCAGCGGCACCGGGTTGAAGAAATGGTATCCGGCGACGCGTCCCGGCTTCGCGCATGCCGCGGCCATCGCGGTCACCGACAGCGAAGAGGTGTTCGAGGCGAGGATGCAGTCCGCGGAGACGATCTTCTCCAGCGCGCGGAACAGTTCCTGCTTGGCGTCGAGACGCTCGATGATCGCCTCCACCACCAGGTGGCAGCCGGAGAAGGCGGTGAGCGCATCGACAATTTCTATGCGGTCCACGGTGGCGCCCGCGTCCGCCTGCGACATGCGGCCCTTTTCCACCAGCTTCGACAGGGCCTGCGCGATCGCGTCCCTGGCCTTCGCCGCGGCACCGGCCTGCGCGTCGTATACCAGCACGCGCATGCCGCACTGCGCCAGCACCTGCACGATGCCGCGTCCCATGGTGCCACTGCCGGCGACGCCGGCGAGCAGGTCCTTGCGTTGGATGTCCAGCATCAGGAAGGCTCCGTGAAAGCGCGGATTCTACGCCGGCACACCGTCGCGGGCGCGAAACGCGAGGCTATAATCAGCCGCCACGGGAAACCGGAACGAGGGGGAGGCAGCCATGAAGTATCGAAAGATCCTTCTAGCCTACAACGGCTCGCAGGAAGGCAAGCGCGCGCTCCTCGAGTGCGCGGATCTCGCGGGGTTCCTGCAGTCGGAAACGCACCTGCTCGCGGTGGCGAGCATGCCGCCCAGCCTCTTTCTCACCGAGGGCTTCGTGCCCGAGGAGCTGCTCGAGGAAGAGAAGAAGCGCACGCAGGCGGTGCTGGACGAGGGCATCCGCGCGCTCACCGAGAAGGGCTTCAACACCGTCGGCCACCTCGCGGTGGGCGAACCGGTGGAGGAGATCTGCCGCCTCGCGAAGGAAATCGGCGCGGAGCTGATCGTGGTCGGCCATAACCAGAATACTTCGTTCGCCGCGCGCTGGTGGAAGGGGTCGGTGGGGGCTGCGCTCACCGACTATGCGCCGTGCAGCGTGCTGATCGCGCTGTCGAAGTGATCCTGCGCGGTTTGCTGGTCTGCGCGGCGCTGCTGCTCGCGGCGCAGGCGCACGCGCAGGCGCAACCGCGCAAGGCGCCCGCGCAGCGCCAGCAGCAGGTGGACGACAGGCAGTTCCGCGCGCACCTCGACGAGGCCGGGCAGGCGCTGCAGAAGGGCGACTTCGAGGCGACGCACGCGGCGGCGAATCGCGCGGTCGCCGAAGGCACGCGGCTCTTCGGCGCCGACCACCCGAACACCGCCGCTGCGTACAACCTGGTGGCCGCCGCGTACCTGCGCCAGGGCAAGTTCAGCGAAGCCGAGGCCAACTTCCGCCGCATGCTGGCCGCGTACGAGAAGCACCTCGGCCCCAGCCACGAATACACCGCCGCCGCGCTCAATAACCTTGCGCAGGTGCTCGAGAAGCTGGGCGACTACGCCGGCGCGGAGACGCTGCTCAGGCGCTCGCTGGCGATCGTCGAGGCGAAGCTCGGCAAGCAGCATCCCGATACCGCCACCACGCTGTCGAACCTGTCGCGCGTGCTCGACAGCCAGGGCAAGTTCGGCGATACCGGCTCGCAGCGTGCAGGCGCCAGGCCGCCGGCGACCGGCGGCAGCGACGAGGCGGCACAGCTCGCCGCGCGCGCCGAGGCGGCGCTGCGCCAGGGGCAGTACCAGGAAGCCGAGACGCTGCACCACCAGGTGCTGGCGATCCATGAGAAGTCGCTCGGCCCCGAGCATCCGACCACCGCGACCAGCGTGTCGAACCTGGGCAACGTGTACTACCTGCAGGGACGCTTTCCCGAGGCCGAGAAGCTGTACCAGCGCGCGCTGCAGATCCGCGAGAAGGTGCTGGGTGCGGACCACGCGGACGTGGCCACCAGCCTCAACAACCTCGCCAATGCGATGCAGGAACTCGGCCGCGACCGGCAGCTCTCGGCCTCCGAGCTGCGCGCGCGCCAGCGCTCCGGCGCCGCGCTCGGCGCGACTTCCGAGATCGAGCAGATGTACCGCCGCGCGCTGGCGATCCAGGAGCGCGCGCTCGGACGCGAGAACCCGGCCACCGCGAACACGCTGAACAACATCGGCGTGATGCTCTC
The DNA here is from genome assembly GCA_050248795.1 of Burkholderiales bacterium. Classification (GTDB taxonomy): domain Bacteria; phylum Pseudomonadota; class Gammaproteobacteria; order Burkholderiales; family SG8-39; genus CAZTDU01. The sequence goes on along the minus strand of JBFWRS010000078.1, from coordinate 5,867 downwards.
GCTGCGCGGCGATTTCGCGCAGGCCGAGGAGATGCACCGCGGCGCGCTCGGCACCATGGAGAAGGTGTTCGGCGAACAGCATCCGGACACCGCCTCGGTGCTGACGTCGCTGGCGCTGGCGCTGGATCGGCAGGGCAAGACGGTCGAGGCCGAGGCCGCGTACCTGCGCGCGGTGGAGATCTCCAGGCGCACCGGCAACCCGCGCGTCCGGCTGGTGAACGCGAGCCGCCTTGGCTACCTGCTCGCCCGCCGCGGCCGGTACACGGACGCGCTGCCCTACTACAAGGACGCGGTGGAGACGCTGGACTTCCTCTATTCGCAGACACGCGGCTACTCGGAAGAAACGCGCGCCGCGTTCCTGTCGCAGTTCTCCGCGATCTACCGCGAGACGATCCGCGTGCTGCTGTTCCTGCACCGTGCGGACACCGGCGCCGGCCACGACCGCGAAGCGCTGGCGATCGCGTCGCGCAACCAGAGCCGCGTGTTCACCGAGATGATGCGCCAGGCCGACGTCGCCAGGTTCTCGGGCGATCCGGCGTTCATCAAGGTGCGCGAGCGGCGCGAGGCGCTGCAGGAGCGCGTCGCGCAACTGCGCCAGGCGCGCGCGACGGTGCCGGTGACGCTCGCCAATGCGCAGCAGCGCGTCGCCGAGATCGACGGCCAGCTCGCGGCGGCGACGCGCGAGCTCGGCGCGGTCGAAGAAAGCCTGTGGCGCGAGTACCCGCGCTTCATGGAGCTTGCCAATCCGCGCCCGGTCACCGTGGATGACCTGCAGCAGAAGCTGCTGAAGCCCGACGAGGGGCTGGTGTCGTACGTGCTGCTGCCGCAGGAGACGGTCATTTTCGCGGTGACGAAGGAGCGCTTTCGCATGTTCGTCGCGCCGGCCAAGCGCGCCGGCATCGCCGAGCGCGTGCACCGGATACGCCGCGCGGTGGAGAAGGTCGCGCTGGGCGAGTCGGTGCTGTTCCTGCGCGAGATCGATCCCGATGCGCTGCATTCGCTCTACCGCGACGTGTTCTCGCCGGTGTCGGAGTTCTTCTCGGGCCGCGAGAAGATCCTCGTCGTCGCCGACGGGCCGCTGCTCACGCTGCCGTTCGAGATGATGCTGACCGGGTTTTCGCAGAAGGAGCGCGCCGCGTTCGATGCCGCGCGCCGCGCCGGCGACGGCAGCGAGGCGAATCCCTACCTGGGCGAGTACCAGCCGCTCGCCTACCTCGGCAAGCGCCACCGCTTCGCCTACCTGCCGTCGCTGTCGGCGCTTACCTCGCAGCGGCTGTACCCGAAGGGCGCCGCGGGCAACGACACCGAGCTCGTCGCCTTCGCCGACCCGGCGTTCTCCGCCGCGGGCGGGCGCTCGATGCCGGGCCCGACGCTGCAGGCGCTGGAACTGCTGAACGTAGGCTTCTCGCGCGGCTCAGGCAAGACGCCGCAGATTCCGCGGCTCGCCGAGACCGCGGACGAGGCGCGCGAGATCGCCACGCTGCTTGGCGGCGCCAACCGGCTCTATATCGGCGAGGATGCGCAGGAGCGCACCGCGAAGTCCGGCGACCTGCGCTCGGCGCGCTTCGTGCTCTTTGCCACGCACGGCTTTCTCGGCGGCGAATTCATCGCCAGCGACCTCCCTGCCGACGCTGCCGAAGGCGAACTGCAACGGCGCCCGACCGCGCGCACGCTGGCGCAGCCGGCGCTGGCACTTACGCTGGTCGGCGACCTCAAGGGCGAGGACGGGCTCCTGACGATGAAGGAAGTGATCGAGGACCTGGAGCTGAACGCGGAGCTGGTCGCGCTGTCGGCGTGCAATACCGCCGGGGAATCCGCGCAGGCGAACAACGGCGAGGGTTTCGCCGGGCTGACGCGGGCGTTCATGTACGCCGGGGCGCGCAGCCTGCTGGTGTCGCACTGGAGCGTGGACAGCCAGTCCACCAAGGCGCTGATGACCGCGACCTTCCGCAACATCAAGTCGGGCATGCCGACGCTCACCGCGGTCAGCAACGCGCAGCGCGAGCTGATCTCCGGCCGCTACCGCAGCGGCCAGTATCACTTCTCGCGCTCGAACCCGTTCTTCTGGGCGCCGTTCGTGTTCGTCGGCGACTGAGGTTCCGGGCATGGCAGCCAAGCCCCTGGGCGAAGGCATCGCCCGCCGCAGGTTCATCGCGCGCTGGATCGGCATCCTCGCGCTCGCCACCGCGTTCGCCGCCGGGCTCGCGCGCACCGAGTGGGGCCGCTCGATCGAGAACATCTACTTCGACTACTGGCACGTCATCAAGGGCGTGCGCTACCAGCCGCAGCACACGGTGTTCGTCGAGATGGACGACGCCACGCTGGTGGCGCTGAAGGACGATCCGCTGGCGTTCTGGGCGCCGTACTTCGGCAAGGCCATGGACACGCTCACCGCGGCCGGCGTCAAGGCGGTGGGGCTGGATTTCATCTACCAGGTGAGCGCCGAGGGCTGGCTGCGCAAGCTCAACCTGCCCGACAGCGAGATCAGCCGCAACTACGATACGCCGCTGCGCGCCGCGCTGGCCTCGGGCAACAAGATCCTCATCACGCACCTGGTCACGCTGCCGGACGGCGAGCTTGAGCTGCTGACGCCGCCGCAGGACCAGTTGCTGCTGCTGCCGGGGCAGCTTCACGACCTCGGCATCGCCAACCTCTACCCGGACGACGACAAGCACGTGCGGCACTTCTACCCGGTGCTGATCCCCGACCCGGGATTTCCCGGCATCGGTTTCGGCATGCAGCTCGCGCTGCGCGGCGCCGGGCAGGATCCCGGCGGCACCGCGTGGCGCATCGGCGGGCTGGAGTTCAAGCGCGAGCGCAAGCTGGAGACCATCGGCTACGCAGGCCCCCCGGGCACCATTCCGACGCTGTCGATGAAGGACCTGCTGCAGCCGGATGCGCTCGCGAACCCGAAGGTGCAGGCGGCGAAGGGCAAGATCGCCATCATCGCGGCGAACAACGCCGGCACCTCGGACCGCCATTTCACGCCCTATTCGCGCGGCAAGAACGCCGACCAGATGGCCGGCGGCGAGATCCATTGCAACATCGTCGAAACCATCCTCAGCGGCCGCTTCCCGAAGGCCCTGTCGCTGCCGCTGGAGCTCGGCTACGTCGGCCTGGTGCTGGCGCTGGCGGCGTGGTTCTTCCTCAGGTTCTCGCCGGCATGGAGCGGCGGGCTGGTGGTGCTGATCTGCGTGCTGGTAGCGGTGCCGGCGTACTTCGCCTTCCAGCACGACTGGGTGCTGCCGGTCGCGGAGCTGCAGTTCGGCACCGTGGGCGCATTCCTGATGACGCTCGGGCTGCGACTCACCGGCGAGGAGCGCGAACGTTCGCGCATGCGCCAGGTGTTCGGCCGCTACGTTTCCGACGAGGTCGTCAACGTGCTGCTCGCCGAGGGGCACCGGCCCGACCTGGGCGGCGAGGCGCTGAACGTCACCGTGCTGTTTTCCGACATCCGCGGCTTCACCACGATCTCGGAGAAACTTACCGCCCACGAGGTGGTGGAGATGCTGAACGCCTACTTCACCATCGCCTGCGAGCCCATCCTCGCGCAGGGGGGGACCGTGGACAAGTACATCGGCGACGCGGTGATGGCGGTGTTCGGCTCGCCGGTGCGCTATCCGGACCATGCCCGGCGCGCGGTAAAGGCGGCGGTGGGCATGTCTGCCGCGGCGCACGAGTTCAAGCAGTGGATGCTGTCGCGTTTCCCCGACAGGGGCCTGCCCGAATTCGGCATCGGCGTGGGCCTGCACACCGGGGAGGCGGTGATCGGCGACATCGGCACGCCGAAACGCAAGGAATTTACCGCCATCGGTGACACGGTTAACGCCGCATCCAGGCTGGAAGGTGCTACAAAGGAACTGGGTTGCGTCATCGCGGCCAGCGAAGCCACCGTCACGGCGGCCGGCGCAGGCGTGAAGACCGGCAAGTTCGAGGAAATCAAGGTAAAGGGCAGGGCGGGTGCGATACGCGTCTACGAGGTCACCGGCCTCGAGGAGGCTTAAAATGCATTGCGCCGCCAGGTGGAGATACGACATGCGCAAACTGATCATCGGAATCCTGCTGTTCGCTTCCAGCGCCGGGGCGCACGCCCAGGGCGCCGATGTGGGCCTGGTCAATCTCGTCACCGGGGACGTCATGTTCTCGCCGCTGTCCGGCTCGCCCGGCAAGGTGCAGGCGTTCATGCGGCTGCGCGACGGCGACCGCGTGGTGGTGCCCGCCGGCGGCCAGATACGCGTGATCTTTTTCGAGGGCGCGCGCCAGGAGCGCTGGACCGGCCCGTCGAGCTTTCGCGCCGCCAAGTCGCAAAGCGAGCCGATCACCGGCCAGCCCACCGACGTGCAGAAACTGCCCGCCAGCGTGCCGATGCGCATCTCGCGGGTTCCGGAACTGATGCAGAACGCCAAGCTCGGCGGCATACAGGTGCGCGGCGGGCTCACTCGGCAGCAGGAGGCGAGCCTGGAGCAGCAGGCGTCGCTGCGCGAGGCCAAGGCGATCTACGAATCGATGCGCACCGAGATGCCCGCGGACGACATCACGCCCGAGCTCTATTACTACTCGGCGCTGTACGACTTCCTCTTGTACGACGAGATGAAGGTCGTGGTCGACGAAATGGTGCGCAAGCAGCCTGGCAACGAAGACGTGCGCAGCCTCGCCGCGTGGGTGGACAGCAGGCTCAAGCGCTAGGCCGCTGCATGGACGATTTTTTGCATTTCGATCAGGAGCTTAGGCTCTGCGCCGCGTGACATAGTTCCTCGCGGCGCAGCGTCTTGGCACGTAAGCTGTCAATGGACGAACAAGGGTTTCAAGGAGGTCTTTCATGACCAGGATCACAGCATTCATCGCCGCCACGCTGCTGTTCACGGCGCAGGCCTTCGCGCAGAGCGACGTCGGCCTCGTCAACCAGCTCGCGGGCGACGTCACCTACACGAGCGGCAGCAACAACGCCAAGGCGCAAGCGTTCATGAAGGTGCGCGACGGCGACAGGTTCTTCGTCCCCGCCGGCGCATCGGTGCGCATCGTCTACTTCCAGGGCGGACGCCAGGAGTCCTACAGCGGTCCGGCAAGCTTCACCGCCGGCGCGCAGCAGGGAAGCGTGCAGGCCGGCGCGCAGCCGCAGGTGACGACGCTGCCGGCCGGCGTGCCGCAGAAAATCTCGCAGACGCCCGAACTGATCCAGATCGCGCGGCTGGGGCGTTCCGGGGGCGTGGCGGTGCGGGGCACGAGCGTCGACCGGCGCCTGACGCCGCAGCAGCAGGCCGAGGTGCGGCAGGCGCGCAGCACCTACGAGCAGATGCGCAGCACCGCGGCGCAGGACGACATCACGCCGGAGATCTACCTCTACTCGGTGCTGCAGGACCACCTGCTCTACAACGACATGAAGCCGGTGGTGGAAGAAATGGCACGCCGCCAGCCGAACAATGCCGACGTTGCCGAACTGGTCGCCTACGTGAAGGTGAAGACGCAGGGCCAGTAGCGTTTTGCCTCTCAGCCCGAAAAAGCCCGCCTCGGCGGGCTTTTTTGTTTCTATAGAATCCGGGCATGAGCACATTCGGACAGAAAGGCCGCCTCGAAGACGGCCGCATGTTGCAGGGGCGGGGGCGCTATGTCTCCGACTGGAATCTGGACGGCCAGGCGCATGGTGTATTCCTGCGCGCAGATCGGCCGCACGCGAGGATCGCCTCGGTCGATACGTCGTCCGCGCTGGCGATGCCGGGCGTGGTCGCGGTGCTGACTGGCGATGACGTTGCCGCCGCCGGATGCCAGCCGCTGCCCGCAGCGGCGCCGATGAAGGGCCGCAACGGCAGCGAGCAGGCGAAGCCCGCGCATCCGATGCTGGCGCAGGGCAAGGTGCGCTACGTCGGCGA
>JBFWRS010000077.1:0-10698 GCA_050248795.1 Burkholderiales bacterium | reverse complement strand
GCGCGTCGATGAAGACGAAGTCCGGCACCTGGCGCTTGATGGCCTCGCACAGTTCCTTCTTCGACACGTTGGCGTCCGACAGGCCGACGTTGTAGATCTGCCCCTTCATGCGCTCGACGTTGGCGATCCCGTGCTGGAATACGCGCGAGACGTCGCGGACGTGGATGTAGTTGCGCTTGAAGCTCGACTCGAAGAGCACGACGAAGCGGTCGTACACCGCGCGATAGGTGAAATCGTTTACCAGCAGGTCGATGCGCATGCGCGGCGACATGCCGAACACCGTCGCCAGGCGGAAGCTGACCGCGTTGGGATGCTGCATCAGGTGCCGCTCGATCTCGACCTTCTCGATGGCATAGCGCGAGATCGGCTTCAGCGGCGACTCCTCGGTGCAGAAGTTCTTCTCGTCGCCCGAGCCGTAGGCGCTGTTGGTGGTCGGCATCAGCACCAGTTGCGACTGCGACAGGTGCTTCAGCATCATCAGGATCGCGTCGTGGTTGGTCGTGGTCGCGCCCACCGGATCCTGGTTGCAGATCGGCGCGCCGACCAGCGCCGCGAGCGGAATCACCACATCGGCCTTCGCCAGCAGCGGCTTCAGCGTCGCTTCGACGCGGATGTCGCCCTTGACGACGTCGAACGTGGGGTAATGGCAGACGTGGCTGAGGCTCGCCTGCCGGTACATGAAGCTGTCGAGCACGGTGACGTGATGGCCCGCGGCAAGCAGGTCGGGGACCATGACGGAACCGAGGTAGCCGGCGCCGCCGGTGACGAGGATTCGGAGGCTCATGGGCTGTTCGCGCTCATAGGGGGAACATCGCCCTTTCCACGCTCTCGCACAGCGAGTGCGCAAGCACGATGTGGACTTCCTGTATGCGGTTGGTGTCGGGCCCCGGCGCGACGATGCAGTGGTCTGCCAGCGCCTTCGCCGGACCGCCGTCGCGTCCGCTGAACAGCACGCTGGTCACGCCCTGCTTCCGGCACTGCTCCAGCGCCCGCAGGATGCTGGGCGACACGCCGGAGGTGGTGATGGCGAGGAACATGTCATTCGTGCCGAGCTTGGCGGCGATCTGGCGCGCGAACACCTGCTCGTAGCCGTAGTCGTTGCCGATCGCGGTGATCAAGGAACTGTCGGTGGTCAGTGCCTCGGCGGGTAGCGGCGCGCGGTCGCGCGCGAGCTTGCTGACAAACTCCGTGGCGAGATGCTGCGCATCCGCCGCCGAGCCGCCATTGCCGGCGATGTACAGCCTGCCGCCGGCACGATAGCAGGCGACCACCGCTTCGGTCGCGCGCCGGAACGCCTCCAGTTGCGCCGCATCGGCGAGCAACTGCTCCTTCGCCCTGACCGACGCGGCAAGGTTGTGCTTGAGTACTTCCGACCAATCCATGCTCATGCTCCCAGAATCTGCGCTGCGCGCCGGTAGTCTTCCGGCACGCCGATGTCGATGAAGGTGCCGGCGCATTCATGGCCGAAGATGCGCCAGTCGCTGGCGAGGCCGTGAGAAAGCATATCCGCCTCGAGGCTGGCCCGCTCGCCCGGCTGCCATGGCAGCAGCCGCAGCGCCGCCGTGCGGAACATGTACACGCCGCCGTTCGCCAGTCCTCCGCGGGACGCGGACAGCTCCAGTATTCGGCCATCCGGCGCCAGCCGCAGGCCCATGTAGCGCTCGGTGTCCGCGCTGCGAAACAGCGACAGCGTGCAGTCCGCGACGCGCTCGCGGTGGAAGCCGAGCAAGGCCTGGAACTCGACCGCGAAGAAGGTGTCGCCGTTCAGGACCAGCAATTCGTCTGACTGCGCCTGCGCCGCCGCGAGCAGCAGGCCCCCGCCGGTGCCCAGCGGTTCGGCCTCGCGGGCATAGGAAATGTGCGCGCCGCGCCAGGCATTGCCGAAGTGCGCGATGACCTTGTCCGCGAGATAGCCCACCGACAGGATGAAGCGCTCGACGCCCTGCGTCATCCAGTATTCGAGCAGCAGTTCGAGGAACGGCCGCCCGTTCACCGGTGCCATCGGCTTGGGCAGGTCGCTGACGACCGGACGCAAGCGCGTGCCGAAACCACCGGCCAGCACGATGGCTTCGTTCACCGGGCTGCTTCGTCCAGCACCTCGCGCAGCCGCTCGATCTGCGGCGTGAGGTCGTGCGGATGGTTGCCGACGAAGAAGCCGCGATCGTGCGCGATGTCGGCATTAACGATGTCGCCGACGGTGTCATGGTCGAAATACCTGATGACGTCGTGGCGCAGGAAGTTCCCGCCGGTGATGATGCGGTAGCCGATGTCGGCGCGCTTCAGCGCCGCCATCACCTTCGCGCGGTCGATCGACAGCTTCGGGTTCAGGATCACGGTGAAGGCGAACCAGGAGCTCATGCCGTGCTCGCGCTGGATGATGAAGCGCTCGTCCCCCGCCATCAGGCGGACGAACAGTTCCGCGTTCCTGCGCCGCACCGCGACCAGGGAGTCGAGCTTCTTCAGTTGCTCGATGCCGATGGCGCCGGAAAGTTCGAGCGGCCGCGCGTTGTAGCCGGGCAGGATGAACCGGTACGCCTCGTAGAAATCGTCGTCGCGCCGATCGTAGATCTTCGTGTCGGCGGGCAGGTCCCGGGTCCAGCCGTGCGCGCGCATGCTCTTGGCGACGTGGAAGAGGTCGGTGTCGTTCGTCACCAGCACGCCGCCCTCCATGGTGGAGATGTGGTGCGAGAAAAAGGTGCTGAAGGTGCCGATGTCGCCGAAGGTGCCGCAGGGCCTGCCGTTCAGCGTCGCGCCCATCGACTCGCAGTTGTCCTCGAACAGGATCAGGCCGTGCCTGTCGCAGAAGCTGCGCATGACATCCAGCGCGCAGGGGTTGCCGAGGATGCTCACCGCCATCACCATCCGCGTGCGCGGCGTCAACGCTTCCTCGAGTTTCGAGACGTCGAAGTTGAGCGTATCCAGTTCGACGTCGACGAAGCGCAGGCGCAGGCCGTACTGCTGCAGCGGGTAGTAGGTGGTGGACCAGGAAATCGCGGGCACGATTACCTCGTCGCCGCGCGCGAGCGGCCTGTCCTTGGCGTAACAGAGCGCGCCCACGCCCACCAGGTTTGCAGCGGACCCGGAGCCGACCATCAGCGCGTGCCTGACGCCGAACTTCCCGGCGAACGCGGCTTCGAAGGCGCGCACGTTCTCCCCCATCGTGAACATGCCGCTGGCGATGACGCGCTGCATCGCGTCGATCTCCTCCTGCCCCCAGGTGCTGCTGGCAAGCTCGTAGAACATCAGCGGCACATCTCGCGCACCGCGGCGCACATGCGTGCGACATCCGGGTAGTAGAACTGCTCGAGCGCGAACCCGGCCGGCGACGGCACATCCGGCAGGCCGACGCGGCGCACCGGCGCCTTCAGGTGGCGGAACCACTTCTCGGCCGCCAGGCAGCCGATCTCGGCGCACACGCCGCCCATCATCCAGCCGGTATCCACCACCATCAGCCGCCCGGTTTTCGCCAGCGATGCTTCGATGATCGCCTCGTCCAGCGGCTTCACCGTGCGCAGGTCTATCACCTCGCAGGCGATGCCTTCTTCGGCGAGCTTCGCCGCCGCCTGCGCAGCGAGTTCGATGGCATGCGAAGCGCCGACGATGGTGATGTCGCTGCCGGGTCGGCGCACGATGCCCTTGCCGATCGGCACCGTGTACAAGCCCTCGGGCACGATGCCGTCCTTTCGCATCAGCCAGCGATGCTCGAACACCAGCACCGGGTTGTTGTCGGCGATAGCGGCCAGCGTCAGGCCCTTGGCATCGTAGGGCGTGCTGGGCATGACGATCTTCAACCCCGGCGCGCCGAGCAGCAGGCCCTGGATGGCCTGCGAATGCTGCGAGCCGGAACCCCAGCCGCGGCCGATCGCCGCCCAGATCACCATCGGCACCGTGGTCCTGCCGTTGTCCATGTAGTGATACTTCGAGGCATGGTTCACCAGCTGGTTCATGCTGAGCAGGATGAAGTCCGGCCGGTTGTGCATGTAGAAGGGACGCATGCCGTTCATCGCCGCGCCTGCGCCGATGCCGGTCATGCTCTCCTCGGCCACCGGCGTGTCGAACACGCGGGCATTGCCGAACTTCTCCTTCAGTCCGCGCGTGCAGCCGAACATCGCGCTCGGGTCGTCGACGCCCTGGCCGTAGACGAACACGCGCTCGTCGTGCGTAAGCGCAAGCTCCAGCGCTTCATTCACCGCCTTAGCGTACGGCAGCACGCGGCCTTCCTTCGGGTCGGGCGCATCGTAGACCAGCGAATTGACGAGGCTTTCGTCCCAAGCCATGTCTATGCCCTATTCCGCGTAGACGTGGGTGGTGAGGTCGGCTTCGACCGGATGCGGCGCGGCGAGCGCATGCTCGAACGCTGCCAGTGTCTCGGCGACGATCGCCTGGTGCATCGCGGCGCGGCCAGCGTCGTCCAACAGGCCCGCCGCCTTCAGCAAGCCGTAGTAGTTCTCGACCGGGCAGTGCTGCTCCCAGGCCTCGCGCTCGGCAACGCTGCGATAACCGGTGGCGCTGTCGTCGCCGTTGCCGCCATGCGCCCGGTAGCGGTAGACGCGCGCCTCGATGAAGCCCGGGCCGCCGCCCGCGCGCGCACGCCCGATCGCCGCACAGGCCGCCTCGTGCACCGCCAGCACATTCATGCCGTCGACGCACACCGCGGGCACCGCATGGGCCGCGGCCCAGTGCGAGATGTCGCGCGCAGGCTGGCGCTCAGAGAGCGGCGACTGCACCGAGTAGAAGTTGTTCTCGCAGAAGAACAGGATCGGCAGTTTCTTCAACGCGGCGAAGTTCAGGCATTCGGACACCACGCCCTCCTCGGTCGCCGCCTCGCCGAAGAACACCGCGATAACGCGATCCGCGCCCTGCATCTGCGCTGCCAGCGCGGCACCGGTGGCGATCGGCACCGAGCCGGCGACGATCGCCGAGGTGCCGGCCATGCCGACGCTGAAGTCGATCAGGTGCATCGAGCCGCCGCGCGAGCCCGCGCAGCCGTCGATGCGGCAGTGCATCTCCGAGAGCATCGCCTTGAGGTCGCCGCCCTTGGCCAGGTAAACGCCGTGGGTCCGGTGACTGGAATAGGCGAGGTCGCCCACGCGCATCGCCGCGCAGCAGCCCACCGAGGTCGCCTCCTGGCCGATCACCAGGTGGATCGGCGTCTTCATGTGGTCTTGCCGGTAGCGACGCTCGATTTCGAGCTCGATCTCGCGGATGCGCAACATGCGGCGGTAGAGCTCCACCAGGAACGCGGCATCGTAGCCAGCAAGGCGCGGCGCCCAGGCATCGAAGCCGCCGCCGGCGTAGTCGTAGCGTATCGTCATAGCCCGCTCGGCTGGTACAGCACCACCTTGCTGCCTTCGGATTCGAAGCGCATCGGCACGTGCACCAGCGCGGCAAGTTCCTCGCGGATGGCGGCTTGCGCGCCGGGCGCGGCGAACAGCAGCAGGAACCCCCCGCCGCCGGCACCGAGGATCTTGCCGCCCACCGCGCCGCGCCTGCGTGCCCGCGCGTAGAGTTCGTCGATCACCGGCGTGGACACCTTGTCGGACAGCCGGCGCTTCTGCTGCCAGCTCTCGTCCAGCAGGCGGCCGAATGCCTCGAGCGGCTTGGCCGGGTCGCGCAGGATGCCGATCGCCTCGTCCACCATCGAGCGCATTGCGCGCAGTTCGCTCCCGCGGGCAGCCATGTTGTCGATCTTGGAGCGCGCGATCTCCGGCGCATTGCGCGACAGCCCGGTGAAGCACAGCATCAGGCTGGACTGCAGTTCGGCCAGCCGCTCCTTCGGCAGCACCACCGGGTCGACATGGAAGCTGTCGTCGGCGCGGAACTTGATGCGATTGAAACCGCCGTACGCGGCGGAGACCTGGTCCTGCGAGCCCACCACCTCGCGGATCAGTTCCTGCTCCACGTGTATCGCCTGCGTGGCGAGCTCCTGCTTGGTGACGTAGCGGCCCTCGAGCGCCGACAGCGCGTGCAGCAGGCCCACGGTGAACGAGGAACTGGAACCCAGGCCCGAGCGCGCCGGCAGGTCGCCGTCATGATGGATCTCCAGCCCGCGTTCTGCGCCCTTCCAGCCGAGCACCGCGCGCACCGACGGATGCTGTATTTCGGCGACCTCGCGCACGTTCTCGATGCGCGAATAGACGATGCGGTGCCGGTGCTCGAAGAACTGCGGCAGGTAGCGGCAGGTGATGTAGCAGTACTTGTCGATGGTCGTGGCGAGCACCGCGCCGCCGTGCTCGCGGTACCAGGCGGGGTAGTCGGTGCCGCCGCCGAAGAACGACACACGGAACGGCGTGCGCGTGATGATCATGCGGGCGCCGGCGCCTCGAGCAGCCTGCGCCTCAGGCCCACCGCCGACATCTCGCGCACGTGCGCGACCACCTCGTCGCCGAACTTGCGCTGCACCAGGCCGAGGTACGAGGGGCTGGAGAAGTATTCCTGGAACGCCTCGTCGCGAAAGCGCAGTACCTCGGCGCTGCTCAACGCGTCGGTCCTCAGCGGATGCGTCTCGTAGCTGTGCTGCGAATAGCCGATCCACGATTCGGGCAGCGTCCAGCCGTTCTTCAGCGCAAGGTCATACAGCTTCGAACCCGGATAAGCCATCGCGCAGTAGAAATTGGCGAACTCGCAGTTCGCTTCCAGCGCCAGGTCCAGCGTTTCCTGCATGGTCTCGTGCGTGTCGTCCGGCAGGCCGAAGATGTAGTTGCCGATGACGTTGATGCCGGCTTCCTGGATCTTGCGCACCACCTTCATGATCTCCACCGCACCGAAGCGCCCCTTCTCGACGCCGTCGCGCACGTGCTTGGAGCCGGACTCGATGCCGAGCGCCAGCCAGCGCACGCCGGCACGGCGCAGGCGGTCGAGGAATTCGTCCTTCACCGTGTCGACGCGGGCGTAGGCCCAGATGTTCAGGTCATAGCCACGCTCGATGATGCGGTCGCAGATGCCGAACACGTGGTTCCGGTTCAGCACGAACATCTCGTCGACGAACTTGATGTTCTTCACGCCGTAGGTCTCGACCAGCACGCCGATGTCTTCGATCACCGCGTCGGGCGACCACAGCCGGTACGAGGGCTTGCCGAAGGGCGCGTTGATGCAGCAGAAGGTGCACTTGTACGGACAGCCGAGGCTGGTGTGCAGCGACGCGTAGGGCTGGCGCGCGTGTATGTGCTCGAAGCAGTGCCAGTTGTGCGCGCGGTACTTCTCCATCGGCAGCAGGTCCCATGCCACGCCGGGCATTTCGCCATCGAGGTCGTCCATCAGCTCGGCCGCCGGGTTCGACATGACGACGCCGCCGACCCGATACCACAGGCTGGGTATGCCGCGCAGGTTCGCGGACTTCGCCTTCAGCGCCTGCACGGTGGCAAGAATGGTGTCGGGGCCCTCGCGGTCGCAGACGAAGTCGACCGCCTCTTCGCGCAGCGTGCGCTCGGGCAATGCCGCCGGGTGGGTACCGGTCATCATGATGCGGTGGCCGGGGTCCAGCTCCTTCAGCGCGCGGCAGGTCTCGCCCGCTGCCGGCATGTTCTGCGTCGACGCCGAAGGCTGGAAACCGTAGACCACCACCACGGTGAGCACCGGGGCGAAGTTGTCGTGTATCGCCTGCGCGGCCTGCGCCGGATCGAGGTTCAGCGCCGGCGCGTCGACGATCTGCACCGACAGGCCCTTGCGCCGCAGGTAGGTGGCGAAAAGGCCGGTGAGCGAAGGCGGTTCGATCGCCGAGAAGCTGCGCCCCAGGTCCTGGTAGACCGCGCGCAGGTTGCCCGGATTGACCAGCACGACGTCGATCGATTCACCGCTCATAAGTGCTTGATTATAGCGGGCAAGCCCTGGCCGCCTGCGTGAACCACGTCACGCCGGCGCAGCCTGCGCGGCGAGCAGCTCGGCGTGCGCGGCGGCGACGGTGTCTGCTTCGAGGTCGGCGAGCGTACGCGACGCCGGCTGCAGCACCCGATGCGGTACGCCCCAGGGATGCCAGCGCGCGGCCGGTGAATCGCCGAACAGCGCCACCACCGGTTTGCCCAGCGCGGCAGCCAGGTGCATCGCGCCGCCATCCGGGCAGATGACGCTGTCGGCGAGCGACAGCGCCGCGATCAGTGTCGCGAGATCCGGCGTCGGCACCGCGTCGACGCCGGGCTCGTGCGAAAGCGCCTGCGCGCTCTCGTCGTCACCGGGATGCCGCGCGTCATCGCGCGAACCGGGCGACCACAGCAGCGTAACGCGCTGATGCGCCCCCAGGCTGCGGATCAGCGCAGCATACTGCGCGAGCGGCCAGCGTTGCGCCGGCCGTCGCGCACTGATATGGACCGCCACCCGGCGCCCTGCCGGCAGCCGTGCGCGCAGCACCTGCACGCGCGCCGGGTCCGGAAAGACGCGCAGCGCACCCGGCGCGCCGGTAACGCCGAGCGCCGCGCCAAGCGCAAACGTGCGCGCCACTTCGTGCCGCAGGTCAGCCGGGTCGGAGGCGAGGATCCGCGCCGGCCGCAGGCCGCGCGCGAAGCGCAGCGACTGCGGCGCCGGTGCAGGCACCAGCACGCAGTCCAGCCGCCGGCCGCGCAGGTCGGCAAGCAGCCGCAGCCGGTCGCGGATGAACTGCAGCAGGTGGCTTTCGCGGTGTTTCAGCTTCTCGTAGACATAGACCGCGTCCGGCGCCGGATTGCGCGCCAGCACCTCGGCGTTGTACGTGTTTGCCAACACGCCGATCCAGGCTTGCGGATGCTGCGCACGCAGGCCAGCGAGCAGCGGCGTGGTGCAGGCCAGATCGCCGATGTTGTCGCGCCGGATGATCAGGAAGCGCGGGGCCGTCCCAGCCATAAGCCGAGGAGCAGCGCGGCGAGGATGCCGTGCTCGTGGTGCAGCGTGGTATTGGCGATGCCGACGCCGACGGTGACGAACCAGGCGCTCGCCGCGGCGCCCCAAAGCAGCCAGTCATGGTCCGCGTCGCCGGCGCGCGGCCGCCGGCGCGCGAGTGCGGCGAGCCACGCCAGCAGCACCGCGGAGAGCGCGGCCATGCCCACCGTGCCGCGCTCCGCGAGCGTATTGAAGTACAGGCTATGGCCATGCGGAAAGCGCACGTAGTCCGCGGCAACGTAGTGCTTGCCTGCCGCTTCGCGCCATTGCCGGATCCTGTCGTGCGTGATCTCGATGTAGTTGTCCATGCCGACGCCGAACCAGGGATAGCGCTCCCACGCGGCCAGCGCGGAGCGCCACATGCCGTCGCGGAACGCCAGCACGTTGGCTTCCGATTCGCGGTCCTGCTGCTTGCGCACCACGCCGGCGTCGAACGCCAGCGCGAACGCCACGGCGGCGCCGATCGCGCACAGGCTGGCGACCAGCGGCACGCGCCAGCGCGGCCACCACGCCGCGGCGAGCAGCGGCACGAGGAGCAGCCCCACGCCTACCGCGGCGCGGCTCTGCGTGACGATCAGCGACACCAGCACCAGCACGCAGATCGCAAGCGCGCTCGCGCGGCGGCCGCGCGGCCATGCCTGCCAGCGCGCGAACAGCCACGCGAAACAGGCGCCGAGCATGATCGCGATGTAAATCGCGGTGTGGTTTACGTGGCCCACCGAATGGATCTGCAGGAAGCCGCTCTTTGCAAGTCCGGTGTACAGCCGGTAGTGGCCGATGCCAAGCCCGACCACGACCGACAGCACCAGCGCACCGAGCACCCAGCGCAGCGCGCCTGTCGGATAGCCGCCGCGCTTCACCAGCCACAGGATGCTCGTGTAGCGCACCAGGTCCATCGCGCCGTCCCACTCGGCGCGCGGCTGGCCGGCAAACGCCGCGGAGAGGAACGCGGACGCGACCCACAGCGCAATCAGCGTGTCCCACGCGTCCCAGCGGCCGCCGAAGTCGCGCGTGCGCACCCGATTGGCGAGCCAGGCAACGCAATAGGCGAGCCAGGCGAGGTTCTTCGGTGCTTCCAGCAGCGGCAGGAACACCGCGAGCGCGATCAGCAGGCCGAACTCGACCGGATGGCGTTGTGACTTAAGCGCGCTGAACATCGCGCGCAAAGTCTAGCAGCCGCGCCGCGCGATGACGGTACAGGTGCTCGCGCATCACGCGCGCATGCGCGCGCTCGGCGATGCCGCGCGCCATCGCCGGCGCCGCGAGGAAGCTGCGGATTCGCGCAACGCAGTCGTCGAGGCTCGCATAGGCGGCCCATTCATCGTCGGCGAAATCCTTGCTGGCGTGCCGGCGCTCGTCCGACAGCAGGAAGCCGCCGCATGCGGGCACGCCGTAGCAGCGCTCGGGCAATCCCCAACTGCGCTCGGCCCCGGCGTCGCAGGCGGCGGTGGCCGACAGGTTGATGTGACTCGCGCGGATGATGTCGCGCTGTTCTTCAGCGGACACTCCGCCTGAATTGCGGAACAGCGTCCTCACGCCGAGAGCGCGCAGCCGATCCTCGAGCGCGCCGAGGAACGCGGCGCGCGTGCCGTGCTCCGGATAGCGCGCCACATCCAGGTTGCCGAGGAAGGACACGTCCCAGCGATAGCGTGAGCGGTCGCGCATCGCCTCCAGCTCCTGCGGCGCGGCGAAGAACGTGCTCTCGCGCGCCGCGTTCGGGCAGTACAGCGTGCGCCGCGCGAACCGCTCGGCACCCTGCATCGAGTGCGCGGCATAGGCATCGAAGGGAGCAAGCGCCGCGACCAGCGCCAGCCGCGCGCGATGCACGCCGCGGTGCCAGGGCGCGTCGCG
>JBFWRS010000076.1:0-10767 GCA_050248795.1 Burkholderiales bacterium | reverse complement strand
GCAAGGACGTGGTGTGGGTGCCGACGCCGCAGGCGCTGGTGGACATGATGCTCGATGTCGCCAAGGTGACGAAGAACGACTTCCTCATGGACCTCGGCTCGGGCGATGGCCGCACCGTGATCACCGCGGCCAGGCGCGGCGTGCAGG
Organism: Burkholderiales bacterium; assembly: GCA_050248795.1. Taxonomy (GTDB): domain Bacteria; phylum Pseudomonadota; class Gammaproteobacteria; order Burkholderiales; family SG8-39; genus CAZTDU01. Next base: position 10,620 of record JBFWRS010000076.1, on the reverse strand, counting down.
CGATGGGCGTGGAGTACAACCCGGACATGGTCGAACTCGCCAAGCGCAACGCGGCGAAGGCGGGCGTTTCGGATCGTGCGCGCTTCGTCAAGGCCGACCTGTTCGAAACCGATTTCTCGAAAGCCACCGTGATCACGATGTTCCTGCTGAACGACATCAACATGCGGCTGCGACCGAAGATCCTCGACCTGAAGCCCGGCACGCGCATCGTGTCGAACACCTTCCGCATGGGCGACTGGGAACCGGACCAGGAAGTCGTCGTGTCGAAGGACTGCTCCAGCTACTGCACCGCCTACTACTGGATGGTGCCGGCGAAGGTGGCGGGACGCTGGACCATGGCCGATGGCACGCTGGTGCTGAAGCAGGAGTTCCAGAAGCTCTCCGGCAGCCTGTCCGCAGGCGGCAGGGAGCATGCGCTGACGAACGCCAGGATGACCGGCGCCGCGATCGCGTTCACCGCGGGCGGCAGGCGCTACACCGGCACGGTGTCCGGCAACAGCATGGAAGGCAGCGCGGGCGGCAGCCGCTGGAAGGCAGTGCGCGCAGGCAGCTGAATCCCCTTCGCCACCGCCCGGGGCGGGCGGACCCGCTACACTTCGCCCCCTGATGGAACACGGCAACACCTTTCTCATCCAGGCAAGCGCATTCCTTGCCGCCGCGGTGCTCGCCGTCATGCTGTCGCACCGGCTCGGGCTCGGGTCGGTGGCGGGCTACCTGCTGGCAGGAATCGCGGTGGGGCCCTGGGGTTTCGCGCTGGTCAGCAACGTCGCGGACCTGCGCCATTTCGCCGAGCTCGGCGTGGTGTTCCTGCTCTTCGTCATCGGGCTGGAACTGGAGCCCAAGCGCCTGTGGGCGATGCGCGGGCGGCTGGTCACGGTCGGCATGTCGCAGGTGGTCGGCACGGTCGGCGCGATCGTGGGCGTGGCGCTGCTGTTCGGCGTCGAGCTGCGCGTCGGCATCGTCGCCGGCATGGCGCTGGCGCTTTCCTCCACCGCGCTCGCGCTGCAGCCCTTGATGGATCGCGGCGGCCTGCGCACGCAGGGCGGCCAGGCGACCTTCGCCGTGCTGCTGCTGCAGGACCTGGCGGTGATCCCGATGCTGACGCTGATTCCGCTGCTGGGCGCGGTCAAGTCGGGCGGTGCGTTCTCGTGGTCCGGCCTTGGACTGGCGGTCGCGGTGATCGCCGCGACGCTGGTCGGCGGGCACTACATTGCGCGGCCGGTGTTCCGCTACATCGCGCGCACCCGGCTGCGCGAGATCTTCACCGCGTTCGCGCTGCTGCTGGTGCTAGGCATCGCGCTCGGCTTCGAGGCCGCCGGCCTGTCGATGGCGCTGGGCGCGTTCCTTGCCGGCATGCTGCTGGCGGAATCGGAATACCGGCACGAGATCGAGGCGGTGATCGAGCCATTCAAGGGCTTGCTGCTGGGCCTGTTTTTCATTTCGGTCGGCATGAGCGTGGATTTCGGCTTCCTGCTGGCGAAGCCTCTGGTAGTGCTGGGGCTGATCGTGGGCCTGTTCGTGGTCAAGGGCACGGTGCTGTGGGTGGTCGCGCGGGCGGTGAGGCTGCCGCGCACCGAGCGTCCGCTGTTCATCCTGCTGCTCGCGCAGGGCGGGGAATTCGCCTTCGTCATGCTCGGCCTGGGTGCGGAGCGTGAAGCGATCAGCCGCGAGGTGGCGCAGGCGATTACGCTCGCAGTCGCGGTGTCGATGCTGCTGACGCCGTTCATGCTGGTGGCCTATGACCGCCTTATCGTGCCGCGGCTGAGCAGCCCGGATGAGCGGCCCGCGGCCGACGCGCCTGAGGAGGGCAAGGTGATCCTCGCCGGCCTGGGCCGGGTCGGCCAGGTGGTCGCGCGCGTGCTGAATGCCAGCGGCTGTGCGCCGACCGTGCTGGACGACGATCCGGACCATGTCGAGGAGTCGCGCAAGTTCGGCTTCCGCGTGTTCTACGGCGACGCCACGCGGCTCGACCTGCTCGAGGCCGCGGGCGCCGCGCGCGCGGATTTCCTCATCATCGCGCTGGACGATCGCGACGCCACCAGCACGCTGGCGAGGCAGGCGAGGAAGCACTACCCGAACCTGAAGCTGATCGCGCGCGCGCACGACATGCGCCACCTGTTCGAACTGCGCGACATCGGCGTCGAAGTGATCGAGCGCGAGACCTTCCGTTCGGCGCTGGCGCTGGGCGAAGCAGCGCTGGCGGCGATCGGCGGCAACGCCGAGCGCGCGGCGCGCGTGGCGCAAGCCTTCGGCGAGCACGACGCGGTGGTGCTCTCCAAGCTCTACGCGGTGCACCGGCAGGCGCCGGACAGCCACGTCACCGTGTCCAACGAGCTGCGCGACCAGCTCGCGCGTACGCTCGACGAGGACAGGACGACGATCGCGCGCGGGGACCCGAGGGCCTGAGCTGCGGGCGGTGCGACGAGCCCGCTCAAGCCATCCGCATCAGGGGCTCGCCGACACGGATGCGCGCGCCCTCGCGCACGTTGCCGGCGAGATCGAATCCGGGCGGTGCGAAGACGAGGATCGTCGAGCCGTGCTGGAACCAGCCCATCTCCTCCCCCTTGGCGTATCGCGCATTGCAGTCGATCGGGTTCGCGCCGCGGTAGCGCAGGTGGAGGAGCACGTCGAGAAAATGCAGGCGGATGCTCGCCACCAGCACCGCGGCGACCGGCACGAGCCCCAGCGGTTGCCCGCCGGCCTCAAGGCGCGCGAGTATGAAGGCGCGTTCGTTGCGGCAGAACAGCTTTTCGATGCGCCTGAGCGCGATCGGATTCACGTTCCAGGTATCCCCGGAGAAGTACGTCACTCGCTCGATGCGGCAGTCGTGCGGTGCGTGGAAGCGGTGGTACATGCTCGAAGTGATGCGCAGCGTGACGTAACTGCCGTCGCGGAACAGCGCTGCCGCGCCGGTGCCCCCGAGCAGGTCCTCGATTGCATAGGGGAAACCCTTGGCCTGGAAGAGCCGCGTGCCTTCCATCCTGCCGGCGGCGCCGACGATCGCGTCGCAGGGGCTGGTAAGCACCGCCGGGTCGGGGTCCGCGGGCCGAGCGCCCTCGCGCAGCTCGCGGACGAAGCAGTCGTGCAGGCTGCGAAAGCGCGTGGCCTTCGCTTCCTCCAGATGGAGGTCCGCGAAACGCCTCCAGACCGCGATCGACATGCGGGCGACGAGAGGCTGTTCGATGGTGCTGAACCAGCCCATGAAGCGGGTTGCCAGCAGGCGCGGAATGCGGTTGGTGAGCAGGAAGTTCAGGTCTTCGTTCGCGAGCACGCGGGCAAGCAGGGCGCGCATCGTCACGAAGCTGCAAACTGCGCAAGGTAAACCGGCACTTCATGAACGAAGCCCTGATCGCCTACGGCGCGGCGGCAAGCGTGCTCGCGGCAGCTGCGCCGGCGCTCAAGGCGCGCCTCGACCTTTCGCTCGCAAAGCACCGCTCGCTTGCCGGTCACGCGCGCATGGCGAAGCGCCTCGCGGCATGGATTCCCTGCTACGAGTACGAAGGGTCGCGGTTCTTCGACGTCGACGGCGCCCCCGCCGAAGTCGCCGTGCGGCGAAGCGCGGGATTCGACCGGCTCGCCGCGCTGCTGCGCCACCGGTGCCCGAAGACACTGGCGCTCACCCGCGAAGCCAGCGACTCGCTTTCCGACCTGCAGTTCACGTCGGCCCACCGGGTGCCGTTCCAGTTCCGCGAGACGGTGCGCCGGCATCTCGAGATCGGCGCGTTCGTCGCCTCGTCCTCCGGCGTGACGCTTACCGACCTCGACGGGAACCGCTACTACGACCTCACCGGTTCCTACGGCGTGAACGTGTTCGGCCACGACTTCTACAAGGACTGCATGCTGCGGGGCTGCGGACGTGGCGCCGCGCTGGGGCCGGTCCTGGGGGCCTACCACCCTTCCGTCGCCTACAACGTTCGACGGCTGCGCGAGATCTCCGGCATGGAGGAAGTCTCCTTCCACATGTCCGGAACCGAGGCAGTGATGCAGGCGGTGCGACTGGCGCGCTACCATACGAGGCGCACGCGCCTGGTGCGCTTCTGCGGCGCCTACCACGGCTGGTGGGGCGACGTGCAGCCAGGCATCGGCAATCCGCTTCCGGCGCGCGATACCTACACCCTCAAGGACATGGACGAGCGCGCGCTCCGCGTGCTGCGCAGCCGCCGCGACATCGCGTGCGTGCTGGTGAATCCCCTGCAGGCCCTGCATCCGAACGCCAACGCACCGGGCGACGCTGCCCTGGTCGACAGCGGTCGCCGGGCCGGCTTCGAGCGCGGCGCCTACGCGGACTGGCTGGCGAAGCTGCGCGCGGTGTGCAGCGAGCGCGGCATCGTGCTGATATTCGATGAGGTGTTCGTCGGGTTTCGCATCGCGCCCGGCGGCGCTCAGGAGTACTTCGGCGTCCGCGCCGACATGGTGACCTACGGCAAGACGGTCGCCGGCGGCTTTCCGGTGGGCGTTGTCTGCGGCCGCAGCAGGTTCATGAAGCGCTACCGCGATGACCGGCCCGCTGATATCTGCTTTGCGCGCGGCACCTTCAATTCCCACCCCTATGTGATGGCCTCGATGCAGGCGTTTCTCGAGCGGCTGGAGGATCCCGGGGTGCGGGCGCTTTACGACGGCATCGACGCACGCTGGGATGCGCGAGCGCAGGCGCTCAACAGGCGGCTCGAGGAAGCGTCGTTGCCGGTGCGCGTGGCGAACCTGTCCTCGATCTGGACCGTCTTCTACACCCGGCCTTCGCGCTACAACTGGATGCTGCAGTATTACCTTCGCGCGCATGGCCTTGCGCTCAGCTGGGTCGGCACCGGCCGCCTGGTCTTCAGCCTCGACTACACCGAGTCCGACTTCGCCGAAGTCGCGTCCCGCTTCGTCGCCGCCGCACGCCAGATGCAGGACGATGGCTGGTGGTGGGCGCGGGCGGGCCTGACCGACCGGGGCATCAGGCGCACGCTGCTGCGCGAGATGGTCGCTCGCCGCCTCCGGCTCTGAAGGCCGGGTCGATCAGCTCGCCGCGCAGCAGGAACAGCGGCGCCTTGTAGTAGAGCTTGAGGTCGTGGAACGGGTCGGTCAGGATCTTGAGCATCCATACCACGCCCGTCTTCACGTTGCGCAGGAAGAACAGCTGCACGGTGCGGAACACGAGCCCCGCGGCGCCGAGCGCGAGCCAGACGATGCCCACGTCGCCGACGAAATCGGCTGCGCCGACGCCCGGTTCCATCAGGCCCAGGAGGGAACGGTCGAACCAGAGGATCGCCGGAACGGCCGCCCATATGGACAGCAGTACCACTTTGCGGCGAAGGTTGTAGCCGACCTTGATGCGTTCCTTCTCCGCGTGCGTCGCCTGGTTCACCTCGTCGTAGCCTTTGGGCTCGAAGAAGAAGTGGCCGATCTGACGCGTCGTCATCGCGACCAGCCAGCCGATGAGCGCCGCGGCCACGGGGTGCACGAAAAGCAGCGCATAGGCGCAGAGGAAACTGAGCGCGCTGACGAGGTGCAGCGACTGGTTGATGCGGCTGTGGTGATAGTAGCGGTGGTCGTCCCAGCGCTGGGTTGCCAGGGCCTGCAGAAGGTCTCGCATTTCTTGTTCTCCTTGAGAAGTCCGCGGGCGTGCCGGCGGCAAGGGGAGGCTACGGTTCGTTTGCTACCGATCCTTGAAAGATCGATGAAGTTTCCGCGACAGCGGCTGTCGCAGAATCGTAGCTTTTCTGTCATCGCGGCGACGAAAGCGGGCGCCAAAGTGGCGTCATGCGCGCGACGCGGATCGACCTGGAACTGGAGCGGCTTCCGGCAGCACGGAGGTCGCTCAGGGTCGCCGTCGTCACAGAGAGCTATCCGCCGGAGGTAAACGGCGTCGCGACGACCATCGCCCGCTTCGTCGAAGGGCTTCGACAGCGCAATCACAGCGTGCAGATCGTGCGCCCGCGACAGGAGGCGGACCGCGGCGCCGCGGATGCGCCGGATCGGGGGCGGGACTTCCTCGTCCGCGGCCTGCCGATCCCGCGCTACCCGGACCTGAAGATGGGCCTCCCCGCAAAGAAGGCGCTCGCTCGCCTGTGGACCTACGAGCGCCCCGACGTCGTGCACCTCGTTACCGAGGGGCCGTTGGGATGGTCGGCGCTACAGGCGGCGGCAAGGCTGCGAATCCCCATGTGCTCGGATTTCCGCACCAACTTCCATGCCTACAGCCGGCACTACGGCATAGGCTGGCTGAACAAGCCCATCCTTGCGTACCTGAAGAAGTTCCACAATCGAACGCGCTACACGATGGTGCCTACCGAATCCCTGCGCTCGACGCTGGAGGGGCTGGGCTTCCGCAACCTTCGTGTCGTGGCTCGCGGCGTCGACACGCTGCGCTTTCACCCCTGCAAGCGCAGCATCGACCTGCGACGGCTGTGGGGCGCGGGTGAGGACGACCCCGTGATACTCCATGTCGGTCGGCTCGCTGCGGAGAAGAACCTCGGCGTGCTGGCGGAAGTCCATTCACGGTTGCGCGCGCTGGAACCGCGTGCGAGGCTCGTCGTAGTTGGCGATGGTCCGGCGAGGCGGGACCTGGAACTGAGATGTCGTGGTGCCATTTTCGCGGGCACGCGGACCGGGGAGGACCTGGCCGCACACTACGCCTCCGGCGACATATTCCTGTTTCCGAGCCTTACCGAAACCTACGGCAACGTTACCGTCGAGGCGATGGCAAGCGGCCTGGCGGTCGTTGCGTACGACCATGCGGCTGCTGCCGAGCACATCGTGCACGGCGAGAGCGGCATGGTCGCGGCGTGCGACGACAGCGCGGCGTTCGTCCGCCATGCCTGCGAGCTGATGCGGAGCACGACACGGATCCGCCGGATCGGCGCAAGCGCCCGTGAACGTGCCGAGGGACTGGAGTGGGGTCGCGTGGTCGAACAATTCGAAGCGCTGCTGTTCGCTACGGCGGCCGAATCCGCCGCGCATGTCCGCGTCGCTTCGACGTACCCGTGGCGATTGCCAGCATGAGGATGGCGCAGTCCGGCGGCATTCAGCGGCAGGTTTTCGACTGGTTGTACCGGCGCTCGCTTGTCTACAACGCCTGCTGGGAAGACCCCGCGGTGGATCGCAGGGCGCTCGCACTGACGGGGAACGACGTCATGCTGGCGATCACCAGCGCCGGCTGCAACGTGCTCGACTATGCGCTCGCGGGCGCCAGGCAGATCCATGCCGTGGATGCCAATCCGCGCCAGACGGCGCTACTCGAACTCAAGCTTGCCGGGATCCGTCGCATCGAGTTCGAGGACTTCTTCCGCCTGTTCGGAGACGGACGGCATCCGCGTGCGAGATTCGTCTACGGCGCCATGCGCACCGGGCTCTCCCCATTCGCGCGCGGGTTCTGGGATCGCCACATCGACTGGTTCGGGGGAGGCGTGCGGCCGAGCTTCTACTTCTACGGTCTCGCCGGCATGGTGGCGACGGCATTCCGGGCCTGGTTCGCCGTCCGGCCGGCGCTGCGGCGCGCTCTCGACGAGCTGATGGCGGCGAGCACGCTTGCCGAGCAGCGCGAGGTCTACGACCGCCGCGTCGCGCCGCTCCTCTGGGGACGCGGCGTGTTGTGGTTCCTGGACCGGCAGATGACGATGAACCTGCTCGGCGTTCCGGCCGCGCAGAGCGCAGAGGTGCGCGCCCAGCATCCCGAGGGGATCTCCGGATTCGTGCGCGACTCGCTCGGCCATGTGCTGCGTTCGCTGCCGTTTCGCGACAACTATTTCTGGAGCCTCTACCTGCGCGGAGCCTACACGCCCGCTTGCTGTCCGGAGTACCTGAAGCCGCGGAATTTCGGACGGCTTCGCGCGGGCGTGGTCGACGCCATCGAGCCTCATACCGACACCGTGACGCGGTTCCTGCAGGGAGGGAACGCACCGATCTCGCGCTTCGTGCTGCTCGACCACATGGACTGGATGAGCTCGGTCGATCCCGCCGGCCTGGCCGAGGAATGGGAGGCGATCCTGGGCCGGGCGGCGCCGGGCGCACGGATCATCTTTCGCAGCGCGCACTCGAGGCCTGCGTACCTTTCCGGCATCAGGGTGCGCGCTGGCGAGGCGATGGTTTCGCTGCCCGAAGCACTGCGCTTCCAGCCGCGGCTCGCGGCGGCGCTCTCGCGCCGGGATCGTGTGAATACCTACGCCGGGTTCCACATCGCCGATGTCCCGGCCTGAGCACCCGGTCGCGCGGCTGCGGGCCGAAGCCCGGGTGCTGGGGAGCCTGATGCGCGGTTTGCCGGGAGGCGCCAGCCATGCCGAGCGGATCGAGGCGTTCTACCGGCCCCAGGCGCGCGAGTACGACGCGTTCCGCAGGAGCCTGCTGCATGGAAGGGAGGAACTGTTGCGGCAACTCGCGCCCGCGCCGGGAGAGTGCGTCGCCGAACTCGGCGCAGGTACCGGGTCCAGCCTCGATTTCCTCGGTGCGCGATCGCACGAACTGCGCCGCATTGACCTGGTGGACATCTCCCCTTCACTCCTGCAGGTCGCGAGAGAGCGGGCATCGGCCTGGCGCAACGTCCGCGTGATCGAGGCGGATGCGGCGTGCTACGCCCCGGGGCTTCCGCTGGACGCCGTCTGGTTCTCGTACTCGCTCACCATGATGCCAGCCTGGCGCGATGCGCTCGAGCGCGCGCTCGCGCTGCTTCGTCCGGGCGGGCGGATCGGCGTGGTGGACTTCACCGTAGGGTCCGCGAACGCGCCGCAGGGCCGCAGGCGCCATGCCCGCGCGGCGGCGATGCTCTGGCGCACCTGGTTCGCCCACGACGGGGTGCGCCTTGACAGCGGGCACCTCGCCTGGCTCGAAGCGCACACCCGCTGCGTCACGCTGGCCGAGCGCGCTGCGCCGCTGCCGTGGCTGCGCTGGCTGCATGCGCCGTACTACGTCTATGTGGGGGTGAAGCCTTGAATCTTGCCGAACTCGGGCCGCAGCGCGTTCGCACGATCTTCGTTTCGGATATCCACCTCGGCACCCGTGCCTGCCGCGGCGAAGAGCTCATCGAGTTCCTCAAGCGTTTCGAGTTCGAGCAGCTCTACCTTGTCGGCGACATCGTCGATTTCTGGGCCATGAGCCGTTCGGTGCAATGGTCCCAGGTGCACAACACGGTGGTGCAGAAGATCCTCCGGCTTGCGCGCCGCGGGGTCGAGGTGAGATATGTCACCGGCAACCATGACGAGGCGTTGCGCGAATTCCTCGGCACGTCGTTTGGCGGCATCTCGCTGGTCGATCAATGCGTGCACCGGGCCGCCGACGGCAGGGAGTACTTCGTCGTCCACGGCGACCGCTACGACCAGGTCACACACTACGCGCGCTGGATATCGATGCTCGGCGACATGTCCTACCAGCGCCTGATTGCGCTCAACCGCATGCTGTCGTGGTTCCGCCGCCACCTCGGCATCGCCGGGCATTGGTCGCTCGCCGACTATGCAAAGCGAAACGTGCTGCGCGCGGTGAGCTTCATCGGCCAGTTCGAGCACGCGGTGGTGCGCGATGCCCGCGGCATGGGCTACCAGGGCGTCATCTGCGGCCACATCCACACGCCTGCGATCAAATCCATAGACGGCGTCGACTACCTGAACTGCGGAGACTGGGTGGACAGCTGCTCGGCGGTCGTCGAGAACCTGGACGGCCGCATGGCGCTGCTGCGCTTTGCCGACCTGCCGAAGGCCGGGGTGGCGCAGCCCGCCCTGGTGCCCGGGTAGCCGAACCCTGAAGGCCGGTACCGCTCAGGCGCCCGCAGGAAGCATGCGCAGCTCGCGCCGCGGCGCCGGCGTCTCGATGCCCGCGCGGCGGAACGATTCCAGGATCGCCTGGTTCAGCTCGCTGGTCGCGGCGAGGTAGTCGGGCACGTTCACCCACGGCCCGACGCCGATGACGATGCGCGCATCGGCGAGGCGCGTGACCAGCACCGCGGGCGAGGGGTCCTTCAGCACGCGCGCATTCGCCTGCAGCACCGCGTGGATCGCCGCCTGCGCGGCGGCGAGGTCCGTGTCTCCCGACACCACCACTTCGAGCGCGAGCTGCCGGACGGTGCCGTAGTTGTGCAGTATCTCGCCGACGATGCGCCTGTTGGGGATCACCACCCGCGAGTGGTCCGGGTGGCCGAGCGTGGTGTTGAACAGGCTGATGTCGAGGACTTCGCCTTCCTCGTTCACGATCGAGATGTAGTCGCCGACATGGAAGGGCCGCGTGAAGATGATGGTCAGGCCGGCGGCGACGTTCGACAGCACGCCCTGCATCGCCAGCGCGATGCCGGCGCCCGCGACGCCCAGCCCGGCGATCAGCGGCAGCAGCTCGACGCCGAGGTTCTGCAGCGCGAGGATGACGAACAGGGCCAGCACGAAGACGCGCACGATGCGCTCGGTGAGCTGGCGCACCGGCGGTTCGAACTGGAACCGGGCCAGCATGCGCGCGGTGACGCGCGCCGCCCAGCGCCCGGCCATGTTGCCCGCGATGATGATCAGGATGGCGACGACGAGCTTGGGGCCGAAATTCACCGCGAGGTCGATCGCGGTGGACTTCGCCTGGTCGATTACCTGCAACTGGTCTCCCATCGGGGCTCCCTTCAGTGCGCGGACTGCGTGCCGGATTCTATGCGCGGCCGCCCGGCAGCGTCAC
>JBFWRS010000075.1:0-10790 GCA_050248795.1 Burkholderiales bacterium | reverse complement strand
GCCCGGTAGCGCCGCAACAGCTCCACCTGCAAATGGTTCAGCGGATCGAGATACGGAAACCGGTTGCGTATCGATCGCGCCAGTGCGGGATTGTCGCCGAGGAAATCCGCCTGCCCGGTGATCTCCAGCAGATGCCGCCGGGTGCGCTGCCACTCCGCGGAAATGCGCCCGAACACCGCGCCGCGCAAGCGTGCATCCGGCACCAGCTCGGCATAGCGCGAAGCGATGCCCAGGTCGGACTTCGCCATCACCATGTCCATGTTGGAAAGCACCGAGCGCCAGAACGGCCAGCCGCGCTGCATTTCGCGCAGCTCATCCAGCGTCCCGCCCTTCGCGGCGAGCCATGCCTCGATGGCGGAGCCGAATCCGTACCACCCGGGCAACATCAGCCGGCACTGGCTCCAGCTGAACACCCAGGGAATGGCGCGCAGGTCCTCCAGCTTCTCGGTCGCACGCCGCGACGCGGGCCGGCTGCCGATGTTCAACGCGGCGATCTCCGCCAGCGGCGTCGAGTCGCGGAAGTAGGCGACGAAACCCGGCGTCTCGCGCACCAGCGCGCGATAGGCGCGCAGCGCATGGCCCGCCAGCGACTCCATGATCTCCACGTGCCGTTCGCGGTTCGGATGCGGCGGGCGACGACCGAGGCTCGCTTCCAGGGTGGCTGCAGCCAGGATCTCGAGGTTGCGCCGCCCGCTCTCCGGATCGGCGTACTTGCTGGCGATGACCTCGCCCTGTTCGGTCAGCCGCAGCGCGCCATCCACGCTACCCGCCGGCTGCGCCAGGATCGCGTCGTAGCTCGGGCCGCCGCCGCGCCCGACGCTGCCGCCGCGGCCGTGAAACAGGCGCAGGCGCACGCCGCGAACGGAGCAGGCTTCGCGCAGCGCGGATGCCGCCTTGTACAGCGCCCAGTTGGACGCAAGGTAGCCGCCGTCCTTGTTGCTGTCGGAATAGCCGAGCATCACCTCCTGCTCGTCCCCGCGCGCGCGCACCCAGGAGCGGTACAGCGGGTGGTCGAGCGCCGCGCCGATCACTTCGCCGCCGCGCTCGAGGTCGTGGATAGACTCGAACAGCGGCACGATGTCCATGTCGAGCGCGCCGGGGCGCAGCAAGCCGCCCTCGCGCAGCAGCACGCCGACCTCCAGCAGGTCGGACACCGACTGGCAATGCGAGATCACGTAGTGCGGCACGGCGTGCGCGCCCAGGCGCCGCCGGCCCAGGGCCGCCGCCGCGACCACCGCCAGCTCGGATTCGGCATGCGGGGAGTACTCCAGGTGCGGCGAGCGCAACAGCCGCGGACCGGCCAGCTCGCGCGCGAGCAGGGCGACGCGCTCGTCTTCCCGCAAGGAAGCGTAGCCCTCGGCCATCCCCGCGCGCGCAAGCAACTCCGCCACCACCGCCTCGTGCTCGGCAGAGCTCTGGCGCAGGTCGATGCGCGCGAGGTGAAAGCCGAAGACCTGGACTTTCCGCCGCAGCGCTTGCAGCCGCCCCGCAGCGAGGCGGCCTGCGCCTTGCGCTTCCAGCCCGCGCTCGATGAGCGCAAGCGCGGCGTCGAACTCCACCGGATCGGCATAGGCCGGCCGCGCCAGGCTCGGCCCGGGCACGGCGTCGAGCCCACAAAGAGCGCGCGCGGTCGCCGCGAGCCGCGCGTAGATGCCCGAGACGATGCGCCGGTAGGGCTCGTCGGAACGATACGACGAGTCGTCGCCCGAGGCGGCTGCCGCCGCGTCGACCTCCGGCGGCACGGCGCGGATGCGCGTGGACACCGAAAGCTCGCGACCGAGCTCGTTTACTTCGTGCAGGTAGTGCCCGAGCGCAAGGCGCGCCTGCTGGCTGAGCGCCAGCTCGAGCGTCGCGGCGCCGACGTTCGGGTTGCCGTCCCGGTCGCCGCCGATCCAGGTGCCGACGGAAAGGAACGAGGGCAGTCGTCCGGCGCCGAGCGCAGCTTCCAGCCGCGCGTACAGGCGCGGCAGCTCCTCGAAGAAGGTGAGACGGAAGTAGGCGAGGCCGTTGCCGATCTCGTCGGCGACCTCTAGCTTCGACAGGCGCAGCATCGAGGTGAGCCAGAGCCGCAACACCTCGCGCTCGAGCGCCGCGTCGCGCACTTCGCCCGGCGGCTCGCCGAGCAGCCGCGCCAGCTCGCGCTCGCAGTCGAGCACCGACTGTCGCTGCACCTCGGTCGGGTGCGCGGTGAGCACCGGGCTCACCCGTGCGCGGGCGAACCACGCGGCGAGCGCCTGGTCGGTGGCGCCGGCCTCGCGGGCGCGCCCAAGCGCGTGCGCGAAGGTGCCGGCACCGGCGGGATCTTCGCGATGGTGATGCACGTCTTCGGCGATGTTGAGCAGCAGCGAGAAGTAGCTGAAGGCGCGCACCACGTGCAGCGTCTGCTCGATGTCGAGGACGTTCAGCTGCGCCTGCAGGTCGGCCTTCGCTGACGCCGCGACCGCGCCGTCCTCGGTCTCGGCGCGGCGAAAGCCCACGGCGGTCTGGCGGATCCGCTCCACGGTGTCGAAGGTCGCCGCGCCAGCCTGCTCGCGCACCACGTCGCCGAGCAGGCGCCCGAGCAGGCGCCGGTCCTCGCGCAGCCGTTGCTCGCGGGCCTCCGCGCTCACGCCGAACGCGGCAACGTGCGGTTCGTCAGCTCGAAGAAGAAGCCGATCGGCATGGGACGATTGTAGCGCCCGACGTCGACGAAGCGATTCTCCGGCTGAAGGATCATGCCGACGCGAGGGCGCTCTTGCCGCAGGGGGTGACCGCCCTCCGGGGCGGCAATCAAGGCTCGCGCAGCCGGTCGAGCTTGTCCTCGACTTCGCCGACGTGCGCGGCGATGCCGTTGGCCGCCTCGTCGAGCGCGTGGCGCAGGCCGGCCTCGAGGTCGCGGAGCGCCGCGACCTGGCGCTCGCCCTGTTCCTTCACCTCAGCGCGGAGCTCGATCAGCCGCGACGCCTCGGCGCGCTCGGCGAGATCCCGCTGTGCGGACATCTCCTGCATGTGGCGTCGCGACTCGATGAGCAGTGTGGTGCGCTGCACCGACGCATAGGCGAGGAACACCACCGCGAACGCCAGCGTGGTGCCGAGCAGGATCAGGCCGGGCGGCGCCTCCGCCGTGAAGAACAGGAACGACAGGGCGACGGGCGTGCTGAGCACGGTCCAGTTCAGTGCGGCAAAACCGGCGAGCGCCGCCAGCGAGACGAAGATCAGTGCGCCGAGCCATTGCATGCGGTCGACTATATCCCGGGATTCACGCCGCCGCCGGCAGGCGCAGCTCCACCCTCGCCCCGCCCAGGGGCGAAGTGCGCAGGTCCACGCTGCCGCCGTACGTCTCGGCCAGCGTGCGCACGATGTCCAGGCCCAGGCCGGAGCCGGGCTGCTGCTCGTCGAGCCGCACGCCGCGCTCGAACATGCGCTCGCGCCCTCTCTCCGGGATGCCGGGTCCGTCGTCGTCGACGCTGAAGCGCAGCATCGCGCCGTCGCGCTGCACGTCGACCAGCACGCGCGAACGCGCCCACTTGCCGGCGTTGTCGACCAGGTTGCCAAGCAGCTCGTAGAGATCCTGCACCTCGCCACGGAAGGCTGCATCGAGAACCGCGGGCGCAAGCTCGAAGCTCAGCTGCCGTCCGGCATGCAGTCGCTGCATGGTGCGCAGGATCGCTCGCAGCGGCTCGAGCACCGGCGTGCTGAGGCCCGTCGCGCGCACCGCCGCGGCGCGGGCGCGGGCGAGGTGGTGATCCACCTGGCGGCTCGCGCTCGCCACCTGTTCTCGCACCAGCCGGGCGAGTGGTTCGTCCGTCTGCGCGGCCGCGTTGGCGAGAATCGTGAGCGGCGTGTTGACCGCGTGCGCGAGGTTTCCGGCCTCGGTGCGCGCGCGTTGCACCATCTCGGCGTTCGCCGCCAGCACATGATTGAACTCGCTCACCAGCGGCTGCAGTTCCAGCGGGAAGCGGCCCTGAAGCTCAGTGGCCTCCCCGCCGCGCGCCGCGGCGAGGCCACGGCGCAGCAGCGCGAGGGGCCGCAATGCAAGCTGCAGTTGAACGGCCACCGCCATGGCGAGCCCTGCCGCCAGCAGTCCCAGGGAGATGAGAAGCAGGCGCGTGAAGCGCTGGATCGGCTCGGCGATCAGGGTCCTGTCGGCAGCGGCCACCAGCCGCAGCCGCGGCGCGTCGTCTTCGGGCAGCTGCAGGGTTCTCGTCACCGCCATCAGCTCGTGACCCTGCGCGTCGCGCAGCGCGAGGACGCGGTGGCCCGGGGCAGGATCGTCCGTCGAGGCAGCCGGTAGTTGCAGCACCTGGTCCCACAGCGAACGCGAGCGTGCCACACCGGCCTGCGGGTCATCGCCAAGCCGGTCGATCTGCCAGTACAGGCCCGACAGCGGCTTCTCGAGGCGGGGATCCGCCGGCCTCGAATTCACCGTGGGCCCGCCCGGCGTCCAGTCGACGCTGGCGCTCAGGTTATCCAGCTGCAGCACCAGCTGCGCCTGAAGCTGCTGGGTGATGTGCTCCTGGAACAGGCCGCGCAATCCCCAGGCGACCAGCGCGATGGTGAGCGCGATCCAGGTCAGCGTGCCTGCGAGCAGCCGCAGCCGCAGGGATTCCGTCAGCGCGGGCAGACTCATGAACTCGCGTCCACCAGCCGATAGCCAAGGCCGCGCACCGTCTCGATGCTGCCCGGCGGCAGCTTCCTGCGCAGGCGGCCCACGAACACTTCGATGGTGTTGGAATCGCGGTCGCTGTCGTGCGGATAGATGTGTTCGGACAGCTCGGTGCGCGAGAGCACCTCGCCCTTGCGCTGCATCAGCAGCGACAGCAGTTTGAATTCGTGGCTGGTCAGCGACAGCGGCTGGCCGTCGACCAGTACGCGCGCCTGGCGCGTGTCGAGCGAGACCGGCCCGCAGCGCCACTCGGCGCTGGCATGTTCGCCCACGCGCCGCAGCAGGGCACGCAGGCGCGCAAGCAGTTCTTCCATCTGGAAGGGCTTGGCCAGGTAGTCGTCTGCGCCCGCGTCCATGCCGGCGACCTTGTCCTGCCAGGCGCCGCGCGCGGTGAGTATCAGCACCGGCATGTTGCGCCCGGCGGCACGCCAGCGGCGCAGCACCGACAGGCCATCCAGCACGGGCAGCCCGAGATCGAGCACCGCCGCGTCGAAATCCTCGACCTCGCCCAGGTACTGCGCTCCGCGGCCGTCGCCGACCGCCTCCACGGTGTGGCCGGCCGCGGCGATGGCCTGCGCCAGCTGGGCGCTCAGTGTCGGTTCGTCTTCGGCGACGAGGATGCGCATCAGTGTTCCCTGCGTTTTACCTCGAGGATACGTCCATCGATCGCATCGACCTTGATCCGGGCGACTCGGCCGTCGGCCTGCAGGAGGCGGATCTCGTAGACGAAGCGTCCATCGTCGCGCTCGAACTCGATCTTCAGCACCCGCCCCTGGTACTCGCGCTCGACCCGGTCGAGCACGTCGCGCAGCGGCAACACGCGGCCCTGCTCCAGCGCCTGGCGCGCCAGGTCGTGGTCGCGCGAGTCGGCGTGCAGCGGAGCGCTGGTGAGCAGTGCGCATGCCAGCAGGCCCGGCAGGGCCAGGCGGCAGCAGCGACGAAAGCGGAGGGGCGCCATGACGCATTTAATAGCAGCGCGGCGATGAACGGGAGATGAACGTCGCCTTCAGGTCCGGTTCATGGGGTGTTCGGAACAATGCATCCCATCAACCCGCGATCCAAAGGAGACCTTACATGACCAGACGTCACAACGCCGGCAGCCTGGGCCTCATCGCCCTGCTGCTGGCGCTTTCCGCAGCGCCGGCGCTTGCCGATACGGACTGCGACGTACCCGCCCAGCGCTGGCAGTCGCGCGACGCCGTGCGGCAATTGGCCGCCCGACAGGGCTGGCAGGTGCAGCGCCTGAAGATCGATGACGGCTGCTACGAGATCCGCGCCACGGACGCCGAGGGCCGCGCCTTCAAGGCCCGCATCGACCCGGAAACGCTGCAGGTGCTGAAGCGCAAGTGGCGCGATCGCGACGACGATCGCCGTCGCCACCGCGAGTCCGCCGCGCCGCAGGCCCCGGCCGTGCATCCGGATGCCGCGGCCTCGTCCCCGTTCACCCCTGGCACCGCCCCGCGCGGCCAGGTCGAATGATTTCCACCCTGGAGAGAATCGCCATGACCAAGAAGCCCTTGATGACCGGCCTGATGGCCGCCTGCATCGTCGCGTTTTCCACGATGGCGCACAGCCGTCCGGTAACGGTGACCACGACTCTCAAGAACTACGGCGGCGACGGCGCGTACCTGGCCGTGTACCTGACCGACGCCAAAGGCGCCTATGCCGGCACCCTCTGGGTGGCCGGGGGGAAGGCCAAGTACTACCGCAACCTCGCCGACTGGAACCGCCTGTCGGCGGGCGACGCGAAGCGCCTCGCCGGCGTGACTGGCGCCAGCGTCGGCGCGGGCCGCACGCTCAAGGTCACCGCCGAGCTGGCCGATGCGCTCATCGACGCCGGCTACGAAATCCGCATTGACGCCGCGGTGGAGGACATGCGCGACAGCCCCACGGACGTTCGCGTGCCGCTGAGCTCCGCGAACGCCGGCAAGACGCAGGCCGGCCGGCAGTACGTCCAGTCGCTGACCTATCAACTGCAGTAAGGCCGGAGCGCTGCCATGGGCTGGAAGACGATGCATCGTTGGCTGGGTCTGACGGCAGGCACGCTGGCGCTGGTGCTGGGCCTGACCGGCGCTCTGCTTGCCTTCGATCCGGTGCAGCAGGCCTGGGTCGCGCCGGCGGCGGCGCGCGATCTGCCGGTGGCGACGCTGGTCGAGCGCGTCTCGCGCAGCGTGCCCGGCACCGAGGAGATCCGGCGCCTGCCCTCGGGCGCCATCGTGGCGTTCGGCTTCGACGGCGACCAGATGCGCGCGGTCTACGTGGACGCGGCGGATGGCGCCGTGCTGGGTCCCTACCAGCCGTCGGCCCTTCCGCGCTGGGTGACGAACCTGCACCGCTCGCTGCTGCTGGGCGACGCGGGCCGCTGGGGCGCCGCCGGAGTCGCGCTCGCCATGCTGGTGATGTCGATCTCGGGCCTGGTGCTGCTCGTGCGGCGCATGGGCGGATGGCGGCAACTGCCGGCGCGGGTGCGCGGCTCGCTCGCGCAGCGCGTCCACGTCGTCGCGGGCCGGATGGTACTCGCGCTGCTGCTGCTTTCGTCGATGTCGGCGCTCTACATGAGCGCCACCACCTTGGAGTTGATCGCGCTCGGCTCCGCCCAGGAACCCGAGGTGGCTTCGGTGGCCGACGGCCGACCTCCACTTTCCGTGGCGCAGCTGCCGCTGCTGCAAGACCTTTCCGTGGGCGGGCTGCGCCGGGTGAACTTTCCCGACGCGAGCGACCCCGCGGATAGCTGGAAAGTCGGCACGGTCGATGGCGAAGGCTGGATCGATCGCTATTCCGGCCGGACCCTGGCCTGGCAGGACGCCACGGCCGCGCAGCGCGCCTACGATTGGGCGCGGCTGCTGCATTCCGGCGACGGCGCGTGGCCTCTGGCGGTGCTGCTGGGCATCATGGGCGCCAGCATCCCGCTGTTCTGGCTGTCCGGCCTGCTCATCTGGTGGCAGGCGCGGCGCGACCGGCCGCGGATCGCGAACAACAGCGCGCTGGCGGACGCCGACACGCGGATCTTCGTGGCGAGCGAGGGCGGCAGCACCTGGGGTTTCGCCCAGGCGTTGCACGACGCGCTGGCGCGCAACGGCCACCGCGTGCACACCGCTCCGCTGGAGCATTTCGACGTCGGACCGGAAACGCGGCGAATCTTCGTGCTGGCCAGCACGCATGGGGACGGCCAGCCGCCTGCCCACGCCGCCCGCGCGCTGGAGCGCATCGCGCAAAGGTCCACCGCCGATGTGCCCGTGGCCGTGCTCGGCTTCGGCGATCGCCAGTTTCCTTCGTACTGCGGCTTTGCCGAGGCGCTCGAGCGCATGCTGCGCGAGCGGGGCTGGCCCGAACTGTTGCCGCTGGAGCGCATCCACCAGCAATCGGCCCAGCAGTTCGGCCTGTGGGGCGAGGCACTGGGGCAGGCGCTGGGCGAGCCGATTGCGCTCGATTACCGTCCGCGCCTGCCGCGCACCACGGCACTGGAACTGGCATTCCGCGAGGACTACCCCGGCAGCGATGAGTACCCGACGGCGATCCTGCGCTTCCGCTGGCAGGGGCGCGGTCCCGGGCATTTCGACGCCGGCGACCTTGTCGGTATCCTGCCGCCGGGCTCCCCCGTTCCGCGCTATTACTCGCTCGCCTCGGGCAGCAAGGACGGGTTTCTGGAGATCTGCGTGCGCCACTGGAGCGGCGGGCTGTGCTCGACGCACCTGCTGGGACTCGCGACCGGCGACAGCATCCAGGCGTTCATCCGGCCGAATCCGGGCTTCGCGCTGGGCGGCGACCGACGCCCGGTACTGCTGATCGGCGCGGGCACGGGCGTGGCGCCGCTGGCGGGCTTCATCCGACGCAACGACCGGCGCGTTCCGATGCACCTGTACTTCGGCACGCGCGACCCCGCGAAGGATTACTACTTCGGCCCCGACATCGCGCGCTGGCGGGATGAAGGCCGCGTGGCGAGCGTGCAGACGGCGTTCTCGCGCGTCCCCGACGGCGGCGGCCATGTGCAGGATGCGCTGCGCCGCGATGCCGAGCGGGTACGCGATCTCGTATCCCGCGGCGCCACGGTGCGCGTCTGCGGCAGCCGCCCGATGGCGCGCGGCGTGGCCGAGGCGCTCGATGCCATCCTGGCCGCGCTCCACCTGGACGTGCGGCAGCTCAAGGCGAAAGGCCGCTATGCCGAAGACGTTTTCTGAGTTCGTCGACGCGGGGCGGCGCATCGCGCTGCACGGCCCCACCATGGGCACGCGCTGGTCGGTCACCGTGGACGGCCCGCTTGCCGCGGACATGGAGCCGCTGAGCGCGGCGCTGGCGGCGGCCGTGCGGCGCGTGGACGAGCAGATGTCGCCCTGGAAAGCCGACAGCGACCTGACCCGACTGAATCGCGCCACAACGGGCGCCTGGGTAGACCTTCCGGAGGAGATCGTGACGGTCCTCGCGCGCGCGCTCGAGATCGCCCGCCTCAGCGACGGCGCGTTCGACCCGACAGTGGGTGCGCTCGTGGAGGCCTGGGGCTTCGGCAAGTCGCGCGATGTGCCTGATGCGGCCGCGATTCGCGCGGCGCGCAGCGCACCGGCCACCACCCACGCCTGTGTGGACCTCGACGTCCCGGCGCGCCGCGCGCGCAAGGAAGCCGCCGTGCAGCTCGACCTCTGCGGCATCGCCAAGGGGTACGCGGTGGATCTGATGACAACGGTGCTGCGCGAGCACGGCGTCCGGAACGCATTGGTGGCGCTCGACGGCGAGCTGCGCGCGCTCGGGCCTCAGGCCGACGGCGCGGCATGGCCCGTGGCGGTGGAGAGCCCCGAGCCGGGCCGCCGTGCGGCGCATGGCGTGATCGAACTGCAGGACCTGGCCGTGGGCACGTCCGGCGACTATCGTCGCTTCCTGCGGCTGGGCGACGCGCGCGTGGCCCACAGCATGGACGCCCGCCGCGCCGCGCCCGTGAACAACGCGGTGGCGTCGGTCACGGTGCTGGCGCCCGATTGCATGGATGCCGACGCCTGGGCCACGGCGCTGCTCGTCGCCGGGCCGGACGACGGCATGGCGCTCGCGCGACGCCAGGGCCTGGAGGCGCTGTTCCTGCTGCGCCACGATGGCGGCTGGACGGAGCGCGGACTGGGGCGCTTCGCCGACGGGGAAGGGCGCGTGGACGCCGGCAGCCCGGTAAACGGCACGTTCAGCGCCGATCCGCGCGCGTGGGAGTACTACTTCAGCGACTGCGAGGGACTGCGCCAGGTCACCGGCGCGACGAGGCAGGACGCCTGAGGCGGATCAGCGTGTGCAGGTACAGGCGAGGATCTTGCAGCCTCGGCATTTCGCGAGCGCCGCTGCGCTCACGCCAAACGCGACAGCGCGTGCGATTCCAGCTCGAGGAAGAATTCCCTCAGCATGGTGGAAATCTACGTCCACAGGCGGGCGAGCTGCCTCGCGAGCAGCAGCACGCCCGCGGCGCCGATGACCAGGTAGACCGTTTTCAGCACCAGGCGTGCCGGCACCGCGGCGTGCAGGCGGCCGCCCAGCGCGAGACCCAGCAGTAGCGAAGGCACCAGCAGCGCCGCGGACAACAGCAGCGCCTCCTGCGTCAACAGCCCGGTGGCGGCGAAGAACACCGTGCGCACCGACGCGTTCACGACGACGATCGCCGCAGCGGTGGCGCGCAGGCCGTCCTTGTCGTGGATGCGGCCGCTGATATACACCGCCGTGACCAGGCCGCCGTTGCCGTAGAGGGACGCCAGCAGACCGGCGGAAAGTCCGGTCGGCGCGCCCCAGGCTGAGGAGAACTTTGGCGGGCCGCCACGGCGCAGCAGCGCGAACGCCGCGTAGCCGACCAGCAGCACGCCGAGGACGATGAGCAGGGACTGTTCCGGCGCGCGTGCGAGCAGCAGCGCGCCGCCCGCGCTGCCGAACACCATCGCGGGAACGATGCGCCGCATCTCGTCCCAGCGCACACCCTTCCTTGCGCGCACGCTGACCAGCAGCGCCGCGAGCAGGTCAAGCAGCGCGAGCAGCGGCACCAGGTAGCGCAACGGCACAAGGTGCACCAGCAGCGGCACCGCGAGCGCGGTCGAGCCGAAGCCGGTCATGCCGAAGATCAGGTAGGTGCAGGCGATGACGACTGCGGACGCGGCAAGCGTTTCTGGGCTCATCCGGGATCCTGCCG
>JBFWRS010000074.1:0-10891 GCA_050248795.1 Burkholderiales bacterium | reverse complement strand
ATCGTCCTCAACCTGCAGAACGGCGTCGACAACGCCGAGCGCATCCAGGCACGCGTGACGCAGCCGGTGATCCCGGCGGTGGTGTACGTCGCCACCGAGATGGCCGGGCCGGGCCACCTGAAGCACCACGGCCGTGGCGACCTGGTCATCGGCGCGCTCGATGCGAGGGCGTCCGCGGCGTCGCTGGCCCTGGTCAAGCAGCTGTTCGAGCCGGCCGGCGTGCCGGTGGCGATCTCGGACAACATTGCCGGGGACCTGTGGCTGAAGCTGGTGGTGAACTGCGCCTACAACGCGATCTCGGCGATCGCGCAGGCGCCGTACGGTGCGATGGTCAAGGGCGCCGGGGTGCGCGAGCTGATGCGCGACGTGGTCGAGGAATGCCTGGCGGTGGCGAAAGCGGGCGGCGTGAAGATGGCGCCGGACACGCTTGCGAGGGTGTACCGCATCGCCGATGCCATGCCCGGGCAGTACTCGTCCACCGCCCAGGACCTGGCGCGGGGCAAACCCACCGAGATCGAGCACCTGAACGGCTACGTCGCGCGGCGCGGCGAGGCGCTGCGCGTGCCGACGCCGGCCAACCGGGCGCTTTACGCGCTGGTGAAGCTGCTCGAGGCGCGGGCGCGCGGGTAGTCCATAATGACGGTATGAACGAAGAACAGCCATCGCCAGACCAGCCCGCGGACGCCCCGGCACCGGACGCCCCGGCACCGGACGCCCCCGCAGTGGAAGCCAAGCCCGAGGAAGCGCGCGGCCCGGATCCTCGCCGCCGCCTGCGTGAACTGCTTGCCATCCCCGAGCGCGAGCGCTCGGACGCCGTTTGGGACGAAATCATCGACCTGGAGATCGAACTTGCGCCAGGGAATCGCGCGCCGATCGGGCAGCCGGATCAGAACCGCCAGCCACCCGGGATGCGCCAGGATCAGGGCAGGCGACCCGACCAGGCGCGTCGGCAGGGCCAGCAGCCCGGCGGCGGCAAGCCGGGCAAACGATCCGGCCAGCGCCACGGCCGCGGCCCCAAGCCGGGGATGATGCCCCACCGCAAGCCCTGAGGATCGACGACAGAAAAAAAGCCCGCAACTGCGGGCTTTTTCGTTGGTGCTTCCTGCCGATTACTTGAGCGCCGCCTCCACCGCGCGCTTCGCCATCACCGTGACCAGGTGCGCGCGATACTCGGCCGAGGCGTGCAGGTCGCTGTTCAGGCCCTTGTCGCTTACCTTGATGCCTGCCACCGACTCGGGGGCGAACTTGGCGGCGAGCGCCTTCTCCATGTCGGCCTGCCGGAACGCGCAGCCGCCGGCGCCGGTGACGCCGACGCGCACGTTGCCGCCGCCGAAGTCGGCGACGAAGACGCCGACGATGGCGAAGCGCGACGCCGGGTTCTTGAACTTCATGTAGGCGGCGCGCTTGGGCACCGGGAAGGACACGCTGGTGATGATCTCGCCGGGCGCGAGCGCGGTCTCAAAGAGGCCCTTGAAGAACTTGTCCGCCTCGTGCTTGCCCTTGTTGGTGGTGATCGTCGCGCCCAGGCCCATCACCGCGGCCGGGTAGTCAGCCGCCGGGTCGCTATTGGCGAGCGAGCCGCCGATGGTGCCCATGTTGCGCACCTGCCGGTCGCCGATCATGCCGGCGAGCGCGGCGAGCGCCGGGATCGCCTTCTTCACGCTGGAAGAGCCCGCCACTTCGGCGTGGCGAACCATCGCGCCGACGACTACCGCCTTGTCGTCCGCCTTCAGCGTCTTCAGGTCCGCGATGGTACCCAGGTCGACCAGGTCCGAGGGCTGCGCGAGGCGCAGCTTCATCGCCTGCACCAGGCTCTGGCCGCCGGCGAGGATCTTGGCGTCGGCGTTCTTGCCGACCAGGGCGGCTGCTTCGTTCACGCTGGAAGCGCGGTGATACTTGAATGCGTACATGTTCGTCTCCTGTTGCGGTTCATTCATCCCGTGGGGGCATGGGGGCCGCGGAAGGCCCCCATTCCCTCAGGCTGCTTTTTTCTTCTGCAGGGCCTGCCACACGGTCTGCGGGGTGGCAGGCATGGCGAGGTCCTTCACGCCGAGCGCGTCGGTGATGGCGTTCATCAGCGCCGCGGGCGCGCCGATCGCACCGGCCTCGCCGCAACCCTTGACGCCTAGCGGGTTGTGGGTACACGCGGTGACGCGCGTATCCACGTTGTAGCTGGGCACATCGTCCGCGCGCGGGATGCAGTAGTCCATGAACGATCCGGTGACCAGCTGCCCGCTGGCGTCGTACTTGGCGCCCTCGACCAGCGCCTGGCCGATGCCCTGGGTCAGCCCGCCGTGCACCTGGCCCTCGACGATCATCGGGTTGATGATGTTGCCGAAGTCGTCGACCGCGGTGAATCGATCGACCTTCGTCACCCCGGTCTCCGGATCGATCTCGACCTCGCAGACATACGTGCCGGCCGGGAACGTGAAGTTCGAAGGATCGTAGAACGCGTTCTCGTTCAGGCCGGGTTCGAGCTTGTCGTGCGGATAGTTGTGCGGCACGTAGGCCGCGAACGCGACCTCGCCGAACATCTTCTGCTTGTCGGTACCGGCCACCTTGTAGACGCCGCGGTCGTACTCGACGTCGGCTTCGGCGGCCTCCATCAGGTGCGCGGCGATCTTCCTGCCCTTGGCGATGATCTTGTCCAGCGCCTTCATGATGGCCGTGCCGCCAACCGCGATCGAGCGCGAGCCGTAGGTGCCCATGCCGAACAGCACCTTGGAGGTGTCGCCGTGCACGATGTCGACGCTCTCCATGGGCAGTCCGAGGCGATCGGCCACCACCTGGGCGAACGTCGTCTCGTGGCCCTGGCCGTGCGAGTGCGAGCCGGTGAACACGGTGACGCTGCCGGTCGGGTGGACGCGGATCTCGCCGGCCTCGAACAGGCCCGCTCGCGCGCCCAGCGATCCGGCGACCGCGGAAGGCGCGATGCCGCAGGCTTCGATGTAGGCCGCGTAGCCGATGCCGCGCAGCCTGCCTTTCGCCTCCGAAGCCTTCTTCCTCGCCGCGTAGCCGGCGACGTCGCCAAGCTTGATCGCGCCGGCCATCGTCGCCTCGTAGTCGCCGGTGTCGTACATCAGTGCCACCGGCGTCTGGTACGGAAACTCCTTGATGAAGTTGCGCCGCCGGATCTCGGCCGGGTCGAGCTTCATGTCGCGCGCGGCCTGCTCGACCAGCCGCTCGACCACGTACGTGGCCTCCGGGCGGCCGGCGCCGCGATAGGCGTCCACCGGCGCGGTGTTGGTGAACACCGCGGTGACCTCGCAGTGGATCACCGGCGTCCGGTACTGGCCGGCAAGCAGCGTGGCGTAGAGGATGGTCGGCACGCAGGAAGCGAACGTCGACAGATAGGCGCCGACGTTGGCGATCGTCTTCACGCGCATGCCGAGAAACTTGCCGTCCTTGTCCATCGCCATCTCGGCCACCGTGACATGGTCGCGGCCGTGCGCGTCGGAAACATAGGATTCCGAGCGGTCCGCGGTCCACTTGACCGGGCGGTTCACCTGCTTCGAGGCCCAGGTGACGACGACATCCTCGGCGTAGAGGTAGATCTTCGAGCCGAAGCCGCCGCCCACGTCCGGCGCCACCACGCGCACCTTGTGCTCAGGCAGGCCGAGCACGAAAGCGGTCATCAGGAGCCGTTCGACGTGCGGATTCTGGTTCGACACGTACAGCGTGTAGCTGTCATCCGAGCGCGAGTAGCTGCCGTTCGCCGCACGCGGCTCGATCGCATTCGGGATCAGGCGGTTGTTGACGAACTCGAGCTTCGTCACGTGCGCCGCACCGGCGAAGGCCTTGTCCACCGCGGCCTTGTCGCCGAGCGCCCAGACGTAGCAGGTGTTGTCGGGCGCGGCCTCGTGCAGCGCCGGGCCGGCCTGCGCCTTTGCCGGGTCGACCACGGCCTTGAGCACTTCATAGTCCACCTCGACCAGCCACGCGGCGTCCTGCGCCTGTTCCTGGGTCTCGGCGATGACGACGGCGACATGGTCGCCGACGTAGCGCGCCTTGCCCTGCGCGAGGCAGGGATGCGGGGGCTCCTTCATCGGTTGGCCGTTCACGTCGGTGATCAGCCAGCCGCAGGGCAGCCCGCCAACCTTCGCCGCGGCAAGGTCCTCGCCGGTGAACACGGCGAGCACGCCCGGCGCCTTCAGCGCCTTGTCCTTCCTGATCGACTTGATGTTCGCGTGCGCGTGCGGCGAGCGCACGAACGCGGCGTACGACTGGTGCGGCAGCGTGACGTCGTCGGTGTACTGCCCGGCGCCGGTGAGGAAACGGTAGTCTTCCTTGCGCGCGAGGCGCGCGCCTATCAGCGGAGCGTTCATGGCATCTCCTTCATTTGGCGGCGGCCATCGCCTTGGCGCCTGCGGCGATGGATTTGACGATGTTGTGGTAGCCGGTGCAGCGGCACAGGTTTCCCTCGAGCGCCTCGCGGATCTCCTGCTCGGAGGCGTTCGGATTCGCCTTGGCGAAGTCGAGCGCGTTCATCACCATGCCTGGGGTGCAGAAGCCGCACTGCAGGCCGTGGTGTTCCTTGAACGCCGCCTGCATCGGGTGCAGCGTGCCGTCGGGCTTCGCCACGCCCTCGATGGTGAGGATGTCGGCGCCCTCGGCCTGCATCGCGACCATCGAGCAGGACTTCACCGCCTTGCCGTTCATGTGGATGGTGCAGGCGCCGCATTGCGCCGTGTCGCAGCCCACGTGCGTGCCGGTGAGGCGCAGGTGTTCGCGGATGAAGGTGACGAGCAGCGTGCGCTCCTCGACTTCGCCGGAAACCGCCTTGCCGTTGACTTTCATGGATACCTTGATTGCCATGCTGCCTCCTGGGTGCTGGTCTGCTGGGGTTCTGTTCGCTGCGGGAACGCGCATCGTAGCCAAGGCATCAAGCCGGGGCAATGGTGCGACGCAATATCGAACTGCGGCGGACGCCTGCGGAGACGCCGTCGCGCGGCTGGCGATCTATCCCCCCCGAAGTCGCGATGCCGCGATGTGCATTGCCCGCGAGCTCGTCCAGGCGATCCACGCCGTCCACATGACATGCGAGGCGAAATGCGCGCCGCGCGCGATCTGGACCGCGCCCGCAACGAGCCCCAGGGCCCACGCTGCGGCGAGCACGGCGCGTGCCGCCTTCGGGTGGCATTCGCGCAATGCGAAGTAAAGGCCGAAGAGCGCGAATCCGCTGGAAGCGTGCGCCGCCGGCAGGCAAGCGCCGGGGCCGGGGTTCTCGGGTAGGCTGCCGAACAGTGGGTAGTGCTGCGCGCTGCCGCCGAGGCCGGCGACGTCCCAGGGGCACGAATGCGCGCTGAGGCCTCGCAGCCACAGCACCAGCAATGCGGCCGCGGCAACGGAAATCGCGGCCTCGCGCAGTGCCGGCTGGAGTGCTGCCCATCGCGCCGGAACCCAGGCCGCGCCAAACGCAAGCAGGCACCAGAAGGCGACCGAAAGGCGCTTTAGCCCGGTGTGTCCCGCCGCCGCGAGCCACCAGTTGTCGCGCAGGAGGAACGTGCCGCTGGCCGCATCGAAGAAGACGCGCGATACGGCCATGTCGAGACCGGATGCATCGAACGCGAGCCAGATCGCGGCGGCCACCGCGGCCAGGGCAGCGAGGCCCGGGCCTGCGCGTGGCGTTCCGTCAGTGCCCGGCACGTGCTTCCGGCGGTGCGCCGGAGCGCCGTTCCGGGGGAAGCTGCTCCTCGTCCCTGTACAGCCCGGACCCGAATACGTGCGCGGCGAGCTGGTAGTAAGCGATCGCCTCGCGTTCGAGCGATGGGTCGGGCTTCGCCAGTGGAATGTATTCGCCGTCCCTCAGCGTGAAGTGCCCGATCCTGCGCTTCGGCTGCAGTATCACCAGCCCGTCGGGGCGGAGGTAGCCCAGGGTCTGATAGTTGGCGACGAACGCGCGGTCGGTCTGCGGTGAAGCACGCAGGACGTCGCGACCGAAGAACTTGGTGTAATAGGTGAAGCGGAGAAGACCGAGCAGCGTCGGCGGGATGTCGATCTGCGACATCAGGCGCTCGATCTTGCGAGGCGGAACGTGGCGCGGGGAATGGATCAGGACCGGTATGCGGTACTGCTCCACCGGGATGCGGGATGATCCGCGCGCGTTCGCGCCGTGGTCCGCGGTGATGACGAATACCGTGTCGTCGAACCAGGGACGGCGGCGCGCATCGTCGATGAAGCGGCCGATCGCGTAGTCCGTGTACTTCACCGCGCCGTCGCGGCCCGTACCCGAGGGGATGTCGATCCGGTTTGCGGGATAGGTGTAAGGCCGGTGGTTGCTGGTCGTCATCACGTGCACGAACACCGGACGCTCGGGGCGGGCACGCTTCCGGGCATCGATCTCGAGCAGCACCTGGTCGTACAGGTGCTCATCGGCGACGCCCCAGATGTTCTCGAATTCGATGCGCGAAGAGGGAATCTCTCGCCTGTCGACGACGCGGTAGTCGTTCGCGTCGAAAAATGCATTCATGTTGTCGAAGTATCCGTAACCGCCGTAGGCGAACAGCACGCCGTAGCCCTTGTCCTCGAACACGCTGCCGAGCGAGAACAGCAGGTCGTTCGAGGGGCGCCGCACGATGGACTGCCCGGGCGTCGGTGGAAGCGCGAGCGACAGCGCTTCCAAGCCACGTACGGTGCGATTGCCGGTCGCATACGCGTTCGAGAACCAGAGGCTTTCGGTCGCCAGTCGATCCAGGTTCGGCGTCAAACCCCGCGAGTCCCCGTACGCCCCGACGAACTCGGCCCCCAGGCTCTCGATGCTCACCAGCACGACGTTCAGGCGCCTGGGCGTCCCGGCGCCGCGGACGAGCCGCTCGACGCCGCCGCGTCCGGGCTCCACCCATTCCGCGTCCGGGAATCCTTCGCGCACGGTCGCAAGCGCGGCCTGCGGCGGGAGCGTCGCGTAGTGCTTCTCGTACGACAGCTCGTTGCGACGATTGGCGGCGAAGAACTCGTACACGCCGTTACCCGCGAGTTCGCTCACCGCATCCGCGCCCGGGAGCGATTTCAGGTCACTGTCGACGTACAGGTAGATTCCCGCGA
The DNA here is from genome assembly GCA_050248795.1 of Burkholderiales bacterium. Classification (GTDB taxonomy): domain Bacteria; phylum Pseudomonadota; class Gammaproteobacteria; order Burkholderiales; family SG8-39; genus CAZTDU01. The sequence continues at coordinate 3,850 of JBFWRS010000074.1, read as the reverse complement.
TGCCCAGGCCGTAGCCGAGCGCGATCGCGATCGCCGGGCGCCAGCGCAGAGGCGTGCCAGCCCCGCGCCACACATGTCTGGCGACCAGGCCGGTCAGCACGGCTGCCGCGAGTCCGATGGCGATCAGGAAACTGCCCACCGGGTAGCTCTGCCAGATATTGCCGAGCACCTCGTGCGTATAGAGCAGGTAGTCGACCGCGATGAAGTTGAAGCGCGAGCCGAACTCGTCCCAGAACAGCCATTCGGAGAGCCCAAGCAGGATGGCGCCATACACCGCAGCGAAGAACGCAACGACCGTCAGCATCCGGAAAGCGCGTGTACGCGCGATGAAATCCGGAACGAGCAACAACGAAAACACCAGCGGCGCCATCACGTAGCCGATTGCGGCGGCATCGAAGAGCAGTCCGTACCCGATCGCCCAGGCAAGGTTCACGGGCGTGTCGATCGGGACGTCGCTCCGCAGCGCCAAAAGGCTGCGGGTGGTTGTTGACGTGGCGAGCAGGAAGCCGGCGAGGAGTACCGCAGGCATCAGCCGCCCGAGCATGCCATGGGCGCCGATCAAGGCGCCGCGGTCCCGGCGGGATGTCAATCTAGAAGCGTGCCTAGAAGCGTGCCGATGCAGTATGCGATCGGTGTAGTTTCCACATTTGACGAATTATCCCATGGCAGGGCCTGGAGGTACTGTGCGGGCTCGAGCGGGGGTAGAATGAAAAGAGTGAAAAAGCAAACTTTGCGACTTGCCCGCAGCCGATATTCAGACCGTACGGGGGCGTCATGGACAGCGTAGACATCGAGGTACTCAGGAGCGCCATCGAATGGGCGGATGCGGGCCACAAGGTCACGGTGGGTACCATCGTGAAAACCTGGGGCTCGTCGCCACGGCCGGTAGGCGCGATGGTCGCGGTGCGCGACGACGGGCGCGTGTCGGGCTCGGTCTCGGGAGGTTGCGTCGAGGACGACCTGATCGAGAAGGTGAAGGCGCAGGCGGTGGCGAAGGACAAGCCGGCGCTGGTGACCTACGGCATCACCAACGAGGATGCGACGCGCTGGGGCCTGCCCTGCGGCGGCACGCTGGAAGTCGTGCTCGAGCCGGTCGGCAAGGACACCAATTTCCGTGAGTTGCTGGACGTCATCGGCCGCCAGGAACTGATCGGCAGGCGGCTCGAGCTGGAATCCGGCAAATCCGAACTCGTGCCGGGCAAGTGGTCGGATGCCCTGTCATTCGACGGCAAGGTGCTGTTCAGCGTGCACGGCCCGCGCTGGCGGCTGGTACTGATCGGCGCCGGCCAGCTCACGCGCTACCTCGCCGAGATGGCGCGCATGCTCGACTACCACGTCACGGTGGTCGAGCCGCGCGAGGAGTACGCCGCCGGCTGGGACCTGGCGGGAATACCGCTCACGCGCGAGATGCCGGACGACGTCATCGCGGCGATGAACCTGGATGGGCACAGCGCGGTGGTCGCGCTGACGCACGACCCGAAGATCGACGACCTGGCGCTGATGGAGGCGCTGAAGTCGGCGGCGTTCTACGTCGGTGCCATCGGCTCGAAGAAGAACAACGATGCCCGGCGCGCACGCCTGGTGGAGTTCGACCTTTCCGCGGCGGAGATCGCGCGGCTGCGCGGCCCGGTCGGCCTGTACATCGGCTCGAAGACGCCGCCGGAAATCGCGGTGGCGATCATCGCGGAGATGACGGCGGTGCGCCACGGCGTATCGAAGCCGGACTGGGCGGCAAAGGAAGGCCCGCGTTTCGACCCTTCAGCCTGTGAAGTGAAGGCTTGAGGCTGGTCGGGCTGCTGCTCGCCGCAGGTTCGGCGAGCCGCTTCGGTTCGGACAAGCTGCAGCACGTCCTCATGCACGGCGTACCGATCGCCGTGCAGTCCGCGCGGCACCTGAAGACCGGCGTATCCCGCATCGTTGCGGTGGTGCGCCCCGGCGCGCCGGACACGCATCAGGCGCTCGCTGCGGAAGGTTGCGAGGTGAGCGTCTGTGACACGGCAAGCGAAGGCATGGGCGCAAGCCTCGCCTGCGCGGCAAGCGCCGCGGGTGAGGCGGACGGCTACCTCGTTGCGCTTGCAGACATGCCGTTCGTGCGGCCATCTTCGATCGCCGCAGTGCGCGACGCGCTCGTCGCCGGCGCGCCGATCGCGGCGCCGTACTTCCACGGCCGCCGCGGGCATCCGGTGGGCATCGCAGGGCGCTTTCGCGCCGAGCTGCTGGCCTGCGCCGGCGACGAGGGCGCGCGAAAGCTGCTGGCAGCGCATGCGGCGGAACTTGTCAAGATCCCGGTTGGCGACCCGGGCGTGATCCGCGACATCGACAAGCCTTCCGACCTGGCGCCGCCGGTGCTGTGAGGGTGCACTGGTAAAATTCGGCCATGCATACCCCCCGCATCCTCGAAGTCGCCGATCCCGAACTCTGGAACGCAGTCAGCCGCGAGAACACCCGCCAGGAACAGCACATAGAACTCATCGCCAGCGAGAACTACGTCAGCCGGGCGGTGCTTGCGGCGCAGGGCTCGGTGCTCACCAACAAGTACGCCGAGGGCTATCCCGGCAAGCGCTACTACGGCGGCTGCGAGTTCGTCGACATCGCCGAGACCATCGCCATCGAGCGCGCGAAGAAGCTCTTCGGCGTCGAGTACGCGAACGTGCAGCCGCATTCGGGCTCGCAGGCAAACCAGGCGGCGTTCATGGCCTTCCTGAAGCCGGGCGACGCGATCCTCGGCATGTCGCTCGCGCACGGCGGGCACCTCACGCACGGCGCGTCGGTGAGTTCCAGCGGCAAGTACTACCGTGCGTTCGCCTACGGACTGGACGCCGATGAGGTGCTGGATTACGCGCAGGTCGAGCGCATGGCAGACGAGCACAAGCCGAAAATGATCGTCGCCGGCGCCTCGGCGTACTCGCTCGCCATCGACTGGGCGCGACTGCGCCGCATCGCCGATGCGGTGGGCGCGGTGTTGTTCGCCGACATTGCGCACTACGCCGGCCTGGTCGTCGCCGGCCTCTATCCCAGCCCGATCGGGCATGCGCACGTGACCACGACGACGACGCACAAGACGCTGCGCGGCCCGCGCGGCGGCCTCATTCTCGCCGCCGCGCAGTACGGGAAGGCGCTCAATTCCGCGGTCTTTCCCGGACTCCAGGGCGGGCCGCTGATGCACGTGATCGCGGCGAAGGCGGTGGCCTTCGGCGAGGCGCTGAAGCCGGAGTTCGTCGACTACCAGAAGCAGGTGATGGAGAACGCACAGGTGCTGTCGCGCACGCTTGCGGCGCGCGGCCTGCGCATCGTCTCGGGCCGCACCGAGAGCCACATGTTCCTCGTCGACCTGCGGCCCAAGGGAATCACCGGGCGCGCGGCGGAGGAAGCGCTCGGCCGGGCGCACATCACGCTGAACAAGAACGCGATCCCGAACGATCCCGAGAAGCCCACCGTCACCTCGGGCGTGCGTATCGGCTCGCCTGCGATGACCACGCGCGGGTTCAAGGCACGCGAGGCGGAACTGCTCGGCAACCTGATCGCCGACGTGCTCGAAAAGCCCGACGACGAAGCGGTGTCGCGCCGGGTGCGGGGCGAAGTCCAGGCGCTTTGCACGGCCTTCCCGGTCTACGCCTAGGGAGCATGCGAAATGCGGTGTCCTTTCTGCGCGTCGGAGGACACCCAGGTGATGGACACGCGCGCCAATTCGGAAGCGAACACCATCCGGCGCCGGCGGCGCTGCCAGAAGTGCGAGAAGCGCTTCACGACCTACGAGCGCGTCGACCTGAAGATGCCGCGCCTGGTGAAGAAGGACGGCAGCCGCACCGACTTCGACCGCGAGAAGCTGCTCGGCAGCATGAAGCTCGCG
>JBFWRS010000073.1:0-10922 GCA_050248795.1 Burkholderiales bacterium | reverse complement strand
CAGCGAGCATCGCGCCGACGATGACGACCGAAATGCCGAGGCCTCCCGGGATGGTGCCGAAGGCCTGCCCCATGGTGACCAGCAGGTCCTCGGCGATCTTCGAGCGTTCCAGCACCGAGCCCATGAAGACGAACAGCGGGATCGCGATCAGGATGTCGTTGACGATGGCGTCGTAGGTGCGGCCGAAGGCGCCGGCGAGCAGCGGCGTCTCGAAGGCGTTGAACAGGATGCCGAGGCCGGCGAAGGCGAGCGACGCGCCGCCGAGCGTGAACGCCACCGGGAAGCCGAGCAGCATGAAGGCGAGCAGGCCGAAGAACATGCAGACGGCGAGGATCTCGCCGATGACGACGCTATCCACCTCGCTTGCCTCCCCTGGCGATGGTGACGACGCATCGCAGCAGCATCGACAGCCCCTGCAGCATGATCAGCACGCAGAACACCGGAATCACCGTCTTCATGATGTAGACGAAGGTCAGGCCGTCCGCGGTTTGCGAGCGCTCCATCAGGCGCCACGAGCGCTGCACCAGCGGCATGCTCCACCAGAACAGGAACCCCATCATCGGCATCAGGAAACAGGTCACGCCAATAAGGTCGATCCAGGCCTTGGCCTTCGCCGAGGCATTCTTGTAGAACAGCTCCACCCGCACGTGCTTGCCTTCCTGCAGCACCCAGCCCGCGACCAGCAGCACCGCCGCGCCGTGCAGCCAGATGTAGCTCTCCTGCAGCCACGGGTAACCCTTTTCCAGTGTGTAGCGCATCGCGACCACGGCGAACGCGATCAGCGCCACCGGCAGCACCAGCCAGGCGGAAGCGCGGCCGATGAAACCGATCACGGCGTCGATGATGTCGGCGGCCTTCTCCAGCGCCCTCATGCGCGCAGGCCCTCCCGCGCGAACATCGCGCGTGCACCGTCGTGGAGCGCTTCGATGCTCGCGCGCCCTGCTTCACACATGACTTCGATGACTCGTACGGCTTTCATCTCGGCTCCATCGTATCGGCATTGGCCCTATCAGGGGCTTTTAGCAATAATCGCGCCAACAATGGCAGTTATTCGCCATTTGCATGCGCGATCCAGTCAGGGTGCGGCGCTTACACCGAGCGCAGGTACTTGTCCTCGATCTCGCGCCAACGTGCGGCGCCTACCGCTTCCTCGCGCTGCTGGAAGGTGGCCATGCGCTGCTCGTAGGCCTCGGTCGTGCCGTCGCGCTTCAGAACCTCGAGCACCTCCTTCGCGGCAAAGATCGCGGCGCGGTGCGTCTGCGAGGGATAGATGCCCAGGCGGTAGCCCATCGCCTCGAGCTGCTTCGCCGGCAGTTGCGGCGTCTTGCCGCCCTCGAAGACGTTGGCGAGCGCAGGCCTGGCAAGCCGCGGCGGCACCGCTGCGAGTTCCTCGACGCTGCGCGGCGCCTCGACGAAGGCGATGTCGGCGCCGGCTTCCAGGTAGGCGTTCATGCGGTCCATCGCCGCCTCGAAGCCCTCGACCGCGATCGCGTCGGTGCGGCCGATGATCATCATGTCCGCGTCCTGCCGTGTATCGACCGCGGCGCGGATCTTGCCCACCATCTCGGCCTTGCTGACGAGCTGCTTGCCCTCGTAATGGCCGCATTTCTTCGGCGCCACCTGGTCTTCGAGGTGAAACGCGGCCACGCCCGCCTTCTCGTATTCGCGCACCGCGCGCACGACGTTGATTGCATTGCCGAAACCGGAATCCATGTCGGTGATCACCGGGATTCCCACTGCCTCGACCGTGCGGCCGATGTAGAGCACCACTTCGGTGAAGCTGAGCAGGCCTATGTCCGGGAATCCGCTGGCGCGCGAATAGCCGCCGCCGGTCAGGTACACCGCGCCGAATCCGGCGATCTCGACCAGCTTCGCGGTGAGCGTGTCGTGCGCACCGGGGGCAATGACGTACCCCGGACGCGACATCGCGTCCCTGAACTTCTTCCTCGCCTCCACCTTGCCTCCTCCAGCGCCCTGTACACGGGCTTCGAGACCCGAAGTGTATTCGAAGTGTATTAGTCTGGCAGCACGCTGCAGCGCAGGCCGCCGACGATCTCGCCGCGGTTGTTGACAATCTCGCGCCGCGCGCGGCGCCCGAGCAGGGCGGCGAGTGCCGGCGCGGGCCGCGCATGCCGCGCGAGCAGCGACGCCATCAGCACTTCGGACGCGCGCGGACTGCCGTCGGCGATCTTGGAGGCGATGCCCAGGCCAAGCGCGGGGATGCAGGCGGCGTGCACGCCATCGGCGCCCATTTTCACCAGCACGGTACCCGCGCCGGCAAGCATCGCCTCGGTATCGAAGCGGCCGCTGCCGGCGACCAGCCATGGATGCGCCATCACGGCGTCACGCAGTTGCTCTGCGGCACGCCGGCGCGCAGGCAGTCCGCGAGCGGCAGGAGCGAGCGACGCCATGCCGCGCGCGACCGCGTGCAGCGGCACCGCGAAGGTGGGAATGCCGCAGCCGTCGCGCCCGCGCGGCGCGGCGCCAAGTTCGTGCTGCATCGCCTCTGCGAGCGCCTGCGCCACGCGCCGCTGCACCGGGTGCCCTTCTTCGACGTAGCCCTCTAGCGCCTCGCCCTGGTGCCGGGCGGTGAGCAGGAACCCGGCGTGCTTGCCGGAACAGTTGTTGTGCAGCGGCGTGGGCGGCTTCCCCGACGCGCATAGCGCGCTTGCCGCGGCTTCGCCCATCGGCACCTGCGCACCGCACTCCAGGCACGTTGGCGCGAGCCCGCCCTTGTCCAGCAGCGCCGCGACCGCATCGACGTGGCCCGGCTCGCCGCTATGCGATGCGCAGGCGAGCGCGATCCCGGCCGCGCCCAGTCCGTAGCGCGCGGCTGCACCGGTGTCGATGAGCGGCAGCGCCTGCAGCGGCTTCACCGCCGAGCGCGGGAACACCGCGCGTTCGGTATCTCCCTGCTCCTCGATGATCGCGCCCGACGCATCGACCACGGCGTACGCGCCACGGTGCGCGTTCTCGGGCGCGTCGCCGCGCCACGCCTCCACCAGCACCGGGTCGATGCGCGGTGACGCCACGACCGTCACGCGGACGCGGGGTCGAAGGCGAAGCAGTAGCCCTGGCGCAGCGCGAGCGCGATGCTGTGCGCCGTGATCGCCGAGGTCTTCGGGTTGGTGGGCGAGGCGTAGGCGAGGATGTCGAAATGGAACACGCCGAAAGCGCCGCTGGCGTCGATGATGCCCAGGGGACCGGCAAGCGCGGGGTCGGACACCAGCTTCACGCGCGTGCGGTCCAGCCCCAGGCTCGCAAGCGCAATGGTCGCGCCGACGTTGGCGTTCTGCGGGTAGTCGCGCGCCGCCTCGCGGGCGCTGCCTTCGAAGAACTCGACCCGGCGAGTCCGCGCCTCCCCCTGCAGCAGCGATTGCGCGGGCGTGCCATCCCAGGCGTGCGGCGGCTTGGCCGAGGTGTAGGTCACCGCGTCCATGCCCGCGGTGCGCGCGGCAAGCAGGCCATCGACGCCGGCGATGGCGCCGGAAGGAATCCACAGCCGCGCCGACGCTGCCGGCGTGCCCGCGGCCTGCAGGCGCGCGAGCCCGGCAACGAAGTCCGCGTCCGCGAATGCGCCGGTGGAGGCCGCGATGCAGTGCAGTCCGGCGCCGAGCACGCCGGGCGCGTGCGCCTTGAGCGCGCCCTGGCCGGCGCACTCGATCACAAGCTCTGCGGGCGACGCGAGCAGCTCGGCCACGCTGTCGGTGACCGGGAAGCGGCCGCCGACGCGCGCGCGCGCCGCCTCCAGCGCCGCGGTCGTTTCCAGCGCGCAGACGATGCGCTGCGATTCGCCGAGCGCGTCCAGGCAGCTCACGAACTCATCGGCGATCGCGCCGCAGCCGATCAGCGCGACGCGCGCCTGCGTGCCCAGCCAGGGCATCGGCAAGGCCGGCGGGCTCATGCGAGCGCGACGCCGAGCATGTCGTCGACGCGGGTGAACTTGCTGCGCGGACGGCCCGACTCGCCGCCCCTGCGCAGTTCCTCGGCATCGATGCGCAGCCACGCCGCGTAGTCGACGCTGCGCACGCCGCGGCCGGCGAGCAGCGCCGCGAGCGCCGCGCTGCCGGGGCGTTCGGCCTGCGCGAGCGCAGCGATGTCCGCGCCCAGCGAGTCCACGGTTTCGACGCTGCACGCGCGATTGGTGCCGATGATGCCGGTGGCGCCGCGCTTGATCCAGCCGGCGGCGTACAGGCCCGGCACCGCGGCGCCGTCGCGCGTCACGCGCCCGGCCTGGTGCTCAATCACGCCCCGGCGCGCATCGAAGGGCACGCCCGGCAGCGCGTCGCCGCGATAGCCCACGGCGCGGAATACCAGCCCGCAGGCGACGTCGCGTTCCGCGCCGGTGGCGAGCGCGCGCTGCGCGAAAGGCTCGCCCTCGAGCGCGTTCTTGGCCAGCCGCATCCGCTCGACCCGCCCGTCGCCGGCGAGCTCCAGCGGGCTTTCGAGGAAGTTGAAGTAACAGGCCACGCTGCCGCCGCCGCCCGAGAGCGCGTAGCGCGCCAAGATGCCGAGGTTCTTCTTCACGTTCACCGAGGTCCGCGCGGCGGCTTCCGCGGCGCTCGCCGGGTTCAGCACCAGGTCGGCAGGGCTGACGCGCACGTCCGCCGCCGGCAGCGTGCCGATCTCCTCCAGCTCGCGCGGCGTGAACTTCGCCTGCGCCGGGCCACGCCGGCCGATGATGCGGATCTCGCGCAGCCGGCTCGCCGCGAGCGCGTCCAGCGCGTGCTCGGCGATGTCGGTCTTGCGCAGCTCGTCGACGCCGCGCAGCAGGATGCGCGCGACATCCAGCGCGACGTTGCCCTGGCCGATGATGACGGCGGATTCCTGCGACAGGTCGAACCTGCAGTCGCGGTATTCCGGATGCCCGTTGTACCAGCCGACGAACTCGGTGGCGGCGTGGCTGCCCGCGAGGTTCTCGCCGGGAATGCCGAGCGGCGCGTCGCGCGAGGCGCCATAGCACAGCACCACGGCGTGGTGCGTGCCGAGCAGCTCGTCCACGCTGACGTCGCGGCCGACCTCGACGTTGCCGAAGTACCTGAAGCCCGGCTGCCGCGCGATCGCATCGTATGTCTCGATCGGCTTCTTCAGGTTCGGGTGGTCCGGCGCGACGCCGCTCCTCACCAGCCCGAACGGGCTCGGTAGCCGGTCGATCATGCTGACCTCGGCGCCGATGCCGAGGTCGAACACCGCTTCGGCGGCGTAGAAGCCGCTCGGCCCGGCGCCGACGATGGCAACGCGCGGTGTCGCCGGCACGGCGCTCAGTAGCCCAGCGCCGCGCGCTTCGCCGCTGCAGTCGGCAGCGGGTCCGCCGCCTTCTTGATCACCGGCAGCGCGGCGGCGCGCTCGCGGTTGATGTCGATCCACCTGTGCTGCTCTTCGGCGAGATCCTCCTCGGCGAGGATCGCCTGCACCGGGCACGCCGGGATGCAGGCAAAGCAGTCGATGCAGGTGTCGTTGTCCACGTACACCATCTTGTCGTCGGCGTGAAAGCAGGATACCGGGCACACCTTGACGCACTCCGTGTAGCGGCAATCCTCGCAGTTCTCGGTGACGTAGACGCCCATCTTCGGTTTCTCCTTGTCTTTTCTGGTTTTGCCTGCGGTCCGGGGCGGCGGCTCAGATCGAGCGCAGCTTCACCTTCGGCTGCGGCGTGCCGCGCGAACGCTCGGCGGCGCGCTTGACCCACTTGCGGTACTCGATCGCGTACTTGTCGCAGCGCACGTGCAGTTCCTCGGTGAGGTCGGTGGGCAGCGCGTCCGGCCGCTGGCTCTCGACGATCAGGCGGTCCTGCTCGAAGACGCGGTCCTGGCGATCGAGGATCTTCTCCTCGGTGAGGTCCTCGCCGAAATTGATGGCGACGATCAGCCAGACGATGCTGTCCTTCGGACCGACCGGCGTGACGTTGAAGTACGTGGCGAAGCGCTCGGTGGGCCCGGTGTGCTTGACGAAATGCGCGGTCAGCAGCCGGAAGCAGTTGAAGTTGTACTCCGAGGTCACCGGGATGCCGCGGTGGTCGCCGTAGGGCTGGTGCACCCGGATCGGCGAGGTGCACAGCACGCCGTCGCGCTCGAACACGTCGTAGTCCTGGATCGGGTCCGGCGCCTTCGGATAGCCGTTCAGCCCGGCGTGCACGTAGGGGAAATGCGCCACGTCGAGGAAGTTCTCTACCGTGCGCATCGCGTCGCCCTTGTAGAAGTACGGGCCCGCATGCACCTTGCGGAACGTCGGGTCGTCCCATTGCGGGAAGGGCGGTACGTCCTGCTCGGGCTCGCCCACCGAACTCCAGATGAAGCCGTAGGCCTCCTTCACCGGATGCGGGAACGCGCGCGCCTTCAGGGGCGGGATCTGGTCCGGGTGCGCCGGAATCTTCACGCACTTGGCGCTGCCGTCGAACGCCCAGCCATGGTACGGGCAGACGATGTTGCCCTCGTCCACCCAGCCGAGCGACAGGCGCGCGCCGCGGTGTATGCACAGGTCCTTCCAGCAATGGACCTCGCCGCCCGAGCGCCACAGCACCAGGTCCTCGCCCAGCAGCGTGATCTTCTTCACCTCGTTCTCGCCCACGTCCTTCGAGCGTGCCACCACCAGCCACTCGTCGCGCAGGCCGGCGTAGTGCGGCACGGTGTCGCGCCACGGGCCGGCCATCAACTGGTCAAACGTGCACAGACTGCTCATGGTGATCCTCCCGTGTCAGGCAGCGTTCGCGGTGGCCGCGCGCTTCGGGGCGGGCTTCGCCGCCGCGTCGGCCAGGTAGACCTTGCACAGCAGCCCCTTCAGCGGGCTGGAGCCGAGCACGACGTCGCAGTTTGCCGGATCGTCGTCGACGACGACGTTCGAGCAGACCTCGAACACGCCATGGTCGGGGCCGGGGCGCTCGGGCAGCCACCAGCCGTGCGGGATCGTCACCACCTTCGGATGCACCTGCGTGTTGGTGGTGACCTTCATGCGCAACCGGCCGCGCACCGTGTCCACCCAGGCGTAGTCGCCCGCCTTGATGCCGAGCGACTTCGCGGTCTCGGTGTGCATCTCGCACAGCGGCTCGTTGTTCAGGGACCGCAGCGACTTCACCTGCCGGTACTGCGAATGCCAGTACATCGGCTGCTTGGCGCCGGTGTTCAGGATCAGCGGATACTCCTTCCAGCGCTCGGGCGTGCTGATCGGGCTCTCCGGCGGCTCGACGTGCTCGGGCAGCGGGTCGTAGCCCCAGTCCTTCATCATCGTCGAGTACAGCTCGAACTTGCCGGTCGGCGTGCCGAAGCCGACCTTCTCGTACTTCCTGTATTCCACGGGAATCTCGATGCCGTGCTCCATCTGGCGCAACTGCGCCCATTTCGCGCCCGATGGACGCAGTGCGTCCTCGACGAAGGCCTCCATCGACGGGAAATACTCGGTGAAGCCGAGCTTCTGCGCCAGCGCGATGATCCACTCCCAGTCCGAGCGCCGCTCGCCCAGGCTCACCAGCTTCTGCGAGCTGGTATCGAGATACAGCGACTGCGGCCCCTTGGTGAAGAGGTGCAGCCGCGGCTCGTCGCGCTCGAGGTTCGACGCCGCGGGCAGCACGATGTCGGCGAGTTCCGCGGTCGGCGTCATGTAGGTGTCGTGAACCACCAGCAGGTCGAGGCCCTTCAGCGCCTCGGTGATCAGCTTCGTGTTCGGGAAGCAGGTGACGACGTTGTTGCCGGTCACCACGTAGGCGCGCACCTTGTACGGCTCGCCGAACTTCATCGCGCGGTACACCGACGGCGGGTGCGCGTAGGCGTAAGGCGTCATGTTGAGCGCCTTGAACTTGTCGCCGCCGAGGCGCTTGGCGGCCTGCTCGGGCGAGAGCTTGTCCCACAGCTCGCCGTAGTTGAGCTTGGGCGCCGGATAGAACACGTTGCCGCCGGGCACGTCGAGGTTCCCGGTCAGCCCCATCAGCATCATCAGCGCACGCGTGGCCTGGAAGGTGTTGTTGCCGAGCTGGTCGGTGCCGTTGCCCCAGACCAGGCAGCCGGGCCGGATGGTGGCGTAGGCGCGCGCGGCCTTGGCGATCATGTCGGCGTCGCACCAGGTGATCTCGGCGACGCGCTCGAGCGGGTACTCGGCGACGCGCGCCTTGAGTTCCTCGAAGCCGTGGCAATGCTTCTCGACGAACTCCTTGTCGTACAGGCCTTCGTTGATGATGACGTTCATCCAGCCCAGCGCCATCGCCGCGTCGGTGCCGGGGCGCAGCGGCAGCCAGATGTCGGCGTGGCCGGCGGCCTTGGGCTTCCTCGGGTCGACGACGATGTTCAGCGGATTGTTCTCGAACGCCTGCTTCATCGGGCCGTGGCCGATCAGGCCGTGGTCGTTGCTGGTGCGCTTCTGCGATCCCCACTGCACGATGCACTTCGGGTTCGAATAGAAGTCGGGCACCGGCGTGGTGTCCCACATCTTGTGCGTGCCGTTGGCGGTGACCTTGGACACCGCGACCCTGGGCCCGTAGCAGAAGTAGGCGATCGCGGTGACGTTCGGCGTGCCAAAGAGGTTTGCCAGCCGCGAGATGATGTGCGTGTTGTTGATGCCGGTGCCGCGCGCAAACGCCACGGCTTCCGCGCCGTGCTCGGCCTTCACCGCATTCAGTTTCTTTGCGATGTACTCGAGCGCTTCATCCCAGCTGATGCGCTTCCACTTGCCTTCGCCGCGCTCGCCGGTGCGCATCAGCGGGTAGTCGAGGCGGTCGGGGTGGTAGACGTTCTCGATCGAGGCGACGCCGGCCTTCGAGCACAGCGCGCCGTGGTTGATCGGGTTGTCGGGGTCGCCGCTCACCTTGCGGATCACGCCGTCCACCATCTCGACGATGGTGCCGCAGCCGCCGTGGCACATGCGGCAGACGGCGCGGAACTCCTGCAACAGCTCGCCCGTGGGAAGACGCTTCTCCGATATCGGCTTCAGGTCCGAAGCGGGGGACTTTCCTTCACGTGCAGGCGTAGCTACTGCGCTCATCGGGGACTCTCCTGTCGGTTGCCGTTCTGCCGTACCTTATGCATGGCCATGCATAATGTATACCAACTGTTTTGAATTGGCCAAGCAAAACCTTGCTCCCGTGGCTGCGGAAGTAGTTCCTTTTTAATCAGCTACTTGATCTTCCAGACCCGCGCCCTGGTATCGCCCGAAAGCACTACTGCAGCGCATCAGGACAGGCGATGCCCCATGGCCGTGCGCAGGAACTCGAACAGCCGCGCATCGTCGCAATAGGCGACATTGAAGCGCAGGAAGGGCGATGGTTCCTGGTGCGGGCGAAACACGTTGCCCGGCCCGAGGACGATGCCCTGCTGCGCTGCGCGCGTGGCGAGACTGGATACGTCCCTGCCGTCCGGCATGCGTGCCCAGATGAACATGCCCGCCTCGGGAACGAAGGGCACCTCGAGATCGAGGCCGCGCAACTGCGCCAGCGTCGCCTCGCGCGCGTCGCGCAGGCGCTGGCGCAAGCGCTCCATGTGCCGCGCGTACAGGCCGGATGCGAGCACTTCGTGCACGATGCGTTCGGACAGGCTGCTGCTGTTCAGCGTGGTGAGCAGCTTCAGGTCGGCAAGGTCGGCGATCATCTGCTCGTCGGCGGCGATATAGCCGACGCGCAGCGACGAGGACACCGTCTTGGAGAACCCGCCGACGTAGATGACGCGCTTCAACTGGTCCAGCGTGGCGAGCCGCGTCAGCGGCGCGGCGTGGAAGTCGCCGTAGACGTCGTCCTCCAGCAGCGTGAAGTCATGGTTCTCGGCGATCCGCAGTACCCGGCGGGCGTTGTTCTCCGAACTGCTGGTGCCGGTAGGGTTGTGCAGCACCGACACGGTAAAGAAGAGGCGCGGCTTGTACTCGGCCGCGGCACGCTCGAGCGCGTCGAGGTCGGGCCCGTCGGCGAGTCGCGGCACGCCGATTACCGTGGCACCGAGCGACTTCGCGTAACCGCCGAAGGCAAAGTACCCCGGGTCGTCCACGAGCACGGTGTCGCCGGCGCGGATCAGCGCGCGGCCGACGAGATCCAGCGCGCCGGTGGCGCCGTGGGTCAGCATCACCTGCGACGCGGTGGCGTGCACGCCGACAAGCGCGAGGCGCGCGGCGAGCGCCTCGCGCAGCGGCCCATGGCCGTAGGGGCTGCCGTACTCGTGCAGTTCGTCGCCGTGGCGCTCGAGCGCAAGGCGCATGCCGTCCTGCACCAGGCCCTGGTCCAGCCACGCCGCCGGCAGCCAGCCGGCGCCGACCTTGAGCCCCTGCGGCACCGCGACCAGCGCGTTGCGCATGATCCACAGCATGTCGTCGGCGCTGGACAGGTCGTGCGCGGCATGGTCGCCGTAGCTCTTCTTGCGCGCCGCGACGTAGTAGCCCGAACCGTGGCGCGGGCGCACCAACCCGCTGCGCACCAGGCGGTCGTAGGCGTCGACGACGACCGAGGTGCTGACGCCGTGCGCGCCGGCGAAGGCGCGGATCGACGGCAGCCTGGCGCCCGGCCGCAGCGCGCGCTGCGTGATGCGCTTGGTGAACTCGACCACGATCTGCTCGGTGAGCGGCATCGGATCCAGCGGATTGAGCGCGATGTCGTGCATCCTCAGCTCACCGAGGCTTCCTGGTCGCGATAGCGCTGGAACGCGGCGCGCATGAACGCCTCGATCGCGGGATCGTCGTCGCCCGCGGGAACCGGGTCGGCATCCCAGTGTCCATAGCGGTCCTCGCCCCGCACCAGCAGCGCGCTGCGGCGGCCCAGCGTCGAGCGCACGTGCGGCGGAATGTAGAAGATGGCGTAGCCGATGCGCGGCCGGGACGATATGTTCGCCAGCGACCCGTGCACCGTGCGCTCCGCGTGCAGCGAGAACTCGCCCGGTTCAAGTTCCACATCGATGGCGGAGCCCTCGTCGAGGCCGCGTATCGACTGGCCGCGGATCAGCAGGTTGTTCTCGTCCCGT
>JBFWRS010000072.1:0-10924 GCA_050248795.1 Burkholderiales bacterium | reverse complement strand
CCAAGGCCATGACCGTGGCGGTAATCCTCGCCGGGCTCGCGCCGCTGTTGCTGAGCGAGGGCACCGGCGCCGAGGTGATGCAGCGCATAGCCGCGCCGATGATCGGCGGCATGGTCACGGCGCCGCTCTTGTCGATGTTCGTGATTCCGGCGGCATACTTGCTGATGAAACGGAGGCGCAGATGAAGCGACGGGATTTCATTGCCCTGGCGGCAGCGCTGCCGCTGGCGAAGCGGGTCGCCGCGCAAGACCGTGCAGACCGCACGCTTGCGCTGGTGCTGGGCGGCGGCGGCTGCCGCGGCTACGGGCACATCGGCGTGCTGCGTGCGCTCGAGCGGCACGATCTGAAGCCGGACATGGTGGTCGGCTCGAGCGCGGGCAGCCTGGTGGGGGCGCTGTACGCCGCCGGCCTGCCGGTCGCTACCATCGAACGGCTGGGCGCACGGCTGAGCGCGAACACGCTGCGCGACTGGGTGTTCCCGCGGCTGGGCGTCTTCGGCGGCGACGGCATTGCCCGCTTCGTGCGCGCACAGGTCGGCGAGCGCAGCATCGAGTCCCTGCCGATGCGCTTTGCCGCCGTGGCCACCGACCTGCGCAGCGGCGAGGCGGTGACGCTGGACCGCGGTGAACTCGGCCTCGCGGTACAGGCATCCAGCAGCGCGCCGGGACTGCTCGAACCGGTGCGCCTGAACGGCCGCCTGCTGGTGGATGGCAATCTCGCCGCGCCGGTGCCGGTGCGCGCGGCGCGGCGCCTGGGCGCGAAACGCGTGATCGCGGTGGACGTCAGCTTTCCACCCGCGCACGCCGACCTCGGCGATCCGTTCGATGCGCTCTACCAGGGATTTTCCATCCTGACGCGGCGCCTGGCGCTGGAAGAGCGCGCGCAAGCCGAAGTCGTGATCGCGCCGGACCTGCCCAAGCATGACGACATGAAACCGGCCACGTTGCAAGCGCTGATCGACGCGGGCGAAGCGGCGGCGGAGGCCGCGCTGCCGGCGATTCGCCGCCTGGTCGCGGCCGGGAGCCGCTGAGATGCCGGACCGCGCTGACGACACCAAGGGGCAGGAGCCGGGCATGCCGATGTGGAAGCGCTTCTGGGTCCTCTTCACGGGCATCTGGCTGCTGGTGTCGCTGATGAGCGTGGCGACCGTGCTGGCGTTCGGCGACCGTATGACGCTCGAAGGCGTGCTGCAGTTGCTGGCGGTGGCGATCCTGCCGCCCGCGGTGCTCTACGCCGCAGGTTCGCTGCGGGACTGGCTGCGCCGCCGCTGATTCGCGGCGGACTAGCGCTCCACCGGCAATCCGGCCGCGCGCCACTCGGGCAGCCCGTCCTGCAGCCGGCGCGCCTTGCGGCCGCGCTTGCGCAGCAGCGCCACCGCATCGAAGGACATCAGGCACCACGGCCCGCGGCAGTAGGCGACCACCTCGCGGCTTTTCGGCAGTTCCGCGAGCCTGCGCGCGAGCTCCGCGATCGGGATGTTGACCGCCCCGGGCACATGCCCGGCGGCGAACTCTTCCGCTGGCCGCACGTCCAGCACGGTGACCAGGCCCTTGCGCGCGCGCGCCATCAGTTCGGCGGCGGGCACCGCTTCCATGTCGTCCCTGGCGGTGAAGTACAGGCGCGTGATGCGCTCGATGTCGGCGAGGTGCGCTTCGCCAGCGCCGCCCAGCGCGGCGAGCAGCCGCACCACCTCGTCGCCCGCCAGCCGGTAATGCACGTACAGGCCCTCCTTGCGGCCGGCGATCAGGCTGGCGGCCTTCAATCGCTGCAGGTGCTGCGACGTGTTCGCGACGCTGGTCTCCGTCAGCGCGGCGAGCTGCTCCACCGTGCGCTCGCCCTGGCCGAGCAGTTCGAGGAATTCCAGCCGCAGGGGGCTGGAGAGCGCCGTGCCGATGCGCGCGAGCGCGTCGAACGCCTGGCGCTTGGGGGACGGGGTCGTTGACATCGCGCGGCCAGGCTCCTATTATTCAAGAGAACATTTGAATACTAACCCGCAATCCAGCGCGCGTCCAGCACCGGAGCAGGCACATGCAAGCACAGGCGATATTCGATCACGAAGCGGCGCTGCGCCTGGGCGCCTTCATCGCCGTGTTCGCCGCCATGGCGCTGTGGGAAGCGCTGGCGCCGCGCCGCCAGCCCGGCATCACGCGCGCTGCGCGCTGGCCGCACAACCTGGGACTGCTGCTGGTCGATGCGGCGCTGCTGCGCGTGGTCGCGCCCGGTGCGGCGATCGCGGTCGCCGTGGCCGGCGAAGCCGGCGGCTGGGGCCTGCTGCCGGCGCTTGGCGCGCCGGCGTGGATCGCGGTGCCTCTGGCCGTGATCCTGCTAGACCTTGCGGTGTGGTTCCAGCACGTCACCTTCCACGCCGTGCCGCTGCTGTGGCGCCTGCACCGCGTGCATCACACCGACACCGAGTACGACCTCACCACAGGGACGCGCTTTCACCCCATCGAGATCCTGATCTCGACCGCGGTGAAATGCGCCGTCGTCGCCGCCCTCGGCGCGCCGGCCGTGGCGGTGTTCGTGTTCGAGGTGCTGCTGAATGCCACCGCGGTGTTCAACCACGCCAACGTGCGCATGCCGCAGCGGCTGGATGCGTGGCTGCGCCTGTTCGTCGTCACGCCGGACATGCATCGCGTGCACCACTCGATTGCCTACAACGAGACCAACAGCAACTTCGGCTTCAACATGCCGTGGTGGGATCGTCTCTTCGGCACCTACCGCGCCCAGCCCGCTGCGGGCCATGAGCGCATGACCATCGGCGTGGACGCCTTCCGCGATCCGCGCGAACTGCGCCTGGACCGCCTGCTCGGGCAGCCGTTCCGCGATACGCCCGGCGGCTACGCCATCAACCGCCGGCCGGAGCCCTCCACCAGCGAAGCGAGGCAGACATGAGCACGCTCTTCATCCTGAACGATCCGCCTTACGGCACCGAGAAATGCTACAACGCGCTGCGCCTGGTGCGCGCGCTGCTCGACAAGGGTGGCAGCGCAGTGCGCGTGTTCCTGCTCGGCGACGCCGCAGCCTGCGCGCACGGCGGCCAGAAAGTACCGCAGGGCTACTACAACCTCGCCGACATGCTCGGCGCGGTGCTTCGCCGCGGCGGCGAAGTCGCGGTGTGCGGCACCTGCATGGACGCGCGCGGCATTGCCGCGGACAAGCTTGTCGAAGGCGCGTCGCGCGGCACCATGGACCAGCTCGCCGCCTGGACGCTGGAAGCGGACAAGGTCGTCGTGTTCTGAGCGCGCTGCCGCAGCGAGGCGGCTAGCTGCCCTTGAAGCGCGCGTCGCGCTTTTCCAGGAACGCGGCAACGCCTTCGCGGGCATCGGCACTGCGCGCGGCTTCGGCCTGCAGCCGCGCTTCCAGGTCGAGCTGCGCTTCGTAGGAATTCGACCAGGTCGCCCAGTACGCCTTGCGGATCAGCGCCAGCGAGCGCGGCCCCTGCGCCAGCCGCGCGGCAATCTCGCGCGCGCCTGCCATCAGCTTGTCCGGGTCGTCGTAGAGCCGGTTGACCAGGCCCCACTCGAAGGCCTTCTCCGCCGGCAGGCGCTCGGCCAGCATCGACAGTTCCATCGCGCGGCCCCAGCCCGCCAGCCGCGGCAGCATGAAGGTCGAGCCGCCGTCCGGCACCAGGCCGATGCGCGCGAAGGCCTGCAGGAAGTACGCGTTCTTCGACGCGCAGACGATGTCGCCCATCAGCGCGAAGCTCATGCCGATGCCGGCCGCGGCGCCGTTCACCGCGGTGACGATCGGCATCTCGATGTCGCGCAGCGCGAGGAGCAGCGGGTGGTAGCCGCCGCGCAGCAGTTCGTCCGGGCCGCTGCCCGGCGCGCGCGCGCGGACCTCGGCCAGGTTGGCGCCGGCGCAGAAACCCTTGCCTTCGCCGGTAAGCAGCAGGCAGCGCGCGCCGGATGCGGCCAGTTCGCGCACTGCCTGGCCCAGCTCGGCCAGCATCTGCGCGCCCACCGCGTTCAGCGTTTCCGGGTGGTGGAACTTCAGCAGCGCGACGCCGTCGGCGACCTCGAGCCGGATGCGTTCGTAGCCCATGTCAGGCGGTCAGCCGCTCGGTCAGGCGGCGCGCGCTCGGGCCGATCACGATCGCGGCCGGGAACGCGATCACCCAGGCGCCGACCCATGCCGCAAGCCAGCGTCCCAGAAAATCCGGCGGGAAGCCGACGTTGATCGCGGTGCCGACGCCGGTGACGATCAGCACCATCACGCTGGTGAAGATGAACGCGAACAGCACATGCGAGTAGCGCTTGGGAATCTTCATGGCCGCGGCATCATAGCGCGTCGCGACCGCGGTGTTACTAACGCCGTTTCCGTGGTTTGCGTGGCGCGGCTTGCTGCTTCGTGCCCGGGAACAGGTCCGGCGTATGCGGAAGGTTCGGATGACCGATGCGCAGCAGCGGTTTTCCCAACTTGCCGTTCAGCCCGATGAGCTGATCATCAAAGGTATCCATGGTGCCGAGGCCGAGACGAAGCGCCGACGCGAGATGTACGGCGTCGGGCCCTTTCAGTCCATGCGACCAGATCAGTTCGCGCGCCAGCTCGGCGACGAAGCGATCCACGTTGCGCACCACGATCCAGGGGTTCTCGAAGAATGCGCGAATCGTTTCCTCGGACGTCTTGGGTATGGGCTTCTCGCCCTTCTTCTTGATTACTTCGGTAAGTGTCCATGCGGAGGTGACGATATCGAGCTTGCCGGCTTCCGCCGCATCCAGAACCGCCTCGCACTTTTCGACTTTGCCGCTCTCCGCGTTCAGCCAGCCAAGGAATGCGTTCGAATCCCAGTAGCGGCGGTCGGCGGCCATGACTCAGGAAGCGAGTATTCCTCGAACGTCCCGCGCCTTCGGCAATTCGGCCGCCTCGCGCAGCACGCGGAACTCCCGCACCGAAACGCTCACCGGCGTACCGTCCTTGCGGTAGCGAATCTCGCCGTACACCGATACGCGTTTACGCCAGGCCTTCATGTACTCGTCGGCGTCCTCTTCCTGGAAGTAGCAGCGCACCTCGTTGTTCGTTGCCGGGTCGCGGATGACGAAGTGAACGCCGCCGGCTTCGTTGATCGCCCGCAACCGGCCCTCGATCGAGCCCAGCGATCGGTAGTCGGAGCCAATCAGCGCATCGACGTGGGCGCCGAGCTTCGGCGTCACGCTTCGCTCTTTCCGGTCCGAGCGCACGCTCACATGATCGAGCGTCCCTCCAGCGGGTTCAAGAACCTCGGCAAGATCCTTTGCCTTGCGTAGGGCAACATCGGACCAGTACCGTGGGCGCTCGGCGCGTGCTTCGAGCAGCTCGAAACCGTCATTGATGGCCTTGACCGACACCGGCGCGTACATGGCGTCCGCGTGCTGCGGTTCGGGCTGAAAGTGAACGATGGCGCTGCCGCTCTCGACGGAAACAATCCAGCGGAAGGCGCCGCGCTCGTTCGTCACCGCCTCGGAGACTTCGTTGATGAGGGCGACGAACGACGACACAGCCTTCACGAACCGCTCGGCCGTGATGTGCCGGCCGTCCAGCTTGAGTGTCAGCTTCCTGGGCTCGGACTTGCGGGACATGGCGCTCCTCTTACGGAGCGAAATGATACGCCTTCAGGGGCGCCGGTTGCGCCTGCCGCCGCGCTTTGGCTTGGTCTCGGCCGGCAACAGGCTCGTGTACTCCTGGTACAGCTCGAACAGGAACGCCACCCGCTCCGCGTCGCTCGCGAATCCCTTGCGGCTCCTGCCCGCCAGGTACGCCGCATCCACCGCGCGGTCGAGCACCTGGTGGGCGCGTGCGAGTTCGGGCGGCATGGTCAGCGGGTCGTAAAGCTCCGCCAGCGAAGCGTTCGGGAATCCGCTGCGCGCGTCCAACACGCCTTGCGCGGCCTGCTCGATCTGTTTGCGATACTTGAGATCCAAGTCTCGCGGCCAAGGGAAATTGTTGTAGACCGAAGGGGCGTAGCTAAGGCGACTCTCAAGGCGACCAGTGACTGCCCGCACCCAAGCCATGTGCATCGTCGAGTTCAGCACCCCAAAGTGAAAACGTGTAGCGCCGACGATCATCTGCAGCTTGTTGCTCGCCACCACGGTCGACGGCAAGAACGCCATCGGAATGAAACGCCGGTTCTCGGATGAGACTTCCGGCACTGCCAGGTATTCGGTCTCCGGTTGGCGATCTTGCGTAAACAGTGTGGGGTACTGGGCATAGTCCCGGACGCTCTTGGTCGGACTCTTAAGCCTCGCTGCACGCACGCTTTCCACGCGTTCGAGCACATGGGGCATCGTCTTGAGCACTGCGGGCTGGATACCCTTGAGCCATAGGCACCAGCGGCGATCGCGAGAGATCAACTCGTCTCCGCCGACATACTCCCGGATCCAAGGGGCCGCCTGCGGTTCGCTTGCGAGCAGAGCCGATCTCGCCTCGTCGCTGAGCACGAGGAATCCCCCGTCGGTGGGCTGGCTGCCCTTCTTCATCTGCGGGATGTCGGGCGCGGGATCGGTGCGCGACGGCAGGATCACATCTGGTCCGGGGACCAGGTAGGGGTTGATGTTGTCGACCAGCGTTTCGTGTGGCTCGGAACGCGGTGCGCTGTAGTCAAAAAGGCGCCGCTTGGTCGGCGGCCTCGTACCCAAACCGACGATGACGCAATGCACCGCCGCTTCTCCTCGGGCTTCGTTGGTCCACTGGAAGGTCCGGTGCGCGAAGGTGATTCGTATGCCCCGTGCGAGCAGATCAGGCCACAGGATACTGACCTGCTCGCCTTGGGTAATCGAGTTCGTCGACACGAATGCTGCTTCGAGCGTGTGGTTCGACTGAATGAGTTCTGCGGCCTTCCTGTGCCAGCAGGTGACGTAATCGAGCCTGCCGAATCGACCCTCCGTGCCCCAGATCCGATCCATGTCCTGCATCTGCTCCGGATTGCGCCATTGATGGCCCACAAACGGCGGATTGCCCAGGATCCAGTTCAGCCGGGCGGCCGGTACGACCTCGTTCCAATCCATCCGCAGCGCATTGCCGTGCACGATATGTGCCGAGGTGGTGAGCGGCAGGCGGGCGTAGTAGTTGCCGAACTCTTCCGACACGAGCTGGTTCATCTGGTGGTCGATGAGCCACATCGCCACCTGGGCAATCTGTGCGGGGAACTCCTCGATCTCTATGCCGTGGAACTGATCGACGTTCACCTGCACGAGCTGGAACACGTTCAGGTGCTGCTGGCCGCGTTCCATCTTCAGCACCGTGCGCAGGATCTCCAGTTCCAGCAGTCGAAGCTCGCGGTAGGCGATGACGAGGAAGTTTCCGCAGCCGCAGGCGGGGTCGAGAAACGTGAGGGTGCGCAAGCGCTTGTGGAACTCGAACAGCCGCGTCAGGTTACCTTTTACCTTGTTGAACTCATCCCACAGGCCGTCGAGGAACAGCGGCTTGATGAGCTTGAGGATATTCTTCTCGCTCGTGTAGTGCGCACCCAGGTTGCGGCGCGCCTTCTCGTCCATCACGGACTGGAACAGCGCGCCGAACACCGCGGGGCTGATGCGGCTCCAGTCGAGGCCCGCGCAATCGAGCAGCGTGGTGCGCATGCGCGAGTCGAAGGTGGCGAGCGGCAAAGGCTCCTCGAAGAGCTTGCCGTTGACATAGGGGAAGGCGGCAAGCGCCTCGTCCAGCGTGCTCTGGCGCTGGGAATCTTCGGTGTTGAGCACCTGGAAAAGCTGCGCCAGGTGCAGCCCCAGGTCGGCGCCGTCTTCCGAGGTCTTGGTCTCGATGAACTCGCGGAAGGACTGCTTGGGGAAAATGCCGGTGTCGTCGGCGAAGAGGCAAAAGAGCAGCCGCACGAGCAGCACCTCCAGCGGGTGCCCGGCGTAGCCAGTGGCCTTGAGGCGGTCGTGCAGCCGGCCCATGCGCTCGGCGGCTTCGACGTTGACCGGGTCCTGCTCGCGAATCTCCTGCGTACGGTAGCCGGCGACGAAGCCGAATCGGCGTACATGCTTGTGCAGGTCGGCGAGCCTGAAAGACCAGTCCTCGCCGGACTCGAGGTCGAACAGCCGGAACCGGCGGAAGTCCGAAACCAGGATGTAGCGCGGCAGGTCGCGCTCGGCGATCCCCTCGAAGTAGTCGGCAGCCTGTGCGAAGGCCTTGTCGAGATCCTGGCCGGCGCTCTTATGCTCGACCAGCAGCACGCCTTTCCAGAATGCATCGATGCGGCCGTGTTTGAGCCGTTCGCCGGCGCGGGTGAGGCTGACCTGCTTCTCGAACACCGCGACGCGCCGACGGTCTATGCCGAAGACCCTGAAGAAATCGTTCCAGAAGCTCTGCGACTCGGCCTGCTCGGACTCTGCATCCTTCCACTCCCGGGAAAACGAGAGCGCACGGTCACGGATCTCGTTCCAGGAAAGCGGCATACCCGCACTCTAATGCCTGGGCGGCATCGGGACAAAACCTGCCGTACGCGCTCAGCCCAGATCACCCGGGTGGGCGCACCCGCCGCCCCGTTGCTCCTGTACCGGCGGGCAGGGCACGCTGCCGTAGCTGCAGAACACGCAGCAATCCCCGCGCTTCGGTTTCGCTACTTCCTTGCAGTACGGACACGCCCAGAAGAAAAGGCAGGCGTCGGTCGGCATGGTTTCGGCGCTCGCGTAGCCGCATGCCGGGCAGGTCAGGGTGCTTTCAAGGACGACTTCGCTCATGGCTTCCTGATCGACGCCGCGCCCGCCGCTTGGGCTCGATCCTCGCCGACACGTTCATCACCGGTGCGCATGCCGATGGTGCAGATCGGGATAGTGCGCGTGCGCGTGCGACAGCGGCTCATGCCGGTGCCAGTGTACGTGCGGCTCGCGTCCGTCCCAGCCGGGTTCGTGCTCGTGCCTGTGGTGCTCGTCGTGCGAGTGCATGTGCTCGTGTTCCAGGGGCTCGTGGCTGTGTACATGATCGTGCCGTTCGCTCAGATGCAGCCACACGCCGGCCGCCATCAGCGCGGCGGCGATCCAGAACGCCGCATCCGGCTGCTCGCCGGGAAGCATCAACGCAAGCGCCGCACCAAAGAACGGTGCGACGGAGTAATAGGCCCCGGTGCGCGCGGTTCCCAACCCGCGCAGCGCGACGATGAACAGCACCAGGCTCACGCCGTAACCCGCGAGGCCGAGCAGGCCTGCGGCGACGAGCGGTCCGGCGGAAGGCAGCGCAGCACCCATGCCGAGCGCGAGGGCGAGATTGACGCTACCCGCGGCCAGACCCTTCAGGCAGGCGATCGTCACGGCGTCGCCGCCCGAGACCTTGCGCGTGAGGTTGTTGTCGATCGCCCATGCAAGACACGCGGCGGCGACGAGCAGCGGGCCCGCGTAGCTCTCCACGCGCGGGGCCTCGTTCCACGTCAGCACCACGCCGCCGGCAACGATGGCGCACATGCCGAGGAAGACGCGTCGATCCACGTTCTCGCGGAACGCGAACCATGCCAGCATTGCGGTAAGCACCGCTTCGAGATTGAGCAGCAGCGACGCGGTACCCGCGTTGGTGCGGGCAAGCCCGTACATCAGCAGCACCGGGCCAGCGATGCCTCCGGCGGCAATCGCACCCGCCAGCCAGGGCCAGTCGCCGCGGGCGATGGGCGAAACGCGCACCTGCGCGCCGGCGCGTCGCAGCACGAGCCACGCCGCCAGGCCGATGCCGCTGCCCAGATAGAGCAGCGCGGCAAGCAGCAGAGGCGGAACCGTCCCGAGCAGCAGTTTTGCCAGGGGCGTGCTGGCGCCGAACAACGCCGCGGCGGCGAGGGCGCAGGCGATCGGCGACGCGGATGCGGCCATCATCGCGCCATGCTACCGCGCTGATACGATTCACGCGAAGAAGGGAGCCCCTCACATGCCCGAGATCAAGACCCTGCTGCTGTTCGTCGCCACGGCGCTCGCCGAGATCGTCGGCTGCTACCTGCCCTACCTGTGGTTGAAGAAGGGCGCGTCGGTTTGGCTCCTCGCACCGGCGGCGGTGAGCCTCGCGCTCTTCGTCTGGCTGCTGAGCCTGCATCCGCATGCTGCGGGCAGGGTGTACGCAGCCTACGGCGGAGTCTATGTCGCTGTGGCGATCCTGTGGCTCTGGGCGGTGGACGGCGTACGGCCGGACCGCTGGGACGTAACGGGCAGCGTCGTGGCGCTTCTGGGCATGGCGATCATCGCGTTCGGGCCGCGCGCGCCGGGGGCTTGACCCTGAAGCCACTTCAGGCTTTCCAATACGCGCCATCGAAACTTGACGCGGCAGGAGATGGCATGAGAGCGGATCTGAAAATGGCATTCGAAGCCGAGATGGCGCTTGCGCGCAGTGCGTACGCGGCGGGCACTCTCGATCTGGCGTTCCATCATCTGGAGCGTGCGCACATCCTCGGGCAGCGGCATACGCTGCCGCACGTGGTGTCGCACCTGTGGATGCTGCGCGTCGGCCTGCGTCGTCTGGATGCTCGCGAGATTGCGGGGCAGCTTCTCCGCATTGTCGCCGCAGCGCTCTTCTCGCGCATCTGGGTTCCCGTGGGCAATACCGGCGGCGCCAACGTCAGTGCGCTGCGGCCGATGCCGGTGCCCGAGGATCTGCGCCAGCGGCTTACCGAGTAATTCGCACGACGGCCTGTTTCGAGGTAAAGGAGAGGTATTCGTAGCGCCACGTGTATCTCGCCACCGATTCCTGGAACGCACGGAACTCGTCTTCGCGCCAGTGGGGATGGCCGAAGTACTCGTCGAAGGCAATGACGGTTCCGGCGACGATGCGGTCGGCGAGCAGGTCGAGGACTACGCGCGTGGAACTGTAGATATCGCAGTCGACGTTCATGAAGCGTATCGGACCTGGGTGCGCCTGCTTGAACGGCGGCAATGTGTCCTCGAACCAGCCTCGATGAAGGCTGACTGCAGCGGGAACGGCCGGCACTGCGCCCGCCGTGGAGTAGTTGCCGCGCGGTTCCTCGTGCCAC
>JBFWRS010000071.1:0-11948 GCA_050248795.1 Burkholderiales bacterium | reverse complement strand
GCGCTTGGCGCCGCGAGGAAGCTCGGCATCCCGGTCGCCACCGATTTCCATACCAACTTCGACGCCTACAGCGGCCACTACGGCTTCGCGTGGCTCTCGCGCGCGGTGGCCGGATACCTGCGGCGTTTCCACAACCGTGCCGCGTGCACCATGGTGCCCACGGACGAACTCGCCGCCCGCCTGTCGGCGCTCGGATTCGAACGCCTGCGCGTGGTCGGCCGCGGCGTGAACGGCGCGGTGTTCAATCCTGCGCGGCGCTCTCGCGAGCTGCGTGCCTCCTGGGGCGCGGGCGACGACGATCCGGTGGTGCTCTGCGTCAGCCGCTTCGCGCCGGAAAAGAACTTCCCGCTGGTGCTCGAGACCTTCCGCGCGATGCAGGCGCTGCAGCCCGCCGCCCGCCTGGTGCTGGTCGGTGACGGCCCCCTGCTCGCCGAACTCCGCCACGCAAGCACGGGGCCGGTGATCGCCGGCATGCTGGTGAACGGCGCGCTCTCCGCGCACTACGCCTCGGCCGACATCTTCCTCTTTCCGAGCACCACCGAGACCTTCGGCAACGTCACGCTCGAGGCGATGGCCAGCGGCCTCGCGGTCGTCGCCTACGACTACGCGGCGGCACGCCAGTACATCCGGCACGGCGAATCGGGGCTGCTGGCGCCGTTCGATGACGCGGCGGCCTTCGTGCGCGAAGCCCGTCGCCTCGCCGCCGAGCCGGCGCTGGTGGACAGGCTTCGACGCACCGCGCGCGCGACGGCAAAGCAACTGGGCTGGGATCGCATCGCCGGGGATTTCGAGCAGGTGCTGCAGGACACCGCAGATGGCGCGGATTGAAGTCGCGCTGCATCGCATCCAGCACTGGGACCGGCGTGTCTGCACGCGCGTTGCCCACGCCCTCGGCGGCCACCCGGCGCTGGGGCTGTTCCGGGCCGCGAGCCGCCTGGGCGACGGCATGTTCTGGTATGCGCTGATGCTCTGGCTGCTGCTGGCGCACGGCGACGAGGCGCTGCTCCCGGTGCTGCACATGGTGATCACCGGGCTCGCCGGAACCGCCATCTACAAGTCGATCAAGCGCGGCACGGGGCGCCTGCGACCGTGCGAGGCGGAGCCGGGGATCTCCGCCGCGGCGGCGCCGCTCGATCGCTACAGCTTTCCCTCCGGCCACACCTTGCACGCGCTTGCCTTCTCGCTGGTGGCATGCGCCTACTACCCGGCGTACACATGGCTGCTCGCGCCGTTCACGCTGGTCGTTGCCTCCTCGCGAATCGCGCTCGGCCTGCACTACCCGAGCGACGTACTCGCGGGCGCCGTGCTCGGCGCCGCGCTCGCGGGAGCGAGCCTTGCGCTCCTCTGACGCGCGCGCGCTCGGCAGGCTGCTCGGCTTCGGCGCCTGCGCGCTCGCCGGGCTGGGACTCGCCACGCTGGTGCTGCCGCTCGCGGACCCGGCGGCACGGGCGCGCGTGGCGCGCCGGTGGTCGCGCGGCGTGCTCGCCGCGCTGGGCGTGGACCTCGACACGACGGGAACGCCGCTGGCGGCGGCCATGCTGGTGGCGAACCACGTCTCGTGGCTGGATGTGATCGCGTTGAGCGCGATCCAGCCTGCCGCCTTCGTCGCCAAGGCCGAGCTGCGCCGCTGGCCGCTCGCCGGCACCCTTATCGTGCGATCGGGAGCCATCTTCATCGACCGCGGCCGCATGCGCGACATCCTGCGCGTGAATGCCGCGCTGCGCGCCCGACTCGCCGGCGGCTGCACGGTCGCCGTCTTTCCCGAAGCGACGACCACTGACGGCGCTGCCGTGGCGCCGTTCCGCAACGCGCTCGTGCAGGCGGCGATAGACGCCGGTGCGCGCGTGCAGCCGGTCGCAATCGCTTACGTGGACGCGCTCGGCGCGCGGGCACCGCAGGCAGCGTATTGCGGCGACACCAGCTTCTGGCAATGCCTGCTGGCAATCGCGCGCGCCGACGGCATCCGGGCGCGGCTCGATCTCCTGCCTGCGCTGGAAGTGCGCACGCTGACGCGCCGCGAAGTCGGCGCCCTGGCACGCACGCGCATCGCCGCAACACTAGACCAGACTCGCCGGCAGCATCAGCCTGCCCTGCCCCCAGAAGCGGCGCCAGCGCGCGCGCAAGTCACGGCGATGACGGCTCGGTGAATGCCGGATGACGGCGCGCTGGACTCAGGCGCGCCCGACGCGGATGACGCCGTTCACTTCCCTGACGATGGCGAACGCGCGCTTCAGCTGCGCCAGGTCGGAAACCTCGAAGGTGAAGCGCATGTGCGCCAGGTCGTCCTTGGACTGCGTGCGCACCGCGGTGACGTTGATGCGTTCGCGCGCAAGCGCGTCGCCAATGTCGCGCAGCAGCCCCTGGCGGTCGCTCGCGGTGACCTTCATGTCGACCGCGTACGAAGAATTCGCGCCGCTGCCCCAGGCAGCGTCGATCAGCCGCTCAGGGTGCGCGTCGGCGATCGCGCGCAGGCTTGCGCAGTCCTCGCGGTGGATCGATACGCCCTTGCCGCGCGTGACGAAGCCGCGGATCGCATCCGGCGGCACCGGCTTGCAGCACTTCGAGATCTGCGTCATCAGGCGGTCCATTCCCACCACCAGCACGCCGTCGCTGCCGCCGGCGCGCTTGCGCGCCCGGGGTTGCGGCGCCGGCGCCGCCGGGGCGGGCGCCGCGGCACCTCCCATGTCGCGCAGGACCGCGTGCAGCTGGCGCATGTTCACTTCCTCGCGCGCCACCGCGGCGAAAAGCTCGTCGGCCTTGCCGAAGCCGAGCCTGGATGCGAGCCCGACCAGTCTGGCCTGCGCGCCACCCTCGCGCTTCAGCTCGCGCTCGACGATCGCGCGCCCCGAGGCGATGGTCTGCTCCAGCGCCTGGCTGTTGAACCACTGGCGGATCTTGCCTCGCGCGCGGTTGCTCCTGACGAAGCCGCGGTCGGGGTTGAGCCAGTCGCGCGACGGGCCGCCGGTCTTGGCGGCGACGATCTCGACCCGCTGCCCGCTCTCCAGCGGCGTGTCGAGCGTGACGATCTGCCCGTCCACCTTGGCGCCGCGGCAACGGTGCCCGAGGTCGGTGTGCAGCGCGTAGGCGAAGTCCACCGGCGTCGAGCCCGCCGGCAGGTCGACCACGCGCCCCTGCGGCGTGAGCGCATACACCGTGTCGTCCAGCCCCGCTTCGCGCGTGGTGGCCGCCCAGTCGGCGACCTCGTCGCGCCACGCCAGCAGCTGGCGCAGCCAGGCGATCTTGCGCTCGAACGCCCCATCGGCCTTCGAAGGCGCGCCCGCTTCCTTGTAGCGCCAGTGCGCGGCGACGCCGAACTCGGCGTGCCGGTGCATCTCCTCGGTGCGGATCTGCACCTCCAGCGTCCTGCCGCCCGGGCCGGACACCGCGGTGTGCAGCGACTGGTAGTCGTTGCCCTTGGGCCGCGAGATGTAATCGTCGAACTCCTGCGGCATCGGCTGCCACAGGTTGTGCACCACGCCCAGCGCCGTGTAGCAGTCCTTCGGCGTGGCGACGATGACGCGCAGCGCGCGTACGTCGTGCACGTCCTCGAACGCGAGGCTCTTGGCGCGCATCTTGTTCCAGATCGAGTAGATGTGCTTCGGCCGCCCGGCGATCTGAGCCTCGAGCCCCGCCGCCTTCAGCTCGGCGCCGAGCACGCGCATCGCGTCCTCGATGTACTGCTCGCGCTCGAGGCGCTTTTCGTCCAGCAGCTTCGCCAGACGCTTGTAGACCTCGGGCTCGAGGAAGCGGAACGACAGGTCCTCGAGCTCCCATTTCAGCTGCCACACGCCGAGCCGGTTGGCGAGCGGCGCGTAGATGTCCAGCGTCTCGCGCGCGCAGGCCGCACGATCCTCCTCGGGCCGCCTGGCGAACCAGCGCAGCGTCTGCGTGCGGCTCGCCAGGCGTATCAGCACCACGCGGATGTCCTCGACCATGCCGAGCACCATCTTGCGCAGCACCTCGTTCTGGTTCTCCCTGCCGCGCGTCAGCACGCGCAGCTGGTAGAGCTTCTCCACGCCGCCGGCGAGCGCCGCGACTTCGGCGCCGAAGCGCTCGTCGATCTTCTCCGGCCCCCCGAGCTGTTTGGGCGCGGCGAAAAGCACGCCGGCGATGCGCGTGGCGGGGTCGGCGCCGATCGCCGCCAGGTTCGCCGCGATGCCCAGCGCGTGCGGCCACACCGGCTCTCCGGTGGCGAGCACCTGCCCGGCGTACAGCGGCTCGGCGAACTCCAGCGCCAGCGCGATGCGCGCCGACTCCTCCGCCGGCAGGCCCTCCGCGATCGGCGCCAGCGCCGCCGCGCGGTTCTGCGGATGCAACTGCACCACGGAAACCATGCCACTATTGTAGTCGCGAGAAATGCCAGCCCTGCGCGTCTCACCCCACCTGATGCTGATCGCCACCGCCTCGTTCTGGGGCGCGCACATGGTGATCGCGCGCGCCGTCGTGTCGAGCGCCAGCCCGATGAGCATGTCCTTCGGGCGCTGGACAGTGGCGCTCGCGGTACTGCTGCCCTTCGCCTGGCCCGCGCTCGTGCGCGAGCGCGCGAAGCTCGTCGCGGCCTGGAAGCCGATCCTCTTCTTCGGCACGCTCGGCACCGTGGTCTACAACGCGGTCGGCTACATCGGCCTGCAGCACACCACCGCGACCAACGCGCTGCTGTTCCAGTCGCTGATGCCGGTCACCATCCCCGCGCTCGCCTTCCTGCTGTTTCGCGACCCCATCGGCGTGCGCACGGCCATCGGCCTGTTCGTGTCGCTCGCCGGCGCCACCGCGATCGTGTTCCGGCTCGACCCGGCGGCCGTGGCCGCATTTCGCATCAACCCCGGCGACCTGTGGCTGCTCGGCAACGTGCTGCTGTGGTCGCTGTACACCGCCTGCATGCGCTGGATGCCGCGCGACATCGATCCGCTGGCGCTGCTCGCCGCGATCATGCTCGCCGGCATGGTGACCGGCGTGCCGGCCTGCCTGGCGGACCTTGCGCTGGGCGGCGGCATCGCCTGGAGTCCCGGCGTGCTCGCGGGGCTGGCCTACCTGGGTGTGTTCCCGTCCGTGGTCTGCTACCTGCTGTGGGCGAAGGGCGTCGCGGCGATCGGGCCGGCGCGCGCCGGCGCCTACCTGCACGTGGCGCCGGTGGTCGGCATTTCGCTGTCGGTGCCGTTCCTCGGCGAGCGCATCGAGCTCTATCACGCGGTGGGCTTCGCATTGATCATCGGCGGCGTCTGGCTCGCCACGCGCGCGAAAGCCGCCTGAATGGGCTGGCTGCGCGACTGGAAGCGCAGGCGCATCCTCGCCCGGCATCGCATCGACGAGCGCCTGTGGGAAGGCGTGGTGCGCGAGCTGCCCTTCCTTGCCGGCCTGGACGAAGCCGGCATGCGCCGGCTGCGCGAGCTGGCGCTGCTGTTCCTTGCCGAAAAGGAGTTCAGCGCCGCGCGCGGCCTGCGCCTCACCAGCGCGATGCGCCTGTCGATCGCGGCGCAAGCTGTGCTGCCGGTGCTGGTACTCGGCCTGGACTGGTACGCGGGCTGGAAGGGCATCGTCGTCTATCCGGGAGACTTCCGCGTCCGCCGCAGGGAAATGGACGACGACGGCGTGGTGCACGAATGGGACGATGCGCTCGCCGGCGAAGCCTGGCCCGGCGGCCCGGTGGTGCTGTCCTGGGACACGCTGAAGAACGCGCCGGACATGAACGTCGTCATCCACGAGTTCGCGCACAAGCTCGACATGCTGAACGGCGAGGCCGACGGACTGCCGCCGCTGCACGCGGACATGGACCGCAAGGCGTGGAGCGCGGCCTGGAGCGCGGCCTATGCGGGATTCTGCGACGCCGTGGACCGCGGCAGGCAGACCTGGCTTGACCCCTACGCGTCGGAGAACGCGGCGGAATTCTTCGCCGTGATGAGCGAGGCCTTCTTCCTCGACCCGCAGGAAGCGCGCAGGCGCTACCCGGAGGTGTATGAGCAGCTCACGCGCTTCTACCGGCAGGACCCGGCAGCTAGAATGCCGGCATGAGCGAAAGGCTTGTTGTCGAAAAGCGCGGCGCCATCGGCTGGATCACCTTCAACCAGCCGGAGAAGCGCAATGCCGTGTCCGTGGACATGTGGGAGGCGATTCCGGCGGCGCTCGAATCCTTCGCCGCCGATGCCGAGGTGCGAGTGGTCGCGCTCAGGGGCGCGGGCGACAAGGCCTTCGTTTCCGGCGCGGACATCTCGCAGTTCGACAAGCAGCGCTCGGGCGCGGCGGCGGTGCGGCACTACGACGAGATCGCCGAGCGCGCGCAGTCGATGCTGTACGCGTTCGACAAGCCCACCGTCGCGGTGATCCGCGGCTACTGCCTCGGCGCGGGACTCAACATCGCGCTGTGCTGCGACCTGCGCATCGCCGCGGACGATGCGCGGCTCGGCATCCCGGCGGCGCGCATGGGCCTCGGCTACCGCGCGACGTCGACGAAGAACCTGGTCGACACCGTGGGCGCCGCGAATACGCGCGAGATCCTCATCACCGCCAGGCAGTACGCGGCCGACGAGGCGAAGGCGATCGGCCTGGTGCACCGCGTGGTGCCGGCGGCAGGACTCGTCGACGCGGCACAGGAACTGCTGGCGGAAATCGCCGCCAATGCGCCGCTCACCATGGCGAGCGCGAAGTTCATCGTGCGCGAGCTGCTCAAGGCCCACGCCGGCTTCGATGCCGCCGCCTGCGCGGCGACGGTGAAGCGCTGCTTCGACAGTGCCGACTACCGCGAAGGGCGCACTGCCTTCATGGCAAAGCGCAGGCCCGTCTTCCGCGGCGAGTAGGGCCGGGTACCTCCGGCTCAGGCCGCGAGGACGATCTTGCCGACCTGCGCGTCGGACTCCATGTAGGCCAGCGCCGCGGGCGCCTCGGCCATCGGGAACACGCGATCGATCATCGGCCTGATGCGTCCGTCGGCGAACGCCGGCAGCACGTCGCGCGCGAATCCGGCCACCGTTTCGGCGCGCTCGGCGGCGGGGCGCAGTTTGTTCGATACGCCGAAAATCTTCAGCCGCTTCGAGTGCACCGCCTCGAGGTCGATGCTGGCGGAGAAGGTGCCGTCCATGTAGCCAACGATCGCCAGCCGGCCGCGATACGCGAGCGACTTGACGCATTCGGCGAACATCGTGCCGCCGACATTGTTCACCGCCAG
This sequence comes from Burkholderiales bacterium, assembly GCA_050248795.1. Lineage (GTDB taxonomy): Bacteria > Pseudomonadota > Gammaproteobacteria > Burkholderiales > SG8-39 > CAZTDU01. The sequence continues at coordinate 4,789 of JBFWRS010000071.1, read as the reverse complement.
GTTGGCGCCCTTGCCGCCGGTGGCTTCCAGCACCTGCGCGGCGAAGTCGGGCTTGCGCGTGGGTATGCCGAGCGCGATATCCAGCTTCTCCAGCTTCTGCGGCGAGCCCGAGGTGCCGATGGTCTTCGCGCCGAGCAGCGCGGCGAGCTGCGCGCAGGCGACGCCGACGCCGGAGGTGACGCCGGTGACGAGCAGCCATTCGCCTTTCGCCAGCCCACCCTGCGCGACCAGCATGTCGTAGGTGACGAGAAAGACGAGCGGCACCGCCGCCGCGTCCTCGAAGGACATCGACGCCGGCACTTGCATGGTCTCGATCGCATTCATGATGGTGAATTCGGCGAATCCGCCGCTGGCGCGGCCCATCACGCGGTCGCCTGCACGGAAGCCGCTCACGCCCGCGCCCACCGCTTCTACTTCGCCCACCGCCTCGTTGCCCGAGGCCTTGGGCGGCGTGGTCGCGCCGGGCGCGGGCGGGATGAATTCGCCGCGGTTCAGCGACGCCGCCTTCACCCGCACCAGCAACTCGCCTGCCTTGGGCTGCGGCTTGTCCGCCTCGCGCGGCTCCAGCGTCGCGCGACCGTTGTCGAAGTGCATGCTCCAGGATTTCATTTACCCTCCGTGGCGTGAAGACCCTGCTTATCGTTTATCACACCGGCGGCGTCAAGACCGCCGAGATGGCGAACGCCGTGGCGCGCGGCGCGCGCGATGCCGATGTCGATGGCGAGGTGCGCATCGTGCAGAAGCGTTGCGCCGACGCCGGCCCGCAGGACGTGCTGGATGCGGACGCCATCATCCTCGGCACGCCGGAGAACTTCGGCTACATGTCGGGCATGATGAAGGACTTCCTCGAGCGCGTGTTCTACCCCTGCGAGGGGAAGGTCGAAGGCAGGGCATGGGCGCTGTTCGTCGGCGCCGGGCAGGATGGCGCCGGCGCGGTCAGCTCGGTGGAACGCATCGTCGCCGGGCTGCGCCTGAAGAAGGCGCACGAGCCGGTGATCGGGCTGCGCGAACTGACGCCGGAAGTGATCGCGCGCTGCGAGGAACTCGGCGCGACCTTCGCCGCGGGACTTGCCGCGGGCGTGCTCTAGCAACTACAGAATAAGCTGCGAGCCCTCGGCCGGCGCCTCGCAGATCAGGTTCGCACCCAGCTTGTCCAGCGCCTCGCGGGCCTCGCGCACCTTGATGTCGATGTCGTCGTCGGTCTGGTCCGGGTCGTGGTGAAACAGGTGCAGGCGCTTGACCTCGGCGCGCGCGGCGAGCGCGGCGACCTGGCTGACGCAGGAATGGCCCCAGTCCACCTTCGAGGGGTACTCGTGGTCGCGATAGGTGGTGTCCGTGATCAGCACCTCGGCGCCCCTGACGAATTCCGCCAGCCGCTCGACATAGCGTTCGTCGCGTCGCGAGTCCCCGGGCAGGTAGAGCTCGTTGTCGGTGATATAGCAGACCTTGCGGCCCTGGTAGTTGAGCCGGTAGCCGAGGCAGTAGCCCGGGTGCGACAGCAGCATGGTGTCGATGCCCACCGGGCCGAACTGCAGGCTCTCCTCGCGCAGGTCGCGGAACACCAGGTGGGCGCCGAACTCGCGCACCGTCACCGGAAAATACACGCCCTCCATCTGCGCGGATACCACACGCTCGATGGTCAGGTCGCCCTGGTAGGGCCCGTGGATCTCGATCTCGTTGCCGCGGATGTACAGCGGCGCGAAGAAAGGAACCGTGTTGATGTGGTCCCAGTGCGGGTGCGAGATGAAGATGCGCGCGGAGAAGCGCTGCACCTTTGACGCCATGATCTGGTCCGACAGGCGCTTGATCCCCGAACCGCAATCGAAGATGAACAGCGGCTCGCCGCCGGCAGTGATGCTGACGCAGGGCGTGTTGCCGCCGTAGCGCAGTGTCTTTGGTCCCGGCACCGGCAGCGTGCCGTGCACGCCCCAGTAGCTGATGACGATGTCGCTGGACACCAGGTCCTCGATCAGCCCGAGCACCCCTTCGATGTTGATCGGCTTGGTGATGTAGCCGTCGGCGCCCAGTTCCTTCGCGCGCCTGCGGTCGAAGTCGTAGGATTTCGCCGACAGCACGATGATCTTCATGTCGCCAAGCTCGACCCGGCGCCGCAGCTCGCGCGTCAACTCGAAGCCGTCCATTTCCGGCATCATCAGGTCCGTGATGACGCAATCCGGGCGCGACAGCGGGATCTCGTTCAGCGCCTGGCGGCTGGACTCGCTGGTCTCGACTTCGTGCCCGGCCTTCCTCAGCACGTGCGCGAGCAGCGTGAGCAGGTCCGGGTCGTCGTCGACGATGTAGAACTTCATCGCCGGGAATTATAAGGGGTGCCGAAAACTTATGCCGATTATTCAACGTATTGCAGCCCTGCACGGTGAAATGACGGCGTGGCGCCGCGACATCCACGCCCACCCGGAGCTGGGTTTCGAGGAAAACCGCACGGCGGACATCGTCGCCGCGAGGCTCGCGGAGTTCGGCATCGAGGTGCATCGCGGCATCGGCAAGACCGGGGTGGTAGGCGTGCTCCGGTCGGGCTCCGGACCAGGAACCATCGGCTTGCGGGCGGACATGGACGCCCTGCCGATCCAGGAAGCCAACAGCTTCGCGCACCGCTCCACGCACGACGGGCGCATGCACGCCTGCGGGCACGACGGCCACACCACCATGCTGCTGGGCGCGGCGAAGTACCTGGCCGAAACCCGCGGCTTCGATGGCACGGTGCACTTCATCTTCCAGCCGGCCGAGGAAGGCATCGGCGGCGCCAAGGCCATGATCTCCGACGGGTTATTCGAGCGCTTCCCCTGCGACGCCATCTTCGGCATGCACAACCGGCCGCACCTGCCGGTGGGCAGGTTCGCGGTGCGCGCCGGCGCAATGATGGCCGGCGGCGGTTTCTTCGACATCGACATCACCGGCGTCGGCTCCCACGGCGCACGCCCGGAAATGAGCGTCGATCCGGTGCTGGTGGCCGCGCACATGACCACCGTGCTGCAGAGCATCGTCGCGCGCAACGTGCGCCCGGTGGACACCGCGGTGGTGTCGGTGACGCAGATCCACGCCGGCGACGCCTATAACGTGATCCCGCAGACTGCGCGCCTGTCGGGCACCATCCGCGCCTTCTCGATGGAAGTGATGGAACTGCTGAAGGCGAACATCGCCCGCGTCGCCGACGGCGTCGCGGCCTCGCTCGGCGCGAAGGCGGTGGCCGACGTGCGCATCAATTTCGCGCCGCTGGTCAACAACGAATCCGAAGCCGAATTCGCCGCCGCCATCTGTGCCGATGTCGTCGGCGCCGGCAACGTCGTACGCAACCCGCCGCCGATCATGGCCTCGGAGGATTTCTCCTTCATGCTGGACGAGGTGCCCGGCTGCTACATCAACATCGGCAACGGTGACGGCGACGGCGCCTGCGAGGTGCACAACCCGGCCTACGACTTCAACGACGCCGCGTTGCCCTACGGCGCGAGCTTCTTCGCCCGCGCGGTCGAGACGCGGCTCGCCAGCGGCTGAACGCGCGCGATGCGCCTGCGCTTCCCGGTCTTCGACCTGCCGCCCGAGGCGGAGGCGCTGCGCGGCGAGGTGCGCGAATTCATCGCCGCGGAGCTGCGCGCCGGGCTGTGGAAGCCGGGCGGCGACTTTGCCACGCATTTCGATGCCGGCTTCTCGCGCCGGCTCGGCGAGCGCGGCTGGCTCGGGATGACCTGGCCGAAGCAGTACGGCGGCCACGCGCGCAGCGCGCTCGAACGCCTGGTGGTGACCGAAGAACTGCTGGCGGCGAGCGCGCCGGTGGCCGCGCACTGGATCGCCGACCGCCAGAGCGGGCCGCTGCTGCTCCGGTTCGGCAGCGAGGCGCAGCGCAAGCGCTTCCTGCCCGGCATCGCGCGCGGCGAAACCTTTTTTTCCATCGGCATGAGCGAGCCGGACGCAGGCTCCGACCTCGCCGCGGTGCGCACGCGCGCGACGAAAGTCGCGGACGGCTGGCGCATCGACGGCCAGAAGGTATGGACCAGCTTCGCGCATCGCAACCATTACGCCATCGTGCTCGCGCGCAGCGGCGACGCCGGCGAATCTCGCCACGCCGGGCTGTCGCAGTTCATCGTCGACCTGAAGGCCGCTGACGTGAAGGTGCGCCCGATCGTCAACATGGCGGGCAACGCGGAATTCAACGAGGTGCTATTCGCCGGGACCTTCGTGCCGGACGACATGCTGGTCGGCGAACCGGGCAACGGCTGGCACCAGGTCACCAGCGAACTCGCGTTCGAGCGCAGCGGCCCGGAACGCTACCTCAGCAGCATCCGGCTCGCCGAGGCAGCGCTGCGCTGTGCGCGGGCGAAGCCCTCGGCACGGGTGCGCGAGGCGCTGGGCCGGATGACGGCCAAGCTGATCGCGCTGCGCAGCATGTCGATCGCGGTCGCAGCGCTGCTGCAGAACGGCGAGATGCCCAATCTGGAAGCGGCGCTGATCAAGGACCTGGGCAACGCCTTCGAGCGCGAGCAGATCGCGGTGTTCCGCACGCTGCGCGCGGAGTTCGCTGAGCCAGGCGCGCGGGCGCTCGAGGAGTACCACGCGGCGCTAGCCGAATCCACGCTGTACGCGCCGTCGTGGACTTTGCGCGGCGGCACGCGCGAAGTACTGCGCGGCCTGGTAGCGCGCGGGCTGGGTGTCCGGTGACGAAGCCGGTGCAGCCCGCGATCGCATCCGACCCGACAGTGGCGGACGCCGCGGCGCGCGCGTTCGGCGACCTCGCAGCCGGCTGGTTCCAGCGCGGCGGCGCTGCCGGCGCGGACGC
>JBFWRS010000070.1:0-12293 GCA_050248795.1 Burkholderiales bacterium | reverse complement strand
GGCAGTTGAACGTCGAAAGCTACTGCCTCGCGCTGTCGAAGGTGTACACCTTCGGCCCGACATTTCGCGCCGAGAATTCCAACACCAGCCGCCACCTGGCGGAGTTCTGGATGGTCGAGCCGGAGATCGCGTTCGCCGACCTTACCGACAACGCCAACCTGGCCGAGGCGCTGCTGAAGCACGTGCTCAGAACGCTGCTGAATGAGCGCCCCCAGGACCTCGCGTTCTTCGACGAGCGGATCGAGAAAGGGCTGCTCGCCAAGCTGCAAGGCATCGTCGACGCGGAGTTCGCGCGCATGGACTATGGCGAGGCGATCGCGATACTGGAACGGGCGAAGCGCAAGTTCGAATTCCCGGTGAAGTGGGGCATAGACCTGCAGTCGGAGCACGAGCGCTACCTCACCGAGGAGCACGCGAAGAAGCCGGTGATCGTGATGAACTACCCCAAGGGCATCAAGGCGTTCTACATGCGCCTGAACGAAGACGACAGGACGGTGGCGGCGATGGACGTGCTGGCGCCCGGCATGGGCGAGATCATCGGCGGCAGCCAGCGCGAGGAGCGGCTCGCGGTGCTCGATGCGCGCATGGCCGAGTGCGGGCTCGACGCCGCGAACTACGGCTGGTACCGTGACCTGCGCCGCTACGGCAGCGTGCCGCACGCAGGCTTCGGCCTCGGTTTCGAGCGCACCATCGCCTACGTCACCGGACTGGCCAACGTGCGCGACGTGATCCCGTTCCCGCGCACCCCCGGCAACGCGAGGTACTGAGGCAGGACGCGGCCGCCTATAATGCGCGCCTTCCACTGAAGATTCCCCCGATGAAACTCGCCACGCTGAAGGATGGCACGCGCGACGGCACGCTGCTCGTCGTTTCGCGCGACCTGAAGATCGCCGTCAAGGCCGACCACATCGCGCCGTGCCTGCGCGCTGCGCTGGACGACTGGGCCTACTGCGCGCCGCACCTGGAGCAACTCTCCAACGAGCTGCACGACGCGCCGCCCGGCCTCGCGTTCGAGCTCGACATGACGCAACTGATGGCGCCGCTGCCGCGAGCGGCGCAGTTCGCCGACGCATCGAGCTACCTGATCCACGCCGAGCTGATCCGCAAGTCGAGGAAAACGGAGATCCCGCCGTGGTGGAAAACCGATCCGCTGATGTACCAGGGCTGCGCGGATCCTTTCCTCGGGCCGACCGACGACATCGTTGCCGACGAAGCGCACGGCATAGACCTCGAGATGGAGATCGCGGTGGTGACCGACGACGTGCCCATGGGCATCGAGCGCGACAAGGCGTCCGAGCGCATCCGGCTGGTGATGCTCCTGAACGACGTCAGCCTGAGGGAACTCGTGCCGCAGGAACTCGCCAAGGGTTTCGGCTTCTTCCAGTCCAAGCCGCCCTCGTCGCTGTCGCCGGTGGCGGTGACGCCGGACGAGCTGGGCGCGGCCTGGGACGGCCGCAGGCTGCATGGCGTCGTCCGCGCGTGGGTGAACGGGGAACTTCTGGGCGAACCCGATGCCGGACGTGACATGCAGTTCGACTTCCCCCGCCTGATCGCGCACGCGGCGCGCACGCGCCCGCTGCCTGCGGGCACGGTCATCGGCACCGGCACGGTGTCCAATCGCGACCGCTCGGTCGGCGCAGGCTGCCTGTTCGAGCGCCGCGCCGAGGAGATCATCAAGGGCGGCGAAGCGACGACGCCGTGGCTGAAGCACGGCGATCGCGTCAGGATCGAGATGCGCGACGGCGAGGGCCGTTCGATCTTCGGCGCCATCGACCAGGCCGTGCGCGCCGCCGCGACGTGAAGCTCGGCGGGCTTCGCAGCTATCGCGTGGTCGCCGCGCTCGGCGCGCTGGCGTGCGCGTTGCTGCTCGGCTACGGCTTCTGGCTGCAGTACTTCGACGACCAGCAGCCCTGCCCGCTGTGCCTGATACAGCGCGGCTTCTACATCGGCGTGCTCGTCGTGCTGGTGCTGGCCGCGCTGCACGGCCCGGGGCGCGCCGGCGCGATCGTCTACTCGGTGTTCGCCTTCCTCTTCGCCGCCGGCGGCGCCGGCGTCGCCGCGCGCCAGGTCTGGCTGCAGCACCTGCCGCCGGACAAGGTGCCGCAGTGCGGGCCGGACCTCTACTTCATGCTCGACAACCTGCCGCTGGGGCGCGTGATCGAAAAGCTGATCCAGGGATCGGGCGAATGCGCCGAGGTGAAGTGGCGCTTCCTCGGCCTGTCTATCGCCGAGTGGTCGCTTGCGTGCTTCGTGCTGCTCGCGCTCGTCGCGCTCCTGCTGCCGCGCCTCAGGCGTGGGTCCTGACGAAGTCGGCGATCTTCGGGCAGATCGTCTCGCGCCAGCGCCGGCCGCTGAATATGCCGTAGTGCCCGGCGCCTTTGGCGAGGTAGTGCTCGCGGCGCTCCTTCGGGATGTTGAGGCACAGCAGGTGCGCGGCTTCGGTCTGGCCGTTGCCCGAGATGTCGTCGAACTCGCCCTCGATGGTCAGCAGCGCGGTGTCGCGGATCGCCTGCGGCCGCACCAGCTCGTCGCGCACGAACATGCGCCCCTTGGGCAGCGCGAACTCCTGGAACACCGTGCGCACGGTGTCGAGGTAATACTCGGCCGGCATGTCCAGCACCGCGTTGTACTCGTCGTAGAAGTCGCGGTGCTTGTCGGCGGATTCGCCGTCGCCTTCGAGCAGGTGGTTGTAGTAGTCCCAGTGCGCGTCCAGGTGCAGGTCCGGGTTCATGGCGACGAAGCCCATGTGCTGCAGGAAGCCGGGATACACGCGGCGCATGAAGCCGGGGTACTTCGCCGGCACGCGCTGGATCAGCGTCTGCTCGAACCAGGAGTAGGGGCGCTTCGTCGCCAGGTTGTTCACCGCGGTGGGGCATTTGCGCGCGTCGATCGGGCCGCCCATCATCACCATGGACTTCGGCGGATGCGGCTCGCGCGCGTGCGCCATCAGCGACACCGCGGCGAGCACCGGCACCGTGGGCTGGCACACCGAGATGACGTTCAGGTTCGGCGACAGCAGCCGGATGAACTCGCGCACGTAGTCGACGTAGTCGGCGAGGTGGAACGCGCCCGCCGCGAGCGGCACGTGCCGCGCGTCCATCCAGTCGGTAACCCAGACGTCGTGCCCGGCCAGCAGCGACTTCACCGTGTCGCGCAGCAGCGTGGCGTGGTGGCCTGACAGCGGCGCCACCACCAGCACCCTGGGCTTGCCGGCGGCATCCGCCTGGCGGAAATGCAGCAGGTGGCAGAAGGGTTTTTCCAGCACCGGCTCGATGTCCACGCCGGCGATGCCCCAGGCGGGTTTCTCGTAGCGCTGCGTGAGCCGCAGGAACAGGTCGCTGCCGGCAGAAAACTGCCTCGACATCGGCACGAAGTACAGCGGACTGAACGGATTGCCGAACCAGCCGCGCGCCAGTTCCGCGAGGTGTCGATAGGGCAACAATGCCGTGTGCTGCGCTTCGAACAGGCTATAGAGCATTCAGGGGCCCGCTGCTGCAAGTGACCCGGTGCTTATAACAGAATTGCCGCAGCGCCGCATTCGCCGCCCCTGAGCGGCCCCTGTATCCTGCGCCGCGATGAGGCTACTCCTGCGCACCGGCCTGCTGCTCCTCGTCGTACTGGCGGTCGCGCTCGCCGCCGCCTACGCGTACCTGCGCCAGTCGCTGCCGAAGCTCGAGGGCGAGCTGCGCGTGCCAGGCCTGGTGTCCGGGGTCGACGTGCTGCGCGACGCCTGGGGCATCCCGCACATCTACGCGCGCAATGCCGAGGACGCCTACTTCGCGCTCGGCTACGTGCACGCGCAGGACCGCCTGTGGCAGATGGAAATGAACCGGCGCATCGCCGCCGGCCGCATCGCCGAGGTGGTGGGCCCGCGCGGCCTGGAAGCCGACCGCTTCCTGCGCACGCTGGGCGTGCGCCGCGCCGCGGAAGCCACGCTGGCGAACCTCGATGCCGATACTCGCGTGCTGCTGGATGTCTATGCAGCCGGCGTGAACGCTTTCCTCGCCGGCAGCCCGGTGCTGCCGGTTGAATTCCTCCTCACCGGCACCAGGCCCGAGCCGTGGACGCCGGCGGATTCGCTCGGCTGGGTGAAGATGATGGCCTGGGACCTCGGCGGCAACTGGCGGAACGAGCTGCTGCGCATGCGGCTCGCGTCGGCGCTGCCGATGGCGCGCATCCACGAATTCCTGCCGCCCTACCCCGGCGACGCGCCGCCGCGCATCGCCGACCTGCGCGAGCTCTACGGCGGCCTCGGCAAGACCGCGGTGAAGCTCGCGGCAATGGCGCCGCCGGCGGGCGAGGGCCTGGGCTCCAATAGCTGGGTGCTGTCGGGCGCGCACACCGCGTCGGGCAAGCCGCTGCTCGCCAACGACCCGCATCTCGGCCTCACCGCGCCGGCGGTGTGGTACCTCGCCCACCTGCACGCGCCGGGGCTGAACGTCATCGGCGCGACGCTGCCCGGCGTGCCGCTGGTGGTGCTGGGCAGGAACGCGCGCATCGCCTGGGGCTTCACCAACACCGGCCCCGACGTGCAGGACATCTACATCGAGAAGCTCGACTCTGCCGGCGGCTACCTGGCGCCGGACGGCCCGCAGCCCTTCAGCGTCATCGAGGAGACGATCCGCGTGAAGGGCGCGCCCGCCGAGACGCTGCAGGTGCGCGCGACGCGCCACGGGCCGGTGATCTCCGACGTGTTCAAGCCCGCGCTGGACGCGGCGCCGCGCGGCTACGTGCTGGCGTTCCAGTGGACCGCGCTGCGCGACGACGACCTGTCGCTGCAGGCGCTGGCGAAGCTCGCACGCGCGCGCAACTGGGACGACGCGGTCGGCGCATCGCGCGAAATGCACACGCCGCAGCAGAACATCGTCTACGCCGACGTGGACGGCAACATCGGCTTCCTCGCACCGGGCCGCATCCCGCTGCGCAGGCAGGACAACGACCTGATGGGCCACGCGCCCGCGCCGGGCTGGGATGCGCGCTACGACTGGAACGGGTTCCTCGATCCGGCCGCGCTGCCGCTCGAATACAACCCGCATGGCGGCGTGATCGTCACCGCCAACCACAAGATCGTCCCGCCGGGCTATCCGCACTTCATCACCAGCGAATGGCAGCCGCCCTACCGCGCCGAGCGCATCCGCGCGCTGCTCGCGGCGACGCCGAAGCACACGCTGCAGAGCTTCGCGCGCATCCAGTCGGACGTGGCCTCGCTGGCGATGCGGGAGATGCTGCCGCTGCTGCTCGCTGCGCAGCCCGCGAGCGACGCGGCGCGGCGCGCGCATGCGCTGCTCGCGCAATGGAACGGCAGCATGGAGGGCGCGCGCGCCGAGCCGCTGATCGCATCGGCGTGGTGGCGCGAACTCACGCGCGCGGTCTACGCCGACGAACTGGGCGAGGCCTTCAGTACCAACTGGCTGCTGCGCCCGCAGTTCATGTCCGCGGTACTCGCCGCCCGCGGCGACGCAGCCAGGTGGTGCGACGATGTGCGCAGCGCGCCGGTGGAAACCTGCGCGCAGTTGCTGCAATCCTCGCTGGATGCGGCACTTGCCGACCTCACCCGGCGCTACGGCGCGGACATGGCGGCCTGGCGCTGGGACGCGGCGCACGTGGCGCGCCACGAGCACCGGCCGTTCGGCCGGCATGCGCAGTTGGCGCAGCTCTTCAACATCTCGGTGCCCACGCCGGGGGATGCGTTCAGCGTCAACGTCGGCCGCAACAACCTCAACGAGGAAGCGAACCCCTACGCCAGCCGGCACGCTGCGAGCCTGCGCGCGATCTACGACCTCGCCGACCTGGAGCAGTCGGTGTTCATCCATTCTGGCGGCCAGTCGGGCAACCTGCTTTCACCGCACTACCGCTCGTTCACCGCGGCCTGGGCGAAGGGCGAATACATCCCGATGCGCACCGCGCGCGGCAGCGTCGAGGCAGCCTCGCACTACGCGCTGCGGCTCATCCCCCAGCGCAAGTAAAGATTGTTGGCAACCAGCGCGCCGATCACCAGCGCGGCGCCACCGATCTCGACCGCGGAGAAGCTGCGCCCGAGCGAAGCCTCGATCGCGAACACCGAAACGGGAATCAGGTTCAGCGTCAGCAGCGTGTTCAGCGGCCCGAAATGGCGCACCGACTGGTTGAACGCCAGGATGCCGAGGAACACGCTGAACAGCACGAAGTAGGTGATCTGCCAGCCGACCGCGGCCACCGCGCCGGCCTGCGGCACGCTGGCGATGCCGGCCGCGATCGCGAGCAGATTCACGACCACCAGCCCCAGCGCGCCGGGAACGCAGGTGAGCACCGTGAAGCGCAGCGTCGACCAGCCGTGAAAGCGTGCGCTCAGCAGCGTGAACCCCACCCAGCACAGCGCGCCGGCGAGGATCAGCAGGTCGCCGAGCAGCGATCCGCCCTGGAAGACATAGGCCAGGTCGCCCTTGGTGACCACCAGCAGCACACCGGCCAGCGCCAGCACGATGCAGGCGATGGTGAAGGGCCTCGGGCGCTGGCCGTGCAGCAGCCACGCGGCGATCGCGATCATCGGCGCCTGCATCGCCAGGATGATGGCGCTGTGCTCGGGCAGCGAGAAGCTGAGCCCGAACCAGACGAAGGCGTTGAAGCCGGTGATGCCGAGCAGCCCCGCGCCGGTGGTGGCGGCCAGGCGCCCGTCGTAGCGCATCGCCTTCGCGCCCTCCACCGCCCACAGCAGCGCGATCAGCAGCAGCGCGCCGAGCACATAGCGGATGCTGCCCAGCGCGAACGCGTCGACGTAGGCAAACGAGCGCTTGGCGATCGAGAACATCGGCGCCCAGCACGCGATCATCAGCAATGCCCACAACAGGCCGCGCCGCATGCCGCGTCAGCCCGCGACCACGCGGTCGCGCCCCGCGGCCTTGCCGCGGTACAGGCGCCGATCGGCAACGCGCAGCAGGTCCTCGACGTTTGCCGCGTCGCCAGGGAAGGCCGCCACGCCTATGGTCGCCGTGACCTCCGCCCCCGGTATGCCCGCCTCGCGGCACGCGACCGGTATGTCCGCGCGGATACGCTCGGCCAGCGTCGAAGCACTGTCCAGCGGCGTGGAAGGCAGGATGATGCCGAACTCCTCGCCGCCGTAGCGGCAGACCACGTCCGACTCGCGCCCCGCGCGCACCAGAGCGCCGGCCACCACTTGCAGCGCGCGGTCGCCCTCGGCATGGCCGTGGTTGTCGTTGATGCCCTTGAAGAGGTCGAGATCCACCATCATCACGGCGAGCGGCGTGCTGGCGCGCCGCGCGATCGCGAGCTGCGTGCGCAGCATGTCGTCGAAGACGCCGCGGTGGAAGGTGCCGGTGAGCGGGTCGCGCATCGCCTGCGCCCGCAGCGCCTCGTACTTCTGGCGGTAGGTGAGCACGTGGAAGAGGTCGCGGATCGCAGGGCGCGCCGCGCCCTGCGTGCCCGGCTCGGCGATGTCGAAATGCGCCAGGTACACGGCGAGGATCGCCGCGTACACCAGCGCGGCGATGAGCTTGCCGAGCATCGCCGAGACGAGGATCTCGAGGTACGCGGGATGCTCGACGAAGCCGCCGGTGACGAACACGACGGTGTCGAACACCAGCACCAGCGCGAGCGCGGCGTAGATGCGGGCAAAGAGCGGAGCGAGCACGCGCGACACCGCCTCGTAGACGAGGATGATGAGTATGGTGTCCGCAAACAGCGCCAGCGTGCCGACGACCAGCAGGCGCGGCTGGTGCACGAACAGCTCCGCGGGAAGCGCGAGCGGGTTGAAGGCGAGCGGGCTCTTCAGGTGCTGGCCGACGATGAAGCCGAGCACGCCGGCGAACACGTTCGCCGCGAGCAGCGCGGTGATCATGCGGCGCGCCTCGCCGGCGTCCTCGCGGATGTAGATGAAGAGCACCGCAAAGAGGCTCGCCGGAAAGAGCGCCACCGACCCCGGGCTCATCAGCAGGCCGGGCGCCACCTGCACGAAGGTGGTGCCGGCGAGCAGCGTGGCGAGGTAGTAGAACACCCCGACCACGGCGTAGATCGGCGCCAGCCCGAACACCTCGCGCGCGCGAAACAGCGCCAGCAGCATCGAGGCCGCAAGCACGGCCTCGACCAGCATCAGCGCGATCTGGTAATGCAGTTCCGACAAAGCTGTGGACTCCGCTTGGGTGCGGCTGGCGCCGGCGACCGGGCGCGCCGGGTGCTGCCGAAGCGCGCCGTGCCCGCGACCGGGAGGCTCAGGCTGCCGTGGAGGCCTTGACCTTCTTCGTTGCCTTCTGTGTCTTCTTCGCCTGCTTCACCTGCTTGCCCAGCTTCTTGCCGATCTGCTGCTTGCGCCTGCGATTGCGTAGATTGCGGTTGGTCGACCTGCCCATTGTGCTTGCCCTCATGTTGCGCTTCACCAGCGCGAGCCGGTCGGATCGCGCATCGCAGCCGCCTGCCGCGAAGGCCCCGATTGTATGCCCTGCCGATGCGCTTCCGGCCCTGCGTGCGTCCGGCAAGTGCCTCGACGAAGCGTCAGGAGTCGCCTTTGCTGCGCTTCGCCCGCAGCCTGAGCTTTCGCGCATGGCTGTCTGTCTCGCGGTGCGACACGATCGTCCGTCCGCGATAGGCCGCGTACTCCTGCAGGAAATCCTCGATCGTGCGGTACGGGCCGGAGACGACGCCCGGTCGCTTCGAGTCGGCCATCACCATCACGCCGGCCGCCGTGTCGAAAGCGACGACCCAGTGCCGGCGCAGGACCTGTCCGCGCAGCAGCGCGGGATCGAACTCGATCATGAGGTACCTGGCTTTCGAGTCGGGGGACACCTGCCTCAGCGTCTCCACCGCGAACCGCGCCAGGTCCACGCAGATGCCCCTGGGCCGGGCGTAGAACGCGCCGGGGTCGATGATCGCCGGTCCGGGTGCGTTTGCGCGCTGGCTTTCGGACAGCGCAACTGCCCGGTCCAGGTCGTACTCGAAGCTTGCCCCGATCCAGGCGTTCACGTCCGCAGGCCCGCGCCAGGCAGCCAATGCGTCGGCGTACGCGGCGTAGCGGGCGGCGGCCGTCGCGTCGCCGGTGCGAGCCTCGGGCGCATCCGACGCAGGATCGTAGGTCGAGGGCAAGGCACCGCATCCGGCGAGGAAGACGGTTGCGAGCAGCAACAGCGGGACACGCACCGGGTCCCTGCCTCGATCCCCGGCGAGGCCGCGGAGAAGGCCCGCAAGCAGGCGGAACGCCCGCTGCGGTTTTGCGGTACCCGTGGGCACTGTCGATTCTCCTTTCATGTGCCGCTCCTGAAAGCAGCTCTGTGTTCACTTCCCGCCTCGATGCTCACCACAGCGCCGGATCGCGCAAGGGCCGCACGCACGATATCCTGACGACGCGGCCGTTCGGGCCCGCTCCGTGCAGCACCCTGGCTTGCCACCCGAAAGGATGTCTCAGCGCGTAGGGCGGCACGAATCCGGCAGCCGCTTCCGCGCTGAATCCGAATCTGCCGTAGTACCTCGGGTCGCCATAGACAAGGACAACCCCGGCCATCTTTCCCGAAAGCAATTCTATGCCGCCTTCCACGAGCATCGAACCGATACCGGCCCCGTGATGCTCGGGCAGCACGCCGAGCGGCGCCAGGATGTAGCCTCGCCAGTCGCCCCTGGTATCCGCCGTGACGGGGCTGAACGCGATGTGCCCCACCACGCCGCCGCCGGTCTCGGCAACCAGCGCGATCGTTTCCGGCTGCGTTTCTTCGTCGAGCAGATCGGATGCCAGATTCGCCACAAGCCGGCCTTCGCCTTCCGGGAACGCGCGCAGATGAACGGCGCGAATCCCTTCACGGTCTGAACGTGCAGCCAACCGGATGCGGACGGACGTCATGTCGCCCACGTTACGCTCATCGGCGCCGGGCGAGCTCGGCGGGCATCGGACATAGCGCGGCCGGAAAAGCTGCATTCCGTCAACCCGGTGCCCGGGTACGCGAACTACGGACAGAACGGACAGAAAGAACTCGTTCACTGCAGCGGATCACGATCCCAAAAGCGCCTGGCTCACTTGTACCTGGCAGCCGTGATGAACTGGCTGAATGTCTCGCACCAGACGATAACGGCGCTGTAGCGGCCCGGATCGACCGACTCGGGCACGGATACGACGAAGTTCCTGAAGGTCCTGACGTCTCCGACCCGGACCATGTTCGGCTGCAGGCGCTTGAACTCGGCTTCCGTCTCGACGAACTCGGGCGACAGGTAGAGCTTGTAGTCGGGCCCCGGCGCCAGCTCGCCTTCGAGGACGACGGCTTTGGCACTGATCGAGACCGTCCCCTCCCCCCAGTGCAGCGCGTCGCTGTCCTTGAGGTCGCGGCGGAACTTGCCGGTGTAGCGCGCGGCGGCGGCCTGGGAAGCGATCTCGGCGGTCGTCGGCGCCGGCGGCGCGATGATGATCGGCAGCGCGTAGATGCCGAGCGCAAAGCCGATGGCGACGGCGGCCAGGTGCGACGCGACGAGGAGGATTTTCTTCATGGTGGCGTGATGTCCGGCCGGCGAAGGTGCCGGGCTCGATGCGTCTGGGACGCGCATTCAGGCAGCATTCGCACAGCCCTGGGGTTTGAGCACGCGCTCGATCGAGGCCGGATACTTCGCCAGCTTCTCGACGGGCCTGCGCGGACGGGCGACCAGTTCTCCGCCGCAGTTCGGACACCTGCCCTTGAGCACCGCGCTCGCGCATGCGCGGCAGAACGTGCACTCGAAGGAGCATATGAGCGCCTCCTCGGACTGCGGCGGCAGGTCGCGGTCGCAGCATTCGCAATTCGGTCGCAGCTTCAGCATGGGTCACCTTTCTCCGTCATCAACGACAATATCGACAGGATGCCACCCGACGTTCTTCTGACGTCATTGTGCCGCGGCGCCGGCAGCTCGACTTCCGTGGCGCATCCCGAGCCGAGACCCCCGATGGCCAGAAGTCCCGCGCTCGATCACGCCTTCCTCAGGAAGCGGCGTCGCGCGGCATCAATCTGGTCTGCCGCCGATATCGTGGGTGAGTTCCGCATGAGCATGCAGCTTAATGTGGCCGTTGAGCGGCCACGGTCCGCGCCAACAATTTGTCAGGCCGGAGGTTCGAGGGTGGATAGGGGCCCATGGGGCAACTTTGCGTACCCGTGAATCGGTGCCGTGCGGCGACCCGATCGCGCTCATGGGCGCCCGCCTGCGCGCGCCCCCTGGAGTGCAGGGTTGGGCCTATCCGCCACTTCAGCGGTCCATCGAGCAATCTCATCGCGGGATGCGGTAGGCGCATCAAGATGGCCGGCCTCCGGTTCGTAGAGGCGGCTGAGCGGGTTCTTCGGCAGGGCGTCGAACATCAGCCGCTTGATCCTGAGCAGTCCCGGGTAGTCATTCGTCGGCACGATGTACAAGACCGGAACCTGAGGATTCATGGTCCTCACTGCCTTCATCTGGTTCATCGCCCCACCGGGATCGAACCATGTCAGATAGGTAGCGGGAGCAACGACAACAGGATACGTGCCCTTTGAACTCTCGAAGTCGCTGAACTCGGCCTTTTCATTGCCCCTTCCCTCGGCGACAAGCTTGCGCGCGAGTTGCACGGCCGGCCCAAGCTTGTCCCTGTAGACAGGTCCCGCGACATTGCCGCCCGGCGCAATCGCGACGATGCCGTCAACCGGATACTTGCCGCCGAAATGGAGCGCGAACAGCCCCCCCTGGCTGTGTCCGGCCACGAACACCTTTCGTGCCCCTTTGTCGCGTAGCGTACGTAGCGCCGCGTCGACTTCGCTCTCGGCGGCCGCGACGCTGACGTCGTACTCGCGATTCCCCGACCAGGGCATCTCTAGGTTGGCGACGAAGTAGCCCCTTTCCTCGAGCCAGGAGGCGAAACTCGAAACGATTCGGGCAGGCGAGCCCCCCTTGCCGTGCATGATCACCACGCCGATTCCCGGTAGTGGCGTTTGCGCCATTGCCGCCCGAGGGATGGCGACCGCAACGATCGCCGTGACGAGCGCCATCGCCAACCGCATCGTTCGGGCCATAGACCACCCCCTCATCGGGCCCAGCGTCCCTGCTCACCGACGCGCGGATGGCGGTTGATCAGATGCTGCGCTCCCGCGCGCGGGCGAGGGGGAATGGCGGTGGATCGCTCGATCAGACTTTGGGCTCGTCGCGCAGCGCGCGGCGCAGGATCTTGCCGACGTTGGTCTTGGGCAGCTCGGCGCGGAACTCCACGTGCTTCGGGCGCTTGTAGCCGGTGAGGTTGTCGGCGCAGTGCTTCAGGAGCGCTTCCTCGGTGAGGCCGGGGTCCTTCTTCACGACGAAGAGCTTCGGCACCTCGCCGGAATGCGCGTCCG
>JBFWRS010000069.1:0-12761 GCA_050248795.1 Burkholderiales bacterium | reverse complement strand
ACCTGGGTGCGCCTGCTTGAACGGCGGCAATGTGTCCTCGAACCAGCCTCGATGAAGGCTGACTGCAGCGGGAACGGCCGGCACTGCGCCCGCCGTGGAGTAGTTGCCGCGCGGTTCCTCGTGCCACGCCTCTGGCAGACCTTCGAAGCTGTCGAAACCGTGTACGAGCTGATTCGACAAGGCCGCGATCTGCCGAATCGATACCCCGAAGCGCACGCCGAACTCGAGCACCAGGCCTTCTACTTTGGCGGCTGCCATGCCGATCCGGAATCCATGCTGGGGACACCCCACAAGAACCGGCTGCGGACCGCCAGCGGACCGGATGTACCTGTAGGAATCGAGTGCTGCACGAGCGTCCGGCGATCTCATATCGGCATCCGAGAGGTAGCGTGCTGCGCCCGCGGCATCACCGAGGCTATCCATCGCGATACCCAGGTGGCAGGCAGCGAGATCATCCTCGGGTCTGAGCGCGACCACTTGCCGCAGCGCCTCTATCGCCTGCGAAGTACTCCCGGGCCATAGCAGCACGGAGTGCAGATTGTAGTGCGCCTCGGCGAAGTCCGGCCGCAGCGCGATCGCCGATCTGAGGTTCGCGCGTGATTCTTCCAGCTCCCCGAGTTCCATCAACGCGACGCCAAGGCTGTTATAGGCCTCCGCAAACCCGGAATCGATGTGCACGGCTCTTCGATAGGCTGCTGCAGCTTCGTCGATCTTGCCGAAATTGCTCAGCGCCTTGCCCAGATTGGCCAACCACTTCGGATGGTCCGGCTCGAGCTCCAGCGCCGTCTCGTGACATGCGATGGCATCGGCCGGCCGGCCGGCTGCGCCAAGCGCATTGCCCATATTGCTGTACGCGAGTGCGTAGTCTGGCGCGATCGATACTGCCTTGCGCAGGAACTGCAATCCCTCGTCTACCTTCCCTTGGCAAGCCAGGGCGTTGCCGAGATTGTTCAGCGCTTCGGCGGACTCCGGATGGCAGGACAGTGCGTGTCGAAATTGCCCGATGGCTTCGTCTATCCGCCCTTGTGCAAGGAGGGCAATGCCCAGATTCCCGCTTGCGGCGGCGAAGTTCGGGTCGAGCGCGAGCGCGAAGCGGTAGCACAGGATCGCGTCGTCGCTCCGGCCCAGCGCGGCGTATGCGAGGCCGAGCGTATTGTAGGCGGACGGGTCCGGGTGCGGCGTCTTCAGGGCATTCCGAACCAGCTCGATCGCCAGTTCGTAGTCTCCGGACTGCAGCGCCCGGATACCGAGCGCGTGCAGTTCATCCGCAGTACCGGGTCGGGCTGATTGCCTTTCCCGGCGACGCGCTTGCTGGCGGAGGTTTCGCGGCAGGCAGCAATGCTTGTACTTCAAGCCGCCGCCGCAGGGGCAACGGGTGTTTCTTCCGATCCGCTCCATGGGGGCTCCCGGGACGACGCCCGCGACGGATCGCGCGCGTCTGAGGGTGTGCTCATTCCAGGCGCCTGCCGATGCGGCGCAGGCGCGGCCAATTCAACTTTGGCGGGGAAGCTCGGGCGGGTGTTCGACTCTCTTCGGTGTTATCTGGCACAGCGGACGCTGCCGCTCCGGAATGCGTGCCTGGGCGTCGTCGCCGAACTGGATGGCGCCGGGGGGCTTGGAGAGCGCCGCCAGATGCCCAAGTACATGTCCGGCGCAGCCGTGCACGACGTGCGATTCCGCGTCCTCGTGCCCATCGGTGCCGCTGCGCGGATCGCTCGCGCTGTCTGCTTCGGCGTGCGTTGCCTGCGCCGCAACCGCCTCCCAGGCGAACGAAGGGGAAAGGAATGTCGAGAGCAGCACGGCGATCATCAGCGAGGAAATGAAGCGGGCGATTTCGTGACCCTGCCCGCGAGAACCCCTGCGACGCCTGGCGTTCCCCTCTGTCGTGGACATGGGTGCCGGGGTGGGCATCTACTTCAGGCTCCCGGGAAACGACTCAGGCAGCGCGACGGCGTCGCTTTGCGCGGAGCCCTCATAGGCGATTTTCCACTCTCCCGATTCGCGTATCCAGTACTGCCGCTTGCGCGTTCGCTGCGAGAGATTGCTCGAACGGTAGTCCTGCTCGAACGTAACGGCGATCAATCCTTCTTCCGGATTCGCGAACACGCTGACCTCATCGAGCCGCACGTCGATCCACGATTTCATCGCGTTGACGCTGCGTTTGTGCGCCTCCCATGCAGCGCGGTCCATCGACGCAGAGCGGAACGACCGCGCGTAGTGCGCCAGGTAGCGCCTCGTATCCCGGCTCGCCCAGTCAGCGCGCCAGGCGTTCAGGCGATGAAGGAACGCGGCTCGTTCCGCACGGGCGATCCCCGGTGGAATCCAGTCCAGGCGCGCGACGATGATCACCGGAGTCGTGCCGACATCTGTTCGCGACGCGAGATCGCGGATATCCACATTGGCGAGCGCGATGCAGCCGTCGCTGGCCCATGGCGGACGCGAGTACGTGTCTGCCGGGACGCCGTGCAGCCAGATGCCGTGACCGGTCTTGCCGCTCAGGCGGTCCCAGGCGTTCGGGTAGTTGATCGGCAATGCCCCCCAGCCGTACAGATCCGGCAGCTTCGCACCCGGAATCGACGAGACGATGTGGTAGACCCCGAGAGGTGTCTTGCGGTCGCCCTCCATGATCTTGCCGATCCCGCGCTTGCCGAGTGAAGCGTAGTAGTCGGCGACCAGCTTCGGACCGCTCTCGGTGTTCTCGTACAGATAGACCCGCCAGCGGCTGGCGTCGACGAGGACGACATGGCGCACGTTCGGCGCGATCTCGATCAGCGGGCGCGGGTGCGCGTCTCGCGGCGGTGCGTCTCGATGCGCCCGCAGGCGCGCCAGCGCTTCGGCGCGAAGCTCCTCGACGCGCTCCGGGGCGATCTGCTTTCCGGTCGCGGTGCTGGTAGTTCGACCGCTGCGGGCGAGGAGCAAATCACCCCGAACCAGGTGAGCAACGCGAAAGTTCGGATGCGCCGCCACCAGGCGATCCAGTTCTTCCAGGGCTTTCCCGGTCTGACTTCTCGCGATCGCCGACAAGGCGCGGTCGAGCGCGGCATCCGCCCTTTCGGATCGCTCCCGCGCCAGCCCCGTCGCCGGCAGGGCGAGGAGGATGACTGTGGACAGCGCGAAGGCGTGGATCATGGCCCGCTGCCTCGCCTCCTCATCTCAACGTGAAGCGGGCCTTGATCGCCTTCCTGCCCGTGAGTGTGACGGTCGCGATGACGCGCGTGCCCGGCGCGAGTTTGTAGGCGCCTTTCGCTTCCAGCCGATTCTCCCCCGCCGGCGCCAGCGCCACTTCCTGCTTGTCGTTGCCGGCGCGCAGGTCCACGCGGGCGGTGGCGCCGCTGGTGGATACCGGCTTGCCGTGGTCGCTGACGTGGATCGCGATGCTGTCCGGCTTGGCGACCAGTTCGAACGTGACATCGCTCGCCTCTTCGACGAGGCCGCCATGCTGCGGCTTGAGGTCGGCGTGCTTGTGCTGGGCATGGGCGGGGAATGCAAGCAGGGCTGCGAGCAGCAAAAGCGTTCTCATGCGGAATTCCCTTCTTCGTTATTGCCGCGATCGCGGCGGGATTCTATCCAGTCGTACACCACCGGCAGGATCAGCAGCGTCAACGCGGTGGAGGAGATCAGGCCGCAGATCACCACGGTCGCCAGCGGGCGCTGTGTTTCCGCGCCGACGCCAGACGCGAGCAGCATCGGCACCAGGCCGAGAATCGCCACCGACGCCGTCATCAGCACCGGACGCAGGCGCAGTAGCGCGCCTTCCCGCACTGCGTCTCGCACGGCCTTTCCCATCGCGCGCAGTTCGTTGATGAAGGACACCATGACGATGCCGTTCAGCATCGCAACCCCGAACACCGCGATGAAGCCGATCGCCGAGGGCACCGACACGTACTGACCGGTCGCCGCCAGGCCAAACACCCCGCCGATGATTGCGAACGGTACGTTGGCGATGATGATGCCAGCGTAGATCAGGGAATTGAATGCGGTATAAAGGAGCAGAAAGATCAGCCCGATTGTGAGCGGGACGATCAGCGAAAGCCGCGCGAGCGCGCGCTGCTGGTTCTCGAACGCGCCACCCCAAGCGACCCAGTAGCCCTCGGGCAGCTTGACAGCCTCGCGCAGCTTCGCGTCCGCTTCCTTGACGAAGCCGTCGACGTCGCGTCCTTTCACGTCCATCTGGATGACGGCGTATCGCTGCAATTCCTCGCGTCGCACGAAGCTGTAACCCTCCGCGACCTCGATCGTCGCAATGCGGGACAGCGGCACCAGCGTACCCTCCGCCGTGCGCACGGGGATGTTGCCGATCGCCTGTACGCTGGTCCGCGAGGCTTCGTCGAATCGCACCTGGATGTCGAAGCGCCGCACGCCGTCGATGAGCGTGGAGACCGGCTGGCCGCCGATGCCGGCGCGTACGATTTCCAGCACGTCGTCGGCGTTCACGCCGTAGCGCGCGGCCTCCGGGCGGTTCACCCTGATGACGATCTGCGGCTTGCCCTTGTTCGCCTCCAGCGACAGGTCGGCGACGCCAGGCACCTTGTCCAGGACCTCCTTCGCCTCCGCGGCGATGCGGTCCAGCGTGGCGAGGTCCGGGCCGTAGACCTTCAGCGCGAGCGTCGCGCGCACCCCGGAGATCAGTTCCTCGACGCGCATCTGGATCGGCTGCGTGGCAGACAGCACCACGGTGGGCATCTCCTCCTCCAGCTTGTTCTGCATGCGCGCGGACAATTCCGGCATCGTGAGGCGCTCGGGCCATTCCTTCTCGGGCTTCACCGCGACCAGCACTTCCATGTAGTTGGCGTCGGTGGTTTCTCCCTTCTCCGCGCGGCCTATCGTTGCCACCACGCTTTTCGTTTGTGGGAAGTGCTTCTTCAATGCCGCGTCCATGCGCTGCGAGACGCGCACCGACTCCTCGAGCGAGGTGGACGGAATGCCGGTGACGCGGAACATGATCTCGCCCTCCTGCAGTGTCGGCATGAACTCCTTGCCGAGGAACGGAAACGCCGCCAGGGATGCGGTGAGCAGCACCAGCGCCGTGCCGATCACCGTTTTCCTCCGGGCGAGGCAGTGGTCGAGCAGCGGCGCGTAAGCCGCCTTGGCCCACCGCACGATGAAAGTGTCGGATTCCTCCTTGGCCCGCATGATCAGCGAAGCCAGCACCGGCGTGAGCGTCAGCGTGAGCACCAGCGACCCCGCCATCGCGAACGAGATCGCGTAGGCCATCGGCTTGAACAGCTTGCCTTCCAGCCCCGAGAGCGAGAAGAGCGGCAGGAAAACAACGATGATGATGGCGATGGCGAAGGTGATCGGCGCCGCGACCTCCTTCGCGGCCCGCAGCACCAGTTCGACGCGATCCTGCGCCCTGCCGGAGTGGTGCGCGAGCACCCGATAGCTGTTCTCCACCATCACCACCGCGCCGTCGACCATCATGCCGATGGCCACAGCCAGGCCTGCGAGAGACATCAGGTTAGCGGAAAGCCCGGCCTGCTTCATGCAAATGAACGCGATCAGCATGGCCATGGGCAGAGAGGCAATAACGACGAGCGCAGAGCGCGTTTCGCCGAGGAAGAGGAACAGTACGATCGCCACCAGCACGGCACCCTCCAGAAGGGCGCTCTGCGCCGTGGCCAGCGCCTTGTCGACGATGTCAGTGCGGTCGTACACCGGAACGATGGATACGCCTTCCGGCAGCGCCTTCTCGGCGATCCTCAGCTTTGCCTTCACGCCATCGGCGACTTCCTTCGCGTTCTCGTTCACGCGCGCCAGGGCGATGCCGAGCGTGACCTCCTTGCCGTCGCGCGTCACGGCGCCGAAGCGCACCGCGGGGCCTTCCTTCACGTCCGCCACGTCGCGTATGTAGATCGGCGTGCCGTTGCGTTCTGCCACCACGATCGAAGCGATGTCCGCCGTACCGGCCAGCAGGCCAAGGCCGCGCACCAGGTACTGCTCGGCACCGACGTTGACGTACTGGCCGCCGACCTGGCGATTGTTGGCGGCTAGCGCCTCGATGACCGCTTTGAACGGCAGGTCGTACTTGATCAGGCGCTCGGGATTCACCGCGACCTGGAACTGCCGTTCGTCGCCGCCCCACGAGGTAACGTCGTCCACGCCCGGCGCGGTGCGCAGCAGCAGCCGCACGTTCCAGTCCTGCAGCGTGCGCAGGTCCATCGGCGAGTGCTTGCCGTCCTTCGATTCGAGCGTGTACCAGAAGACCTGTCCAAGGCCGGAACTGTTGGGACCGAGTTCCGGTTCGCCATAGCCCTCCGGAATGCGCGATTTCACGTCGGCGAGGCGCTCGCCCACCAGGCGGCGAGCGAAGTAGATGTCCACGTCTTCCCTGAAATACACGCCTACGTAGGACAGGCCGAAGAGCGATATGGAACGGATCTGCTCCACGCCGGGCAGTCCGGCCATCGCGCTTTCCACGGGGAAGGTGATGAGCCGCTCCACGTCCTCGGCGGCAAGGCCGGGGGTCTCCGTGTAGATGTTGACCTGGTTGGGCGTCACGTCCGGAAACGCGTCAACCGGCACGTCGTGGAACGCGCGCAAGCCGAAGAACGCAACCATGGCGAAGAGCACCAGCACCAGCAGCCGGTAGCGCAGAGAAAGCGATACGATCGAATCGAGCATCGCGGCGGCCTAGTGCGCGTGGCCTTCGCCGATGCGCGACTTCAGCATCCGCGCCTTCAGCCCGAAAGCGCCGGCGACGACCGCATCGTCGCCGGCTTCCAGCCCGCCGGTGATGATCGTGCGTCCGAGGCGTATCCCGCCCAGTTCGACGGTGCGCGGCTCGAATCCGGCGTTGTCCTTCACGAACACGGTCGGCTTGCCGTCGATGATCACCACCGCCTCCTCCGGCACCGAGATCGCTTTCACGCGATCCCCGGTGGCGATCTGGACGCTGGCGAACATCCCGGCTAGCAGCATGCCGTCCGCGTTCGACACTTCGACGCGCGCGGGAACTGTGCGCGTGTCCTTGTCGAGCATGGCGCCAACGTAGGTGAGTTTGCCGGGGAAGCGCCGGCCGGAATACGCTGCGACTTCGACGGTCGCTTCCGCGCCGACGCGCAGCCGCGCGAGGTCCTTCTCGAACACACGCGCGTCGATCCAGAGCGTCGACAGGTCGGCCACCACGAACAGCGGCTTGTCGGGTTGGGCGAGTTCACCGATGCGCGCGTTGCGCTCGATGACCGTGCCAGCAAGCGGCGAGGCGACGGCGAGCATGGAACCCGCCCCGGAGGCCCCTGATCCCAGGAGCTGCAGCCGCGCTTTGGCGGCACGGAGCGTTGCCTGCGCCCTCTGGGACTCGGTTTTCATGCGCAGGAACTCCTTCTCGGGAACGATGTTCTCGGCGCGCAGCTTCTGAGTGCGTGCGAAGTCGGCGTCGGCGAGCGCCGCCAGGCTGACCGCCTGCTCGTAAGCGGCACGCGCCTCGCCCAGCTCCAGGCTGTCCAGTCGGGCGAGTGGAGCACCCTTCGCCACTTGATCCCCGAGCCGGGCGGTCACCGAGACGACGCGCGCCGGGACCCGGGCGGCGACTGCCGCCATGCGTTCCTGGTGCGGAACGATGGTCGCGGTGACGGTTACCGCATCGGCGATCTCCCGCGCTTCGACCTCTTCGAGCTTGATGCCGGCCGCCTGCACCTCGGCCTCCGCCAACTTGATCGCCGTTCCTTCGGTGCCGTGGTCATCGTGCTTTTCGGCGTTCGCCCCGGCTTTCGCTTCGTCGTTGTGCCCAGCGTGGCCGTCATCGCGGCCGCAGCCGGCAAGGAAGAACAGTGCAGCAAGCAGCAACAGGATTCTGATCATTTTTCCGTTCCAGGTTTCGGGGAGGTCGTCGCATGCCAGCCGGAGACGTACTCCAGCGCGACGCGGTTGGCGTGGTATGCGGCAAGCGATTCCAGCAGATCCTTGCGCCCTTCGAGCGCCTGGCGGCTGGCGAGCAGGAATTGCACGATGCCTATCTCGCCGAGCTGCAGCGAGCGCTCGATCAGACGCTCGTTCTCGGTCAGTCGCGGCAGCGAATCGCGCTGCAGCCGCTCGACGCGTTCGCGCAACAACAGGTGCCGGTCCCACAGGCCGAGTACTTGCGCGCGCGCATCCCGCGCCGCTGCCTGCCGTTCGATATTGGCCTGCGTGAGTTCGCTGCTGGCTCGACCGATGCCGCCCGCGTTCTGGCGAAACAGCGGCAGCGGCACGGAGACGGTGAAGCCAAACACGCGCTCGCGCATGTCGCCGGGCCCTTCGCGGGCGGCGGAGACGCCCAAAGTGATATCGGGCTTGGCCGCCGCCCTTTCCAGTTCCAGCCGGTTGCGGGCCGCGAGTTCCTTCAGTTCCAGCGCACGGAACTGGGGGCGGCGTTCATACTGCGAAAGCAGTTGCGGCAGCGAATATTGCGTGGCCGCTGCGTAGACGTTTCCGGTGACTTCCAGGGGTTCCGCGGCCGGCCATTGCAGCACCGTGCCCAGCTCTGCCGACGCTTGGGAGAGCTGTTCACGCAGTGCGAGCATCTGGCTGCGCGCACGCTCGGCCTCGACTTCGGCGAGATTCCCGTCGAGCTTTGCATCCTCACCAGCCGTGACCCGCTTGCGTATCACGGTGGTAACGTCCTCGATTACCTTGATCGCGAGCGTCTCGTTGGCAATCCGCTCCTTGAGGGCAAGTACTTCGAAAAAGCGCTGCTCGACCTCGGCGCGCAGCTTCAGCGACGCCTCGGCGATGCTTTCGTGCGCCGCAGCGAGGTCCGATTCGGCTGCGCTGCGCCGGAACCCTGCCTGTCCCGCGATCTCGAAAGTCTGCGACACGCCGAGCGCCCATTCGCGGGTACGTTGATCGGGCAGCCCCTGTTGCGGAGCACGTCGGGCACCGAATTCCCCCGATAGCTCCGGGTTGTTGAACAGCAATGCGCGGCTGTCCTTCAACTGCCCGTCCAGCGCTGCGAGCCCGGCTTGCGCGGAGCGCAAGGCAGGATTCGCCCGCTGAGCGAACGCGACAGCCTGTTCCAGCGTGAGGGGTGCGGCCCACGCGACATTCGCCAGCGGCAGCGCCGCGGCGGCAAGAAGCATACGAACGAACACGAGCAATCCTCGACTGAAGGCTACGCCGCGCGCAGGCGCGGCGGCTGGGAACTACGGCCGGTTTACAGCTAAGCGGAGAAGCTCAGCCGTGGAGGGCGAAACAGCGTGTCGAGGAATCGATCCCCTGGAGGCAGGGGCCTTGCGGAAAAATCCGGTGCGCCCAAAGGCACGGCGAATGTCAAGGCCATAGCAGACAATGCCGAGAGGTGCTGCGCTGCATGTCCCAGGCAGCCGTGGCTGCAGTCAGCAGCGTTTTGCGGCGCAGTCGTGCCCGTGTGGGCCGCGAAGGTCTCGCTCTCATGCTCGAACGAGGCGGATATCGACCACGCACCACCCATGCCTGCAAGCAGATAGGCGAGGAGCGCGAACACGGTGATGAAGCGACGCATGGCGCGGAGTCTATCTTGAGCGCTTCGCGCTGGCAACGCCGTGCGTGCCATCCGGATGCCCGCGCGAACGCGGGCGCGCGGGTCTGCGCCCCAGGCTTTCAAGCACGCCGCAGGATCTGACCGGGTGCGTGCCGGAGCAATGCGCGCGGATCGCGTCCAGTTCGACCTTGAGAAGTCTCAGTTCCGCGATGCGGGCGGTGACGTGCGCCGCGTGCTCGTCGATCAAGGCGTTCACGGGTGCGCAATCCGCGTCGGGATGCCGGATCGCATCGAGCAGGGCTTTCACTTCCGAGAGTGACATGTCGAGGGAACGGCAGCGCCGGATGAAGGAGAGCCGCTCGACGTGGTCGGGCCCGTACTCTCGGTAGTTGCCGCTGGATCGCCGTGGCGCGGGCAGCAGGCCGGCCTTCTCGTAGTAGCGGACTGTCTCGACCGGACAGCGCGCGAGTTTGGCTAGTTCGCCGATGCGCATCGCGATTCCAGTATCTCACGGCGCGCCTGCCGGACCACGCTGACCGAGGCGACAAGCGCGAGCGTGGCCATGATCGCGGCGACCAGTTGATCGGGCCAGCCGCTGCCGGTGCCGAAGACGCCGGCGGCCGCCAGCATCACGGCGACATTGCCGATCGCGTCATTTCGGCTGCAGAGCCAGACCGAGCGCATGTCGGCGTCGCCGGTGCGGTATCGATACAGCATCGCCGCCACGCCGACGTTGACCGCGAGAGCAAGCAATCCGACTGCGCCCATTGCCGCAGGTTCGGGAAGTGTGCCGCGCCCCAGATTCCATGCGGCAAGGGAAAGGATTCCGAGGCCGTATGCGCCCATGGAAAGACCCTTGACTAGCGCCACCCGTGACCGCAGTGCCGGCGCGAACGCTAG
Source organism: Burkholderiales bacterium (assembly GCA_050248795.1). Classification (GTDB taxonomy): domain Bacteria; phylum Pseudomonadota; class Gammaproteobacteria; order Burkholderiales; family SG8-39; genus CAZTDU01. Next base: position 2,425 of record JBFWRS010000069.1, on the reverse strand, counting down.
CACGCCAAGCGAAAGCGCGTAGTTGCCTGCGTCGCCCGCGAAGTCGGCCGCATCGGCAAGCAGGGAAGTGGAGCGTGCAGCGATGCCGGCCACAAGTTCGAGGAAGAACATCGACGCGTTGAGGGTAAGCGCAATTGCAAGGACTTTGCGATATGCGCGGTCGGCGGCAGGAGGTTTCGGCGAGCAGCAGGTACTCATGGCGATATTGGAAACCCTGAACCCACTGCAAGGTCAAGTAGCAGCGGCAGGTTCAGCCAGCGACGCGCGGCCTCCCTTGCAGCAGCAGTGCCGGTTTGTCCAGCAGCACCTGATCGGCCCGAGCCCCGGCACCGTCTTGCGGGGCACTTTGGCCCTCGTCGCTCCAGCGCGCGAGCGCCGCGCCGACGCTTGCGCGCTACCTGATCACGTCGCCGGGATGATGATCTGCGTCTGCGTGACGACCGCGAGCAGCTTGCCCTGCTCGTTGGTGATGCGCGTGGTCCAGACTTGCGTGGTGCGGCCGCGGTGCAGCGGCGTGGATTCGCCCAGCACCTTGGTGCCGAGCGGCGCCGAGCCGAGGAAATTCGTCTTCGATTCGAGCGTCGAGGTGCGAGCGCCCTTGGGCAGGCTGACGATGGTGCCCACCGCGCCCAGCGTGTCGGCGAAAGCCATGTAGGCGCCGCCGTGCAGCGTGTCGTGCCGCGTGCACAGGCCCTGGCGCACTTCGAGCTCGGCGGTCACGCGATCGGGCGAGACCTCGAGGATCTTCACGCCCATGGTGCCGGGAAACATCGGATCGACCATTTTCTGTACTGCTGCTGCGTCCATGTCCTCGCTGCTCCTTTCAGGTGGTGCGGTGTGTCACACTTTGCGAAACGCAGAACCCCGGATGATTGATTCTATCAACAGGCCGCACTGAGCCAGACACCAGGATGTCCATGCAGATCCCCCACGATGTACGCACCGGGCTCATGCCCACGAGCAAGCTTCGCGTCGCGCTCAATTACGGCAATTTCCTGCTGGTGACGAAACGCGCGCCCACGCACGGGGGCGTGGCACCCGACCTGGGGCGCGAGATCGCCCGCCGGCTCGGCGCCGAGCTCGAGTTCGTCGGCTACGAGAATGCCGGGCTTGCGGCGGATGGCGCGAAGAACGACGAATGGGACGTGGCGTTCATCGGCGCCGAACCCGCGCGCGCGGGCGACATCGCGTTTACCGCCGCCTACGTCGAGATCGAGGCCACCTACCTGGTGCCGCCGGGATCGCCGATCCAGTCGATCGCCGAGGTCGACCGGCCGGGCGTGCGCATCGCCACCGCCGCGCGCGCCGCGTACACGCTGTACCTGGAACGTACCCTCGAGCACGCGTCGCTGGTGCTTGCCGAAGGGCTGCCGGGCTCGTTCGAGCTGTTTGCGAAGGATAAGCTCGATGTGCTCGCCGGGCTGAAGCCGCGCCTGCTGAAGGATGCGCCGAGGTTGCCGGGCGCACGCATACTGGAAGGCCGCTTCACCGCCATCCAGCAGGCCATGGGAACGCCGAAGTCGCGCGGCGCTGCGACTGCTGCGTGGCTACGCGCGTTTGCCGAAGAAGCCAAGTCCTCGGGACTGGTGGCGGAGCTGATCGCGCGCCACGCGGTGCAGGGCCTGTCGGTTGCGCCGCCCGCCACGTCGGACTGAGCACGCGGCGCCGTCGATACGCTAGCCGGCGCTCGGCCCGATCCGCTGCATGCAGCGGGAGATGAAGCCCTTGCGGTGCGCGTTGCCGTCGTCCGGCGCATCGAACACCCGCGCTACTTCGGCGGCGAGGAAGATCTCGTCCTCCGGCGTGCGCACGAACCAGCGCAGGCTGGCGGGCAGTCCGCGGATCGCGGCGAAATCGTCGTGCAGCCGCTGCAGGAATGCCGCGCGCGTCATGCCGGCGTCGCGCGAGTACGCGGCGTTGCGCACGAAGTCGCCGCCTTCGCCGCATTCGCGCACCAGCGCGGAATATTCAGGCGACGTAGCGGGTGCCGCGAGGGCCAGCGTAACGGCAAGCAGCAGCGCATCCATGCGCGCAGTAGCGCATGCGAAAGCGCGCGCGTCTATCTGCGGCGCAGCACGGCGAGCGGCCGCAGTTTTGGCATATCCTTCGCGTTTCCCCCTGTGCCGTAAGCCAAGCCCATGAGCATCTACCTGCAGAGCGCGCGCCGACGCGCAGTCGCGGCAGCGCCTACCGATGCGGAACGCGCGCTGCGCGTGCAGCTCGCGGCCGCATACCGCATATTCGACCATCTCGGCTGGGTGGAGATGATCTTCAACCACATCACGGTGCGCGTGCCGGGTGACGAGACGCTGTTCCTCATCAACCCGTTCGGCCTGCACTACCGCGAAGTCACCGCCTCGAACCTGGTGCTCATCGACATCGAGGGCAACCCGGTGCGCGAATCGCAGTGGCCGATCAACCGCGC
>JBFWRS010000068.1:0-12916 GCA_050248795.1 Burkholderiales bacterium | reverse complement strand
GCCTGCCCGACGTGCTGCCCTCGACGCTGAAGTGGGTCGCCGCCACCGTCCTGGTGGTGGTGATCGTCGCGCTGATCGCGGTGTACTGATTGCGCCTGCTCGACCACGTCTCGATCACGGTGCGCGAGCTGGATCGCGTGCGCCCGTTCTACGAGGCGGTGATGGCTGCGCTGGGCGTGCCCAAGGCCTACGACCGCGTCGACGCGGTGGGCTTCGGCGAGCGCAACCGCGGCGGCGACGATGCGCACACCTACCTCAGCGTCTACCAGTCGCCTTTCGCGACCCCCGACCCGCGCCGGCACTGGTGCTTCCGCGCCGCGTCCGAGGCGGCGGTGCGCGACTTCCACGAGGCGGCGCTCGCCGCCGGCGGCAAGTCCACCGGCGAGCCCGGGCTGCGGCCGAACTACCATCCCGGCTACTACGCGGCGTTCATCGAGGATCCCGAGGGCAACCGGCTTGAAGCCGTGTGCCACGTGCAGACCGCGCAGGAGTGACGTCTCCCCTCGCCCCCTTGGGGGAGAGGGGCCGGGGGTGAGGGGAAGGGCACCGACGTAGACTGCGCGCATGGACAAGTTCGACCGCATATTCGGCATCCATCGCATCCTCGGCAGCCGGCGCACGCCGATCGCGCGCGCGGACCTGGCGCGACAACTCGAGTGCGCCGAATCCACGGTGTACCGCCTGCTCGGCGAGATGAAGGACTTTCTTGGCGCGCCGATCGAGTTCGACAAGGACCTGGGTGGCTACCGGTACGCGTGCGCCCCGGGGAAGGACGCCTACGAGCTGCCCGGACTGTGGTTCAACGCCAACGAACTGCAATCGCTGCTGGTGTTCCAGCGGCTGCTCGAATCGCTGGAGCCTGGCCTGCTGGCCGGTCACCTGCAGCCGCTTGCGGCGCGCGTGCGAGAACTGGTGTCGCATCGCCGCCTGGGTCTGCTGGAAGCGGCCGCGCGCATCCGCGTGCTGGGGATGGCGGCGCGGCCGCTCGGCGAGCATTTCCATACCGTCGCCGGCGCCACGCTGCAGCGTCGCCGCCTGGCCTTGCGCTATCGCGCGCGCAGCCGGGACGAGGAATCGACGCGCGAAGTGTCGCCGCAGCGGCTGGTGCATTACCGCGACAATTGGTATCTGGACGCCTGGTGCCACGCGCGCAAGGCCTTGCGCAGCTTTTCGGTCGACCGGGTGCAGCAAGCCCGGGAACTCACCACAGCAGCGCGCGACCTGCCCGAGGCAGAACTCGACGCGCACTATGCAAGCGCATACGGCATCTTCGGCGGAAAAGCCAACAAGCTCGCGGTGCTACGCTTCAGTGCCAAGCGTGCGCGCTGGGTCGCCGATGAGCGCTGGCATCCTGGCCAGTCCGGCCAGTTCCATACCGACGGCAGCTACGAACTGCGCATCCCTTACCGCGACGAGCGCGAACTGGTCATGGACATCCTGAGGCACGGGGCAGACGTGGAAGTGCTTGAACCCGCCGCGCTGCGCGAGGCAGTGGCCGTAGAACTCGCGGCCGCGCTGAGGCGCTACGCGCCCCGCTGAATGAGCCAGCTGCTATCGAGAACTGATAGCGGCGCCTGACAGAATCGCCTGTGGCAGCCGGATTTCCGGCCAAGGGAGACCTTCATGCTGCGCCGCGACTTCTTCGCCTCTTTCCTCAAGCTCGCCGGGCTGGCAGGGCTTGCCGCGCTGCCGCATCGCGCCGCTGCGTCCCGCACGCCCGCGATCCCGCTGCAAACGTCTCCCGTGGCGGGGTTCCAGTACCACGCGGGGGAGCATTTGTGGTCCAGATTGTGCGTTGGCGCACCTCTCGCCCTCGTGCGCGAGCCGGAGAACCGATACGATGCCCGGGCCGTGCGCGTGGACTGGGAGGGACACAAGCTCGGCTATGTTCCCGCGATCGACAACGCGGCCATCGCGCAGCTGCTCGACCGCGGGCAACGCCTCGAAGCACGCATCGCCGGATTGAACCAGAGCCGCAACCCATGGAAACGGGTGGCGGTGGAGATCCACTTGATCGTGGAGCACGCATGACCCTCGCGATCGATCCAGACGTTTGCCGTGTTCGGGCAACCTGCGGGAAGCAACGCAAGCGGTCACTGTGTGGAGGCGGCTGATCGGATGACGAACGAAGTCCCGGATTCGAACAAGCCAGACACCTTGCGACAGCGCACGCACGATCGCGGACAGATCGCTCGACGTGCCCTGTTGCTTTGCATTGAGAACTACTCCGAACTGAAATGGGCTGCGGGTTGGCTGGTCAACCTCGAATATTTCTTATGGGAGAAGGTAGTACGCTTCAGAAGCGACGCAACGCCAGACGGCACGCCATCACCGGCGAGCGACCCGGAGATCGCGGTGATTTCGTGGGTCGCCGAGAAAGCGGATGGATGGTGGGTGTTCGACGCAGACGAACCCGACATGCGGAGGTTTGTCCCGCTCGCCGAGTGGCTGGACATGTATGAGCAGAGACCGGAATCCGATGGCGAATAGCGCGTTGTCCAAAGCAACGATTGACGATTTCTTTTCCACGGCCTATCGGCAGCGCGTCGTGTCGGCTTTCGACTACCAGCGCCGCCTTGCCTTGGAGCCGTGGTCCGACCTGCTCAGCGTTCCCACGGGTATGGGAAAGACCGCGGGGGTAATCCTGGCGTGGCTGTGGAAGCGCGGGTGGCGCCCAGGCCAGGCGCGGGCGGACGTCTTGCACCAGACAGCGCGCCGCCTTGTCTGGTGTCTGCCCATGCGCGTACTGGTCGAGCAGACCGCAGAGAACGTGCGGGAATGGCTCTCCAACGTCGGATTGGAGGGCGACGCCGGAGAAGGCAAGGTGTCCGTGCACATGCTGATGGGCGGAGAGGGAGGCCTCAAGACCTGGGCCGAGCATCCGGAGGAAGACATGATCCTGATCGGCACACAGGACATGCTGCTTTCGCGCGCCCTGATGCGCGGCTATGGCATGAGCCGCTACCAGTGGCCGGTGCATTTCGCGCTGCTGCACAACGACGCCATGTGGGTATTCGACGAAGTTCAATTGATGGGCGCCGGGCTGGCAACCTCGACACAGCTCGACGCGTTTCGTCGCAGCTTTCCGCTCGGACGCAGCAGTCGTTCGCTCTGGGTATCGGCCACGCTCAACCGGTCCTGGTTGGATACGGTGGACTTCAAGCCTCATCTGGATGGGCTATCCGCTTGCGAAATCAGTGACGAAGATCGCGAACAGGCCGGCGATCGGCTGCGTGCAGTCAAGCGGCTGGAAGCGCTACCCCTGTCGCTGACCAAGGACTCGGGCGCCTACCTTCACGCCTTGTGCAGAGCGGTACTTCAAGCACACGACGACCAGTCCCAAACCCTGGTCATCGTCAATCGCGTGGATCGGGCACAGACGTTGTTCCGCCTGTTGCGCGAGCAGCGAGCCGGCAAGGCCGATCTGCTGATTCACGCCCGTTTCCGCGCCGCAGAGCGCGCCGAGCAGAACCGGCGTATGCGAGTTGAACCGTCCTCGGATCGCATTATCGTCGCTACCCAAGCCATCGAGGCGGGCGTGGATATCTCCTCCAAGGTCCTGGTAACGGAACTTGCGCCCTGGGCCTCGCTGGTGCAGCGCTTCGGCCGCTGTAACCGTTACGGCGAGCACAAGGGCCACGGCGCACGCGTTCTGTGGATGAACATCGACGACGAGGCGGACCCCAAGCCCTATACCGTGGAGTCGCTGGCCGCGGCGCGCCGAAAGTTGATGGGCCTCCACAGCGCCAGCACGCACGACTTGCCGCCAACCGACGAAGCACGCCCACTGTCAGCCGTCGTGCGCCGCAAGGACCTGCTCGACCTTTTCAACACCGATCCCGACCTTTCGGGCTTCGACGTCGATGTGTCCGACTACATCCGCGACAGCGACCGGCCCGGCCTGCTGGTGTTCTGGCGCGACATGGGCGAAGACCCGAATCAGCCAGCTCAGCCACGGCCTGAACGGACGGAGTTGTGCCCAGTCTCCATCGGTCAAGCCAAAGACCTGCACAAGCGCGGGGCCTGGTTCTGGGATGGCCTGGATGGGAAGTGGACGAAGCTCGACCGCGCGCCGAGGCCGGGCATGACATTGCTGCTCGACGCGGCTGGGGGAGGTTATGACGTAGAAGTCGGCTTCGATCCGGCTCTGAAGAAGCCGCCCGTGCCGGTCATCCCGCTGACGATATCCGTGCCGGAACCCGTATACGGCGAAGACTGGCGCTCGCGCCGGAACAAACCTATATCGCTGGCCGATCACCTGGGCCATGTTGCGGCACACGCGAAGAGTCTTTGCACCGCGGTCGGAGAAACGTCGAATCAGGCGAGCGTTGTTCGAGCCGCGCGCTGGCACGACCTAGGCAAGGCCCACGAGGTATTTCAACTCACGATGCACGGCGTCGATTCCACGCCGCCGCCCTATCTGGCCAAGTCCCCGCGCAACGCGCGGCACAGCCGCGCCTTCTTCCGGCACGAACTGGCCTCAATGCTCGCATGGCTGGCCCAGCATGAAGACGCACCAGACACCGACCTTGTCGCCTACTTGATCGCCGCCCATCACGGGAAAGTACGCATGAGCCTGCGTGCCATGCCCACCGAAGAAGCGAAAGCAGGGGTCAAGCGCTACGCGCGGGGCGTGTGGGAAGGCGACCCACTGCCGGCACTGGAGTTTGATGGCGAGCATAGCGGCGCCATCACGTTGAAGCTGTCGCTCATGGAATTGGGCGAAGGCGAGCAAGGCCCATCGTGGACGGCGCGTACGCTCAAGCTACTCGACGAGCACGGACCGTTTTACCTGGCTTGGCTGGAAACCCTTGTACGCCTTGCCGACTGGCGTGCGTCGGACGAGGAACAACGATGAGCCGCGCGAATAACGAAGTCGTCCTTGAAGGATGCACGCCGACGCCCTTGGCAAACTACCTGAAGGCATTGGGCGTGTTGCGTTTGCTGACGGCCCGAGATTCAAACCTGAAGGCAGCATGGCGAAGCGAAGCTTTCGTGCTGCGAACCACGCTGAGTCGGGAGGAGCTAGAGCAGTTCTTCCTGAGGGACTATCAACCGACGCCTGTCATGGCGCCGTGGAACGGCGGAAGCGGGTTCTACGAAAAGGACAACAAGGATGCATTGCAAGCCATTTGCGCGGGCCGAGCGTCGAGACTGGCGCCTTACCGCGAAAGCCTGAGCGTTGCAGAAGGCCTGCTTGCCGACGCAGATCGCAGTGCCAGCCCTAAGGAAGAGGCGAAGCGCGCATTGCTGACAAGCGTACGCGGAGTGCTCCCTGAAGCTGCACTCGCATGGTTTGATGCGTCGATTCTGATGAGCGGGGACGATCCTCGCTACCCACCCTTGCTGGGAACTGGCGGCAATGATGGCCGGCTCGACTTTACGAACAACTTCATGCAGCGCCTGCTCGATCTCATCGATCCCGAGTCGGGCGAACCGAGCCCCGAGTCTAGGGGTTGGCTGAGGGCGGCGCTGTTTGGCGAGGCCGAGCCTGGCTTGGTCAACAATGCGATTGGGCAGTTTTCGCCGGGCCAAGCGGGTGGCCCCAACGCATCCGCCGGCTTTGAGGCTGTCGCCGCGATGAACCCTTGGGATTTCGTTCTCATGCTCGAGGGTGCATTGCTTTTTGCCGCAGCATCGGTACGCCGAAATGCGGACGATCCGGCGGGGGTGCTCAGCTATCCATTTACCGTACGCAGTGTCGGCGCCGGAGCGGGAAACATCGGGGGCGCCGATGCTTCAGCTTCGCGCGGTGAGCTGTGGATGCCTTTGTGGGGTCGATTCGCGAGTCACGCTGAACTCCGAGCCCTTCTATCGGAAGGACGCGTCGCCTTGGGCAAGCTTCCGGCTCGCGATGCGCTCGATTTCGTGCGTGCCGTGCATCGGTTGGGAAGCTATCGCGGCATCTGCAGCTTTCAGCGCTATGGCTTGCTGATGCGTTCGGGCAAGGCTTTTCTGGCGACACCCCTGGAGCGCATCGATGTTTCCGATGAGCCGCGTCCAAGTGTTCTTGATGATCTGGCTCACGATGAGTGGCTCTCCAGGTTCCGCTGGTTTGCGCAGGGCGAGAACACTGCCCGACGATTTCTTGCGCTGCGCGAGCGACTGGAAACTGCAACCTTTCGTCTTGCCGGCAGGGATCCCACGCCCGCGGAGGCGCAGTCGGTCCTGGTGCTGCTCGGCGAAATCCAGACCGCTCTGTCGAACAGCAAGAAGGCGCGCGAAACGGTCCCTCCGGTGCAGCGTCTGTCAGAGCGCTGGGTGCGACTGGCCGACGATGGTACCCCTGCCTTTCGCATCGCGCGTGCGCTGGCCGGGCTGGAGGGGATGCCCGCCTCGCCACTGCCGCTACGCGCTCAATTGTTCCCCGTCCACCCGCGCGTCCATCATTGGATGGAAGAAGCACGCAACGCCAAGAACGCGGCGAGGGATGACACGGCGCTGCGACTGCGCCTGCATTCAGGCTTGCACGGCCGCCTTCCCGATGCTCTGGCTACCATCCTCTCGCGGCGGCTGTGGTTGGCGGAGCAATTCGGCATGCCGGACAGGCCGCTGCAGAGTCCTGCGGGTGCCGGACTGGACGATGTGCAGGCCTTCCTGCGCGACGATGCGATGGACCAGCGAATCGCTTCCCTGCTGCCGGGCCTGTGCCAGTGCGAGATTCCACGGGACGCGGAGCACAAGACTGGCGAAGGCGCGACGCCCGCGGCGTTCTCCCTTCTCAAGCTGTGTCTCACGCCAGATACCACATTGCGCAGGCTGGACCTCCTCGGGGTTGACGAACACCTGCGCCTGGCCGCCGGGCTGCTCGCGCAACTAGTGGCAGGCAATGCCGGTAACCGTGCGGTGGAAAGCGCCTGGCGTCGATTGCGTGCGTCCGGCATGTCGCCCGTATTCGACATCCATGCCTTGCCGCGACTCGATGGATCGGATCCTCGTCGTGTTGCGGCTGCTTTGCTCGTTCCCCTTCGCTTTGCTGCTACAGGCGCCCTTGCACGTGCCGTCCTGCGCAAGGATGCGCCCGCACTCGACACCGCTTAAACCGAACGCTCACTTTTCCCAAGGAGTCGCACACCTATGAGTCTCGATCTCTCCAAGTTGGACAAAGCGCCCCGCCTGCTGATCCGCGCCCGGCTCAGGCCGCTGCAGGGCACGCGCTTTCAGCCGACCGGCTTCCCCGAGATCGGCGCCGCGCAATACGAAGGCCCGCACGGCGAGGCCATGCTGCTGGTGGAGTCTGCGCAGAGCATGGCCAACCGGCTGGAGGCGGTGTGCTGGGACAAGGTGAACGACGATTGGGTGCCGCCACTCAAGAATTTATCGGTGATCAAGGTGACGGACAAGGACGGCAAGCCTCTGACCAACTCGGTGCTGGAGGCACATCGAATCAATTCCCCGTACATTCTGGAAGGCCCGGACAAGACCGTATTCGAGAGGCTCAAGTCCGATCTCGCCGGGATGGATGAGGGTTTCGTCGATTTGAAGAAGCTGGCAAAGGTACTCCTGCAACTCGACGCAAATGCGCTGCTACATGGCGTCTTCCTCGCGAAGAAGGAGCTGTCGGGGGGCCGCTTGCGCCTGCCACGCGCCCTGTCCGCTTTCATCGAGGCGAAGGACAGCAGGGTGGCGGCCAGTGGCGGCGTCAAGAACGATTCCGTCAATCCGTCTGGCGATACGGCGAAAGGGTTCGGCAACGTGCCGTTCTCGCGCGACGAGTTCGTTTCTCCGGAGATCGATGCTTTCTTCAACCTCGATCTCGCGCAACTGCGCGGCTACGGGTTCCCTCCTGCCGTGTACACACTGCTGGTCGCGCTTGCACTATTCAAGATCCGGGGTTTTCTCGAAGAAGGCTTGCGCCTGAGGACCGCATGCGATCTCGAATGCGAGGCCGTCACGGTTCAGCGGCCCGACGGCTTTACCTTGCCGGATTGGGCAACGTTGAAGGCTGAACTGCCCGGCTTGATCAAGGCGGCCGCGAAGGACGCAGAGTTCCGGACTACGACCGTGAAGTACACGTCGGAAGGCAAGAAGAAAAAGGAGTAGATCATGCTCGGGCTAGAGTTCACGTTCCCGGCGGGCAGGTACCACGCCACACCCTGGGAGCGGCACGTCAACGAAGGCGCGGTGGTCTGGCCTCCGGAACCCTGGCGTGTGCTGCGCGCCTTGATTGCCACTTGGCATCACAAGGTCAAACCCGCAGGTCGGCACGACGAATCGACGCTCGCCGGGCTGATCGACGCGCTTTCGCGAGCGCTGCCGGAATACGCCCTGCCTGCTGCAAGCCATGGCCATACGCGTCACTACATGCCGCAATTGAAGCCGGGCGACACTTCGCTGGTGTTCGATGCATTCGCGGCAGTGGGCCGCGAAGAACCATTGCGCATGGCCTGGCAGCAGACGCAATTGTCCGAGCCACAGTTGGCGCTGGTCGACGACCTGCTGGAAGCCATGGGCTATCTCGGACGCGCCGAATCCTGGGTGGAGGCGCGCCGGTTCGAGGGCGCTTTTCAGGCCAATTGCCGACCCGGCAACGAAGCCGTGAACCAGGCTACTGGCGAGCTGAGCGAAATAGTCACATTGCTCGCCCCGCTGCCGTGTACGGAATACGGGGTGTTGCGGCAGCGATTCCTCACGGACGAGCGCGCCCGGCGGAAGCTCGGCACCACCTTGCCGGAGAGCCTGCTCGACGCCTTGTCGGTGACCACCCCCGACCTCCGCAAGCTGGGCTGGAATCAACCGCCGGCCTCACGCAAGGTCAACTACCTGCGTCCGATGGATGCGCTCAAGCCGCAACGCAGGACGCACAAAGCGGCAGTTCCCACTGTGACAACGGTTTCCTACCTCCTCATCGGCAAGCCACTGCCGCGCGTGGAAGACAGCCTGCGCATCGGCGAACTGCTGCGTCGCGCGGTAATGAGCGAAGCGAAATCCCGGCTCGGCGAAGACTCGATTCCGCCTATTCTGTCGGGGCATGGCCTGGAGAGAGATGGCCGGCATCGCCATGCATTCTTCCTGCCGTGGGACGGAAACGGCGATGGCCGCATCGACCGGCTAGTCCTACATGTGCCCAATGGCTTGGGTTTGCAGGAGCGTCGAATTGCTGAAGGGCTGCGCCGACTTTGGAGCCACGACGGCAGCGAATGGCGTCTTGTGGTCGAAGGGATAGGTGGCGCCGAGATCGGCAGATCCTTGCTCGAGGCTGCCATGGTGTGGGAATCGGTTACGCCGTATCTGCATCCCTGGCACGCCAAGAAGCGCTTTGGCGTGGAGGATCAGATCGGGCGCGAATGCCGAGAGCGCGGGCTCCCGGAACCGGTTCAATTCGAACGGCTCGACTGTATCCGCGTCGGAAAGCAAGTTCGCCGACCGAACCGATTTCATCGATACCGCGGCAAGCGTGGATTGGACCAACCCGACCATCACGGCAGCTTCTGGCGCCTCACGTTCGCGAAACCCGTTTCCGGTCCGCTCGCCCTCGGCTTCGCATGTCACTTCGGCCTCGGCCTGTTCGCTCCTCGCTTCGTATCGCAACCCTAGCTTGCCCTCAAATACCCAGCGTTACCGAGACAATCCGGCCTCGCATGACCCGGCAATTCTGGCCCCTCGTCGGAGACGCGCGACAGACGTTCAATCAGGCCGTTCCGAGGAGACGTTGACCAAATGGTCACCGGCCTGAGTCCGCACTATGCGCATCCCCAACGCCGAGAAAGCGATTATCGTCCCGCAGAAGCTCCGGGACTACCTCTTGAATTCCGCCCATCGACGGGGTTCAACAAAGGCGCGACTATTGTTGGCGTGTGGGTATCGGGCAGATGCTTGGCAGGTACTCGAGGCCGACCTGAGAGGGCAGCATCTGACCTCTGAGTTCGCCGTTGCGAGGGAGAATCCATATGGCAGGCGCTTCGAAATCAGCGCGCCGCTTGCAACGCCGAGCGGCCGGCGTATCCTCTTCCGGAGCATCTGGCAGATTGACACGGGAACCGACTTCCCGCGGCTGATAACCCTGTATCCGAGGTAACGACATGGCATTCGAGCTCTATTCTGAGGTCATTCTGACGGTCGATCTGCCGGAGGAAGGTCTGAAAGCCGGGGACGTCGGCACGGTGGTGGATCATCACGTCGCCCCAGGGATCGAAGAGGGCTACAGCGTCGAGTTCTTCGATATGACCGGCAGTACGGTAGCGGTCGTGACCGTGCAAGCAAGCGTGCTGCGCACGCCAACCCACGCAGACCGTCCCGCGGCAAGAACGATGGCGGTCGGCGCGTAAGCCTGGCCAGGCACTGATAGCGCCGGCATGGTTGCGCAGTAGCCTGAACGCATCGGAGATCCCCGATGCAGGACGACGATAACCCGCAGCCCGACCTTCCCCTGCCTTTCCCCGAGTTCACCGGGGACATGCCGCCGCTTCCCGCGCGCATGGTCAACGAATACCAGTACTGCCCGCGCCTCGCGTACCTGGAATGGGTGCAGGGAGAATGGGCCGACTCCGCCGACACGGTGGACGGCCGGCACAAGCACAAGCGCGTGGACAAGGCCTCGGGCAGCCTGCCCGAACCCGGCTCTGAAGAAGCGCAGGAGGAGATTCACGCCCGCTCGGTGACGCTCTCCTCGACGCGGTTCGGCTTGATCGCGAAGATCGATCTCGTCGAAGTCTCGGGCGACACAGTAACCCCTGTGGACTACAAACGCGGCAAGCGCCCGCACGTCGCCAAGGGAGCCTACGATCCGGAGCGCGTGCAGCTTTGCGTGCAGGGAATGATCCTCGAGGAACACGGGTATCGGGTGGACGAGGGCGTGCTCTACTTTGTCGAAGGGAAAGAACGCGTGCGCGTGCCTCTGGACGAAGAGCTGCGCGCACTGACCCGCAATGCCGTGGACGGGCTGCGGCTCGTGGCCGCGGGCGGCCAGATCCCGCCGCCGCTGGAGAACAGCCCGAAATGCCCGCGCTGCTCGCTGGTGGGCATCTGCCTGCCGGACGAAGTCCAGTTCTTCAGGAAGGAGAATTCCTCGCCCCGCCCGCTCGCCGTCGGCCGCGACGAATCGATGCCGATGTACGTGCAGGCCAACCGCGCGAAAGTCGCGCGCAGCGGGGAAACGCTCGAGGTGAGCATCGAAGACAAGGTGGTGAACCATGCACGCATGAACGAGGTGTCGCAGCTCGTGCTGCTCGGCAATGTCTACGTCACCACGCCCTGCATACAGGAACTGATGAGCCGCGGCATCCCGATCACCTGGATGAGCTACGGCGGCTGGTTCATGGGGCACAGCATCGGCACCGGCCACAAGAATGTCGAGCTGCGTACTGCCCAGTACCACGCGAGCTTCGACGGGCAGCACTGCCTTGCGATCGCCAAAGGACTGGTCGAAGCGAAGATCCTGAATGGCAGGACGCTCCTGCGGCGCAACTGGCGGCAGGAGGAGAAACCCGAAGTGCTGCTCGATGCGATGAAGGAGGATTCCCTATCGGTGCGGCGCACGAAGTCCCTGCCGGAGCTGCTCGGCGTGGAGGGCAGTTCGGCCGCGCGCTATTTCGGCGCGTTCGCCAACCTGATCAAGCCCGGCGACACCGTGTCGGAGTCGTTCAGTTTCGATTTCTCGGCGCGCAATCGACGGCCGCCCACCGACCCTGTGAATGCGCTGTTGTCGTTTTCGTACTCGCTGCTGGTGCGCGCGTTCACGGTGACGCTGGCAGGGGTCGGTTTCGATCCCTATCGCGGCTACTACCACCAGCCGCGATACGGGCGGCCGGCACTGGCGCTGGACCTGATGGAACCATTCCGCCCGCTGGTGGCGGACTCAGCCGTCATCATGGCGATCAACAACGGTGAGGTCAGGCCCACCGACTTCGTGCGCTCCGGCAAGGCCGTGGCGCTAGCGCCCGACGGCCGCAAGCGCTTCATCGCCGGGTTCGAGCGGCGCATGAGCCAGGAGATCACGCACCCGCTGTTCGGCTACAAGGTCAGCTACCGGCGCCTGATCGAGATCCAGGCACGGCTGCTGGGCAGGCACCTGCTCGGCGAGATTCCCGACTACCCCAACCTCATCACGAGGTAAGCCATGGACGAACACCTGTACATCGTCGCCTACGACATCGCCGACCAGAAGCGCTGGCGCCGCATCTTCAAGCTGATGCACGGCTACGGCGAATGGCTGCAGCTATCGGTTTTCCAGTGCCGCATGAGTCGGCGCCGGCACGCCGAGATGGTTCAACTACTCGACGGGATCATTCACCACAAGGAGGACCACGTCATCACGATGGAGGTCGGCCCTGCGGATGCCGTGACGCCGAAGGTAGTAAGCTTGGGCAAGACGTTCGAGGCAATCGCGCGCGAACCGGTGATCGTCTGACCACGGCCGGAGTGACGGGGAAATCTGCCGGTCCGACGCGAGCGCTCGGACGCTTCAGTGCAGACGCATCAGCGCTCGCGAGGCCGGAAGCTCTTTAAAAACATGGATAAACCCCTACCCATGCAGCATAGATTCACCTGCCTGTTGCGATCGCTACTCACGGAAGTGCCAGCGCTCGCAGAACTACCTCCAGCCCCTTATAGAATGCGACATCCGAAGGGGACTGTTTCCGCGACCGAAAGGCCGCGGCCTCATTGAAGCGGCGGCTCGCCAGCGCCTGCAGGGCGTTGTTGGCATCGTTTCCGCGACCGAAAGGCCGCGGCCTCATTGAAGCAACAGGTGGCGGGTCCTGCCGGGCTTGTAGGGCTGGTTTCCGCGACCGAAAGGCCGCGGCCTCATTGAAGCATACACGTTTAATTCCTCTTCTCGCACGCGTATCCGGTTTCCGCGACCGAAAGGCCGCGGCCTCATTGAAGCCTGCGTCGCCTCGATCTGCTGCTCTTGGTATGCCTGTTTCCGCGACCGAAAGGCCGCGGCCTCATTGAAGCGAGCATTCGAGCACGCGGG
>JBFWRS010000067.1:0-13042 GCA_050248795.1 Burkholderiales bacterium | reverse complement strand
GACATCGAGGAGCACGCGCGCATCCGCAAGATCCTCGCCAACGAGCTCAAGCCCGCGTTCATCAAGCACATCCGCGGCTCGGGCTTCGTGCCGCAATATGCCAAGGTGGTGTCCAGCACGCCGCAGCACCTGCTGGACAGCGCCCACGCCAAGGGGTAGTGCCTTGCAGCTCTACGGTTTCTTCCGCTCCTCTACCTCCTTCAGGCTGCGCATTGCGCTCGCCTACAAGGGCGTTCCATGGGAGTCTCGGCCGGTGAGCCTGCCGAAGATGGAGCACCGCTCCGCGGACTTCCTCGCGAAGAATCCGCAGGGCCTGGTGCCCGCGCTGGTGGACGATGCCGGCCGGGTGTTCACGCAGTCGATGGCGATGATCGAGTACCTGGACGACATCCACCCCGAGCCGCCGCTGATGCCGAAAGGCGCCGAGGAGAAGTGGTACGTGCGCGCGGTGTCGCAGATCATCGGCTGCGAGATGCACCCCTTGAACAACGTGCGCGTGCTGAAGTACCTGAAGGGCTGGGGGCACGACGACGCGAAGGTGAACGGCGAGTGGTACGCGCACTGGATCGCCGAGGGCTTCGCGAGCCTGGAGCAGTTCCTCGCCGCACAGAAGCGCCACGGCAGGTTCTGCCTCGGCGACCACTTCACGATGGCCGATGTCTGCCTGGTGCCGCAGGTGTTCAACGCGCGGCGCTACGACTGCGACCTCGCGCCCTATCCCACGGTGATGAAGCTGTTCGAGGCGGGCGCGGCGCTGGACGCGGTGAAGCAGGTCGAGCCCTCGACCCAGCCGGACGCGTTCTGACGCCGCGCGTATTCCGCTTTCGAATAGACGGAGGCGGCGGCCCGGGGGCGGCATAGACTTCGTGCTTCCCAACTGGAGGACTGCATCATGCGTCTGAACCGATTCATGATTCGCCCGCTCGTCGAAGCGGGCCTGCGCGAGGAACTCAATGCCGGCGATACCACCGGCGGCTTCCTCGTCTGGGACGAAGACCCCGTGCTCACCGGCCAGATCTACGCCAAGGGCAGCGGCATTGCCTGCGGCATGATGTTCTCCGAAGAAACGGTCAAGCTGATCGAACCCGAAGCGACGGTCGAGTACGGCCTGCAGGACGGCGACCCGATCGGCCCCGGCACGGTGCTGCTCAAGATCCGCGCCAAGGCCTCCACCTTCTTCATGATCGAGCGCGCGGCGCTCGACTGGGTGCAGCAGCTCTCCGGCATCGCCACCAAGACGCGGCGCTACATGGACCTGGTGAAGCACACCAAGGTGCGCCTCACCGACACGAGGAAGGGCTGGCCCGGCCTGCGCATGGTGCAGAAGTACGCGGTGCGCGTCGGCGGCGCGCACAACCACATCTTCAACCTGAACAACTGCATTCTGGTCAAGGACAACCACATCAAGCTCGCCGGCAGCATCACCAATGCGGTGACCATCCTGCGTGCGCGCGCCCAGCACACCAACAAGATCGAGGTCGAGTGCGAAACGCTCGACATGGTGCAGGAAGCGCTCGACTGCGGCGTCGAGGTGATCATGTTCGACAACATGGACCTGGACGAGGTGCGCGAGGGCCTGAAGCTGGTGAAGGGCCGCGCCATCACCGAGGCCTCGGGCGGCGTCAACGAGACCACGGTGGCCGCGATCGCGGAAACCGGCGTCGACGTCATCTCGGTGGGCGACATGACGCACTCGGTCAAGGCGATCGACATGAGCCTCGACGTGAAGGACATCAAGCCCAGCGCGCAGCGCACCATCCAGCGACTGAAGGCCGCGAAGTGACTGCGGGACCCGTGCGCTTTCGCGCGCGTCACGGCATCATCGTCGCGCTGGATGCCGATTCGGTCGACGCCTGCAAGCGCACGCTGGACCTCACCACCGGCATCGAGGGCGTGGTGGGCTACAAGTTCGGCATGACCATGGCGCTGCGCCTGGGGCTCGCCGAATCGGTGCGGCAGCTTCGCGCGCACACCGACCTGCCGCTGCTCTACGACCACCAGAAGGCCGGGCCTGACGTGTTCGACATGGCGGCGAAGTTCTCGTCGATCGCCGCCGAAGCGAAGGTGGACGGCCTGATCCTCTTCCCGGTCGCCGGCCCGCGCGCGGTCGAAGGCTTCGTCGGCGAGTCGATCAAGCGCGGCATCCTGCCGCTGGTGGGCGGCGACCTGCCGTTTCCCGACTACAACGTCGCCGGCGGCGGCTATGTCGCCGATGACGCGCTCGAGCGCATCATCGACAAGGCGATCGAAGCCGGCGCCGACCATTTCGTCGTCCCCGGCAACACGCCCGACAAGCTGCGCCACCACGCCGCGCGCCTGAAAGCGAAACTGAAGGCGCCGGTGTTCGTCGTGCCGGGAATCGGCCCGCTGGGCGGGAAGATAGGCGACCTCGTCGCGGCGGCCGGCGGCTGCAGCGTGTACGGCGTCGTCGGCCGTGCGGTGTACGGCGCCGCGGACCAGGCGGCGGCTGCACGCGCGCTGGTCGACGAGGCGATGGCGGCGGCCTGATCCGGTGAGCGCTAGGGCAGAAGACGCGCCTGTCGTCCTCTTCGACTGGGGCGAGACCCTGATGTGGATCCCCGGCATGATCCACGACCCGGACAAGCACCTGGCCTGCGTCGAGCAGGTGTTCGACGCGGAGCTGAAGCCCCACCTCGAGGCGGGCGGCGCGGCGCTGACGCCCGAAACCTATGTGCAGCACTACCTCGCGGCGTGCCGCGTGCAGATCCAGCGCTCGAAGGAGACGCTGATCGAGCACACGTTCGCCGACCGCTTCGCGATGAGCTTCCAGATCGCCGGCGTGAAGGCGTCGCCGCCGCGCGCCGCCTTCGCGCGCATGGCGGAAGCCCTGGGCGAGGCGGTGGCCGAGGGCGCGGTGCTGCTGGACCATGCCGCCGAGGTGATCCCGGCGCTCGCCGCCTCGTACCGGCTGGGCGTGGTGTCCAACTATCCGCAGGGGCCGGTGGTCGGCGCGACGCTCGAGCGCTTCGGCCTGCGCCGCCATTTCGACGTCGTCGTCGTATCGTCGGACACGCAGTGGATGAAGCCGCACGCGGAATGCTACCGGCCGGCGCTCGAGGCGCTGCGCGCGGTGCCCTCGCGCACGCTGATGGTCGGCGACGACCTGCGCAACGACGTCAAGGGCGCCAAGGCGCTCGGCCTGCACACCGCGTGGCTCGCGCCGGGCAAGCCGCCGGATCCGGACGCCGACATCCACCTGTCGGGCCTGGACGAACTGCCCGCGCACTGCGAGAGGATCTTTTCGTGAACAAGCCTGAATCGCGCCTGCTGATCGACGGCAGCTTCGTCGACGCCGCCAGCGGCGAGACTTTCGACTCGGTGAGCCCGGTGGACGACGCGGTGCTGGCGAAGGTCGCCAGGGCCGGGGCGGAGGACGTCGATCGCGCCGCGACCGCGGCCCGCCGCGCGTTCGACGCCGGCAAGTGGTCGGGCATGGCGCCGTTCGCGCGCGGCAAGCTGCTGCGCCGCATCGCGGACGGCATCCGCGCCCGCGCGCAGGAACTCGCCGAACTCGAGACGCGCGACGGCGGCAAGACCATCGCCAATTCGGCGAACGAGGTCGACAGCGCCGCGAACGTGTTCGAGTACTACGCCGGCGCGATGGACAAGTTCTTCGGCGACACCATCCCGATGGGCGACGGCGTGCTCGACTTCACGCTGCGCGAGCCGATCGGCGTGGTGGCATCGATCACGCCGTGGAACTTCCCCTTCCTCGCCGCGGCCTGGAAGACCGCGCCCGCGCTCGCGGCGGGCTGCACCGTGATCCTCAAGCCCGCCAGCCACACGCCGCTTACCGCGATCGCGCTGGGCGGGATCGCGATGGAGGCGGGCGTGCCGCCCGGCGTGCTGAACGTGCTGCCCGGCCCGGGCGCGAGCCTGGGGACGCGCATCGCGACGCATCCGCTGATAGACAAGATCTCGTTCACCGGCGAAACCACCACCGGCGCGACGCTGCAGAAGCTTGCCGCCGACAGCGTCAAGCGCGTCACGCTGGAACTGGGCGGCAAGAGCCCGAACATCGTGTTCGCGGACGCCGACATCGCCAAGGCCGCGGCGCAGGCCGTGAAGGCGGGCTTCGGCAACGCCGGGCAGAGCTGCTCGGCGCGCACCCGCGTCTTCGTCGAGCGCGGTGCGCACGACGCGTTCCTCGACGCCTTCAGGCGTGCCGCGGAAGCGGCGAAGGTCGGCAATCCGCTCGATGCCGCCACCGAGATCGGCCCGCTGGTGTCGCGCTCGCAATGGGCCAGCGTGCATGGCTATGTCGAGATCGGGCTCGCCGAAGGCTGCAGGCTGGCCACCGGCGGCGGCCGTCCGAAGGGCATGCCGGGCAGCCCGGAGCAGGGCGCCTACTACGCGCCCACCATCCTCACCGGCGCGTCGAATGCGATGCGCGTCGCGCAGGAAGAGATCTTCGGCCCGGTGGTGGTGCTGATTCCCTTCGACACCGAGGCCGAGGCGGTGGCGATGGCAAACGACAGCCCGTACGGCCTCAACGCATCGGTGTGGACGCGCGATGTCGGACGCGCCATGCGCGTCGCGCGGCGGCTGCGCAGCGGCATGGTAAGCGTCAATTCCCACGGCAGCGCGAGCCGCTACGGCTTCCTTGCCCCGTTCGGCGGGGTGAAGAAATCCGGCCTCGGCCGCGAGCTCGGCATGCACGGCCTCGCGCTGTATACCGAAGTCAAGAACGTGTTCGTCGACCTGGAGGACTGAGTGTCCGCAACCCCAACCATCGCCATCACCGGCGGCATGCTGATCGACGGCAGCGGCCGCGATCCCGTGAAGAACGCCACCGTGCTGGTCGAGAACGGCCGCATCGCCGCGGCCGGCGCGTCGGTCAAGGTGCCGAAGGACGCCCAGGTGCTGGATGCCGCCGGGCGCACCGTGCTGCCCGGCATCATCGACTGCCACGTGCACGGCACCTACCGCGCGCGCGACATGCGCCAGCACCTGCTGAACGCGCCTACCTACAACGTGCTGCGCTCGACCGCGGTGCTGGAAGAGACGCTTGCCTGCGGCGTCACTACCGCGCGCGACATGGGCGGCGCCGACGCGGGCTTTCGCGCCGCGATAGACGAGGGCTACATCCGCGGCCCGCGGCTGCTCATCTCCATCGTCATGATCTCGCAGACCGGCGGGCACGGCGATGCCTGGGTGCCGGCGGGACTGCGCGTGCAGAAGCGCGCCTGGCTGCCCTCGCCGGTGGCCGACGGCGTGGACGAGGTGCGCCGCCTGGTGCGCCACGTGCTGATGGCGGGCGCGGACTTCATCAAGATCTGCGCCACCGGCGGCATCACCTCTGTGACCGACTCCTGGGACGAGCAGCAGTTCACCGTCGAGGAAATTGCGGTCGCGGTCGCCGAGGCGCGCGCGCGCAGGAAGACGGTGGCGGTGCACGCCGAAGGCATAGAAGGCATCCGGGTCGCGCTCGAGGCAGACATCCATTCTCTGGAACACGGCTGGTTCATCGACGAGCAAAGCGTCGACACCATGCTCGCCAAGGGCACCTGGTGGGTGCCCACGCTGGCGCTGGTGCCGCTGTCGCTCGAGCACCGCAAGAAGAACACCGCCTGGGACAAGCAGCAGCTCGCCAGCGAGGACGTCAAGGAACGCGAGATCTACGAGCGCATGGAAAAGCAGGTGCCGCTGTGGAAGGACGCGGTCAAGCGCGGCGTCAAGGTCGCCTTCGGCACCGACCAGTCGCACCGGCTGCTGGTGGGCGAGAACCTGGTCGAGCTGCGCTTCATGGTCGACTGGCTGGGCATGAGCCCGATGCAGGCGCTGGTGGCCGCCACCAGCCGCGCCGCCGAGTGCATCGGCCGCGACGACGTCGGCCTGATCGCGCCCGGCAAGCTTGCGGACATCCTGGTGGTCGAGGGGGACCCGCTCGCCGACATCCGCATCCTCGAGGAACGCGCGCGCCTGAAGCTGGTCATGCAGGGCGGGCGCGCCCATACCAACACACTGGGCTGAGGCACAGATGCTCTTTCCGCAGAACCTGCTCGACGCCGCCGCGCGCGCGCTGGCGGCCGCCAAGCTCGCCGGCGTGCGCATCGCCACCGCCGAAACCTGCACCGCCGGCCTGGTATCCGGCTGCCTCACGTCGGTGCCGGGCGCATCGCAGATCTTCGAGCGCGGCTACGTGCTGTACCACGACTCTGCGAAGGCCACCGGCCTCGGCGTCGCCGAGGCAGTGTCGCGTGCGCATGGCGCGGTGAGCGCCGAAGTCACGCAGGGCCTCGCCGAGGGCGCGCTGGCCAACTCGGGCGCGGGCGTCGCGGTCGCGGTCACCGGCTACGCCGGCCCCGGCGGCGGCAGCGAGAAGAATCCGGTGGGCACCTGCTACATCGCCGCCGCCGCGCGCGGCAAGCCCACGCTCATCGAGCGACACGTCTTTCCCGGCGACCGCGACGCGGTGCGCCTCGCCGCCGTCGGCGCCGCGCTGGAACTGATCGCCAAGCGCCTGGCCTGATCCGGCCGCAACGCAGGTCCCCGCATACCCGCTGCAGCACGCCGCCGCGAGGCGCGCGGCCGGCGCGCGCCTGTGCGCATTGCGCCCACGCGTTTCGCGCAAGCGCATTGACCGCCGGGCACGGCCTCGCGAAGATGTGCGCATAGTAACTGCAATGTGCGCCATGCGCACACTAACGACAAATGACCAGACCAAGCGAAATCAAGCCGCGCGAAGACAGCACCCCCGGCACGCCCTACGCCCGCTTCGACATCGGCGCCGAACTGGGCGAAACGCGCTTTACGATCACGCCGGAGATCTGCGAGGAGTACTTCGACGCGGTCGATGCCGACCGCGCGCTGTACCGCGTCGACGGCCGGCAGGCCGCGGCGCCGAACGTGCTCTTCCCGTACATGACCTGCGCCATCTACCGCAAGTACCCGCCGATCCAGGGCATCGTCATGGCCGAGGTGGACATGGCCTTCCACCACCCGATCTGGGCGGATGAGTCGACCGAGGTGGTCGCCACCGGCCGCGTGCTGGAGAAGTTCGAGAAGCGCGGCCGCCGCTACGTGCGCTGGGAGGAGGAGTTCCGCCGCGCCGACGGCCAGCTGCTCGCCACGCTCGTCAACGCCTTCCATGTCCCGGAGTGAAGCCATGAAGCGCACGCTGCACATCACGCAGGAAATGATCGACGGCTACGGCCGCATCAACGGCGACAACGACATCATCCACTACGACCACGACTACGCGGTGAAGCGCGGGTTCCGCGGCACGCTGCTGCACGGCCCGCACATGAGCGCGTTCGCCGCGGACCTGGGCGCCAGGCGCTTCGGCAAGGACTGGCTGACACAGGGCCGCCTGCATACCAAGTGGATCGGCCCGGTGTGTCCCGGCGACGAGTTCGAGGTCGAACTCGCCGACGACGGCAGCATCGACGCGCGCGTCGGCGAACAGCGTGCCATGGTCGGCACCGCGACGCTGCGCAAGCACGCCTGATGACGCGATCGCCGCCAGCGAAGGGCAAGTACGCGTGAGCGCCGCGATCCGCGTGCCGGTCCACCCTCCCGGGGGCTGGACCGACAAACTGACCTATTGCGCCGCCGTGCGCGCCGGCAAGCTGCTGTTCGTTTCCGGCATGACCGCGAGCAGGCCCGACGGCAGCGTCGCGGGCAAGGGCGACATGGCGGCGCAGGCGCGCTACATCTACATGGACAAGCTGCTGCCCCTGCTGCGCAGCGCCGGCGCCGGATTCGAGCACGTGGTCGAGACGGTGGACTACGTCACCACCTTCGAAGGCTACGCGCGCACGGCCGACGTGCGCCGCGAGGTGTTCGGCGGGGCACCGTACCCGGCCGCGACCGGCGTGCAGGTGGCGGGCCTGGTGCGAGCGGACGCGCTGATCGAAATCCGCGCCACCGCGGTGCTGCCGTGAAGCGCGACCTCGACGCGCGCAGCGTCGCCGACGCCTGGCTCGAACTGCTCGCCTCGCGCGGCATCGAGTACCTGTTCGGCAATGCAGGCACCGATTTCCCGCCGCTGATCGAGGCGTATGCGCGCGCGGCGAAGAGCGGCGCGAAAGTGCCGCGGCCGCTACTGGTGCCGCACGAGAACGTCGCGGTAGCGATGGCCTACGGCTACACCATGGTGACCGGCCGCATGCAGGCGGTCATGGTGCACGTGGGGCTGGGCACCGCGAACGCGCTGTGCGGGCTGTTCAATGCCGCGCGCCAGAACGTGCCGATGCTGTTCACTGCCGGGCGCACGCCGTGGACCGAGACCGGCGTGCCCGGGGCGAGGAACAACTACATCAACTGGGCGCAGGAGCAGTTCGACCAGGCAGCGATGGTGCGCGAGTTCATGAAGTGGGACTACGAACTGCGCCACCCCTCGCAACTGGAGGCGGTGCTCGATCGCGCGCTGGCGCTCGCCGACAGCGACCCGAAGGGCCCGGTCTACCTGACGCTGCCGCGCGAGGTGCTGGTCGCGGCGCATGCCGGCGCCACCAGCGGCACGCGCACGATCGCCCCGGCGAGCACGCCGCACCCCGATCCCGCGGGCCTCGCGCAGGCCGCGCGGCTGCTTGCGGACTCGCGCCGCCCGGTGCTGATCACCGCGGACGCGGGCCGTACGCTCGCCGCATGGGACGCGCTGGAGCGGTTCGCGACGCGCTGCGCGGTGCCGGTGGTCCAGTACCGCCCGCGCTTTGCCAGCCTCGCGAGCGGCCATCCGATGCACGCGGGCTACGATCCCGCGCCGCTGCTGAAGGACGCCGACCTGGTGCTGGTACTCGAGTGCGACGTGCCGTGGATACCCGATCACTTTGCGCCACGGGCCGGGGTGCCGGTGCTGCACCTGGGGCTGGATCCGCTGTGCGCGCGCTACCCGATGCGCAGCTTCCGCGCCGACCTGGCGCTGGCGGGCGCGCCTGCGGCGATCCTGGATGGACTCGCCGAAGCAGTCGGCGAGCGCGCGCCCTGGCCATTCCCGCGCCCGGCCGCGCGGCAGGCGCTCGCAGCCGGGAAGATGTCCAACGCCTGGGTGACGCAGTGCATCGACGGCGTGAAGGACGAGGACAGCATCCTCATCAACGAGTATCCGCTGACGCTGGAAGCGCTGACTATCCCGCGCCACGGCATGTACTTCTCGCACAGTCCGGCGGGCGGGCTGGGCTGGGCGATGGGCGCGGCGCTCGGCGCGAAGCTCGCGCGGCCCGACGCCACCGTGATCGCCGCGGTCGGCGACGGTACCTACATGTTCGGCAATCCGACGCCCTTCCACTTCGTCTCGCGCGCGCAGGGGCTGCCCGTGCTTACCGTGGTGTTCAACAACCGCCGCTGGGCGGCGGTGCACCGCTCGACGATGTCCCTGTATCCGGGAGGCCACGCGGCGGCCGAGGCCGCGCCGCCGTTCTCGACGCTCGAGCCTGCGCCGGACTACGAGAAGCTGGTCGAGGCCTGCGGCGGCCACGGCGAGCGCGTCGAGGATCCCGCCGAACTGCCCGCGGCCTTGCAGCGGGCATTGCACGCCGTGCGCACCGAGCGACGCCAGGCGGTGCTCAACGTCGTAACCGAGATCGACTACTCACGTACCAGCTAGGAGGAGACCATGAAAGAGCTCATCAAACCGTTGCTGCTTGCCGCAATGCTGGCGCCGTTTGGCGCCTCGATCGCGCAGACCTTCCCGTCGAAGCCGATCTCGCTCGTCGTGCCTTATGCGCCGGGCGGCACCAACGACATCATCGCCCGCGCGGTTGCGGCGAAGATGTCCGAGTCGACCGGGCAGGCCGTGGTGGTCGACAACAAGCCCGGCGCCAGCGGCAGCATCGGCGCGACGCATGTCGCCCGGGCCGCGCCGGACGGCTACACCGTGCTGACCGCGCCGGTCAGCCTGCTGACCATCAACAAGTGGCTGTACAAGAACCTGCCGTACGACCCGGAGAAGGACTTCGTGCCGATCACCAATGCCGGCAGCGTGCCCAACATGCTGATCGTGCACCCGTCGGTGCCGGCGGCGAATGTCGCCGAGCTGATCAGCTACGCCAAGTCGAACCCGGGCAAGGTCAACTTCGCGTCCATGGGCACCGGGACCACCGGACACCTGTCGGGTGAGCTGTTCAAGCTGATGACCGGCGTGAACATCATCCACGTGCCCTACAAGGGCAGCGCGCCGGCGCTGAAGGACCTGCTCGGCGGCCAGGTGCAACTGATGTTCGACAACATGCCGACGGCGATCAAGCTGGCCCAGGGCGGCAAGGTCAAGGGCCTCGCGCTGACCAGCCTCAAGCAGCATCCGCTTGCGCCCGGCGTGCCCACGCTCGACGCAGCAGGGCTGAGCGGCTTCAGCGTCACCGCGTGGTTCGGCTTCGTCGCGCCGGCTGGCACGCCCGAGCCGGTCGTCGGGACGCTGAACCGCGAGATCGTCAAGGCGCTGCGCGACCCGAAGGTGTCCGAGAGCCTGACGCGTCTGGGCGTGACCATCGTCGCCGACACGCCGCGCGAGTTCGCCGCCTACATGGCCGCCGAGTCGAAGAAGTGGCGCGAGGTGGTGGAGCGCTCGGGCGCGCGGGTCGATTGAGCCGCATCGTGCGACGCGAGTTCCCTCACCTGCTGTACGAGACCCGCGGCCGGGTCGCGACGATCATGCTGAACCGGCCGCAGGTGCTCAACGCCTGCAACTACGCGGTCAAGCACGACCTGCTGGCGGCGCTGGAACTCGCGGCCGCGGATACGCAGTTGCGGGTGCTCGCGATCCGCGGCGCCGGGCGCGCGTTCTGCGCCGGCATCGACCTGAAGGAACTGTCCTCGGGCGGCATCGACGAGCGCAACTTCGAGCTGTGGGAGCGTTGCCTGCGGCGCATCGAGACCATGGACCTGGTGTCTATCTGCCTGCTGCACGGCTACGCGCTGGGCTCGGGCATCCAGATCGGGCTTGCCTGCGACCTGCGCGTGGCGACGCCCGGCACGAAGATCGGACTGCCTGCCGGGCGCGAGGGCCTGATCCCGGGCCTGTCGGTGTGGCGGCTGGCGCGATTCATCGGCATGGGGCGGGCGAAGTCGCTCGCCATCTGGGGCGACTCGATCGACGGCGAGGAAGCGATGCGCATCGGCCTCGTCTCGGCCCTGGTGTCCGAGGAGAACCGCGACGCCGAGTTCGACGCGCTGCTCGAGCGCACCGTGGCCGCCGCCTCATGGGGCGTGCGCGCGACACGACTGACGATGAACCTGAGCGCCGACCTCGGCTGGGAAGGCGCATTCGCGACCTACATGGAGCACCAGAAGCAGGGCCTCGCGTCGGCGGACTTCCGCGAGGCGATGAGCGCCTACCGGGAAAAGCGCGAACCGGTATGGACCTGAAGGCCGCGCTCGCACCGCGCTCGATCGCGGTGGTGGGTGCGAGCGACAACCCCGAGAAAATCGGCGGGCGTCCGATCAAGTACATGCTGCGCTACGGCTACCGCGGCAGGCTGTATCCGGTGAATCCGGGGCGCGCCGAGGTACAGGGACTGAAGGCCTACCCGGACGTGGCCGCGCTGCCCGAAGCGCCGGACCTCGCGATCGTCGCCGTGCCCGGCGCGGCGGCGGTCGACGCGGTCGCAGATTGCGCCGCGCGCGGTACCGGCGTGGCGGTGGTGATGAGCTCCGGCTTCGGCGAGACCGGTGAGGCGGGCAGGCGCGCGCAGGACGAGATGCTGCGCAGCGCGCGTGCCACCGGCATGCGCATCGTCGGCCCAAACACCCAGGGCGTGGCGAATTTCGGCAACAGTGCGATCGCCAGCTTCGCGACGCTGATCGGCGAAGTCGAGCCGAAGGACGGCCCGGTGGCGATCGTGTCGCAGTCCGGCGCGATGAGCGTGGTGCCCTACGCCTTCCTGCGCGGGCGCGGGCTCGGCGTGCGCCATGCGCATGCCACCGGCAACGAATCCGACCTGACCGTTGCCGACTTCGCCGCCGCGGTTGCGCTCGATCCGGAGGTGAAACTGATCCTGCTCTACCTGGAGTCGATCCCGGATCCGGCAAGGCTAGCCGCCGCGGCGGAACTGGCGCGTGCGCGCGGCATCCCGGTGGTGGCGCTGAAGGCAGGCGTTTCCGAGCGCGGCCGCGCGGCCGCCGCTTCGCACACCGGCGCGCTCGCCACCGAGGACCGCGTGGTCGACGCCTTCTTCGAGCAGCACGGCATCTGGCGCGTGCCCGACATGCGCACGCTGTGCAACGCGGCCGAGCTCTACCTGCAGGGCTGGCGGCCCGCCGGGCGGCGCCTGGTCGCGATCTCGAATTCCGGCGCCTCGTGCGTGATGGCGGCGGATGCGGCGGAGCGCCACGGCCTCGACATGCCGGCCTTCGATGCCGGCACGCAGTCTGCGCTGCGCGCGGTGCTGCCGGGCTTTGCCTCCAGCGCCAACCCGATCGACCTTACCGCGGCGCTGCTCGGCGACAGCGGCCTGCTCGGTGCCGTGCTGCCGGTGATCGCCGAGCGCGATGCGGCCGACGCCTACTTCATCAGCCTGCCGATGTCGGGCCGCGGCTACGACGTGCCGCGATTCGCGCGCGACGCCGCCGGATTCGCGCGCCGCACCGGCAAGCCCGTGGTCGTCGCCAGCCCGCTCGAGTCCACGCGCGCGGTGTTCCGCGCCGAGGGACTCGCGACTTTCGAGCATGACGTCGACGCGGTCGCCGCGCTCGGCCAGCTCGCACAACACGAGGCGATCAGGGCCGCGGCGCCGCAGGCGCGCGGCGACGGTGCGCGCGTGTCGCTGCCTCCGGGGGATGCGCAGTTCCTGTCCGAGGCGCAAAGCCTCGCGCTGCTCGCGCAGGCGGGCGTCCCGGTCGTAGCGCATCGCGTCTGCCGCACGGCGCACGATGCCGCCGCTGCATTCCTGGCACTGGGCGGGCCGGTCGCGGTCAAGGGCTGTTCTCCCGACGTTCCGCACAAGACCGAGCATGGGCTGGTGCGCCTCGGTTGCGCGTCGGCGGAGGACGCGGCCGACGCCTGCGCCGGAATGCTGCGGACGCTGGAGGCACTGGGCGCGCGCGATGCGAGCGTGATCGTCGCGAAAATGCAGCGCACGCG
>JBFWRS010000066.1:0-13514 GCA_050248795.1 Burkholderiales bacterium | reverse complement strand
GGAACGGCATCGGGTAGCGGTTCGCGCGCGTCATCGGCGTGTCGATGTAGCCGGGGCAGATCGTCACCACCGCGACGCCGGTGCCGTGCAACTCGGTGCGCAGGCTCTCCAGCCAGCTGGTCGCGGCAGCCTTCGAGGCGCTGTAGGCGCCCGAGCCGGGCAGGCCGCGGAATGCCGCCACGCTGGAGATGCCGCACAAGGTGCCGCGGCCTGCCGCGCGCATCGCTGGCGCGAACGCCGCCAGCGTTGCCGCCATGCCGGTGACGTTCACCGCCAGCACGCGTTGAAGTTTCGCGATGTCGCCGGGGTCTGCGGCGTGCGTGCCGACCGAGACACCGGCGTTGGCGATGACCAGGTCCGCGGCACCGAAGTCCGCCGCGGCCGCCGCGATTGCCCGCGAGTCGGCGACATCGATGGCGTAGGCGCGGCAGCTGCCCGGCAGCGAGGCCGTGAGTGCGTCCAGCAGGTCTGCGCGGCGCGCTGCCAGGCCGAGGACATTGCCTGCCGCGGCGTAGTGGCGCGCAAGCGCTGCGCCGATGCCGCTGGAGGCGCCCGTGATGAAGACTCTCAAGCAGGATTTCGGGGACGGGGCCCCTGCGCCACGGCTTACTTGCGCTCGGCGGCGGCGCGCTGGACCAGGTATTCGACGACTTCCATCATTTCCTTGACGCCGTTCGCCATGCGCGCGGAGGTGACGTACTTGCCGTCGATGACGAAGCTCGGCACGCCGCGCACCTTGTAGGCGTCGAGCATCTTCTGCGCCGCCGCCACCTTGGCGGCGGTTTCCTGCGAGTTCAGCACCTCGGCGAACTTCGTCGCGTCGACGCCGTTCTGCCCCAGCCACGCCAGCAGGTTCTTCACTTCGTTCAGGCGCTTGCCGTCGAAATGATGGTTGTCGTACACCGGCCAGTGCAGCCGCCCGAGCAGGCCGGTGGTCTCGAGCGCGTAGTAGGTCTTCGCGAACGGCTCCCAGCCTTCGCTGGACACGGCCGGCACGCGCCGCAGCGTCACCGCGGGACCGGTCTTCATGAGCCAGCGCGAGATGTGCGGCTGCGCTTCGTAGCAGATCGGGCAGCCGTAGTAGAAGAACTCGATGACTTCGATGCGGCTGCCGGTAGCCACCGGGCGGGGCGGCTCGAGCAACTGGTATTCGCGGCCCAGCACCGGCACCTTCTGCGCGAGGGCGCCGAACGAAACCAGCACGAGCATGGCCGCGGCGAGCAGTCGGGCGAGCATGAGCCGCAGTCTAGCGCGTTGCCGCCGCGGCGCGAAGCCCCGTTACTGCGTGGCCGCGGGCGCCTTGCGCGCGATGCCGATCAGGTGGTCGGCGATGGCGAACATGCCCTTGCCGGTCTTCCCCTGGTCGGCGGTGATGGTGTAGGTGCCCTGCACCGCGAGCTGCGGCGTACCCTCGATGCGGTAGGCCGCGGTCAGCTGCATGGCGCGGCGCACCTTGCTCTGCACGCCGAAGGACCGGAACACGTCCTCGAACTTCTTCTGGTCCACGCCCTGCTGCTGCAGCCAGTCGTTGAACGCCTTCTGGTTCGTCGTCTGCAGCCTGGACTTGTGGATGGCGTCGAACAGCGGCCCATGCGTCTTGTCGGTGAGGTCCATCGCCTCGAAGGCGTAGAAGATGCGTGCGTCATGCGCCCAGCGCTCATTGAATATCGCCGGCACGCGGCGGAATACGACGTCGGCGGGCAGGTTCTTCAGCCATGCGTCCACCACCGGCTCGAGGTTGTAGCAGTGGATGCAGCCGTACCAGAAGAATTCCAGCACCTCGATCTTGCCCGGCGATTCGGTCGGCAGCGTCGGGTTGAGCACGCCGTAGTCGCGGCCGGCGGCGGGCGCCTGCGCGTATGCCGGGGCGCGCACGCCCAGGGCCGCGAGCGCGGCGGCGCCGAGGAGGCTTCTGCGGATTGGATTCATCATGTCTGGGCCATGGTCAGTTTGCTTTCGCAGCGTCCGTCTTCTCGGCGCTCTTTACTCTGACAAGACTGGCATCGATTCCGTTCTGTGCCAGGGCCTGCCGGACGCGATTTATGTCGTCCAGCTTGCGGTACGGACCCAGCCGCACGCGGTACCAGGTGCCCTTGTCGGGCAGCACAGACGGCTCGACGCTGGAATCGAGCCCGAGGATCGCGAGCTTGGCCTTCTGGTTGTCGGCATCCGTCGGGTTCTGGAACGACCCGGCCTGCAGGTAGTAGACCTCGCTCCCCACCGCCGCGGGCTTGGTCTTTGCCTCCTTCAGCCGGTCCTTGAGCTCCTTCTCGGACACCGGCTCCTCGCCGCCGGGCAGGATCTTGTAGAAGTCGAAGCGCGGCTTGGTGGGCGCAGGCTGCGCGGTGGAAGGGGTGGCAGTGGCGCCAGTCGTCGGCAGCCCGGCGACCGCCGGCGGCTTGTCCGCGGGCGTCCCGGCCTTGCCCGCCGGCCTGGCGCCCGAGATGAACGGAATCGGCGTCTTGTTGACGTAGAAGGCAACGCCGATCGCCACGCCCAGGCCGATCACCAGGCCGATGAATACCCCGAGCAGGAATCCGCCGCCTGATTTTCGGCGCGGCGCGGCTTGCGGGCGTGCTGCCTTGGCCATGTCGGTGCGGCTACATCCTTTCCGGCGCAGACACCCCGAGGAGTGCGAGTCCGTTTGCGAGCACCTGGCGTACCGCCGCCGAGAGCTTGAGGCGCGCGTTCTTCAGGGCTTCATCATCGACGAGAATGCGCTCGGCATTATAGTAGCTGTGGTACTCGGCGGCGAGTTCACGCAGGTAATTGGCGAGCGCATGCGGCGCGCGTTCGTTCGCCGCGGCCTGCAGGGCGTCGGGATATTCCGACAGCCGCTGCATCAGCGCGAGTTCGCGCGGGTGCGCGAGCGCATCGAGCGGGGCCGAGGCAAGCGCGCCCGCATCCCCGCCCCATTGCACGAACACGCTGCAGACCCGCGCATGCGCGTACTGCACGTAATAGACCGGGTTCTCGTCGCTTTTCGCCAGCGCCAGGTCGATGTCGAAGACGAAGTCCGAATCCGCGCGCCGCGAGGCGAGGAAGTACCTTACCGCGTCGCGACCGGCCCACTCGATGAGGTCGCGCAGCGTGACGTACGAGCCTGCGCGCTTGGAGATCTTCACCTCTTCGCCGCCGCGCATCACGCGCACCATGCTGTGCAGCAGGTAGTCCGGGTATCCCTGCGGGATTCCCGCGTTCAGGGCCTGCAGGCCTGCGCGCACCCGCGTCACCGTGCTGTGGTGGTCGGTGCCCTGCACGTTGATCACCCGGGTGTAGCCGCGCTGCCACTTGGTGAGGTGGTAGGCGACGTCCGGCACGAAGTAGGTGTAGCTGCCGTCGGACTTGCGCACGACGCGGTCCTTGTCGTCGCCATAGTCCGTGGTGCGCAGCCACAGCGCGCCGTCCTTCTCGTAGGTCTTGCCGCTGGCGATGAGCGCGCGCACAACCGCGTCGACCTTGCCGTCGGCGTACAGGC
The DNA here is from genome assembly GCA_050248795.1 of Burkholderiales bacterium. Taxonomy (GTDB): domain Bacteria; phylum Pseudomonadota; class Gammaproteobacteria; order Burkholderiales; family SG8-39; genus CAZTDU01. The sequence goes on along the minus strand of JBFWRS010000066.1, from coordinate 10,036 downwards.
TCGATTCCAGGTAGTAGACGTCGAACCTGACGCCAAACTTCTGCAGGTCGGCATCCTGTTCGGCGCGCAGGAAGCCGACCGCGAACCTGCGCACCGCGTCGATGTCGCCGGCGTCGCCGCCCTGCGCGACGTAGGCGTCGGCGACGTCCTGCACGTAGTCGCCGTTGTAGGCGCCCTCGGGCCACGCCGCATCGCCGGGCTTCGTGCCGCGCGCGCGCGCCTGCGTGGATGCGGCGAGGTTCTGGATCTGCACGCCGGCGTCGTTGTAGTAGTACTCGCGCGTGACCTCGTGGCCCTGGGTTTCCAGGATCGCGGCGAGCGCGTCGCCGAGGGCGGCCTGGCGGCCGTGTCCGACGTGCAGCGGACCGGTCGGGTTCGCGGAGACGAACTCCACCTGCACCTTCTCGCCCGAACGCGCCCGGGCGCGGCCGTAGGCAGGGCCTTCGCGCAGCGCGTCCTCGACCGCCGCGTGCCTGGCGCGCGCCGACAGCCGGATGTTGATGAAGCCGGCGCCCGCGATCTCCATGCTCGCGACATGCGCATCCGCGCCGGCCGCGGCGACGAGGCTCTCGGCAATCTGCCGCGGGTTGCGCTTCAGGCGCCGCGCGAGCTGCATCGCCAGCGTGCAGGCGAAATCGCCGTGCGCGCGGTCGCGCGGGCGCTCGAGGACGATGTCGGCATCGGCCGCTTCCGGCAGCGCCCGGGCAAGCGCCGCGCGCAGCAGCGCGGTGAGGTGGTTTCTGGCGTCGAAGCTCATGAAGGGGCGCGAATTATATATGCCGGCGTCATTCCGACCCGATCGGGTCCACGTCCAGATGCCAGCGGATCGCGCGCGTCGAGGTTTCGAACAGCCGCGCCGACCAGTCGCGCAGGAAGTCCTGCAGCGCGGCTCGCGATGCCGACTGCACCAGCAATTGCGCGCGCTCGTAGCCGGCGCGACGCGTGATCACGTGCGGCACCGGGTCGTACACCTGGACGCCTTCGGGCACCGCGACCAGGCTGCGCGCCTCGCGCAGGAAGCGCAGCGTGTCCTCCAGCCGCGGCGCCTCGGCGCGCAAGGCGGCTTCGAAGACGAAGGGCGGGAAGCCGGCAGCCCTGCGCTCGTCCAGTTGCGCCGCAGCGAACGCGGCGAAATCGTGGCGCATCAGCGCGGCGTAGAGCGGGTGCTGCGGGAAGCGCGTCTGCACCAGCACCTCGCCGGCCTGCTCGCGGCGTCCGGCGCGCCCGGAGACCTGCATCAGCGTGGAGAAGAGCCGTTCGGCCGCGCGATAGTCGGTCGAAAGCAGCGCGCCATCCGCGTCCAGCACGCCGACCAGCGTCAGCTTGGGGAAGTCGTGGCCCTTGGCGAGCAGTTGCGTGCCGACCAGGATGTCGCCGCGGCCTTCGCGCGCGTCCCGCAGCGCGCGCGACAGGTCCGCGCGCCTGCGCGCGGTGTCGCGGTCTATGCGCGCGATGGCCGCGCCGGGGAAGAGCCCGGCCAGCGATTCTTCGATGCGCTGCGTGCCGCGGCCGATGGCGCGCAGGTCGACGTTGCCGCAGGTGGGGCACTCGCGCGGTATCGGGCTCTCGGCGCCGCAATGGTGGCAGCGCAGGCGCCGGTCACGCGCGTGCAGAACCATCCTCGCGCTGCAGCGCGCGCAGCCCGCGGCCCAGCCGCAGGCATCGCATGCCAGCACCGGCGCGTAGCCGCGGCGGTTGATGAAGACCAGGCTCTGCTCGCCGCGCGCGATGCGCGCGCCGATCGCCTCGACCAGCGCGCGCGCCAGGCCATGCTCGCTCGCGGCGCTGCGCAGGTCGATGGTGCGCACCGCCGGCAGCTGCGCGCCGGGCGCGGCGCGCTGCGGCATCGACAGCATGTCGTAGCGGCCCTGGCGCGCGTTGTGCCAGGTCTCCAGCGAGGGCGTGGCGGTGCCGAGCACCACCGGGCAGCGCGCGAGCTTGGCCTTGAGCACCGCGACATCGCGCCCGGAATAGCGCAGGCCCTCCTGCTGCTTGAACGATGCATCGTGTTCCTCGTCGACGACGATGAGCTGCAGCCCGGGCATCGGCGCGAGCACGGCAAGCCGTGTGCCGAGCACGATGTCCGCGTCGCCGCGCGCTGCGGCCAGCCAGCCCGCGGTGCGAGCCACGTCCTCGAGCGCGCTGTGCAGCATGGCGATGCGCGCGTGCGGGAAGGAAGCGCGAAATCGCCCCTCGAGCTGCGGCGTCAGGCTGATCTCGGGCACCATGACCAGCGCCTGGCCGCCGCCGCTCAGCACCTGGGCGATCGCGTGCAGGTAGACCTCGGTCTTGCCGCTGCCGGTCACGCCGTGAAGCAGCACGGCGCGAAAGCCGCCGGCGGCGGCAGCGATGTGGTGCACCGCCGCGCGTTGCTCCTCGGTCAGCGGGTGCCCGGCGACAAAGCTCGCCCGCAGCGCTGCGTCCGCCGGCGCTGGCGGCAGCAGCGCCTTCTTCGGCAGCGCCTTCAGGCTGCGCAGGCGCGGCGGCAGCGCCGCGAGCACGGTTTCGCCGTAGGGTCGCTGGTAGTAAGCCGACAGGAAGCGTGCGAGTTCCAGCCACTGCGCCGGAAGCGCTGGCGCATCGGCCAGTACGCGCGCGATCGGCTTCAGGCGCTCCGGCGCGATGTCGCTGCTGTCGGCGAGTTCGACGACCACGCCGACACGCTCGCGCCTGCCGAAGGGCACCGCCACTCGGGCGCCGATGCCCGCGCTGCAGCCATCGGGCGCGAGATAGTCGAACAGCGTCGCCAGGGGAACATCCAGTGCAACGCGCAGGACGCCTGGGGCTGGCAAGCAGTTACGTCGCGCCGTTAAGCCAGCGCTTTGAATGGGGCACGTAACTGCCCTTGGCCAAAGGCATTTTTCTTACCCACAAGGCCTGTGGACAAGTTTGTGGGTAAGCGTGTCGCCCGGCGGTCACAATCGATTCCCGCTCTGGAGCCTGCTCTGGGGGATTCCGGCAGGCGAGGACTTATTTCAATTGAATCAATTTGTTGCGCATTGTCTGCGAGAGGCTTGTCGGCATGGCGCGTAGCAGCGAACGCCAGGCGGTTTTGTGTATAAGTCAAGAGGATTCGATCACTTTTTGCGACTGTAAGTACGCACTTCGTCCACCAGCGCCGCCACTGATTCCACCGGGGTGAACTGCGAGATGCCGTGGCCGAGGTTGAAGACGTGACCGGGTGCGCTGCCGTAGGCGTCGAGCACCCGCCGCGCCTCCACGCGCACCTTGTCGGCGGGCGCGAACAGCACCGCCGGATCTAGGTTGCCTTGCAGGGCGACGCGCTCGCCGACGCGCTGCCGCGCCAGCGCAAGGTCCGTGCTCCAGTCGATGCCGAGCGCATCACAGCCGCTGTCGGCCATCGCCTCCAGCCAGCCGCCGCCGCCCTTGGTGAACAGTATCGAGGGCACGCGCCGGCCCTCGCGCACCTTGGTCAGGCCGGCGATGATCTTGCGCGAGTAGGCGAGCGAAAAGGCTTCGTAGCCTGCGGCCGGCAGGTTCCCGCCCCAGGTATCGAAGATCATCACCGCCTGCGCGCCAGCATCGATCTGCGCATTCAGGTAGTTCATCACCGCGAGCGTGTTCACTTCCAGGATGCGGTGCAGCAGTTCCGGCCGGCTGTACAGCATGGTCTTCAGCGTGCGGAAATCGGTGCTGCCTGCCCCTTCGACCATGTAGCAGGCGAGCGTGTACGGACTGCCCGAGAAACCGATCAGTGGCACGCGGCCGTCCAGCGCGCGCCTGATTTCGCGCACCGCATCGGTGACGTAGCGCAGCTCGGCGCCAGGATCGGGCGCGGCGAGCGCGCGGATCGCGGCTTCGTCGCGCAGCGGGCGCTCGAACCTGGGCCCTTCGCCGTCGGCGAAGTACAGGCCCAGTCCCATGGCGTCGGGAATCGTCAGGATGTCGGAGAACAGGATCGCCGCATCCAGCGGGAAGCGCTCCAGCGGCTGCAGCGTCACCTCGGTGGCGAGCGCGGGGTTCTTGGCGAGCGCGAGAAAGCTGCCGGCGCGGCTGCGCGTGGCGTTGTACTCCGGCATGTAGCGCCCTGCCTGGCGCATCAGCCAGATGGGCGTGTAGTCGGTCGGCTCGCGCGCGAGTGCCCGCAGCAGCGTGTCGTTGCGCAAAGTGCTCACCGCGCGAGCAGCTTCGAGGAGATGAAGTTCCACTCCGGCGCGCTTACCGGCGTGATCGACAGCCGGTTGCCGGGCCGCAGCACCCACATGCCCGACAAGGCCTTGTGCGCACGCAGTTCCGCAAGCGTGACGATGCGCGTCTTCCTGAGCGCACGCACGTCGACGACGAACCAGCGCGGCGCGTCCTTCGTCGCCTTCGGGTCGTAGTAGTCGCTCTTCGCGTCGAACTGCGTCGGGTCCGGGTACGGCGCGGAAGCCACTTCGGCGAGGCCCGCGATGCCGGGCTCGTCGCAGCTCGAGTGATAGAACAGCACGCCGTCGCCGGGCTTCATCTCATCGCGCATGAAGTTGCGTGCCTGGTAATTGCGCACGCCGGACCAGGCGGTCTTGCGCCCCGGCGCCGCCAGCACGTCGTCCATCGAGCACTCGGCGGGCTCGGATTTCATCAGCCAGAATTTCATCAGTGGTGTTCCCCGCTCGTGGCGGTGGGCTCGGCTCCCGAACCCTGTGCTATGCAGGGCGGTTACCTACCGGTCACATCAGGTTCGTCCGGCACGCCCGAAGGCGGGGACGATCACAACAGCGACGCGTGGATCGGCAACCTGAGGAAGCTATCGGTTCGGAAAATATGAGCCCGGTCGCACACAGCAGGGAACATGAACCCAGTATACCCGCCGTGCACGCATGCACAAGCCCGCGCAGTTCAGAAGAGTTTTTCCTGCTGCGCCAGCGCCGCGTCCAGTTGCGACTCGATCGATGCGATCCTGCGCCGCGCCTGGCCGACATCGAGGTTGCCGCCGACCCGGGTCGACAGCAGCTCGTGCGCGATGTTGAGCGCGGCCATCACCGCGATGCGCTCGGTGCCCGCGGTCTTGCCGATCTTCCTGATTTCGCCCATCTTCGCGTCAAGGTACGCAACCGCCTGCATCAGCGCTTCCTGCTCGCCGGGCTCGCAGGCGATGCGGTATGACCGGCCGAGTATGGTGACTTCGATGGTCCTGGCGGTATCGGCCATGCGGCTCATCCAGCCCTTAGCAGGTGTCAGTCTGGCAGCCGCGAGATCAGGTTCTCGAGCTTCGTCCTCGCGCCCTCGATCTTGTCGCTCAGGCGCTTCGCGTCGTTCTGTGCTGCCGCGAGCTGCTGGCGCAATTCGATGTTCTCGGCGCGCAGGCGGTCGCAGACCTGGACGAACTGCGTAACCTTGGCCTCGAGGGAGCTGAACTCGGCTTCCACACTTCGACTATGTTGGAAATCCACCATTGCGTCAAGAAATAGCGGCCACAACTGAAAGTGCTTCCTGAGTAGGCGCGGCAGTCCCTGCGCGGGGCCGGGCCGACAGGGGGAAGTGCTATCTTCGCCGCATGCTGAAGGATGCGGTACCGCTGCCGTCGCTTGCGCGCGCGCTGGTCGTCAAGCTGCGCCACCATGGCGACGTGCTGCTCGCCGGCCCGGTGCTGTCGTGCCTGAAGGCGCACGTGCCCGCGATCGAGGTCGATGCGCTGGTGTACGAGGACACGGCGCCGATGCTCGAAGGCCATCCGGCGCTGGCGCAGCTGCACGCCGTGGGCCGCGGCTGGCGCGGCGAAGGCCTGGCAGCGCGCCTGGGCGCAGAACGGCGCCTGTACGCGCGCCTGCGAGAGCGACGCTACGACCTGCTGGTGCACCTGAGCGAGCAGCCGCGGGGTGCGTGGCTCGCGCGGCGCCTGGGCGCGCGCTACAGCGTCGCTCCGCGCGTGCCGGGGCGGGGCGCGTTCTGGGAGCGGAGCTTCACCCACCTCTTTCCTCTGCTGAACAACGGCCGCCGCCACCAGGTCGAGCTCAACCTGGATGCGCTGCGCCGCATCGGCATCCAGCCCGGGATGGACGAGCGCCGCGTCGCCTTCGTGCCGGGCGCCGATGCGGATGCGCGCGTCGATGCGCTGCTGCGCGAGCACGGGCTGGGGGCGCGCGGCTACGTGCACCTGCATCCCGCGTCGCGCTGGCGCTTCAAGTGCTGGCCTGCGGAGAAGAACGCGGAACTGATCAACCGGCTCGGCATCGGGGAACACCGCGTGGTGCTGACCGCCGCCGCGGACGCCGACGAGCTTGCCTTCGTTGGCGAGATCCTCGCGCGCACGCAGGCACCGGTGGTGAACCTCGCCGGCAAGCTGTCGGTGAAGGAGCTCGGTGCACTGGCGGCGCGCGCGAGCGCCTTCGTCGGCGTCGATTCGATGCCGATGCACCTGGCTTCGGCGATGGGCACGCCGGTGGTGGCCGTGTTCGGGCCGAGCGGCGACATCGAATGGGGCCCATGGGGAGGCAGTTTCCGGGTGGTGACCAGTTCGCATGCCTGCCGGCCCTGCGGCCTGGATGGCTGCGGCGGCGGCAAGGTGAGCGAGTGCCTGACGCTGCTGCCGGTGAACGCTGTCCACGAGGCGGTGCGCGAACTGCTTGCCGCTGCATGAGCCCGCCGGGCCGTCCCAAGGGCGAATCCCGAGCGCGCAGCGCGAGGGTAGTCCCGTGAGCGCAGAGCGAAGCGTCAGGCTTGCGGTGGTGCGCCAGCGCTACACGCCGCACGGCGGCGCCGAGCGCTTCGTCGAGCGCGCGCTGCGCTCGCTCGCCGCGCGTGGCGCGCAGGTGTCGATCATCGCGCGCAGCTGGGAATCCGGCGGCTCCGCGCCGGTGACGCTGGTGGATCCGTTCTACATCGGGCGCCTGTGGCGTGACGCGGGATTTGCGCGCGCGGCGCGTGCTGCGTGGCAGGCCGGCGGCTTCGACCTGGTGCAGTCGCACGAGCGCATCCCGGGCTGCGAGATCTACCGCGCCGGCGATGGCGTGCACCGCCAGTGGCTGGCCAACCGCCGTGCCTACGCCACGCCGCTCGAGCGCGTCGGCCTGGCGCTGAGCGCCTACCATCGCTACGTCTGCGCCGCCGAGCGCGCGATGTTCGAGCACCCCAGGCTGCGCGCCGTGATCTGCAATTCGCGCATGGTGCGCGACGAGATCCTGCACCACTTCCGCGTCGACCCCGGCAAGCTGCACGTCATCTACAACGGCGTGGACACCGGGTACTACCATCCGCGGGAGCGCGCGGCGCAGCGCGAGCGCGAGCGCGAGCGCCTTGGCATCGCAAGCGGAGAGGCCTTGCTCGCCTTCGTCGGATCGGGCTTCGCGCGCAAGGGCCTGCACACCCTGCTGGCGGCGATGGCAATGGCGCCCGCGCCGCTGCGCCTGGTGGTGGTCGGCAGGGATCGCGAGCTGCCGCGCTTCGTAGCGCAGGCCCGCAGTGCCGGCCTCGGCGAGCGCGTTGCGTTCGTGGGCGGAGTCGACGACGTGCGCCCCTTCTATGCGGCGGCGGATGCGCTGGTGCTGCCCACGCACTACGACCCGTTCCCCAACGTCGTCCCCGAGGCGCTGGCGATGGGCATCCCGGCGATCGTCAGCGACCAGTGCGGCGCCGCCGAGATCGTCGAGCACGGCGTCTCGGGCTACGTGTGCGGCGCGGGCGATGCGGGCGCGCTCGCGCGGCTGCTCGGCGAGTTCGCGGACCGCGCGGACCGCAGCGGCCTCGAGCGCGCCGCGCGCCTCGCGGTGGAGCCGCTGTCGCTCGACGTCATGGCCTCGCGCCTGCTGGACCTGTACGCCTCTCTCTCCGCCTGAGTCCCCGGGCGACCCGACCGCTACAATCCGGGCCATGATGATCGTGATCGTTCGAAGGCTGGCCGCCGGGTGCCTGCTGGCGGCCTGCGCGTGGGGTGCGCTTGCGCAAACCACGGAAGAAGTCGTCGAGATGGCGCGCAAGGCCGCGCAGGGGTTCGCTGAAGCCCGTGCGGACCTCGAGCGCCTGGCCGAGGAAGGCAACGCGGACGCCGAGCACTACATGGGACACCTGTTCGCGTCGGGCCGCGGCGTGCCCAGGGACGATGCGCGTGCGCGCGACTGGTTCCGCCGCGCCGCGGACAAGGGCCACCTGCCCTCGATGCACAACCTGGGCGTGATCCACGAGCGTGCCGAAGGCGAGCTGCGCGACCCGGCCGAAGCGGCGCGCTGGTTCGCGCTGGCGGCGGAGAAGGGCTATGCGCGCTCGCAGGCCTCGCTCGCCAACCTGCACCTCGAAGGCAAGGGCGTGGAGCGGGACTACGCGCGCGCCGTCGAACTGCTGGAGCAGGCGGTCGCACAGCGCGATCCGTACGGCACGTACCTGCTGGGCATGCTGCGCCTGGACGGCCGCGGCGTGGACAAGGACGCGGCCGAAGGTGCGCGCCTCATGCTCGATGCGGCGCAGGCGAAGGTGGTCGAGGCGCAGTTCCGGCTCGCCCTGCTGCATGGCATCGGCGCTGGCGTCGAGCGCAGCGATGCCGAGGCGCTGAAGTGGCTGAATGTCGCGGCAGAACGCGGCTACCCGCCCGCCCAGTACCTGCTGGCCGCGATCCATGCGCAGGGACGCTACGGTGTCGCGCGCGACGACGAGAAGGCGGTGTTCTGGCTGCGGCGGGCCGCCGGACAGGGCCATGCGGATGCGCAGTACGCGCTGGGCATCGCGTACTACGAGGGCCGCGGCGTGCAACGGGACGTGCCGCAGGCGCGCAGCTGGATCGCCGAGGCGGCGAAGCAGGGGCACGCCGAGGCCATGCAGGCGTTGCGGGCCGGAACCAAGCTGCGTTGATGCGCCCCGCTGGCACGGGCGAGTCGTCCGCGCAGGCATCGGGAGCCCTGTACCTGCGCCTGCTGTCCTACGTGCGGCCGCATGCGAAGGTGTTTTCGCTGGCGATCGTCGGCATGGTGCTGGCGGCGGCCACCGAGCCGCTGTTCCCGGCGCTGCTGAAGCCGCTGCTCGATGGCGGCTTTGCGGCCGGCGAGACGCCGATCTTCCCGCCGCTCGTGTTCGCGGCGGCGCTGGTCGCCATCTTCGTCGTGCGGGGCGCGCTTACCTTCGCGTCGGCGTATTTCCTCGCCTGGGTGTCCAATCGCCTGGTGCTCGACCTGCGCGCGGCGATGTTCGCGCGCCTGGTGCGCATGCCGGCGAAGTTCTTCGACGACCATACCTCGGGCGCGCTGCTGTCGAAGATCGCCTACGACGTCAGCGGCGTCACCGCGGCGGCGACCACGGTGCTGACCGTGGTGGTCAAGGATTCGATCGCAGTGATCGGCCTGCTCGGCTGGCTGATGTACCTGAACTGGAAGCTCACGCTGATCGCGCTCGCGGTGGGCCCGCCGGTGGCGTTCTTCGTGCGGCTGCTGTCGCGGCGGCTGCGCCACATGGCGCGCGAGACGCAGCGCGCGATGGGCGACCTTGCCCACGTGCTCGAGGAAACCATCGAATGCCACAAGGTGGTGAAGATCTTCGGCGGGCAGGACTACGAATCGCGGCGCTTCGAGCGCGCCAACCAGGCGCTGCGCGGATTCAACATGCGCCAGACCGTGCCGGCGGCGCTGGCCACGCCGGTGACGCACACGCTCGCCGCGGTGGCGATCGCGATCATCGTCTACATCGCCATGCAGGACGCCATCGGACAGCGCGCCACGGTGGGCGAGTTCGCGTCTTTCCTCACCGCCATGCTGCTGCTGCTGGCGCCGCTGAAGCGGCTGACCGAGGTGAACGCGCCGCTGCAGCGCGGCCTGGCGGCGGCCGACAGCGTGTTCGGCATGATCGACCAGCCGGTGGAAGAAGACCGCGGCACCATCCTGCTGCCGCGCGCGCGCGGCGACGTCGTGTACGAAGGCGTGCACTTCACCTACCCCACGCGCAGCGAACCCGCGCTGGCCGGGGTGTCCCTGGCGGTGCGCCCGGGAGAAACCGTGGCGCTGGTCGGCGGCTCGGGCGGCGGCAAGACCACGCTGGTGAACCTGCTGCCGCGTTTCTACGCACCAGGCGCCGGCCGCATCCTGGTCGATGGGCACGACATCCAGGCGCTGTCGCT
>JBFWRS010000065.1:0-13616 GCA_050248795.1 Burkholderiales bacterium | reverse complement strand
GGCACGTTGCGCCGGCGCGCGAGGTCTTCCTCGTCCCACAGGCAGCAGTTGTTGCGGTGGTTGTCCTCGATCGCCTGCCACAGGCCCTGCGCGTGCTCGCGCGCGGCGGATTTCGCCCAGCCTGCTACGGCGAGGCGGCCGTCGTGGAAGGCGACGATGTCCTTCGATGCAATGTCCATCATGACGCTAGTATCGCCTGAACGCTGCGCGGACATTTATTTCCCCTCCCCGCGCCGCAGTTCGATCAGCTTGGCGTATTTCATGTAGCTGTTCATGCAGCCGATGCAGATGTGCACCAGCCCGGCGATGCCATCGAGAAAGCCCAGCCGGAACACGTAGAACTTGAGGAAGCGCGCAAGCGGCGACAGGAGCAGTTGCGCGACGCCCGCATCGCGGCCGGCTTCGTATAGCTGCTGCGCGGCCAGCGTGGTGTAGCGGTTCTGCTTGTCGAGGTAGCTTTCCAGGGTGTCCGCCGATTCGTGCAGCAGGTCGCCCTGCAGCACGCCCGGCGTGGCGGCGTACAGCACCTTTTCGTGCACGGTGTCTTCGCTCCACTGCGCGCTGCGCCGGTCGAAAAGCCGCGGGCTCCAGTCCGGGTAGCCTTCGCCGTGCCGCAGCCAGCGGCCGAGGAAGCGGTTGCGCCGCGGCATGCGATAGACGGTGGAAGCAGGGTTCGCCAGCGCCGCGGCAATGCTCGCGGCAAGCTCGGGCGATACGCGTTCGTCCGCGTCCACGCACAGCACCCAGTCGTGGCGCGCGCTTGTGACTGCAAAGCGCTTCTGCCGCCCATAGCCCAGCCAGTCCTGCTGCAGCACGCGCGCGCCGTGGCGCGCGGCGATCTCGCAGGTCGCGTCGGTGCTGCCGGAATCGACGACGAGGATCTCGTCGGTGAAGCCGAGGCTGGCGAGGCAGGGCTCGAGCTGTGCGGCGGCGTTGCGGGTGATCAGGACCGCGGATAGCGGCGCCCGGGACGGGGCGTTCAAGGGCATTCCCTTACAATCGGATTCAGGCATTTTATCCCGCGCATGCGCATCCTCTTCGTGAAAACCTCGTCCCTCGGGGACGTGATCCACCACTGTCCCGCGGTGAGCGACGCCGCGCGCGAGGTTCCAGGCGCGGAAATCGACTGGGTGGTGGAGGATGTGTTCGCGCCGATCGTGGCCATGCATCGCGCGGTCGGTCGCATCATCCCGGTGGCGGTGCGGCGCTGGCGCCGCGCGCCGTGGAAGCCCTCGGTGCGCGAGGAGTTCCGCGCGTTCCGCGCGCTGCTTGCGGCGCAGCCCTATGACTGCATCGTCGACACCCAGGGCCTGCTGAAAAGCGCATTGATTTCGCGCCTGGCGCGCGGCGAGCGCCATGGCTACGACAAGGGCAGCGCGCGCGAGCCCTTCGTCGCCCGGCTGTACGCGTCGCGCCACCCGGTGCCGCGACGGCTGCACGCGGTGGAACGCAACCGCCTGCTGACCGCGGCCGCGCTGGGCTACAAGGTGGAGACGCCCTGCGACTACGGCTTGCGCGTGCCTGAAGCCCCACCGGCGGACGTCGGCATCGCCGTGCCTTACTGCGTGCTGCTGACCATGAGCAGCCGCGCTGCCAAGTTGTGGCCGGAGCAGGACTGGATCGCGCTGGGCGGCAAGCTCGCGGCGCAGGGCGTGCGCAGCGTGCTGCCCTGGGGCAGCGACGCCGAGCGCGTGCGCTGCGCGCGCATCGGCGCGGCGATTGCGGGCGGCGGCGCCATCGTGCCGCCTCGCATGGCGATCGAACAGCTTGCCGCGCTGATGGCGCGGGCGCGCGCGGTGGTCGGCGTGGATACCGGGCTATCGCACCTGGCGGTGGCGCTCGGCGCGCCGGTGCTCGGCATCTATTGCGCCACCGATCCGGGGCTGACCGGGCTGTACGGTTCGCCCAGGGCAAGGAACCTGGGCGGCGTGCGCGCCTCGCCCACCTGGCAGGAGGTCTGGGCCGCGCTGGACGCGATCGCCTGATGGCGCGGCGGCTCTACAGCCTGCTGCTGGCGCTGGCGCTGCCGCTGGTGCTCGCCCGGCTGTGGTGGCGCGGCGCGCGCGAGCCGGGCTACCGGCGCGCAATCGCCGAGCGCTTCGGCCGCTACGCCGCGCGTGCCGAAAGGCCTGTCTTGTGGGTGCACGCGGTATCGGTCGGCGAGGTGCGCGCCGCGGCGCCGCTGGTGCGCGCGCTTGCCGCCGCGCGTCCGGACCACCAGGTCCTGCTAACCTGCATGACCGCTGCCGGGCGCGACACTATCGCCCAAGTGTATGGCGTGTACGGCGACACGGTGCTGGGCGGCTTCCTGCCCTACGACCTGCCCGGCGGCATGCGACGCCTGCTGCGGCATTTCCGGCCGCGGCTGGCGATCCTGATGGAAACCGAGGTGTGGCCGAACCTGGTCGCCGCCTGCGCCGAAGCGGGCGTGCCGGTGATGCTGGCCAATGCGCGCATGTCGGAGAAGTCCGCGCGCGGCTACGCGCGCTGGCCGCGCCTGTTCCGGCCCACGTTCGCCACGCTCGCCGCGGTGTGCGCGCAGAGCGAGGAGGACGCGGCGCGCCTGCGCGCGCTGGGCGCGGCGGATGCGAAGGTCGCGGGCAACATCAAATTCGATGTCGAGCCCGAGCCCGCGAAGCTCGCCGCCGGGCATGCCTTGCGGCGCGAGATGGCGCGGCCGGTGCTGCTGTTGGCGAGCACGCGGGAAGGCGAGGAGGCGATGCTGCTGGATGCGCTTGCCGATCTCGACCCGGATACGCTGCTGGTGCTGGTGCCGCGGCATCCGCAGCGCTTCGACGAGGTCGATGCGCTGGCGCGCGCGCGCGGCTGGGCGGTGGTGCGCAGGAGCAGCGGCGGCCTTCCCGGCGCCGGGCGCAGCCTCGTGCTCGGCGACAGCATGGGCGAGATGGCGTTCTACTACGGCCTTGCCGACGTCGCCGTGATCGGCGGCTCCTTCGGCGGCACCGGCGGCCAGAACCTGATCGAGGCCTGCGCCTGCGGCGCGCCGGTGGTGATCGGTCCCAGCGTGTTCAACTTCAGTGAAGCGACGCGGCTCGCGGTGGCTGCCGGCGCGGCGCTACAGGTTCCGGACGCGGCGCAAGCGGTGCAAGGCGCGCGCCGGATCCTTGGCGACCCGGCGCTGCGCGAGCGCATGTCGGCGGCGGGCAGGGCGCTATGCGCCGGGCATCGCGGCGCCGCGGCGCGCCACGTCGGCGTGGCGCTGGCACGGCTGGACGAGGCTACTGCGCCAGCGCGGCGTTGACTTCGCGCAGGTCGTCTTCGCGCAGGCTGCCGGCGGCGGCCTTCAGCCGCAGGTGGTTGGTGATGGTGTTGTAGCGCGCGATCGCCAGGTCCCGGCGCGTCGAGAACAACTGCTGCTGCGCGTTCAACACGTCGATGTTGATGCGCACGCCGACCTCATAGCCCAGCCGGTTGGATTCCAGCGCGCTTTGCGAGGACACCAGCGCCTGGTTGAGCGCGCCCACCTGCGCGATGCCGTTGATCACCGCGAGGTAGGCCTGGCGCGAACCGAGCACGCTGGCGCGGCGCGCGTTCTCGAGGTCCTGGCGAGACTTTTCGTACAGCGCCGCCGCCTCGCGCTCGCGCGAGGAAAGTGCGCCGCCCTGGTAGAGCGGCACGCCGAGCTGCACGCCGATGGTGCCCGAGCTGACATTGGTGCCCGAGGCCGCGATCGACGAACCGGTCTGCGAGGTGTAGCCGTAGCTGGCGACGAAATCGACCGTGGGCTGGTGCGCGGCGGTGCTGCGCCGCGCCTCGAGCTGCGCGATCTCGGTGCCGGCCTCCTGGATCTGCACCGGAAAACTCTGCTTCTCGGCGAGGTCCGCCCAGTTCTGCATGCCCGCCGGATTGGGCGGCGCGAGCTTCACGTCCGCGCGCAGGGGCTTCAGCGCGGTGTACTCCTTGCCGGTCAACTGCTGCAGCGCGCGGCGCTTGGTTTCGAGGTCGTTCTGCGCCGCGATCTCCTGCGCCACGACCAGGTCGTAGCGAGCCTGCGCCTCGTGCGTATCGGTGATGGTGGCGGTGCCGACCTCGAAGTTGCGCTTCGCCTGCGCGAGCTGCTCCGAGATCGCGGCCTTCTGTGCACCCACCAGCGTCAGTGTGTCGTGCGAGGCGAGGATGTCGAAGTACGCCTGCGCGACGCGCAGGATCAGGTCCTGCCCGGCCTGTCCGAACACCGCCTCGGCCTGCTTGACGAGGAACTCCGCCTGTGTGGCCTGCAGCCGGTTCTGCGGGCGGTAGATCGGCTGCGAAAGCGCAATGGTGTAGCCGTAGGCATTGAAGTCGCGGTTGAACGGCGCCGGCGGCGGCGCGTTGCGCGGCTCGGAATCGATGGTCGTGCCGGTGACATTGCCCGACAGGTTCACGTTCGGCAGCAGCAGCGCCTGTCCCTGCGGCAGCTTCTCCCGGCCCGCGCTCAGCGCGTGCCTGGCCGCGGCGTACTGGGCGTCGTACTTCAGCGCATCCTGGTAGACCTGCATCAGGTCCTGTGCGCCGGCGATGCCGGCAAATGCAGTGAACGCTGCCGGCAGGGCGATGCGAAGGAGCGATCTGACCATGATGAGTCCGTCCGGTTTCGTTCAGTAGGTGGGCATGGCGCGATCGACGCTGCGCGCCCAGGCGTCGACGCCGCCGGCGAGGTTGTACACGTTGGTGAAGCCCTGCCGTTCGAGGAACATCGCCACCTGCATGCTGCGCGTGCCGTGGTGGCAGATCACGACGGTTTCGGCGGCAGGATCGAGTTCGCCCAGGCGAGCGGGGATCTCGCGCATCGGCACCAGCAGCGAGTTGCCGATGCGGCAGGTCTGGAACTCCCAGGGTTCGCGCACGTCGAGCAGTACCGGCGGGGCGCCGCCCGGATCGGCCAGCCGCGCGGCCAGCTCCGCTGGCGTGGTGTTCTTCATCGGAAGTCGAAGCGCTCGGGCTGCTCGGCGTTGTCAAGCGGCTTCAGCAGCGTCTCGAACAGCGTCGTCCGGGTCGCCATGCCCTGCGCGGCGCACACCGCGAACGTGGCGCGCATCACCGGGGCGTCGCCGATCACCGCGAACAGGCGACCGCCCGGGGCGAGCTGCTCGATGAAGGCACGCGGCAGCACCGGCGTCGAGCCGGTGAGCACGATGACGTTGTACGGCGCCCACTTGCCGCAGCCGCGCGCGCCGTCGGCAGTCTCCAGCGTGACGTTGTCGGCGCCATGGCGCGCCAGGTTGGCGCGGCCGAATTCGGCGAGCGCGGGCTTGATCTCCAGCGAATACACGTGCGCCGCACGCCGCGCCAGCAGCGCGGTGAGGTAGCCGCTGCCGGTGCCGATCTCGAGCACGCGGTCGTGCCTGGTCACCGCCAGCGCCTGCATCGCGCGCGCCTCGATCTTCGGCGCCCACATGGCTTCGCCGTGCCCGAGCGGGATCTCGACGTCGGCGAAGGCGAGCTGCTTCGATTTCGAGGGTACGAACGACTCGCGCGGGATCGCGTACAGCAGGTCCAGCACGTCCTGGTCGAGCACGTCCCAGGGACGGATCTGCTGCTCCACCATGTTGGCGCGTGCCTGTTCGAAGTTCATCGGTGGTCTGGCGCGGAAGGGCCGCCATTATACAGCGCAGGCTTGCCGCGCCGGGAGCGATGCTCCGGCATCAGCGCCTGGTACAGCAGCGGCATCGCGAACAGCGTCAGCACGGTGGAGAAGCCGATGCCCCAGACGATGGACGAGGCGACGGGCCCCCAGATCAGCGAATGCCCGCCGAGCCCGACCGCGAGCGAAAACAGGCCGGCGATCGTGGTCGTGCTGGTGATGATGATCGGCACCACGCGCCGGCGCGCCGCGTACACCGCGGCGTGCAGCACGCTCATGCGCCTGCGGCGCCGGTCGTTGGCGGCATCGATCAGCACGATCGCCGCATTCACGGCGATGCCCGTAAGCGCGATGACGCCGTACAGCGTATAGAGCGACAGCGGGTTGCCGGAGATCAGCAGGCCGAATACCACGCCGGTGAACGCGAGCGGAACCGTGACCAGGATCATCGCCGGCTGCCAGTAGCTGCGGAACTGCGCCGCGAGGATCAGGTAGATCAGCCCGACGCCAAGCAGGAACAGCACCTTCATGGCGTCCAGGCTTTCCTGGATGTCGTCGAGCTCGCCAGAGAAATCCAGCGTCGTCGCGGGAAACCGCGCCTGCACCTGCGCCCAGGCCTCGCGGATGGCGCGGTTCGCCGCGAGCGTATCGGTGGTGCCGCGCTCGATGTCGGCTTCCACCGTGATGGCGCGCCGCAGGTTGTAGTGCTTGATGACGCCCTTGCCGACGCCGGTCTCCGCGCGCAGCAGCGCGCCAAGCGTGGTCGTGCCGGCGCCGCCGGGCAGCGCCACCGGGTCATCGAGCAGCCGCGCGGCATCGGCCGCCTCACCGCGCGCCGCGCGCACGCGCACCTCGACTTTCTCGCCCTGGTCGCGCATCTGCGTCACCACTTCGCCGTCCACGTGCAGTCGCGCAAGCCGCGCCGCGAGCCCGGGCGACAGGCCGCTGGCGCGTATTGCCTCGGCGTCGAGCGCGAGGCGCAGCTCGGGGCGCCCCGCGACGTCGTCGTCGGTGACGTCCTTCGCGCCAGGGATGCGGCGCACGATCTCGAGCATCGCGTCGGCCGCCGCGCGCAGCTCGACCGGGTCGTCGTTGCGCACCCGCACGCGCACCGGCTTGGCGACCGGAGGCCCGCCAGAGAGCACCGTGAAGCTGAGCTTGCCGGGTCCGGGCAGCGCGAGGATGTCGGCGCGCAGCGCGTCGACGATCTCGGCCACCGTGCGGCCATCGCCCTCCGGTACCAGCGAGACGACGAGCTGCCCGTAGGCATCGCCGTACAGCGGCTCGGTGTCGGTGAACTTGACGCCCGCGACCGAGGTCAGCGCGCGCGCCTCGCCGTCGCGCAAGCGGGCGCGCACCGCGCGCTCGACCTGCTCGACGCGCGAGAGCGTCGATTCGATCGGCGCGCTCGCCGGCATGTCGACGTTGACGTAGAACAGCCGCATCGGGTCGAAGGCGAAGAATTCCAGCCGTACCATGCCGCCGGCGACCGCGCCGCCGGCGACCGCCATCGCCACCAGCATCAGCGCGGCGAAGCGCTTCGGCCGACGCATCACATAGAGCAGCGCGCGGGCGTAGCGCAGGCGCAGCAGGTGGGTGAAGCGGTGGCGCATGCGCTGCACGCGCGAGGGCCGCGCCAGGTTCAGCCGCAGCGCGGTGACGTGGGTGGGCAGCATCCAGTAGGCTTCGATGAGGCTGATCGCGAGCGTCAGCGCGACGACGAAGGGGATCACGAACATGAACTTGCCGACGATGCCGGGCAGCAGCATCAGCGGCAGGAACGCGGCGATCGTCGTCAGCACCGCGGCGGTCACCGGCGCCGCGGTCTCGCGCAGCGCGTCCAGCGAAGCCGCGAGCACTTCCTGGCCGCGCTGCACGCGGTAGTAGATCGCCTCGACCACGACCACCGCGTCGTCGACCAGCATGCCGAGCACGATCACCACGCCGAGCAGCACCGAGATGTTGAGCGTGAACCCGGCGGCGTAGAGCACGGCAAAGCCGCCCGCGAGCGAGAACGGGATGCCGAGCGCGATCAGCGCCGAGACGCGCGTGCCGAGGAACACCCAGCAGGTGGCGAGCACGAGCACGAGGCCGAGTGCCGCGTTGGACTCCATGATGCCGATCGCGTGCCGCGTCGGCACCGTCTGGTCGTCGGTCAGCGCAATGCGCAGGCCGAGCGGCGCGAGCAGCGCCTGTTTCGCCTCCGCGTACGCGCGGATCTCCTGCACCAGGTCGAGCGTGTTGGTGTACGCCTTCTTGGTCACCGACATCAGCACCGCCGGGCGTCCGTCGGACGAGGTGAGGTGGCGCGGCGTGCTGCGGGCGCGCTCGACCTGCGCGACGTCGCCCAGCGGAATGCGCTGCCCGGTTCCGGGCACCGCCAGCGTCAGCCCCGCGAGGTACTCCGGGTCGGCAGACTGGCCGATCACGCGCACCAGCCAAGCCTCGTTGGCGATGCGCGACTTGCCGGCGAAGGTATCGCGGAACCAGCCGCGCACCGCGTCGGACAGGTCGGCTGCGGTGATGCCGCGCGCGGCGATGCGCCGCGGGTCGAAATCGACGCGCAACTCGGCGTCGTGCAGGCCGAGCGCGAACACCTGGTCGACGCCGGCGAGGCGCTCGAGGTCGAGGCGGACCTCGCGCGACACGCGCCGCAGCGTCTCGTCGTCCGCCTTGCCGGCCACCAGCACCTGCGCGGTGGGAAAGCCGTTCGACGTGGTGATCTCCATCACGCGCGGGTCGTCGCGCACCTCCTCGGGCAGCTCGGCCTGCGCCTTGTTCTGGATCTCGCGGCGCAGGTCGTTGACGCGCTTGTCGAACACGCGCTCGGAAACGTCGCGAAAGCGCACCAGGATGGACGACACGTTCTCGCGGCTGGACGAGGTGACGAAGCGGATGTCGGCGACGTTCTTGATCGCGTCCTCGAGCGGCTGCGTGACGCGCTTCTCGACGTCCTCGGCGGACGCGCCCGGCAGCGTGGTGACCACGTTGACCCAGTTGAAGTTGATCTCCGGGTCCTGCTCGCGCGGCATCAGGGAGTAGGACACCGCCCCCATCGCCAGCACCACCGCGAAGAGGATGTTCGCGAGCGGGTGGTTGCGCAGCAGCAGCTCGACGAACTTCATCGCAGCCGCTGCCCGTCCTCCAGCGCGAGCTGCCCCCGCACGACGATGCGCGCATCCGGCGCCAGCGCCACGCGCGCCGGCCGCCCTTCCTGCGCCTCCGGCAGCGCGTGGAACCGCGCGACGCCCCGGGCCTCGAGGAAAATGCCGAGCGTGCCGCCGCGACGCACGATGAGCTCCGGCGGGAGGTGCGGCGCGGGATCCCGCCAGGCGATGCGGCCTGCAGCGCCCGGGGGTGCCGCGCCGGCGGTGAAACGCAGGCGGGCTTCCACCGTGCGCGTCTGCGGATCGATTGCCGGCGACACGCGCAGCAGCGCGAGCGGGTGATCCTCGCCCGGCGCGGAAAAGCGCACCCCGGATGCCTGCGCCAGGCCGGGCGCATCCTTCGCCTGCACCCGCGCAGAGACCTCGATGCGCTCGACGTCCACGAGCACCGCCAGCGGCGTGCCCGGGGCGGCGAGCTCGCCGGTGCGGCCGAGACGCTCGCGCACGATCGCCGCGAACGGGGCGCGCACGACGCACTTCTCCACGCTGCGCGCAGCGGTCTCGCGCTGCGCCGCAGCCTGGGCCGCGTCGGCGCGCAGCACGTCCGCTTCGGTCGCGCGCGCGGCGAGCGCCTCCTCGGCGAAGAAACCCTGTGCGCGCAGCTCGCGGGCGCGGGAGAGCTGCTGTTCGGCGAGGGCGAGGCGCGCACGCGCGGCGTCGAGCGCGGCCGCGGCGCGCTGCTGCGCGAGCTCGTGGTCGCGGCAGTCGATGCGCGCGATCACCGCGCCGCGCGCGATGCGCTGGCCGACCTCGGCGTCGACGCCGGCGATGCGTCCCGCGATCTCGGCTGCGATGCGCGATTCGTTCAGCGATACCACCTGCGCGGAGGCATCGCGCTCCGGGTACAGCGCCACCGACGCGAGCGGCTGCACGAGCGCGGCCTGCGGCTGTTGCGCAAGTGCCGGCGCCGGCGCCGCCAACAGCGCTGCAAGGGCAATAAGGGGAAGGTTGCGCATCGATGCGGTCTGCGGACTCGGACCGCAGGGCCGCAATGTTAGCAGCAGCGGTCCGCAGCCTTGTCCAAAGCGCCGGATTGGCGTAGCGTATTCGCCTCACGCAGGGGTCCTGCTCCATGCCGGGGCGGGTGAGATAAACCCTTTGAACCTGATGCGGGTAATCCCGCCGAAGGAAGCGATATGAACGCCAATCCGAAATTCCTCGCCGCTACCGCGCACGTCGACGACGCCGCGGTGCAGCCGCTGCCCAACTCGCGCAAGGTCTACGTCGAAGGCTCGCGCCCGGACATCCGCGTGCCGATGCGCGAGATCACGCAATCGGACACGCCCAGCATGTTCGGCGGCGAACCCAATCCGCCGGTGTACGTCTACGACTGCTCCGGCCCCTACACCGACCCCGCGGTAAAGATCGACATCCGCTCGGGCCTCGCGCCGCTGCGCCAGCGCTGGATCGAGGAGCGCGGCGACACCGAGCTGCTCGCCGGCCCGTCCTCGCGCTACGGCGTCGAGCGCATGAACGACCCGAAGCTCGCCGAGCTGCGCTTCAACCTCGGGCGCGCGCCGCGGCGCGCCAGGGCGGGGAGGAACGTCACGCAGATGCACTACGCGCGGGCAGGCATCGTCACGCCGGAGATGGAGTTCATCGCCATCCGCGAGAACCTGCGCCGCGAGCACTACATCGAAAGTCTCAAGGCCGGCGGCAAGACCGGCGAGAAGATGCTCGAGCTGATGCTGAAGCAGCATCCGGGGCAGAGCTTCGGCGCGGCGATCCCCGACAGCATCACGCCGGAGTTCGTGCGCGCCGAGGTGGCGCGCGGCAGGGCGATCATCCCGGCGAACATCAACCATCCGGAATCCGAGCCGATGATCATCGGCCGCAATTTCCTCGTCAAGGTGAACGCCAACATCGGCAACTCGGCGGTGTCCTCCGGCATCGGCGAGGAGGTCGAGAAAATGACCTGGTCGATCCGCTGGGGCGGCGACACGGTGATGGATCTCTCAACCGGCAAGCACATCCACGAGACGCGCGAGTGGATCATCCGCAATTCGCCGGTGCCGATCGGCACCGTGCCGATCTACCAGGCGCTGGAGAAGGTCGACGGCAAGGCCGAGGACCTGACCTGGGAGATCTACCGCGACACGCTGATAGAGCAGGCCGAGCAGGGCGTGGACTACTTCACCATCCATGCGGGCGTGCTGCTGCGCTACGTGCCGCTGACCGCGAAGCGCATGACCGGCATCGTGTCGCGCGGCGGCTCGATCATGGCGAAGTGGTGCCTCGCGCACCACAAGGAGAGCTTCCTCTACACGCATTTCGAGGACATCTGCGAGATCATGAAAGCGTACGACGTCAGCTTCTCGCTGGGCGACGGCCTGCGTCCCGGCTCGGGCTACGACGCCAACGACGAGGCGCAGCTGTCCGAGCTGCGCACGCTGGGCGAGCTGGCGCAGGTGGCGTGGAAGCACGACGTGCAGGTAATGATCGAAGGCCCGGGGCACGTGCCCATGCAGCTCATCAAGGAGAACATGGACATCCAGCTCGAGGCCTGCCACGAGGCGCCGTTCTACACGCTCGGACCGCTGACCACCGACATCGCGCCCGGCTACGACCACATCACCTCCGCGATCGGCGCGGCGCAGATCGGCTGGTACGGCACGGCGATGCTCTGTTACGTCACGCCCAAGGAACACCTCGGCCTGCCGAACAAGAAGGACGTCAAGGACGGCATCATGGCCTACAAGATCGCCGCGCACGCGGCCGACCTCGCCAAGGGCCACCCCGGCGCGCAGATCCGCGACAACGCGGTGTCGAAGGCGCGGTTCGAATTCCGCTGGGCCGACCAGTTCAACCTCGGCCTCGATCCGGACACCGCGAAGGACTTCCACGACGAAACGCTGCCGAAAGACAGCATGAAGGTGGCGCATTTCTGCTCGATGTGCGGGCCGCACTTCTGCTCGATGAAGATCACGCAGGACGTGCGCGACTACGTCGAGAAGGGCATGCAGGAGAAATCGATCGAGTTCGTCAGGAAAGGCGCCGCGATATACCAGAAGACGTGAGCGCCGGAGCGCTGCTCCTGGCCGCGCTCAAGGTCGCACTCGGCGTTTCGATAGGGTTGCCGCTGTTCCTGTTCTTCCTGCAGGACAGGCTGGTTTTCCATCCGCAGCCGCTCGAGCCCGGCCGGCGCGAGATCCTTGCGCGACGCGCGCCGCTCGTCGAGGAAGTAAGGCTGGCCGCCGAAGACGGCACGCAGCTGCATGGCTGGCTGGCAAAGCCCGCGGTGCAGGGGCGCGTTCCGCTGGTGATCTACTTCGGCGGCAATGCCGAGGAGGCATCGTGGCTGCTGGATGACCCCGGGCGGCCGCATGACCGGGCGTGGCTGGTGATGAACTATCGCGGCTACGGCCTGTCGGCGGGCGCGCCCGGCGAGAATGCGCTGGTGGCCGACGCGCTGCGCCTGTACGACTGGGCGGCGGCGCGCGCCGACGTCGACGCGCAGCGCATCGTCGCCTACGGCCGCAGCCTCGGCAGCGGCGTCGCGGTGCAGCTCGCCGCCGCGCGCAAGCTCGCGGGTGTGATATTGGTAACGCCGTATGACAGCCTCATCGCGGTGGCGAAGCGCCACTACCCCTACCTGCCTGTCGGGCTGATGCTGCGCCACCCGTTCGACTCGATCGCGCGCGCACCGCGCCTGGACACGCCGCTGCTCGCCATCGCCGCGGCGCGCGACGACATCATTCCGCCGCAGCACGCGAGGCGCCTCGTCGAAGCATGGAAGGGGCCGAAGCAGTATGCGGAACTCGCCGGCGTCGGCCACAACGACATCGGCGCGCACGCGGATTTCTGGCGCCTGAAGCGCGATTTCCTCGCCGCGCGCTGATGGACGCCAGCCTGCTGCACGCGTTCCTGCTCGGCATCGTCGAGGGCCTCACCGAGTTCCTGCCGATCTCGAGCACCGGCCACCTGATACTCGCCGGCGACCTGCTCGGCTTCAACGACGAGCGCGGCAAGGTGTTCCACGTCGTCATCCAGACCGGGGCGATGCTCGCGATCGTGTGGGAGTACCGCGCGCGCTTCTTCAGCCTCGGCCTCGCGCCGCGCTTCTACAGCCTGCTCGCCGTGGCCTTCTTGCCCGCGGCCGTGCTCGGGCTGGCCTTTGCCTCGCTGATCAAGGCCTATCTCTTCAGCCCGGTGCCGGTGGCGATCGCGTTCATCGCCGGCGGCATCGTCATCCTGTGGGTGGAGCGCAGGCCGCGCACGCCGCGGGTGCAAAGCGTGGACGACATGACCTGGCTGGATGCGCTCAAGGTCGGGTTCGCGCAGGCGTTCGCCATCATCCCGGGCACGTCCCGCTCCGGCGCCACCATCATCGGCGGCATGCTGTTCGGGCTGTCGCGCCGCGCCGCGACCGAGTTTTCGTTCTTCCTTGCCGTGCCGACGCTGATGGCGGCAGGCGCCTACGACCTGTGGAAGAACCGCGAACTGCTTGCCGTGTCGGACCTCGACATGTTCGCCGTGGGCGGCGTCACCGCCTTCGTGTCGGCGTTCGCCTGCGTGCGCTGGTTCGTGCGCTTCGTCGCCACGCACGATTTCAGCGTCTTTGCCTGGTACCGGATAGCCTTCGGCATCATCGTGCTTGTCACGGCTTACACCGGCCTGGTCGATTGGACCACTGGCTAGCGCCGGCGCGTTCCGCCGCACCGCCGCGGTGCGTTCCGGGCGGCCATGCACCATTCCGGTGCCGGCAAGTTCTATAGAATGGTGCATCCCACGGGCCGCTGAGGGCGTGGAAAGTGGCACGGAACCTGCTCAGCCACGCTTGCCAGTCACACACTACCCAATCAGGAGATTTGAAGATGGCGATGACCGCCGATGACGTCTTGAAGCTGATCAAGGACAAGGAAGTC
>JBFWRS010000064.1:0-13749 GCA_050248795.1 Burkholderiales bacterium | reverse complement strand
GGCCGATGTCGCGCACGGTCGGAACGATGCGCGAAAACAGGCGCTTCCTGAACCGCACCTGGCCGCTGGTGCCGTCGATGGCGCCCCTGGCGTCGCCGGGGTCGATGCCGACGCGCTCCCACATCTCGGCCATGTCGAAGCGGTCGCGCATCAGGTACAGCCCGGCGATGACGAACTCCTCGCGCTCGCGGCGCTCCGCGTCGGTGAGCTGCGGGTAGTAGTCGCGCAGCGCGAGGCGTCCGAAGGCGACGTGGCGCGCCTCGTCCTGCATGACGTAGGCGTTCACCGCCGCGCACAGCGCGTTCTTGGCGTAATCGCGGTTGCGCTGGAACGCCGCCAGCGCCAGGCCCTCGATCAGCACCTGCATCGCGAGGTAGGTGAAGTCCCAGCGACGGTCGGTCAGGCCCTGCTCGATCAGCTGCGCGAGCGGCCGCGTGATCGGGTAGACGAAGCGGAACTTTTCGTGCAGCAGGCGCCGGAATGCCTCGACGTGCCGCGCCTCGTCCATCACCTGCGTCGCGGCGTAGAACTTGGCCTCGATGGAGGGGACGTCCTGGACGATCTTCGCGGTGCAGATCAGCGCCCCCTGCTCGCCGTGCAGGAACTGCGACAGCTGGTGCACCTGGGTGTGATAGCGGATGTCAGACTTCTGCCGCCCGGACAGGCGGTCCCACAGCGGCGTGCCGTGGAGCGGGAGCATGGCGTCGTCGACCTGCATCGGATCGTCCGGGTCCACGTCGAGCGACCAGTCGATGCGGGTGTCGGCATCCCACTGCCCCTGCTTGCCCTTGGCATAGAGCGCGAGCAACTCTTCCGAGCGCGCGTCGTAGTCCCAGGTGAATGCGACCTCGGTGCCGCCCTCGACCTTCCAGTGCGTGTCCTCGACCGGCAGCGTGTAGCGGTGCAGCGACATTCGCCTTCCTCCCGGGACGGAATCGTACACCCGTCGTGAAATGGCGGCCGTTCGTCGGCAATCGGACCGGCGGGAGGAACTAGTTCCTCCCCGCGCGCCGTGCCGCCTGCATACGATGGCACCATTGCAAATCATGACAAAGGACGAGCACATGGGTGCAGCGGAAACGGCGCAGGTGGCGGAAGTGGCGGCCGAGCGCCGGCAGGCGGTGATCCTCTTCGTGCGACTGCGCGGCTTCACGCGCATGGCGGACATGCTCGAGCCCGAGCGCGTGATCACGCTCGCGGGCGAGTTCTTCGCGCAGACGCAGAAGGTGGTCGACGCGAACGGCGGCGAAACCCTGTCGACGCAGAACGACGCGCTGATGGCGACCTTCCGGCACGGCAAGCCGGCGGATCTGGTTCGGCGCGCCATCACCGCGGCGCAATCGCTGCTCTACGCGTTCGCGCCGACCGCGGAGCGCTGGCAGGAGGAGTACGGCCTGCCGGCCGCGATATCGATGGGCCTGCACCTCGGAAACGTCGTCTACGGCAGTACCGGGCCGCTCGGCCACGCGCGCTTCGTCGCGCTGGGCGACGCGGTGAACCTGGCGAACCGGCTGGTGCATCGCGCCCGCGCCGGCGAGTTCGTGCTCTCGGACACCATGATGGGCGTGCTGCAGGTGGCGAACCTCGAGCTGGACGCGCAGCCGCTGCCCGCGCTCAGCCTTGCGGGAGGCGCGTCCGTGGGGATCTACGGCGTGCTGCTCGACACCCGGCTGGATTTCACCTGAGCCAGCCGGCAATCGCCACCTGCTACTTCTTCGGCGGGATGGTCCAGAAGTAGATCGTCCGCGTGCCGGACTCGAGCTTCTTCTCGGGTTTCCAGTCGCCCATCTCGAACTGGTGCGACACCACGCGCGCGCCGGGCTTGAGTTCCGCCCACAGCTTGGGCCGCAGCTTGACGTTCAGGTCCGGCAGCAGGTACAGCGTCACCACCGTCGCCTCGCGGAAGTCCGACTCGAAAAGGTCGGCCTGGCGGAACTGCACCAGCTTCTGCACCCCCGCTTTCTTCGCGTTCTCATTGGCTTCCCTGATGCGCGCCGGGTCGATGTCGATGCCGACCGCCTTGACGCCGTAGAGCCGAGCCGCGGTGATGGCGATGCGGCCGTCGCCCGATCCGAGGTCGTACAGGATGTCGCCTTTCTTCACGTTTGCGAGGCGCAGCATGTCCTCGACCACTTCCTGCGGGGTGGGCACGAAGATCACGTCGGGGGTGCGCTCCGCGGGCCTGGTCTGCGCGAACGCGGCGCCGGCAGCGAGGATTGCGGCAAGGAAGAAACAGCGGATGGCATTCAAGGCAGGGCCCATTTCAGTCTCCGGCGATGGTCATGTTGTCGATGAGGATTGAACCGCTGGTGCGCGAGCCGCGCACGATGGCATCCGAGCCCACGGCCACCACGCCCCGGAACATGTCGCGCAGGTTGCCGGCGATGGTGATTTCCTCCACCGGGTAGGCGATCTCGCCGTTCTCGACCCAGTACCCGGCAGCGCCGCGGGAATAGTCGCCGGTGATGAGGTTGATGCCATGGCCGAGCAGCTCGGTGACCAGCAGGCCGCGGTGCAGCTTGCGCAGCATGCCGCGGAAGTCCGGGCCGTCCGCGCGCACCACCAGGTTGTGCGCGCCGCCCGCGCTGCCGGTGGAGCGCATGCCCAGCTTGCGGGCCGAGTAGCTGCCGAGGAAATAGCCTTCGAGCACGCCGCCGCTGACGATGGCGCGCGGCCGCGTGGCAACGCCCTCCTCGTCGAAGGGCGAGCTGGCAAGGCCGCGCTTCTCGTGCGGCAGTTCGTCGATGTGCACGTTCGGCGAGAACACCTGCCTGCCCAGGCTGTCGAGCAGGAAGGTGCTCCTGCGATAGAGGTTGCCGCCACTGATCGCGGAGACGAAACTGCCGACCAGCATCGTGGCAAGCGGCGCCTCGAACAGCACCGGCGCCTGGCAGGTGGGGAGCTTGCGCGCGCCGAGGCGCGCCAGCGCGCGCTCGCCCGCATAGCGCCCCAGCGCCTCCGGGTTGGCGAGCCCCTCGGGCAGCCGCGAGGCGCTGTACCAGTCGTCGCGCTGCATCAGCCCGCTTCTCTCGGCGATCATGGTGCAGGTCATCGAATGCCGCGAGCTGGGGAACCCGCCCATGAAGCCCTGACTGTTGGCGAACACGAACTGGCTGTGCTGCGCGGACACGCTCGCGCCCTCGGAGTTCGTCAACAGCGGCGACAGCGCGAACGCCGCGCGTTCGGCGCGCCGCGCCAGCGCGATCGCCTCCTCGGCGCCGATGTCCCACGGGTGGTAAAGGTCCAGGTCGGGAAGCTCGGTCGCCAGCTCTTCCGCTTCGGGCAGGCCGGCACAGTCGTCCACCGCGGTATGGCGCGCGATCGCGAGCGCTGCCTCCACCGTCTGCTCGATCGCGCGCTGGCTGAAATCCGACGTGCTGGCATGGCCGCGCCGCGCCGCTGGCCGCTCGCCCAGGTACGCGGTGACGCCGATGCCCTTGTCGCGGTTGTTCTCGATCGTGTCCACCGCCCCTTTGCGCACGGTCACCGACAGTCCATGGCCCTCGGAGACGTCGCATTCGCACGCGGTCGCGCCGCTGCGCCTGGCGGCGGAGATGACGCTCGCCGCGAAGTCGCGAAGCTGGTCCAGGGTGTAGGTGAAGCGGGAAGCCTGAGGCATGGGCGCGCTATGATACAGCGGCATGGAAGCGGAAATCCCCAGCAGGACGAAGACCAAGCAGCGCATGCTCGAGCTGCAGGCGCTCGGCGCGACGCTGGTGAAGCTGCCGGAGGGAAAGCTCGCCAGCGTGCCGATGCCCGACGAGCTTGCCGACGCGGTACGCGAGGCGCGGCGGATCAGCAGCCGCGAGGGACTCCGGCGGCAGGTGCAGTACATCGGCCGCCTGATGCGCGAGATCGACGCCGAACCCATCCGCGCGGCGCTGGCCGAGCTCGAAGGCCATTCGGCGCAGACGCGGGCGCGCCAGCAGCAGCTCGAACGCTGGCGTTCGCGCCTGATCGAGGACGACGCGGCCCTCACCGAATACGCCAGTGCGAACCCGGGTTCGGACATCCAGGAACTGCGCACGCTGATACGCAACGCGCGCCGCGAAATCGCCGAGGCGAAACCGCCGCGCGCGCAGCGCGAGCTTTTCCGCCTGCTGCGCGGCGCGCGCTGAGGAGACGACGATGCTGCAGCTCGAACCCCTGTTCAGCGCCCGGATCACGCTGGCGCCGATCCGCGACCTCGGCGATACGCCGGCAGGACATCGGCGCATCATCGACATCACCGGCGGCACGTTCAGCGGCAGCCGGCTCTCCGGCCGCGTGCTGCCGGGCGGCGCCGACTGGCAGGTAATCCGCGCCGACCGCGTGGCGTTCCTCGAGGCACGCTATACACTCGAAACCACAGATGGCGCGCTGATCTACGTGCGCAACATCGGCTACCGCCATGCGCCGCCCGACGTACTCGAGCGCCTGATGCGCGGCGAGGATGTCGATCCCGCCCTGTACTACATGCGCACCACGCCGCTGTTCAAAACCTCGGCCGCGCGCTACGCATGGCTGAACCGCATCATCTGCGTGGGCAGCGGCGCGCGCCGCCCTGCCGGCGTGGAGCTCGATTTCTACGAGGTCAGATAGATGACGGAACAACTGGTAGTCGGCCTGGTGTCGGTGAGCGACCGCGCCAGCGCCGGCGTCTACAAGGACGAGGGCATTCCCGCGCTGAAGGACTGGCTGGCCAGCGTGGTGCGCTCGCCCGCCCTGCACTTCGAGACCCGCCTCATCGCAGACGAACAGCCGACGATCGAGCTGACGCTGAGGGACCTTGCCGACGTGGCTGGCTGCCACCTGGTGCTGACCACCGGCGGCACCGGCCCGGCGCCGCGGGACGTCACGCCCGAGGCAACGCTGGCGGTCGCGGACAAGGTGCTGCCGGGATTCGGCGAGCAGATGCGCGCAGTCAGCCTGAAGTACGTGCCTACCGCGATCCTGTCGCGCCAGGTCGCGGTGACGCGGGGCCGCTGCCTGATCATCAACCTGCCCGGGCAGCCCAAGGCGATCAAGGAGACGCTGGACGGCGTCTTTGCCGCCGTGCCCTACTGCGTGGACCTGATCGGCGGCCCGTACATCGAGACCGACGAAGCGCTGGTGAAGGCGTTCCGTCCCAAGTCCGCGATCAGGCCGAAACCGGCGGGGGGTTGACGCCCTGGGGGGAGGCGCCGGAGGGGGCAGCCCCCTCCGGCTTCGTCTCCCGAACTTTGAACCACGCGGCGTACAGCGCCGGCACGAACAGCAGCGTCAGCGCGGTGGCGACGATCAGACCGCCCATGATGGCGTAGGCCATCGGACCCCACAGCACGCTGCGCGCGAGCGGGATCATCGCGAACACCGCCGCCGCCGCGGTCAGCACGATCGGACGGAAGCGCCGCACCGTCGCCTCGCGGATCGCGGCCCACTCGGGGTTTCCAGCCGCGATGTCCTGCTCGATCTGGTCGACCAGGATCACCGTGTTGCGCATGATCATGCCGGCGAGCGCGATCGTGCCAAGCATGGCGACAAAGCCGAACGGTTGCCGGAAAACGAGCAGCGCCAGCGCCACGCCGACGATGCCCAGCGGCGCGGTAAGCAGCACCATGAAGCTGCGCGAGAAGCTGCGCAACTGGATCATCAGCAGCGCCAGAACCAGCACCAGCAGCATCGGCATGCCTGCGGCGATCGAGGCCTGGGCCTTGGTGTTCTCCTCGTACGCGCCGCCCGCCTCGATGCGATAGCCCGGCGGAAGGCCGGCCGCGATATCCGCCAGGGTCGGCTGGATCTCCATCGTCACGTCCGGCGCCTGCACGCTGTCGAGGATGTCGGCGCGCACCGTGAGCGCGAGTTCGCGCGAGCGCCGCCACAGGATCGGCTCCTCGAGCACCTCGCCGACGCGCGCAAGCTGCGCCAGCGGCACGCTGCGGCCGCCGGCAAGCGACACCGGCAGTTCGTTCAGCGCCTCGAGCGAGGCGCGCTCGGCCGCCGGGGCGCGCAACTGGACGTCGATCAGCCGGTCAGCCTCGCGGTACTGCCCGATCGGCACCCCCTGCACCGTCGCCGCCACCGCGCGCGCGATGCCCTGCGAGGACGCACCCAGCGCGCGCGCACGATCCTGGTCCACATCCACGCGCAGCGCGAGCACCTTGTCGCCCCAGTCGAGGTTCACGTCCATGGTGCTGGGGTGCGCGCGCACCTTCCCGGCAACTCGGTCTGCGATGGTCTTCAGCGTCGCGATGTCCTCGCCGATGACGCGGAACTGGATCGGGTAGTTCACCGGCGGGCCGAGCGGCACCCGGTTCACGCGCCCGCGCACGCCGGGAAAATCCTCCTGGAAGGCGGTGCGCAGCCGCGCCAGCACGCGCTCGCGCGCCGCAACGTCCCTGGTCAGCACGATGAGCTGGGCGAAGTTGGTGCGATAGAGGTGCTGCTCGAGCGACAGGAAGAAGCGCGGCGAGCCGTTGCCGACATAGCTGATGGTGCTCGTCACGTCCTTGTCGCCGCGCAGCAGTTCCTCGACCCGGCGCGCTTCCCGCTCGGATGCGCGGATCGACGCACCCTCGGGCAGCCACAGCTCGACCATCAGTTCGGCGCGGTTGGACGACGGGAAGAACTGCTTCTCGGTCGCGCCCATGCCGGCGACGCCGAGCAGGAAGGTCACCACGGTCAGGGCGATGACCGTCCAGCGGTACGAGATGCACCAGTCGATGGTGCCGCGCAGCCGGCGGTAGAACGGCGTGTCGAACACCTCGTGCGTGCCCTCGGCACCGGCCTTGCGCTCCTTCAGCAGCAGCGCGCCGAGGTAAGGCGTGGCAATGACCGCAGCGAACCAGGAAATCACCAGCGCCATCGTGGTCACCGCGAAAATCGCGTACGTGTACTCGCCGGTGGAGGACTTCGCCGTGGCGATCGGCAGGAACCCGGCCACCGTGATCAGCGTGCCGGTGAGCATCGGGAATGCGGTGGACGCGTAGGCAAAGCTCGCGGCCCTGAGCCGATCGTAGCCCTCCTCGAGCTTCCTCGCCATCATCTCCACCGCGATCATGGCGTCGTCCACCAGCAGCCCCAGCGCGATGATCAGGGCGCCGGTGGAGATGCGGTGCAGATCGATGCCGAAGTAGCGCATCGCGAGGAAGGTCGCCGCCAGCACCAGCGGGATCGTCAGCGCCACGACGAGGCCTGTGCGCAGGCCGAGCGACACGAAGGACACCGCGAGCACGATCGCGACCGCCTCGAGCAGCACGCGCATGAACTCGCCCACCGAGTCCTTGACGATCGCCGGCTGGTCGGACACCTGCACGAACTCGATGCCGGCCGGGAACTCGCCCTTCAGGCGCGCCATGGTGCGCTTCAGGTTCTCGCCCAGCTTGAGCACGTCGCCGTCCCGCACCATCGACACCGCGAGCGCGATCGATTCCCTGCCGCCGAAGCGCACCAGCGTAACCGGCGGATCGGCGTAGCCGCGGACAACCCTGGCGATGTCGCCAAGGCGGAACGTGCGCCCATTCGCGCGCAGCGCGAGGTCCGACACTGCCTGCACGGAATCGAGCTGGCCGGTGACGCGCAGCGCAACCGCATTGTCCTGCGTCTGAACCGCGCCGGGGTCGACGATCGCGTTCTGCGCCGCGAGCGCCTGCGCGATCGACTGCGGATCGATGCCGAGTGCGGCAAGCCGCTGCGGCGAAATCTCGACGAAGATGCGGTCGTCCTGCACGCCGACGAGCTCCGCCTTGGAGACGTCGGGCAGGCGCAGCACCTCCTGGCGCGCGCGTTCGACGTAGTCGCGCAGTTCCGACAGCGTGAAGCCGTCGGCGGTGAAAGCGTAGATCGAGCCGAAGACGTCGCCGAACTCGTCGTTGACGAAGGGCCCCAGCGCCTCTGGCGGCAGCGTGTGCCGGATGTCACCGAGCTTCTTGCGCACCTGCAGCCAGATGCCGGTGACTTCGCGCGGCGGCGACGAATCCAGCAGCTCGAGGATGATCATCGACTCGCCCGGCTTGGAGTAGCTTCGGGTCGACTTGTAGTAGGGCGTCTCCTGCAGCTTCTTCTCCAGCCGGTCGGTCACCTGCCGGTCCACCTGCTCGGCGGTGGCGCCGGGCCAGAACGTGCGGATGACGATGGCGCGGAAGACGAAATCGGGATCCTCGCGCTGCCCGAGCTGGAAGTACGCCGCGACGCCGGCGATCGCGATCGCGACGAGGAAGAACAGCGTCAGCTCGCGCTGCCTGATCGCCGCGGCCGAAAGGTTGAAGCGGTCCGCGGTCATGGCGCGGCTATTCGAGGACGCGGACCTTCTGGCCCGGACGCAGCAGCGACGCGCCCGCGGCGACGACGACATCGCCCGGCGCCAGCCCCGACGCGATGATCACGCGCGTGCCGGCGAGGCCCGCGGTCTCAACCGGCTGCAGCCGCGTGCTCGAGTCGGCACCGACCAGCATCACCTGGGGGGCCTCGCCCCTGGAGTGCAGCGCGGCGAGCGGCAGCTCGATACGACCGCCGGCGCCGCCGGCGCTCGCCCGGATGCGCGCGCTCATGCCGAGCTCGACCTCGTCGCCCGCGTCGTGCAGCGTCGCGCGCGCCGCATAGGTGCGGGTCACCGGGTCCGCGGCGGGGGCGAGTTCGCGCAGGCTGGCACGCCAGGACTTCCCGGGCAGCGCATTCAGCGTCACCTCGAACTGCGCCGCCTGCTCCAGCAGGCCGCGGCGCGACTCAGGCACCGAAAATGCGATCTCGCGCTCCCCGCGCCGCGCGAGCAACGCCACGGTCTGGCCTGCGGCCACCACCTGCCCCGCCTCGGCTTCCACGGCGACGATGACGCCTTCGCCATCGGCGACGAGCTGCGCGTAGCCTGCCTGGTTGGACGCCTGCCGCGCCTGCGCCTGCACCGCCTCGAAGCGGGCCTGCGCGCTCGCCAGGGCGCTCTCGCGACGTTCGAACTCGGCCTGGCTGATGAAGTTCTTCTCGCGCAGCCCGCGATACCGCGCGAGCTCGGCCGCCGCGAGGTCGCGATCCGAGGCGGCGGCGGCAAGCTGGGCTTTCGCGCTCGCGGCCGAGAGCGCGAGGTCCGCGGGGTCCAGCCGCGCCAGCGTCTGGCCCTCGCGCACGCGGCTGCCGGCATCGACGAGGCGCTCCACGAGCTTGCCGGGGACGCGGAACGCGAGGCGGGTTTCGTGCCGCGCACGCACCTCGCCGGCGAATTCGGCGCTGCGCACGGCCTCCTGTTCGCCGATGCGGATCACGCGCACCGGGCGGATCTCGTCGGGCTTCGGTTCAGGCGGCCTGCCGCAGGCGGCGAGGAGCAGCGAAACCGCGATCGCAAGGGCGGCCGATCTCATGACTTCGCCCCGGCGGCGCGCCGCTGCGCGCCCTCCCACAGGTCCGCCAGCGCGGCTACCAGCTGGCGCTCGAAATCCATGCGCAAGGGCGCAAGTTCCGGGCGCTCCATCGGCCCTCGCATGCGCTCGGGCACGTCGGCCTGCTGCCACAGGCCGATGATCAGCGCGTGGCTGTTGATCAGCAGCGCGGCGCCTTCGCCGGGCGCGAGGCCGGGGATCAGCGCCTCGATGCGCGTGCCGACCGCGGCGATGCGCTGCGCGAGGCGCAGCTTGAAAGCGACCGCCGCGTCGACGCTGATGGCGCCGTCGATCAGGTTATGGCAGTTGCCCGACAGCGCATAGGACTCCGGGCGCTCGCGGTGGTAGCGGATTCCCGCCGCCAGCACGCTGGCCGCGTCCGCACCCGGCGCATCGAGCGCCGCCTCGAAGGCATCGAACAACTCGTGCACGTACTTTTCGTGCACCGCGAGCAGCACTTCCTCGCGGGTGCGGAAGTACAGGTACAGCGTGCCCTTGGCGAGCTTCGCGCCCGCAGCGAGCGCGTCCATCGAAAAGCTGGCGCGGGCATCCTTGTGGATCAGCGCGGCGGCGGCGGCGAGGATGCTGGCGCGGCGCTCCAGTTTTTCCTCCGGCGCGATGGCACGCTTGAGCTGGCGGTGTAACTGACTGCGGGTCATTTGCCGCGCGGTCTAAATGACCCGCAGTCAGTTAGTCAAGCCGCGGCGATTCAGAGCTCGCGGATCATCTCGCGGAAGCGCCCGATCTCGAAGTCCTCGGCCTTCTCGGCAAGGGCCTGCGGCATGAACACGTGCTGGCGCTCGCCGCGGTCGAGTTCGAGGTTCTGCCCGGGCGCGAACACGCCCGGCTTGAGCGCGATCAGCGCATCGCCCGACTCTGCGTCCGCGGACCGCAGCAGCACGCCGGGCTCGGCGGCACCGAAGGCGCCTGCAACCTCGAAGCGCTCGGCGCGCGGCGCCTTCGCCAGAGTCTGGATGCCGATGCGCGCCTGCTGCGCGCCGGTCTTGTTCACGCGCCGCACCATGCCGAGCAGCCAGTTGCTGCCGCCGTCGGGCTGCAGCGCGAGCAGCGCGCCGACCTTCAGCCAGTCGCCCTTCAACTGTGGAACGATGGCGCCGAATCCGCCGGCGCTGACGTTTTCCACCACCCAGTTCTCGATTTCCCGCGCCTGGAAGTCGAGCGTGTCGTCGGGCGACTGGCCGAGTACGCCGAGCACCGTGTCGAAGCCGTGCGTGACCGACAGCCGGGACTTGACCGCATGGCGCTGAAAGCGCCGCTCCGGCGGCGTGCCGGACCAGTGCATCGCCAGGTGCCCGAGCACGTCGAGTACGGCCTCGGTCTCATTGATCGCGCCCTGCAGCATCTCGGCGGGGGCGCGGCCCGCGGACCTGATGCCCGCGATGCGGGATTCGAGTTCCTCGCGCGCCGCGGCAGCGCCGAGGAAGCGCAGCCCCGGCGACGCCGGCGGCGCACGCAGCACGCGTTGCGGCGGCAGCGGCTGGCCGAGGTCTATCCAGAAGCCATGCTCGCCGCCCCGTGACGCCCCCTGCGTCAGCCGGGGGGAGAGTTCGTTGATCACGCGTTCCGCGAACTCCGCCTCCACCGGCAGCAGGCTGTCGGGCGAACTCGCGGTGAAGAACGCCAGCTTGAGGAACTCGCGCTGCGGCGTGGTCTCTCCACCTCCCGGGTACGGCGTGCAGGCGGCCTGCGCCAGCCCGCGCGCCTCGGCGAAGGCATAGACATTATTGACGACCCCCCACACGGCAAGGTCCATCGGGCCATAGCGCAGGTGCATCCACTTCAACTGCTGGCCGAAGCTGCGCAGCGCGCGCGCGATCAGTCCCGGCAACTGCGCTTTCGCGGCGTCGGTGGCCTTGGCGTTTTGCACGAACATGTCGATCGAGCGGGCATACGCCAAGCCTGCAGATTTCCAGTAGCCGTGCACCGCCGACCAGATGCGGTTCTCGGTGAAGCGCGAGGGCCGGGTCGCCGCAGCGTAGTCGCGCGCGAGCTTGCGCAGGCGCGGCTGCGCCGCCTCGTCCACCATGTACAGCGTCTGGATGCGATCCAGCGGCCGGAAGCCCTCGGCGGCGGCCGTCGAATCCATCCAGTGGGCGAGTTCTTCCAGCGCCTTGTAGGCGTCGTCCGCGGGAAGCGCATCCAGCAGGCGCCGGGCTTCCTTTGCGTCCGCCAGTGGATGGTCTGGCTTGCCGCCGCCGAACAGTTTGAGCATCGTCTGGAGGTCCTCGCGGGGAGCGCGGATCGTATCACGGTGTCCGATCGCGGACCCGGGATTAGAATGCCCGCTCCCCGCATGGCAAACGCGTCCTCAACCGGCGAACAGCAGTACCTGGACCTGCTTGCGCACGTGCTGGCGCATGGCGCGCAGAAGACCGACCGCACCGGCACCGGAACGCTGTCGGTGTTCGGCGCGCAGATGCGCTTCGGGCTCGCCGACGGCTTTCCGCTGCTGACGACGAAGAAGCTGCACCTGAAGTCGATCATCTACGAGTTGCTGTGGTTCCTGCGCGGCGACACCAACGTGAAATGGCTGCAGGACCGCGGCGTGACGATCTGGGACGAATGGGCGGACGCCGCGGGCGAACTCGGCCCGGTGTACGGCTACCAGTGGCGGCACTGGCGCACGCCGGACGGCCGCGAGATAGACCAGATCCGCGACGTCGTGCAGCAGATCCGCGACAAGCCGGATTCGCGCCGGCACATCGTCACCGCGTGGAACCCCGCCGACGTGGATCGCATGGCGCTGCCGCCCTGCCATGCGCTGTTCCAGTTCTACGTCGCCAACGGGCGCCTTTCCTGCCAGATGTACCAGCGCAGCGCGGACCTGTTTCTCGGCGTGCCGTTCAACATCGCCTCGTATGCCCTGCTCACGCTGATGGTCGCGCAGGTCACCGGGAATGCTCCGGGCGATTTCGTCATCACGCTCGGCGACGCGCACCTGTACCTGAACCACACGGCGCAGGCGCGCGAGCAGCTATCCCGCGCGCCGCGGCCATTTCCCCGCATGAAGCTCAACCCGGCGGTACGGGACCTGTTCGTGTTCGATTACGCGGACTTTGCCCTCGAGGGCTACGACCCGCACCCGGGTATCCGGGCGCCGATCGCAGTGTAGAAAAAGCGGCCCGCGTTCAGGGGGGAAGGGGCGGGCCGGGAGGAAACGGGGGGGCGACGACTCAGAACACGCCGGTCGTCCAGAAGCGAACTGCGTAGACCAGGCCCGCGAGCGTGAATCCGTAGACGAACAGGTCCGAGAATCGGTTGCGCGAGCGTGGCGAGCTGTACTCGCGCGACAGCCACGCGATCAGCCCGATGAAACCGAGCGCGGCAAGCGCGCCCAGCCCCGCCGAGATGCTGCGTCCGAACAGTTGTGCGATCCATCCGCCTGGCGCCAGCAGCTTGTAGATCGTGCCGGAGAGGCCGACCAGCAGCAGCAGCAGTACCGCAAAACCGAGCACCGCCTGGCCCAGTCCCTGTGTCGAGTACCTGATGTTTTCCATGTGCGCAGACACTCCTTTCGCACACTCTTTTGCAATCGCCGTGCCAGCACACGCGGGGCGTGTGGAATCAGGTACTTGCAGGAAAAACGTGACGCAGTGCCGCTGCCATGCCGGGGCAAATGCGTCGCACGGCCGCGACGAAATGCATCACCTGTCGCGAAACCTGCTGATGTTGAAGGCTTTTCCGGCGTCGCCGCCGGGCGACGCGGCGACGGCGGTTCAGGCGTTCGCCTGCGCCCGCTGCTTGAACATCCCCGGCTCGAGCGCGTGGCGTTCGAGCAGCCGGTAGAACTCGGTGCGATTGCGTCCCGCAAGCCGCGCCGCCTGCGTGACGTTGCCGGCGGTGATCTTGAGGATGCGCACCAGGTAGTCGCGCTCGAAGCCCTTGCGCGCCTCGTCCAGCGTGCGGTGGTAGTCCTGCCCCGCATCCATCGCCTGGCGCACCAGCAGCGCCGGCACCACCTCGGTGGTCGCAAGCGCCACGGTCTGCTCGACGACGTTCAGCAGCTGGCGCACGTTGCCCGGCCACTTTGCCGCCACCAGGGCCTCCAGTGCCTCCGGAGAGAACGCGAGCCGCCTGCGGCCGTAGCGCTCGGCCAGCCGCGCGAGGAAATGGTTTGCCAGCAGCGGCACGTCCTCGCGCCGTTCCTCGAGCGCAGGGAGCGTGAGCTTCACCACGTTGAGGCGGTAGTACAGGTCCTCGCGAAACTCCCCGGTCCTGATGCGCTGGTCGAGTTGCCGGTGCGTGGCGCAGATGACGCGCACGTCGATCGGCAAGGTCTCGTTCGACCCCACCGGGCGCACCGCGCGGTCCTCGATCGCGCGCAGCAGCTTCACCTGCAACGCGAGCGGCATGTCGCCGATCTCGTCGAGGAACAGCGTGCCGCCCTCGGCGGCCTGGAACA
>JBFWRS010000063.1:0-15212 GCA_050248795.1 Burkholderiales bacterium | reverse complement strand
CGCGCCCCCGTGCGCAAACCCGCGCGCCGTGCTAGCGGCCTCCGGCCAGCTCGATGAACGTGCCGGTGGCGTAGGACGCTTCGTCCGACAGCAGCCACAGGATCGCGTTCGCCACCTCGGACGCCTGCCCGCCGCGCTTCATCGGCAGCGACGGGCCGATACGGTCAACCCGGCCCGGTTCGCCGCCGCTGGCATGCATGTCGGTGTAGATGAAGCCGGGCCGCACCGCGTTCACACGTATGCCTTCGTCGGCGACCTCGCGCGAGAGGCCGATGGTCATCGTGTCCACCGCGCCCTTGGACGCCGCGTAGTCCACGTATTCGCCCGGCGAGCCCAGCCGCGCCGCGGCGGAGGAGACGTTGACGATGGCGCCGCCGCGGCCGCCGTGCTTCGTCGACATGCGCCGCACCGCCTCGCGCGCGCAGAGGAAGGCGCCGACCACGTTGGCGGCAAGGATGCGCTGCAGCCGCGCGGCATCGACGTCCTCGACGCGCTGCTGGCGCTCGAGGATGCCGGCGTTGTTGACCAGCGCGTCCAGCGGGCCCAGTTGCGCGTCCACCGTGGCGAAGAGGCGCTTCACGTCCGCTTCCTGCGACACGTCGGCGGCCACGGCGATCGCACGGCCGCCGGCGGCGGCGATGCCGGCGACTACCGCATCGGCGGCGGCGCGGTCGGCGCGGTAGTTCACGCACACCGCATAGCCGCGCTGCGCGGCGAGCCGCGCGGTGGCGGCGCCGATTCCCCGGCCGCCGCCGGTAACGATCATTACCTTGCTGGTGTCTGGCATTGCGATTTTCTCGTCGTCACGGGGCGATTGAACCATCGCGGGCGCGAAACCGCCACTGGTGCGGCCGCTGAGTGCCGGGCAAACTGGTAGCTATGGAGACGAGCTACCTGGACAAGGAACCGGCGCGCGCCGAGGTCGACGCACTGGGCGGGCCGACGCTGCTGGAATTCGGCAGCCCCGATTGCGGTCATTGCAGGCGCGCACAGCCGCTGATCGAAGCCGCGCTTGCCGCGCACCCGCGAGTGCGGCACCTGAAGGTCGCGGACGCCAGCGGCAGGCGGCTGGGCCGTTCCTTCGGCGTCAAGCTGTGGCCGACGCTGGTGATGCTCGATGGCGGCAGGGAAGCGGCGCGGCTGGTGCGCCCGACCGACGCGGCGGAAATCGAACGCGCGCTAAGCGGTATCGACGCTACGGCCTGAACCTGTAGCACGCCGCGCATCAGGCCCTGGCATAAAGCCAGCCGCGGCGCGCCAGCGCCTTTTCGAGCTCGACGCCGATGAACACCACGGACGAGAGCGCGAGGCACGCGGCGAGTTCGCCCAGCGTCAGCGGCGCGGTGTTGAAAATCGGGTTCAGCCATGGCACGTAAAGCACCGCCATCTGCAGCACGAAGGTCAGGGCGAGCGCGGCGGCGAGCATGCGGTTGGACAGCAGGCCCATCGAGAACAGCGACTCGCGCTCCGAGCGCACCGCGAGCACGTGGCCGAGCTGCGACAGCGTCAGCACCGTGAACACCATGCTCTGCCAGTTCGTCGAGCCGCTGCGGATCGCCCACGCCTGCGTCAACAGCGTCACGCCCCCCATCAGCAGGCCCACCCACAGGATGTGCTGCCACAGGCCGTGCGCGAAGATGCTTTCGCGCGGCGGGCGCGGCGGTCGCCGCATGACGTCGCGTTCGGCATGCTCGCCGGCAAGCGCGAGGCCGGGCAGGCCGTCGGTGACCAGGTTGATCCACAGGATGTGGATGGGCAGCAGCGGTATCGGCAGGCCGAGGAAGGGCGCGAGGAAGATGGTCCAGATCTCCCCGGCGTTGCTGGTCATGGTGTACTTCACGAACTTGCGGATGTTGTCGAAGATGCGGCGGCCTTCGCGCACCGCGAGCACGATGGTGGCAAAGTTGTCGTCCAGCAGCGTCATGTGCGCAGCCTCGCGCGCGACGTCGGTGCCGCCCTTGCCCATGGCGATGCCGATGTCCGCCATCTTCAGCGCCGGCGCGTCGTTTACGCCGTCCCCGGTCATGGCGACGAACTCGCCGCGCGCCTGCAGCGCCTGCACGATGTTGATCTTCTGTTCCGGGTTGATGCGCGCGTACACCCGCACCGACGCCACCGCAGCCTCGAATTCGGCGGGCGCGAGCCGCGCCAGCTCGCCGCCGGTCAGCACCCGGCCGCCGTCCTCGACGATGCCCAGGCGGCGTGCGATCGCGCGCGCAGTCGCCGGATGGTCGCCGGTGATCATCACCGGCACGATGCCGGCGGCCTTGCACGCGGCGACCGACGCGGCGGCTTCCGGCCGCGGCGGGTCGATCAGGCCGGCCAGTCCGATGAAGCACAGCCCGGTCTCCAGCGCAGCCGCATCCAGCGCCTGCGGCAGGCGCGGCAGGCGCTTTTGCGCGAAGGCGAGCACGCGCAGTCCCTGCGCGGCGAGTTGTTCAGCCGCTGCTTGCAGCGCCGCGCGGTCGAGCGCGGTCTCGCCGGCCGCACCGAGCTGCGCATCGCACAGCGCGAGCACGCTCTCGGGCGCGCCCTTGGTCAGCATCAGCACGCCGTCGCCGTCGCGATGCAGCGTGCTCATGCGCGCGCGCTCGGCGTCGAACGGCAGCTCGGCCACCCGAGGCAGGGCTGGCAGGGTTCCGGGTGCGCCGGATCCGGCGGCGCGGGTGGCCTCGAGCAGTGCGGTCTCGGTGGGGTCGCCGCTAAGCACGCCGGCGCCATTCGCCACGGCGTCGTTGCACAGCGCCATGGCGATGCCGAGTTCGCGCCATGGCGCGCCTGCCACGTCGCCGAGGCCCGGTCGGGTTTCGCCGGCCGCCTGCACGCAGTCCACGTGCATGCGGTTCTGCGTCAGCGTACCGGTCTTGTCCGAGCAGATATAGGTGACCGAGCCCAGCGTTTCCACCGCGGGCAGGCGGCGGATCAGCGCGTTCTGGCGCACCATGCGCGCGGCGCCGAGCGCGAGCGAAATCGTCACCACCGCGGGCAGCGCCTCGGGGATCGCGGCGACCGCGAGGCTGACCGCGGTGAGCAGCATCAATAGCGGCGGCTCGCCGCGCAGCCAGCCGAAGACGAAGATGATCGCGCAGATCGCCAGCACGGCGAACGCAAGGTGCTTGCCGAAGCGCGCGAGGCGCTTCTGCAGCGGCGTGCTGCCGGATTCCGCCGACAGCAGCGCGGCGATGCGGCCAAGCTCCGTGCCCATGCCGGTCGCCACCACCAGGCCGCGTGCGCGGCCGTAGGTGACGATGGTGCCCTTGTAGCCGAGGTTGACGCGGTCGCCCAGCGGCAGCCCGGTGTCTTGCAGTGCCGCGAGGCGCTTCTCCACCGCCTGCGATTCGCCGGTGAGCGCGGATTCGTCCACTTTCAGCGCCGCGATTTCGGTGAGCCGCAGGTCGGCGGGCACGATGTTGCCGGCTTCCAGCTCGACCAGGTCGCCCGGCACCAGGCCGGTCGCGGCAAGCAGCGCCGGCTCGCCGTCGCGGATCACGCGCGCCTGCGGGCTCGCCATGCTGCGCAGCGCCGCCATCGCGCGCTCGGCGCGGTACTCCTGCACGAAGCCGATGATGCCGTTGAGAAACACGATGACGACGATGGCGATCGCGTCCTTGGGCTCGCCGACGATGCCGGCGATCACCGCGGCGGCGATCAGCACCAGGATCATGAAGTCGGTGAACTGCGCCGCCAGCATGGCGAGAGGGTGCCGCCGTCGGCCCTCCCGCAGCTCGTTGGGGCCGTGGCGCGCGAGCCGCTCGGCTGCCGCCGCGGCGGAAAGCCCGCGTTGCGCGTCGGTCTCGAGGCGCGCCGCGGTCGCGTCGGCGTCCAGGCAATGCCAGTCGGACGGCGCGAGCGACGCCGCCGGGTCAGGCGGCTTCACCGCGGCTGCCCGGTTCAAGCCGCCTGGGGCATGCTGTGCCACCAGATGCGCGCCTCGGCGCACAGGCCGTCCGCGAATTTCCCCTGCAGCACGCCATCGAGCACCATGCGCGGTAGCGGATCGCCCGGGTTCCTGGCGGGAAGGCCGGTTCCCGCCGAGCGCGCCCAGATCTGGAACAGTTCTTCCGAGGCGACCTGGTAGCTGACGTGCCAGTGCGCGATGCCGGTGTCGCCCTGATCGGCGAGCACCTCGCAGGTCACACGCACGTCTTCCTGCAACTGCACCCGCTTCCAGTACTCCGCGAGTTCCGCCCTTCCGGTCTGCACCTGGAACGGGGTGTTGTGGTACTTCCCGTCGGCCTGAAAGAGCGCGGCGAACATGGCCGGATCGCGGGCCTCCCACGCCGCCTTGTAGCCCTGCATGAATTTCCCGATGTTCATCAGCGACCCTCCACGTGCCTGGCGAAATTGTGCAGGATCGCCTGCCAGCCGTCGCGCTGCTGTTCGATCGAGTGCGTCGATTCCGCGTCGAACGTGACCTTGACGTTGACGCCATCCCCGGTATCCGTGAACTCGACGCTGGCCGTCCTGTCGCCGAACGCATACTCGATCAGGCTTCCCTCAACCAGCCGGGTATAGGTTCCGGCGAAATCGAAGCCCATGCTGCCGTCCTTCGCCT
Source organism: Burkholderiales bacterium (assembly GCA_050248795.1). Lineage (GTDB taxonomy): Bacteria > Pseudomonadota > Gammaproteobacteria > Burkholderiales > SG8-39 > CAZTDU01. The sequence continues at coordinate 10,657 of JBFWRS010000063.1, read as the reverse complement.
CCATGCGCGAGGAGAACGCGCCGCCGACGCGCAGGTCCACCGTCGCCGCGGTGGTGTGCCAGTCGTCGGACGCGGCGTTCCACCGCATGATGTCCGCGGGCGTGGTGTATGCCCGCCAGACTTCCTCGATGGGCGCAGCGACGGTGGTTTCAACGGTGATCTTCATGCGGCTTCTCCAGTATCGGCTGGCGCGAAGATAGTAAATCGGGGACAGACCACGTTTCTCGCAATAGTAATCGGGGTCTGACCCCGTAGATCTTGGAAGGCAAGGCCTCTTTGGCACGAAATCCTGCCAGAAAAGCCCCGCTTGCGGGCGAGGGCTGGCCTCATCCAGCCTTGCGGCGAGGATGGCCAGGTATTACCATGAAACATCAGGTAATACTCCGGAGCGCAGCCATGAGCAGCACCGTCACCAGCAAGGGGCAGGTCACCATTCCGAAGAGGGTGCGCGACCAGCTCGGCATCGTGCCGGGCTCGGCGGTGGACTTCGAGGCAGGCGCCGATGGCAGCATCGTGCTGGTGAAGAAGGGCGGTGCCGGCAAGCGGCGCGTGCGCAGCCGCTTCGCGGCCCTGCGCGGTACCGCGACGGTGAAGATGAGCACGCGCCAGATCATGGCGCTGACCCGCGGCGACGACTGATTGCTGCTCGTCGATACCAACGTCATCCTCGACGTGGTCGGGGAGGATCCCGAGTGGGCGGACTGGTCGCAGGGGCAACTGGATGCGGCATCCCTGCGCTACCGCCTGGCGATCAACCCGGTGATCTACGCCGAGCTGTCGATCTCCTGGCGCCGCATCGAGGAACTCGAAGCCATGCTGGCGAAGGGCGGGTTCCGCGTCGAGCCGATCCCGCGCGAAGCGCTGTTTCTGGCCGGAAAGGCGTTCCTCAACTACCGCAAGCGCACCGGGGTGAAGACCGGCGTGCTGCCGGACTTCTTCATCGGTGCCCACGCGGCCGTGGCCGGGGTACCGCTGCTGACGCGGGACACGCGGCGCTACCGGACGTACTTCCCGGGCCTCGAGCTGATTGCACCCTAGGGACCCTCTGGATTGTTCCCGCAAGAGTATTGAATCTGCCAACAACGCATCAAACGAGGAGCCTGATTCCATGAACAAGCGTCCGATAGATCATCCGCGAGCAAGCCCGCATGCTGCCGCTTGAGGGCTTGCGCGTCATCGAGCTGTGCCAGTTCGCGGCCGGTCCGTTCGCGGGGCTGCTGCTCGCGGACATGGGGGCGGACGTGATCAAGCTCGAGCCGCCGCAGGGCGACGACCTGCGCCGCTGGCCGCCGCAGACGGGCGGCGTTTCGGACAACTTCACCTCGATCAACCGGAACAAGCGCTCGGTCGCGCTGGACCTGAAGGATCCCGGCGACCTCGCCCGGGCGCGCGCGCTGATCCTGTCGGCCGATGCGCTGGTCGAGAACTTCCGCCCGGGCGTGCTCGAGCGCCTGGGCCTGGGCTACGCGTCGCTGGCGCAGGCGAAGCCGGCCCTGGTCTATTGCTCGGTGTCGGCCTTCGGCCAGACCGGGCCGCGCGCGCAGGAGGGCGGCTTCGACCTCACCATGCAGGCGATCGCCGGCGTGATGAGCGTGACCGGCGAGCAGGGCGGCGGACCGGTGAAGTGCGGCGTGCCGATCTCGGATTTCGGCACCGCGCTGTACGCGGCGTTCGCCCTGGTGTGCGCGCTGCGCAAGGCGGAGCGCACGGGCGTCGGCGAGCATGTGGACGTGCCGATGTTCGGCGCCACGCTGGGCATGGCGGCGCTGCAGACGAGCGAGTACTTCGGCAACCGCCGTGACCCGGTGAAGCTGGGTTCCGCGCATCCGCGCACCGCGCCCTACCAGGCCTTCCGCACCAGCGACGGCCATGTCGCGATAGCCGCGGGCAACGACCGCCTGTGGCAGTCGGTATGCGGGCTGCTCGGCTGCGAGGAGCTGCTCGCCGATCCGCGTTTCCTGACGAACGCGCTGCGCGCCGAGCACCAGCAGGCGCTGTGCGCGCTGCTCGAAGCGCGCCTCGCCGCGCGGACGACGGCTGAATGGATTGAACGGCTGGTCGCGGCCGGCGTGCCCTGCGCGCCGATCAACACTTACTCGCAGGCGCTGGCCGAGCCGCAGGCCGCGCACCTGGGCCTGGTGCGCACGGTAAAACTTCCGGGCGGCGAAGAGGTGCGCACCGTCGCAAGCCCGATCCGCATGACCCACCAGCAGTTCGACATCCGCCTGCCGCCGCCGCAGCTCGGCGAGCACAACGAGGAAGTGTTCGCGGAGCTCGCCGGGCGCGCGGGTTAGCGCTGGCGGCTTCCCGCCTCCGGGCTGTCAGAGCGCGCCGTGAATGGTGCTCGGCGTAGGCATCCAGGAGGCGCCGGATCATGCGCTGGTACTGCGTATTGCGCTTCTGCGCTTCACGTCCGTGTGCAGGATTCTCTCGCGTGAACGGATAGCGTTGCGGAGGCTCCTGAGCTGACGCCGAGGCTATGCCTTACGGCTCTTGAACCACAGCACTGCGGCACAGATGAGTACTAGCAGGCCAACAGGCGTTGCAGCTAGCGGAATAACGCCAGCCATTTCATCGAACGCGGCGCGGCCAGAGATTGTCTTCAGACCCCAGTATGAGAATCCGAAGCATGCGAGCGCAGCGACAACCAGGAAAGTAGACAGGACGCGCATTTGATGAGGCCTAATGTTCCCAGCAACCAGCGCGCGCTAGCAAACCCATGCAAGGCGCGACGCTTCCGCGCGCGTCCGCGTTGGTCGGGTGGTTATAAGGAATCCATTACCCCCTAAACGGTGGCGACAAGTTGTACCCGACCGCCGGATCATTGGACCGCAACGCTAGGATGAACTCCACCTCCTTCTTCGTTACTTCCGCCGGTGCGGCAGAGTCCGATGACCAAAGTATCTCTTTCGTTACCGTGAACCGCTTGCGCTCCTCTGGCGAAAAGTCGGCGGCAACCAATTCCGCCTTCGGGCTTCCGAAGTAGGTGAGGCTGTTCGTCCGGTCCTGACCGACGTAGATCTTTCCGTTCGGATAGGTGATTTTGTAGACGACGCTGGTACCCATGATTCAGGAGGATGCGTCGCTGTCCGTTCTGGATGCCTTACGTTCGCGTTGACCGGCGCCGTGAAGCGCGCAGCGCTGAACCGCGTGCATGTCGAACTCGTGGTTAGGCATCACGTCACGCAACGACATTCCTTTCGCACTTTGACCGCGAGCGCCCGCTGCTTTGCGCGAGCGTCTGCGAGCGTTGAATACGGGCCGAGCCATTTGCCGTGCTTGGGATTGGAGCCTCCCGCCAAGCCCCGCCCGTTGTTACAGAAGGCACAAGCACCCGCATGGAGCACTGCTTTGTGCGGGCCAGCCTGCCAGTTCTCGTAGAGGTAGTAGCTCATACTCGTCCGCCCCCCGAACTACACCGTCGTTTCTTTCACCGTGATTCGTCGGTTCTGTAGGTGAACTGCGATGTTGAGTCCTGTCCGCTTTCCCACGCTGGTGCTGCGGTTGTACGAATTCAACTTCCTCACGCACTCTTGTATCGCAAGGTTGAGCTTCAATGCGTCTTCGAAGGAAATCGAGACATTGAGCATCTCGGTCTTCGGTGAAATGGCGGACACTTCCGGACTAAAGCCGGAAACAGTACATCCACCGAAAGAGAACTTCTTGGTTTGTACTTGCGCTGCCATTAAGTTGCCTCCCTAAGTAATGCCTAGCGTCCCGCATTGCGCGGGCGCGCGCAGCTCTTGCGCGTGTCGCGGTACATGCGGTGGTTATCCCCCTCTTTCTTCTGCGCTCCTAATCGCGAGCATAAATTCATCGAACAACTCTTTGAGTCGAGCATCGAGAGAATTGAACTTTTGAAGCATACAGAACGCGCGTAAGTAACCATTGAGCGCCAGGAATATCGCAAACAGAATCCCTTCGAGGTGCTGCGCTGTGAGAGACCGAAATTCCTCTACGTTTTCCGGTGGCTTTGCGCGCCCGCGGTAGAAGAGCTGTATCCCAAAGAGAGAGCCGTGAATGATCTCTGAACTGTCGGCGTACACCAGCGCGTAGGCGCCAAGGAACCCACTTGCAGGTACTGCGCCTAGGGATTGGCCGATCTTTTCAATGCGAATAGGTACAGAGTCATCAGTCCAACTCTTTTCACGTCCACGAGCCGTTGTGAACTCGTCAATCGCAGCTTTGAGGTCCGCCTGATCAGTGACATCTGGCTTCGAGGTTGCCGTAATGCGAAGCTCGTACTCGCCCCGTCCCACCTTTTTGTCCAGATCTCGGTAGAACTTTTGCTGGGTATGACGAATTGCCTTCTCCGCCAGGGCCTCACCACCTACTAGGACGTACGCGGCGTTAATCAGTGTTTCGACCACTGATCTGGCTATAGGGAAGCAGTCGCGGACCGGAATTCCTCGCTTTTGCGTCGATTGCAGCACCGTGCCAACAGACTGTCCGCCCGCTAGTGACATTGGAACTACCACCGAGCGCATCTTTTCAGATAGTGAGCAGACAAGCTCGTCATCGGCAAAGTCCGCACTGCCCTTGTCGCAAATGAATAGCGATAGGGTCAGAAGCCTGAGTTGTTCCTCGATGAGCGCTTGAACACGTGCAATGCACTCATCGGTAGAGGACATAGGGGCCTAACGTTTGAGCTGAGCGGGTCCACTCGAGCGAAGGGTTCGGCCTCACCCTACAACTGGCGAAAGATGTACTCCATGGCTTTGTCGCCTCGTCGGTACTCCGGCCGGGGTTGGAAATTGTTCTTCAGTTCGTGTATTGCATAGGCATCTGCGAGCTTTAGCAGCTTCCACCCGGTGCGTTCACCACTCTCACTACCGCCCGCCACCTGGAAACAGCGCAGGACTTCATCTCCGGTCTTGTCGCGTCCGTACGCGTGCGGCTCTACGACCCTGACATAACCGTGATACAGAAGCTCGAGCGTTCGTTGTTCGTCTATGGCATTGACGATCTCTGCCTTCATGCCGCATCTCCAGACGCCTCAGGCTTTGCAGGGTAAATGTCGCCGGACAGTCTGCCTTCATACCTGTGGCCGCAACTGGTGCACAGGCGCGTTCGGTACTCCTTTGCATCATGAACTAGTAGGCGCTGCTTGTGGTCGCTCTCCCAGCATCGAAGGCAGTACGGTGCCCCCGTTGGATCTCCGGCGGCGTCTGCTCTGTAGTAGGCGTCGTACCTTCGAACCAGAGCGTCCTTGCTTTCGAAGGCCTCTTCAAGCTCCCTGATTCTTTGATCCTTGCTCGCGAAAGACTCTTGGAGCTCGACAAGCTCCAACTTGACGTCCGCAAGCGCCCCGATCAGGTCCGCGACCTTCAGTTTAAGTTCGGCACGTTCGATCGAAACATCGCTCTCGCGGATGAACTTCGCGATCTCCGTCGCCGTCTTCAGACTTCCAAGTACGGCTGCGATTGCTGAGATGTCGGGCATAGGAGGTTCCTGTGAGGCCTAACAATCAATCATAAGAAGTATTGCGGCCTATCTTAGACCTGAAATCCCTCCCTTGCTGTCAATGCCCTCTGCAAAAGGTGTTATGGAACTGTCTGGACTGTCTGGAACGCGAATAGCCGGCGGAAGTGACGCAGATCTCTCATCGTTGGGACAGGGTTGGGTCAGCGAGAAGGCCGCCGCGGCGGCGCGAGTGCTGGCACGTAGTGATACTGCAGCGCATCTAGCGTAGGTGCATGGAAGCGGCGCACCCGGCATGCGCGTGACCTATCCCGGCGAACCCATTCAAGCGGAGTTGCCGCGCGCGATGCGGTGCCGCTACACCGCTTCAGGTCGCGTCCGGCGCGCGTGGCGCCGGGGCGCGGGCTCAGCCTCGCGCCGGCCGCTTGCGGGCGGGCACTGTTGAGCCGCCGGTGAGACCTCGCAGATACTCCGGCATCTCCTGGCGCAGTATCTGGCGCAGCGCCCGCTCGGTAACCGGCTGGTCGGTCTCGGACAAATACCTCCGAAGGGCATCGTTCATCATGGTCTGGTACCCGGTACCTGACTTTTCCGCCCGCGCCCGGAATCCGTCGAGCACGGCGTTGTCGATGAAGATGGAGATGCGCGTCTTGCCTTTTTGCGGAATAACCGCGCCGCGCTTGCCTTTGGCAAAGTCGTATTCAGCTCTCATAGTGCTTCCGCTCCTTTCGCGTCGGGCGACGCACCGAGATCAAGCGGCACTCGTCGTCACGTTCTGTCCAGACTGCCACAAGTAGTTCGCCGGCGTTGCCCAGTCCGACCGTAACGAACCGGTGCTCGCCTTCTGAGTCCGGATCTTCGACGGTGACTGCGAGCGGGTCTTGAAGCACGCCCTCCGCGTCGGCGAACGAGACTCCGTGCTTCTTCAGATTCGCCGCGGCCTTTGCGGAATCGTGCTGGAACCGCATGTCACGATGATATATACATCGTATGCATGCCGCAAGCGGCGACTCTGCGAGGTCTATCGTTCAATCACAAAAAGAGTCGCGCCCAATCCTGAATCTGACGTCCATCCCTTGCTGTGGTTGCGGCTCAACCTCGCGCCGCGATGGGCACGTACTCGCGCGGCTCGGGGCCGTTGTACAGGGTCAGCGGGCGGATGAGGATGTTGTTCTCCATCTGCTCCAGCACCGACACCGCCCAGCCGGGCACGCGGCCGATGGCGAAGATCGGCACGAAAAGGTCGGCCGGGATGCCGTTCAGGTAATAGACCACGCCAGCGTAGAAATCCACGTTCACGTTCACGCCGTGGCGCGAGTAGGGCTTCATCGCCTCGACCAGCGCCTCGAGGATCTGGTACCACTGCGGCTGGCCCATCTCGCGCGACAGCTTCTCCATGCCGGCGCGCATGTGGCGCGCGCGCGGGTCTTCGGCGCGGTAGACGCGGTGGCCGAATCCCATCACCGGTTCCCTGTTGCCGCGCTTGGCCTTCACGTAGTCCGCGGTCGCCGCAGCTCGGCGAGCACAACGAGGAGGTGTTCGCGGCGCTCGCCGGGCGTGCGGATTAGCGCTTGCGGATTCCCACCTGCGGGCTGTCAGCGCGCAGGCGCCGGTTTCGCGCGCGTGCGCGCAGGACGGGTTGTCAGGGCGCGCCGTGAATGGTGCTCGGCATAGGCATCCAGGAGGCGCCGGATCATGCGCTGGTACTGCGTGTTGTGCTTCTGCGCCTCGTTCTTGAAGAACTCGACGCTGCGCTTGCTCAGCGCGATGGTGACCTTGACCCCCTCGTCCCGAAAGACAAGGTCTTCCGGTCGCGGGAGGAAATCAGGAACGACTTCGGGGCTTCCGAGAGGTTCGTCCGTGTACCGAATTTTCTCGCTCATAGATTCTCCTTCCTTTGCGCCAATAGCCAGCGCCGTAGATGCGGATGACGTCGGCACGGTAGGTGAAGCGGACTGTCAAGATGCCGCCGCCGACCTCGCCGAAGCAGTAGTACCGCTTCTCAGTCGAGCTGTGGGATCGGTCTTCCGCGATGACACGCCGGAAATCGGCAAAGGCAAACTGTGCCATCGCGAAGGCCACCCCATGCTTTTCCTGGTTCTCCTGATCCTTGTGCGGATCCCATTCGAACCGCGCCTTCGCCATAAGCAAAGACTACCACCGATATGGCAGTATAACCATACGCGAGTATGGCCGCTGGACGCGCGCTCCATGCGGCCGATTCCGGCAATGCCATCGAGGCGGAGGTGCCACGAACGACGACGTACTGCTGCACGGCTTCAGGTCGCGGCCGGCCGCGCGCGGCGCCCGGGCGCGGGCTCAGCCTCGCGCCGTGATGGGTACGTACTCGCGCGGCTCGGGGCCGTTGTACAGGGTCAGCGGGCGGATGAGGATGTTGTTCTCCATCTGCTCCAGCACCGACACCGCCCAGCCCGGCACGCGGCCGATGGCGAAGATCGGCACGAAAAGGTCGGCCGGGATGCCGTTCAGGTAATAGACCACGCCGGCGTAGAAATCCACGTTCACGTTCACGCCGTGGCGCGAGTAGGGCTTCATCGCCTCGACCAGCGCTTCCAGGATCTGGTACCACTGCGGCTGGCCCATCTCGCGCGACAGCTTCTCCACGCCGGCGCGCATGTGGCGCGCGCGCGGGTCCTCGGCGCGGTAGACGCGGTGGCCGAAGCCCATCACCGGTTCCTTGTTCGCGCGCTTCGCCTTCACGTAGTCCGCGGCCTTCGATGCGTCGCCGATCTCCTTCGCCATGTGCATGACGTTCTCGGCGGCGCCGCCGTGCGCAGGGCCTGACAGCGCCGCGATCGCCGCCGTGACCGCGCTGTGCAGGTCGGCCTCGGTGCCCGCCACCACGCGCGCGGTGAAGGTCGATGCGTTCGCGCCGTGCTCGGCGTGCAGGATCATGTCGGTGTCCATCAGCCGCGCGGTGTCGGCGCTGGGGGCCTTGCCCTGCAGCATGTAGAGGAAGTTCGCCGCGTGGCCGAGCTTCGCATCCGGCGCGATCGGCTCGCGGCCGTTCCTGATGTGCTGGTGCGCGCAGACGATCATCGGCACCTGCGACGTGAGGCGGATGCCCTTGCGCATGGTCGCCTCGGGCGACTTGTCGGCGGTCTCCGGGTCGAACGCCGACAGCGCAGACACCGCGGTGCGCAGCACGTCCATCGGGTGCGCGCCCTTCACCGCGCGGATCACGTCGTACACCGGCGCCGGCAGGCTGCGCGCAGCCTTGAGTTCCGCTTCGAAAGCGGCGAGCTCGGCCGCCTTCGGCAGCTCGCCCTTCAGCAGCAGGTAGCAGGTTTCTTCGAACGTCGAATTCGGCGCCAGGTCGTGTATCGAGTAGCCGCGGTAGCGCAGCTCGCCGGCGCGGCCGTCGATGTAGCAGACCTTCGAGCGGTCGAAGTACACGCCCTTCAGGCCGCGGTGGATGTCGATCTTCTCTGCGGTTTCGCTCATGATTCAAAGCCCTCGAAGCTTGCGAAAGTGGATAGAGGCTCGCGTACCGTGACCAGCGTATTGACCTTGTCGTCGGCGGCGTAGCCGAGCGACATGCCGCAGACCACGGTCTCGGTGTCGGGGATAGACAATTCCCGGCGCAGGATCAGGTGCGCGTTCGCCAGCGCCGCCTGCGGACAGGTGTCCAGGCCCTCGCCGCGCGCGGCGAGCATGATGTTCTGCAGGAACATGCCGTAGTCGAGCCAGCTGCCGATCTCCATGTCCGCGTCGATGCTGAAGATCAGCGCCACCGGCGCGTCGAAGAAGGCGTAGTTGCGCGCGTGCTGGCGCGCGAGGCCCGCCTTGTTGTCGCGCGTCAGGCCGAGCAGGCCGTAGAGGTCCCAGCCCACCTTGCGCCGGCGCGCGAGGTAGGGCTCACGCCATTTCACCGGGTAGTAGTTGAACGGCGACTTCAGCGCCGCCTCGCCCTCGGTGTGGGCGACGTGCAGGATCGCCTCGGCGACGCGCGTCTTCACCGCACCGGCGATCGCGCGCACCTTCCAGGGCTGGATGTTGGTGCCCGAGGGCGCGCGGCTGGCGATGGCGAGCAGCTTCTCCACCAGCGCGCGCGGCACCGGCGTGTCGGCGAAGGCGCGCACGCTGCGGCGCGACAGGATCGCTTCCTCGACGCTGGCGGCGCGCTTGCGCGGCGCAAAGGGCAGGGCGCCGGCGGCGGGGTCTATCGGCAGGGGGGCGGGGACTGGCTGTGCGGACAAGGTGGGTTCCGTTCCTGGTTGCGGTTACTCGAAGGTGTCGGCAAGCGCCGCGGCGGCGGCGCGCAGCCGCGGCACGTGCCCGAGCGCGCGCGCGAGCGGCATGCGCGCCACCGGCGCCTGCATCGCGATCGCGGCGATGGCGCGGCCGTTGGCATTGAGCACCGGCACCGCGACGCAGGCGAGGCCGGTGATGTATTCCTCGTCGTCGGTGCCGACCCGGTCGCGCCGGGCGCGCGCGAGCTCGGCTTCCAGCGCCTCGCGCGTGGTGATGGTCTTCGCGGTGAACGGCGCCAGCGTCGCGTGTTCCAGCAGGCGCGCGCGCTGCGCCGCGGGCAAGAGCGCGGCGAGCAGCTTGCCGCTGGCGCTGCAATGCAGGGGCACGCGCGATCCGGGCTGCAGGCTGACGCGCAACTGCGACGCGGTGTCGACGCGGTCGAGGTACACCACCTCGTCGCCGTCCAGCATCGTGAGATTACAGGTCTCTCCGAGGTCGTCGACCAGCGCGCGCAGCGTGGCGTGGCGCGCGCCGCGCTGGGTGGAATTCGCCAGCACCTGCAGCGCCAGGCGCGACAGGCGCGTGCCCACGGTGAAGCGCTTGCCCTGCGGTTCGCGCATCACCACGCCGGCCGATTCCAGTTGCGCCAGCAGCCGGTGCACCGTGGGCTTGGGCAAGCCCACCTGCAGCGCAATGTCGGCCAGCGCCGCCGGCCCGTCGGCGGCCGCCAGCGCGTCCAGCACGGCGAAGGCGCGGACGGCGGCGGAGTTGCGATCAAGGACGGCGGACATTGGTTTTTGCGAAAAATGGAACGTTCTGTATGGATATTCGCATAATTCCTTGCCGTTGTGGAAGCTCTGTGGAAAACTCCGGGCTTCCGAACCAGGAGGACACACATGGGCAAGAACATGGACATCCCGGCGCAGGCAGTGGTCGCCGGCAAGCAGCGCATGACGCCGTCCGAGGCGTTCATCGAGACCCTCGCCGCGCAGGGCGTGAAGAACGTCTTCGGCATCGTCGG
>JBFWRS010000062.1:0-16851 GCA_050248795.1 Burkholderiales bacterium | reverse complement strand
TACGGCATCGTGCAGTTGCAGAACAAGATCAAGCGAACCAACACCATCGCCCGCTGATGCGCGCAACGACGATCGCCCGGTAGATGACTCCCAGACTCCAGCGCCTGCACGATGCGCTCAGGAACGTGCTGGGCGAGCGCATCGCCGCGCTGTCCGAACGCCTCGGCGAGATCACGCTGGAAGTGCAGGCCTCGCGCTACCCGGCGGTGGCAAGCGTGCTGCGCGACCATGCCGAGCTGCGCTTCGAGCAGCTGACCGACCTCTGCGGCATCGACTACTCCACCTATGGCGACCGGCCCTGGGAGCGCGAGCGCTACGCCGTCGTGCTGCACCTGCTGTCGGTGACGCACAACTGGCGCCTGCGCGTGCGCGTGTTCTGCCCTGACGACGACTTCCCGGTGCTCGCCACGGTGTCGGAGACCTGGCCCGGCGCGAACTGGTTCGAGCGCGAGGCGTTCGACCTCTTCGGCATCGTGTTCGAGGGGCACCCCGACCTGCGCCGCATCCTTACCGACTATGGCTTCGTCGGCCACCCGTTCCGCAAGGACTTCCCGATCTCCGGGCATGTCGAGATGCGCTACGACCCCGAGCAGCAGCGCGTGGTCTACCAGCCGGTGACGATAGAGCCGCGCGAGATCACGCCGCGCGTGGTGCGCGAGGAACACTACGGCGAGGAACGCGCCTAGTGGCCGAGATCCGAAACTACACGGTCAACTTCGGCCCGCAGCACCCGGCGGCGCATGGCGTGCTGCGCCTGGTGCTCGAACTGGACGGCGAGGTCGTGGTGCGCGCCGACCCGCACATCGGCCTGCTGCATCGCGCCACCGAGAAGCTCGCCGAGACGCGTACCTATATCCAGTCGCTGCCCTACATGGACCGGCTCGACTACGTGTCGATGATGTGCAACGAGCATGCCTACTGCCTGGCGATCGAGAAGCTGACCGGCGTCGACGTGCCGGTGCGCGCGCAGTATATCCGCGTCATGTTCGACGAGATCACGCGCATCCTGAACCACCTGCTCGGCCTCGGGTCGCTCGGGCTGGATCTGGGCGCGATGACGGTGTTCCTCTATTGCTTCCGCGAGCGCGAGGACCTGTTCGACTGCTACGAGGCGGTGTCCGGCGCGCGCATGCACGCCGCCTATTACCGTCCGGGCGGGGTCTATCGCGACCTGCCGGACTCGATGCCGCAGTACCAGCCCTCGCGCTTTCGCAGCGAGCGCGACCTGAAGGAACTGAACCGCAACCGGCACGGCTCGCTGCTCGACTTCATCGAGGATTTCACCGAGCGCTTCCCGAAGTACGTGGACGATTACGAGACCCTGCTCACCGAGAACCGCATCTGGAAGCAGCGCACCGTCGGCATCGGCGTGGTGAGCCCCGAGCGCGCGCTGGCGCTAGGCTTCACCGGCCCGATGCTGCGCGGCTCGGGGGTGGCGTGGGACCTGCGCAAGAAGCAGCCCTACGAGGTGTACGACCGGCTCGACTTCGACATCCCGGTCGGCAAGAACGGCGACACCTACGACCGCTACCTCGTGCGCGTCGAGGAGATGCGCCAGTCCAACCGCATCATCCGCCAGTGCATCGACTGGCTGCGCGCGAACCCTGGCCCGGTGATCACCGACAACGCCAAGGTCGCGCCGCCCTCGCGCGTCGGCATGAAGGCGAACATGGAGGAGCTGATCCACCACTTCAAGCTCTTCACCGAAGGCATGCACGTGCCGCCGGGCGAGGCCTACGCGGCGGTGGAGCACCCTAAGGGCGAGTTCGGCGTGTACCTGGTGTCCGACGGCGCCAACAAGCCCTACCGCGTGAAGCTGCGCCCGCCGGGTTTCGCGCACCTGTCGGCGATGGACGAAATGGCGCGAGGTCACATGATTGCCGATGCCGTCGCGATCATCAGCACCATGGATATCGTGTTCGGGGACGTGGACCGATGAGCGCCGCGGGCGGACTGAGCGCCGGCGCCCTGGCGAAGATCGACCGCGAGATCGCCAAGTACCCGGCTGACCAGAAGCAGTCGGCGGTGATGGCTGCGCTGGTCATCGCACAGGACGAGAAGGGCTGGCTGTCGACGGAGACGATGGACGCGGTCGCGCAGGTACTCGGCATGGCGCCGGTGGCGGTATACGAGGTAGCCACGTTCTACAACATGTACAACCTCAAGCCGGTCGGCAGGTACAAGCTGACGGTGTGCACCTGCCTGCCCTGCGGGCTGCAGGGCTCGCTGGACGCCGCCGACTACCTGAAGGAAAAGCTCGGCGTCGGCTTCAACGAGACCACGCCGGACGGCCGCTTCACGCTCAAGGAGGGCGAGTGCATGGGCGCCTGCGCGATGTCGCCGGTGATCCTGGTGAACAACAAGCGCATGTGCGACTACATGTCGAAGGACAAGATCGATGCGCTGCTCGCGGAGCTGAAGTGACATGATCGATTACGGCCCCGACGCGATCCTGATGGCCGGCCTCGATGGCCGCAACTGGCGCCTGTCCGACTACGAAAAGCGCGGCGGCTACGAGGCGCTGAGGAAACTCGTCACCGGAAAGGTAGCGCCCGACGAGATCATCGCCACGCTAAAGAAGTCCGCGCTGCGCGGGCGCGGCGGCGCGGGATTCCCGACCGGCCTGAAGTGGTCCTTCATGCCGCGCCAGTTCCCCGGGGCGAAGTACATGGTCTGCAACTCGGACGAGGGCGAGCCGGGCACCTGCAAGGACCGCGACATCCTGCGCTACAACCCGCACGCGGTGATCGAGGGCATGATCATCGGCGGCTACGCCACCGGCTCCACCGCCGGCTACAACTACATACACGGCGAGATCTGGGCCGTGTACGAGCAGTTCGAGGAGGCGCTGGAGGAGGCACGCAAGGCCGGGCTGCTGGGCGCGAACATCCTCGGCTCGGACTTCTCGTTCGAGCTGTACGCGCATCCCGGCTACGGTGCCTACATCTGCGGCGAGGAGACAGCGCTGCTGGAATCGCTCGAGGGCAAGAAGGGCCAGCCGCGTTTCAAGCCGCCGTTCCCGGCGAGCTTCGGCCTGTACGGCAAGCCGACGACGATCAACAACACCGAGACCTACGCCGCGGTGCCATGGATCATCCGCAACGGCGGCGAAGCCTTCCTCGCGCTCGGCCGGCCGAACAACGGCGGCACCAAGCTCTTCTCGGTGACCGGCCACGTCAACCGACCCGGCAACTACGAAGTGAAGCTCGGCACGCCCTTCGCGACGCTGCTCGAGATGGCGGGCGGCGTGCGCGGCGGCAGGAAGCTGAAGGCGGTGATCCCCGGCGGTTCGTCCATGCCGGTGCTGACCGCCGAGGTCATGATGGCCACCGACATGGACTACGACTCGATTGCCAAGGCCGGGTCGATGCTCGGCTCGGGCGCGGTGATCGTCATGGACGAAACCACCTGCATGGTGCGCGCGCTGGAGCGGCTGTCGTATTTCTATTTCGAGGAATCCTGCGGGCAGTGCACGCCCTGCCGCGAAGGCACCGGCTGGCTGTATCGCGTGGTGCACCGCATCGAGACCGGCAAGGGCCGGCCCGAGGACCTCGCGCTGCTCGACAGCGTCGCCGACAACATCGCCGGCCGCACCATCTGCGCGCTAGGCGACGCGGCGGCGCTGCCGGTGAAGAGCTTCCTGAAGAACTTCCGCGCCGAGTTCGAGCACCACATCGAGCACCGGCATTGCCTGGTGAGCGGTGCCGACAGCGAGCCGAAGTGGGGAAGGGCTGGCGCATCTGCACATCCGCAACGCATGGAGAAGGCGGCATGAGCGGCCTGAAGCTCGAAGTCGACGGCCGCGAAGTCGAGGTGCCGCACGGCTCGACCGTGATGGACGCGGCGAACAAGCTCGGCATCTACGTGCCGCACTTCTGCTACCACCGGAAGCTGTCGATCGCGGCCAACTGCCGCATGTGCCTGGTCGACGTGGAAAAGGCGCCCAAGCCGCTGCCCGCCTGCGCCACGCCGGTCACCGACGGCATGAAGGTGCGCACGCATTCGCCGGCGGCGAAGAAGGCGCAGAACGGCGTCATGGAGTTCCTGCTCATCAACCACCCGCTCGACTGCCCGATCTGCGACCAGGGCGGCGAGTGCCAGTTGCAGGACCTCGCGGTGGGCTACGGCAAGGGCGGTTCGCGCTACGGCGAGGAAAAGCGCGTCGTCCTGCACAAGGACATCGGCCCGCTGGTCGCCGCCGAGGAAATGAGCCGCTGCATCCAGTGCACGCGCTGCGTGCGCTTCGGCCAGGAGATCGCCGGCGTCATGGAGCTGGGCATGGTCGGCCGCGGCGAGCATGCCGAGATCGTCGCCTTCGTCGGCCGCTCCGTGGATTCGGAGCTCTCGGGCAACATGATCGACCTCTGCCCGGTGGGCGCGCTGACCTCGAAGCCTTTCCGCTATACCGCGCGCACCTGGGAGCTGTCGCGGCGCAGGTCCGTGTCGCCGCACGATGGCCTGGGCGCCAACCTGGTCGTGCAGGTGAAGCAGGACCGCGTGATGCGCGTGCTGCCGCTGGAGAACGAAGCGGTGAACGAGTGCTGGATCTCGGACAAGGACCGCTACTCCTACGAGGCGCTGGGATCCGAAGAACGCCTGACGCGCCCGATGCTGAAGCGCGAGCACGAGTGGCACGAGGTGGACTGGCCGGAGGCGCTGGAGGCTGTTGCCGCCGGGCTGCGCGCGGCCGGCAACAGCACCGGCATCCTCGCGACGCCGCATTCGACGCTGGAAGAGCTGTACCTCGCCGGCCAGCTCGCGCGCGGCCTCGGCGCCAGCGCCGACTTCCGCCTGCGCCAGTCGGACTTCTCCGCGGACGGCAAGCTCGCCGGAATTCCGTGGCTGGGCATGCCGATTGCCGGGCTCGGCGAGTGCGACCGCGTGCTGGTGGTCGGCTCGTTCCTGCGCAAGGACCATCCGTTGCTCGCGCACCGGCTGCGCCAGGCGGCGAAGCGCCGCGCGCAGATCAGCTTCCTTGGCTGCAGCAGCGATGATCCGCTGATGCCGGTGGCGAACCGGCAGCTGGTCGCGCCGGCCGAACTGCCGGCGGCGCTGGCCAGGATCATGGACACGCCGATCGGTGCGAGCCTGAAGTCCGGCAGGAAGGTGGCGATCCTGCTCGGCAACTTCGCGCAGCAGCATCCGCAGGCGGCCAGCCTGCATGCGATCGCGCAGCAGCTTGCCGACAGCCTCGGCGCGACGCTCGGTTTCCTCGGCGAGGCGGCAAATTCGGTCGGCGGCTACGTTGCCGATGCCGCGCACGGCCTGGATGCGCGGGCGATGCTCGAGCAGCCGCGCAAGGCATACGTGCTGCTGAACGCGGAACCCGAGCTCGACTGCGCCGATCCGCAGGCCGCGCTGGCGGCGGTGTGCGCGGCGGACTTCGTCGTGCAGTTCTCGGCGTTCAGGACGGTCGCCTCGGCGTACGCAAGCGTGCTGCTGCCGATCGCGCCGTTCACGGAAACCGCCGGCAGCTTCGTCAATACCGAGGGCCGTGTGCAGGCGTTCCATGCCTGCGTGAAGCCGCTCGGCGACGCGCGCCCGGGCTGGAAGGTGCTGCGCATGCTCGGCACGCTGCTCGGCCTGAAAGGCTTCGAATTCGAGACCGTCGAGCAGGTGCGCGCGGCGTGCATCGCCGGCCGCGACGTTGCCGCGCTGCTGTCGAACCGCACCTCTGCGCCTGCAGCAGCCGCGGCGCCGGCGGTGCAGGGCATCCAGCCCGCGGGGGTCTTCCAGAGGGTGGCCGACGTGCCGATCCACTTTGCCGACGCGCTGGCGCGGCGTTCCGCGCCGCTGCAGAAGACGCGCGACGCGCAGCCGCCGAAGGCGTGGCTGAACGCCGCCCTGATGAAGCAGCTGGGCGTAGCCGAGGGCGAGCAGCTGCTGGTGAAGCAGGGCGCAGGCGAGGCGCGCCTCGCCTGCGCGCTCGATGACGGCCTGCCCGATGGCTGCGTACGCATTGCCGCGGCGCATGCGTCCACGGCCGCGCTGGGCCCGATGTTCGGCACCGTGACGCTGCAGGCGCTGGGCGCGGAGAAGGCGGCCTGAGATGCTGAACTGGCTCACCGATCGCACCGCGGGCTGGTTCGGCCCGGTCTGGGGCCCCGCGGTGTACGAGACCGTGACCAGCCTGGCCTTCATCGTCGCCATCGTGGTGCCGCTGATGCTGTCGGTCGCCTACCTGACGCTGTGGGAGCGCAAGGTCATCGGCTGGATGCAGATCCGACTGGGGCCGAACCGCGTCGGGCCGATGGGCCTGCTGCAGCCGATCGCGGACGGCATCAAGCTGTTCCTCAAGGAAATCATCGTCCCCAGCAACGCCAGCCCGGCGCTGTACGTGCTCGCGCCGATGATGGCGATCATCCCGGCGCTCGCCGCCTGGGCGGTGGTGCCGTTCGCGCCGGAGGTGGTGCTGGCCGACATAAACGCCGGGCTGCTTTACCTCGCCGCGCTGACCTCCATCGGCGTCTACGGCGTCATCATCGCGGGCTGGGCGTCGAATTCGAAGTACGCCTTCCTCGCCGCGATGCGCGCCGCGGCGCAGATGGTGTCGTACGAGCTTGCGATGGGCTTCGCGTTGGTGGTGGTGCTGATGGTCTCGGGAAGCCTGAACCTGTCGGACATCGTCAACGGGCAGGGCAGGGGAATGTTCGCCGACATGGGGCTGAACTTCCTGTCGTGGAACTGGCTGCCGCTCGCGCCGATCTGCCTGGTGTACTTCATCTCCGGCGTCGCCGAGACCAACCGCGCGCCATTCGACGTCGTCGAGGGCGAGTCCGAGATCGTCGCCGGCCACATGGTCGAGTACTCCGGCATGGCTTTTGCGCTCTTCTTCCTCGCCGAGTACATGAATATGATCCTGATCAGCGCGCTCACCGCGCTGATGTTCTTCGGCGGGTGGCAGGCGCCCGTCTCCAGCCCGGTGCTCGACACCGTGCCGCCGATCCTGTGGCTGCTGGCGAAGATGTTCATCATCGTGTCGATGTTCCTGTGGATCAGGGCGACATTCCCGCGCTACCGCTACGACCAGATCATGCGCCTGGGCTGGAAGGTGTTCATACCGCTCACCATCGTCTGGATCGTCGTCGTCGGCGCGTGGATGCAGACGCCGTGGAGCATCTGGTCGTGACGCGCGTCGTCGAGTTCTTCCGCTCGTTCCTGCTGCTCGAGCTGTTCCGCGGCCTGAAGCTCACCGGCTGGCACATGCTGTTTGCGCGCAAGATCACGGTGCAGTTTCCGGAGGAGAAGACGCCCCAGGGCCCGCGCTTCCGCGGCCTGCATGCGCTGCGCCGCTACCCCAACGGCGAGGAGCGCTGCATTGGCTGCAAGCTGTGCGAGGCCGTGTGCCCGGCCCTGGCCATCACCATCGAGACCGCCGAGCGCGAGGACGGCACGCGGCGCACGACGCGCTACGACATCGACCTGACCAAGTGCATCTTCTGCGGCTTCTGCGAGGAATCCTGCCCGGTGGACTCGATCGTCGAGACGCGGATCCTCGAATACCACGGCGAGAAGCGCGGCGACCTGTACTACACCAAGCAGATGCTGCTCGCGGTCGGCGACCGCTACGAAGAGCAGATCGCGAAAGACCGCGCCGAGGACGCGGCGTACAGGTAGCGCGATGTTCGAGACCGCCGTCTTCTACTTCTTCGCCGCCGTGATGCTGTTCGCGGCGCTGCGCGTCATCACGGCGAGGAATCCGGTGCACAGCGCGCTGTACCTGGTGCTCGCGTTCTTCACCGCGTCGGCGATCTGGCTGCTGCTGCGGGCCGAGTTCCTCGCCATCACGCTGGTGCTGGTCTACGTGGGCGCGGTGATGGTGCTGTTCCTGTTCGTCGTCATGATGCTCGACATAAACGTCGACCGCCTGCGCGAAGGGTTCTGGCAATACCTGCCGCTGGGCGCGACGGTCGGCATCCTGATGGTGGTCGAGATGGCCATGGTGCTCGCCGGGCGCTACTTCGGCTTCTCGTCCACGCCCCCGCGCGACCCTGGGCCCGGTTACAGCAACACCAGGGCGCTCGGGCGGCTGCTCTATACCGAATACGTGTACGCGTTCGAGATCGCGGCAGTGGTGCTGCTGGTGGCGATCGTCGCCGCGATCGCGATCACGCTGCGCGGCAGGAAAGACGTCAAGCGCCAGGATCCGTCGCGACAGGTGCGCCAGCGGCGCGCCGACAGCGTCGAGCTGGTGCGCATGCCGGCGGAGAAGGACCAATGACGCCGCTGTCGCTGTCGCACTTCCTCGTACTGGCCGCGCTGCTGTTCGCGATCAGCGTCGTCGGCATTTTCCTGAACCGCAAGAACGTCATCATCCTGCTGATGGCGATCGAGCTGATGCTGCTGTCGGTGAACATGAACTTCATCGCCTTCTCGTACTACCTGGGCGACATCGCGGGCCAGGTGTTCGTGTTCTTCATCCTCACGGTGGCGGCCGCCGAGTCGGCAATCGGCCTGGCAATCCTGGTGGTGCTGTTCAGGAACCTCAACACCATCAACGTCGACGACCTCGACAGCCTGAAGGGATGACGCGGTGAAGAGCCTGTATCTGCTGGTTCCGCTCGCCCCCCTCGCAGGTGCCATCGTCGCGGGGCTGTTCGGCCGCGCGATCGGGCGCGCCGGCGCACACTGGGTGACGATCCTCGCGGTGCTGGTGTCGTTCGTCGCGTCCTGTGTGGTGTTCGCCGACGTGCTCGCCGGCAACACCTGGAACGGCAGCATCTACACCTGGGTCACCAGCGGCAGCACGAAGCTCGAGATCGGCTTCCTCATCGACCGGCTGTCCGCGCTGATGATGGTCGTCGTCACCTTCGTGTCGCTGATGGTCCACGTCTACACCATCGGCTACATGAAGGACGACCCCGGCTACCAGAGGTTCTTCGCGTACATATCGCTGTTCACCTTCTCGATGCTGATGCTGGTGATGGCGAACAACTTCCTGCAGCTCTTCTTCGGCTGGGAGGCGGTGGGGCTGGTGTCGTACCTGCTGATCGGCTTCTGGTACACGCGCCCGAGCGCGATCTTCGCCAACCTGAAGGCGTTCCTCGTCAACCGCGTCGGCGACTTCGGCTTCCTCCTCGGCATCGCGCTGGTGCTGGCGCACTTCGGCACGCTCGACTACGGCGCGGTGTTCGCGCAGGCGCCCGCGATGGCCGCGACGACCATCGACGTTTTCCCGGGCGGCGCCTCGCTGCTGATCACGGTGATCTGCCTGTGCCTGTTCGTCGGCGCCATGGGCAAGAGCGCGCAGTTCCCGCTGCACGTCTGGCTGCCCGACTCCATGGAAGGCCCGACACCGATCTCCGCGCTGATCCACGCCGCGACCATGGTGACCGCGGGCATATTCATGGTCGCGCGCATGTCGCCGCTGTTCGAGCTGTCGCAGACCGCGCTGTCGGTGGTGCTGCTGATCGGGGCGCTCACCGCGGCATCGATGGCGCTGGTCGCCATCACGCAGTTCGACATCAAGCGCGTGGTGGCCTATTCGACGCTGTCGCAGCTCGGCTACATGACGGCGGCTCTCGGCGCCTCGGCCTACCCGGCGGGCATGTTCCACCTTGCCACGCACGCCTTCTTCAAGGCGGTGCTGTTCCTCGGCGCCGGCTCGGTAATCATCGCGATGCACCACGAGCAGGACATGCGGCGCATGGGCGGGCTGAAGAAGTGGATGCCCATCACCTACTGGACGATGCTGATCGGCGCGTTCGCCAACGCCGGCCTGCCGCCGTTCGCCGGCTTCTTCTCCAAGGACTCGATCATCGAGGCGGTTCACCTGTCGACGACGCCCGGCGCGGGGCTGGCATGGTGGCTGCTGCTCGCCGGCGTGTTCGCCGGCGGCGTGTACTCGTTCCGGCTCATCTTCATGACCTTCCACGGCACGCCGCGCATGGACAGGCACACGCTCGAGGGCTTGCGCGAATCGCCGGCGGTGGTGACGGTGCCGCTGGTGCTCCTCGCCGTTCCGTCGGTGGCGGCCGGGTGGTTCATCGGCAGCGCGCTCTTCGGCGACTATTTCGGCGCCAGCATCGCCATCCTCCCGGGTCACGGCGCGATGGCGCAGATGGCGCAAGGCTACACCGGCATCATGGGGTTCATCGGCCACGGCCTCTCGACGCCGCCCTTCTGGCTGGCGCTTTCCGGCGCGGTGCTCGCCTGGTACCTGTACACGGTGCGCACCGACCTGCCGAGGCGCGTGGCGCAGCGCTTCGGCGTGCTCTACGCGATCGTCGAGCGCAAGTACGGCTTCGACGAGCTATACCAGATGCTGTTCGCGGGCGGCGCCCGGCTGATCGGCAGGGGGCTGTGGCGCGGCGGCGACGTCGCGCTGATCGACGGCCTCGCGGTGAACGGCTCGGCGCGCCTGGTGGGCTGGTTTGCCGGCATCGTCCGCCTGTTCCAGACCGGCCTGATCTACCAGTACGCCTTCACGATGATCATCGGCGTGTTCGCGGTCATGACGCTGTTCATCTTCGTCATCCCCATGCTGAAGGCGTCCTGAGCGATGGAACATCCGCCGCTCCTGTCGCTCGCGATCTGGCTGCCCGTGGCCGCCGGCCTGCTGGTGCTCGGCGCCGGCGACGACCGCTCGGCGCCGATGCAGCGCGCGATCGCGCTGGTCGGCGCGATTGCCGGATTCCTGGTGACGATCCCGCTGTACCTGAACTTCGACACCCAGCTCGCCGGCATGCAGTTCACCGAGCGGCTGGCGTGGATCCGCCAGTACAACATCCACTACCACCTCGGCGTAGACGGCATCTCGGTGCTGTTCATCCTGCTCAACAGCTTCATCACCGTGCTGGTGGTGATCGCGGGCTGGGCGGTGATCCAGAAGAGGGTCGGGCAGTACCTCGCGGCGTTCCTGTTCCTGTCGGGGATCATGAACGGCGTCTTCTCGGCGCTTGACGGCGTGCTGTTCTACGTCTTCTTCGAGGCCACGCTGATCCCGATGTTCATCATCATCGGCGTCTGGGGAGGGCCCAACCGGGTCTACGCGGCGCTCAAGTTCTTTCTCTACACGCTTGCCGGGTCGCTGCTGATGCTGGTCGCGCTGCTGTACCTGTACAACAAGTCCGGCGGCAGCTTCGCCGTGCTCGACTGGCACGCGCTGCCGATTCCGCTGGCGGCGCAGATGTGGCTGTTCTTTGGTTTCCTGCTCGCCTTCGCGGTCAAGGTGCCGATGTGGCCGGTCCACACCTGGCTTCCCGACGCCCACGTCGAGGCACCTACCGGCGGTTCGGTGGTGCTGGCGGCAATCATGCTGAAGCTCGGCGCCTACGGCTTCATCCGCTTTTCCCTGCCGATCCTGCCCGACGCCAGCCGCGAGCTCGCCTGGCTGATGATCGCGCTGTCGCTGGTCGCCGTGGTCTACATCGGCCTGGTGGCGCTGGTGCAGACCGACATGAAAAAGCTGATTGCCTACTCGTCGATCTCGCACATGGGTTTCGTCACGCTGGGCTTCTTCATCTTCAATTCCTGGGGCATCGAAGGCGCGCTGATCCAGATGATCTCGCACGGCTTCATCTCCGCGGCGATGTTCCTCTGCGTCGGCGTGATGTACGACCGCATGCATTCCCGGAACATCGCCGACTACGGCGGCGTGGTGAACACCATGCCCAGGTTCGCCGCGCTGATGATGCTCTTCGCGATGGCCAACTGCGGACTGCCGGGCACCAGCGGCTTCGTCGGCGAGTTCATGGTGATCATGGGCGCGATGAAGGCCGGTTTCTGGATCGCGTTCCTGGCCGCGACGACGCTGGTGTTCGGCGCGGCCTACACGCTGTGGATGTACAAGCGCGTGATCTTCGGCGCGGTCGCGAACGACCATGTCGCCGCGCTGAAGGACCTTGATTCCCGCGAGCTGCTGGTGCTGGGGCTGCTCGCGGCGGCGGTGCTCTTCATGGGCATCTTCCCGCAGCCCTTCGCCGAGGTCATGCATTCCTCGGTGAACGAGCTGCTGCGGCACGTGGCGCTGCCGAAGACATGAAGCCCTTCGAATCACCGGATTTCTTCCCCGCGCTGCCGGAGATCTTCCTGCTCGCAGGCGCGTGCGTGCTGCTGATCGCCGACCTGTTCGTGAAGTCCGAGCGCCGCGGCGTCACGCTGGCGCTGGCGCAGGCGATCCTCGCCGGCTGCGCGGCCCTGACCTTCTACGTCATGGTCGTCACCGGCGGCGCGCTGCTGTACACCTTCTCGGGGCTGTTCGTCGCCGACGTCATGTCGCACGTGCTGAAACTGGTGGCCTACATCTCCGTGTCGGCGGCGCTGGTCTATTCGCGGCAGTACCTGCTCGACCGCGGCCTGCTGCGCGGCGAGTACTTCGCGCTGCTGCTCTTTGCGCTGCTCGGCATGATGATCATGATGAGCGCGAACAGCTTCCTGAGCGTCTACCTGGGGCTGGAGCTGCTGTCGCTGTGCCTGTACTCGCTGGTGGCGCTGAACAGGGACTCGGCGGTGTCCACCGAGGCGGCGATGAAGTACTTCGTGCTGGGCGCGCTCGCCTCGGGGCTGCTCCTCTACGGCATGTCGATGATCTACGGTGCCACCGGCACGCTCGAACTCACCGAGGTGGCGAAGAAGGTCGGCACGCTCAGGGCCAGCACCTCGGAGCACACGTTCCTCGTCTTCGGGCTGGTATTCGTGGTCTGCGGCGTCGCGTTCAAGCTCGGCGTGGTGCCGTTCCACATGTGGATCCCGGACGTCTATCACGGCGCGCCCACCGCGGTGACGCTGGTGATCGGCACCGCGCCCAAGCTTGCCGCGTTCGCGATGGCGATCCGCCTGCTCGTCAACGGGCTGCTCGACCTCGCCATCGACTGGCAGCCGATGCTCGCCATCCTCGCCGTGCTGTCCATGGCGATCGGCAACATCGCCGCGATCGCGCAGACCAACCTGAAGCGCATGCTGGCATATTCGACCATCGCGCACATGGGCTTCATGCTGCTCGGGCTGCTGTCCGGGGTCGTCGGCGGCAACTGGCTTAACGCGGGCGACGCCTACGCCGCGGCGATGTTCTACACCATCGTCTACGTGCTGATGTCGCTCGGCGCCTTCGGCATGCTGCTCTACCTGTCGCAGAAGGGCTTCGAGTGCGAGAACCTGGAAGACCTCAAGGGCCTGAACCGGCGCAATCCCTGGCAGGCGTTCCTGATGCTGGTGCTGATGTTCTCGCTTGCCGGCGTGCCGCCCACCGCGGGTTTCTATGCGAAGTTCGCGGTACTGCAGGCCGCGGTCGCGGGCGGCTGGCTGTGGCTGGCCGTGGTCGCGGTGGTGCTGTCGCTCGTCGGCGCCTTCTACTACCTGCGCGTGGTGAAGCTCATGTACTTCGACGAACCGAAGGACGCGACCCGCGCCCCCGGCCAGGCCGATGCAAGCCTGCTGCTCAGCGCCAACGGGCTGGCGATGCTCGCGCTGGGCGTGTTCCCGCAGCCCTTGATGGGGCTTTGCTACGTCGCCATCCGGAGCCTGTGACGCCGTGCAGAAGCTGACCGAGACCTTCGTCTCGGGCGAGGAGGTCTACAGCGGCAGGCTGCTCAAGGTGCAGCGCGACGTCGTCAGGCTGCCCGACGGCAGCATCGGCGCGCGCGAGTACATCCGCCACCCGGGCGCGGTGATGGTGCTGCCGCTGTTCGACGATGGCTCGGTGCTGCTCGAGCGGCAGTACCGCTATCCCCACCGCAGGGAGTTCATCGAGCTGCCGGCGGGCAAGCTGGAGCCCGGCGAGCCGCACCTGGAGACCGCCAGGCGCGAGCTGCGCGAGGAGACCGGCTACGTCGCCGCCGAATGGACCCGGCTGACGGTGATTCACACCTCGATCGCGTACACCAACGAGGCGATAGAACTGTGGCTGGCGAAGGGGCTGCGCCACGAGGGCCAGTGCCTGGACGCCGGGGAGTTCCTGGAAGTGATGCGGGTGCCGATGGCGGAGGCGCTGGCCATGGTGCGCGACGGCCGCATCACCGACGCCAAGTCGGTGGCCGGCCTGCTGTGGCTGAAGTTCTTCGAGTCCTGAGCCGCGCAGGCGGCCGCTACGGCTGCAGCAGCACCTGACCCGTCGGCGTGCGCTGCCAGGCGCGCCAGCCGCCGGCCGCGTCGCGGCAGGCGCCGTAGCGAAACGGCACGTAGTCGCGCCCCGGCGTGAGGAAGCGCAGGTCCTTGAACCACGCGCAGTCCGGGCCCGCGGTTACCTCATCGAGGGCCGGCAGGTCGGCGAACCAGCGAAAGAACTGCAGCGAAGGCGCGGACCAGGCCTCGCGCGCCAGCGGCTCGGTGGCGCGCGCGCCGTAGCGCGGGCGCTCGTGCCACTGCGCGCGGGCGAGCGGCTGGTATGCGGCATCCAGCCTGGCCACGAAGCCCGCGTCCGGTGCGAGCACGCGAGGCTCCTCGCGCACCAGGTTGACGTGGGCGAAACGGTGCGTGGTTTCGTCGCTCACGAACACCGTCCAGTTGAACGGCGACACCGGGCGCGGCTGCGCGGTGATGGTGGCGCCGCCGAGGCCGTGGCGCGCCACCAGTTCGCGGCCGAAATCGAGCGCGCGTTCCTTCAGCACGGCTTGGAACGCGACATAGCCGCACAGGACGGCCAGCGCGATGAGCGCGGGTGCGCGCGAGCGGTAGAGCACGGCCGAGACGATCAGGCCCGCGACGATGATGCCGCTGAACCACAGGTCGATGATGAACGTGGTGCCGATCCCGGCGCGCCAGTTCGACAGCGGCGCGAACACCATGGTGCCGAAGCTGGTGATGAGGTCGCCGGCGATGTGCATCGCCAGTGCCAGCGCGCAAACGCCGTACAGCGCGCGCCAGCCGCGCGGCTCGCGCAGCAGCATGGCGAGGAGCCAGGACAGCGCGAATGCCCACAGCGGGATCATCAGCACCGAATGCGTGATGCCGCGGTGGTGCTCGAGGTACGCGACCGGACCCAGCCAGGCGACGACGAAGTCCAGGTCCGGCGCAGCGCAGGCGAGGAATCCGGCGGCTACGCGCCGCGGGATCGAGCGTGGCGGCGCATCACGCGGAACGCTGGCCCGCGCCGACAGGGCGCCGGACAGCGCGTGGGTCAGGGTGTCCAATCCGGCGAACCCGGCGAACTTAGCCGCAGACCCCCGTGTAGCCGCAGGCAGTGCACCAGTCGCAGCCGTCCTTGCGGATCATCGTCAGGTTGCCGCATTCCGGGCAGCGCGTGCCGGCCATTACCGCGTTCACGCCGGGCTTCGCGCCCCTGGCGGCAGGCGCATCCAGGATGCCCATCTGCACCACCGGCAGGCCGTCGCCGCCGAAGATGCCGAGCATCTCGTAGCGGTGCGCGATCAGGCGCGCCACGTAGGCGACGGTGGACGGAAACGTTGCCTGCTTCTTCGCGCCAGGCACGAATGCCATGAAGTCGCCGAGCGGCTCGGGAAAGTCGTACAGCTTCCTGAGCTTCATGCCGATCCACGCCGGGTCGAGCACCCGCATGTCCAGCGACAGGATCTTGCACAGGCCGTCGAGCGCGCGCGGGTACTCGCCCGACAGCCACATGGAGTACGGCCGCGTCGTGCCGTCGGGCAGGGCGATTTCCTTCAGGCCGAGGACGAAATCGTCGCCGGTGCGCGGGTTCAGCACGTCCACCGTCCACGACATGGTGCCGTCGGTGCCGGTCTTGGGCTCCTTCAGGCTGAACATCGCGTCCACCACCGGCGTCGCCGCGCCGGCATCGATGCCGAGCTGCTCGACGCGGTACTTCACCACCTGCGCGAACGCTGACACGATAGAGGGCATGCGGTGCAGCTCGCCGTTCGGCGGGAAGGGCATGTCGAAGGGCTCGTCGCCGCCGGCCTTGGCCAGCGTCTCCAGCTTCATCGCCAGCCAGCCCGGGTCGTTCGCGCGCATGTCCATGGACAGCGTCTTGGCGAGCGCGCCTATGCCGCGCGGCTGCTCGCTGCCATTGACCCAGACCTCGAAAGGAAACCTCCTGCCGTTCTCGACGTGGCCGACGAACACCGCGAATGCGCCGTGCGGATGCTCGATCATGTACGTCCATGACGGATTGCCTTCGGACAGGTGCGGCCGGCCCGGCCAGCGCAGCGACGCGAGCACCGGGGCCGGCACCGACTTGATGCGCAGCCGCCTGTTGCGGTCGTCGTCGCGGAAGTCCTGCGGCTTCTCGGCTGCCTTGTCCACCGACAGGACTGCGCCCAGCACCTTGTTCGGCCGGTAGGTCGCCAGTCCCTTGAGGCCGGACTTCCACGCCGCGAAGTACAGGTCCTGGAAGTCCTCGTAGAGGTAGTCCTCGGGCACGTTCACCGTCTTCGAGATGCTGGTGTCGATGTATGGCGCCACCGCAGCCACCATCTGTTCGTGCGCCTTGGCAGAGAGTTCGAGCGCGGTGACGAACCAGGGCGGCAGGTTCTTCACGTCGCCTCCTGCTGCCTTGTAGCGCCGCCAGGCGTGGTCCTCGACCGGGAACTCCTTCAGCGTGCCGTCGGCCATGCGCTTCTTGCGCGTGTAGACCCACGAGAACGGCGGCTCGATGCCGTTCGAGGCGTTGTCCGCGAAGGCGAGGCTGATGGTGCCGGTGGGCGCGATGGACAGGAGGTGGCTGTTCCTCAGCCCGTGCTTGCGGATCGCGGCCTTGACGTCCTCCGGCAGGCGCGTGGCGAAGCTGGTGCCGGACAGGTACAGGTCGGCGTTGAACAGCGGGAACGCACCGCGCTCGCGCGCGAGTTCCACCGAGGCGCGATAGGCTTCGTCGCGCATCGCTTCCGCGATGCGCGACGCCATCGCGCGCGCCACCGCCGGGTCGTAGCGCAGGCGCAGCATGTTCAGCGCGTCGCCCAGGCCCGTAAACCCGAGGCCGACGCGCCTTTTGGCCAT
>JBFWRS010000061.1:0-17743 GCA_050248795.1 Burkholderiales bacterium | reverse complement strand
CACGTGACGCGCGTATGAGCAGGCGCCAGCTCATACTGCTCGCGCTGCTCCTCCTGGCGGCGTGCGTGCTGCCGTTCCTGATCAGCAACTACCGCACGTTCCAGTTCACGCTGGTGCTGGTGTACGCGATCGCGCTGCTCGGCCTGAACGTGCTGACCGGGTACAACGGCCAGATCTCGCTCGGGCACGGGGCGTTCTACGCCATCGGGGCGTATTGCGCAGCGATCCTGATGGACAAGTTCGGCGTGCCGTACTGGGCCACGATCCCGGCTGCAGGCGCGGTCTGCTTCGTCGCCGGGTTCCTCTTTGGCCTGCCGGCGTTGCGGCTGGAGGGCCTGTACCTGGCGCTTGCCACGTTCGCGCTCGGCGTGTCGCTGCCGCACCTGCTCAAGCATCACAACCTCGAGCAATGGACCGGCGGTGTGCAGGGGATCGTCATCACCAAGCCGGACGCGCCCTTCGGACTGCCGTTGAACCCGGACCGGTGGCTGTACTTCTTCACGCTTGCGGTACTGGTGGTGATGTTCGTGCTGGCGTGGAACCTGTTGCGCGGCCGCATCGGGCGGGCAATGGTCGCGATCCGCGACCAGCACATCGCGGCGGAGGCGATGGGGATCAACACCGCGATGGTGAAGTCGATGACCTTTGGCGTATCCGCCCTCTACACCGGCGTGGCGGGGGCGCTTGGCGCGATCGCCGTGCAGTTCGTCGCCCCGGACAGTTTCAACATCTTCCTTTCCATCGTGTTCCTCGTCGGCATCGTGATCGGCGGTCTGGCGTCGATTTCCGGCGCACTCTACGGCGCGCTGTTCATACAGTTCGTGCCGAACATCGCCGACGAGATATCGAAGGCCGCCCCATGGGCGATCTTCGGCGTGTTCCTGCTCGGCTTCGTGTACGTGATGCCGGGCGGAGTCGCGGGAGCCGTGCGCATGGTGATGGCGCGGCTGCAGCGGAGAAGGCAGGTTCCCTGACGTCCAACATGAAGGAGGAAAGCACCATGAAACCCATGCTAGTTCCCATCGCGGCCCTGCTCGCCTTCGCGCTGGCGTCGCCGGCCGCCCTCGCGCAGAAGAAGTACGACCCGGGCGCGTCCGACAAGGAGATCAAGGTCGGGCACATCAACCCGTACAGCGGCCCGGCCTCGGCGTACGGCACGATCGGCAAGGCGATCGCCGCCTACCTGAGGAAGGTGAACGAGGAGGGTGGCGTCAACGGCCGCAAAGTCAATCTCATCTCTTACGACGACGGCTACAGCCCGCCGAAGACGGTCGAGATGGCGAGAAAGCTGGTCGAGCAGGATGAGGTGCTGTTCGTGTTCCAGCCGCTGGGCACGCCGCCAAACTCGGCAATCCACAAGTACATGAACGCGAAGAAGGTGCCGCAGCTCTTCGTTGCCACCGGCGCGACGAAGTGGAACGATCCCAAGGGCTTCCCCTGGACCATGGGCTGGCAGCCGAACTACCAG
The DNA here is from genome assembly GCA_050248795.1 of Burkholderiales bacterium. Lineage (GTDB taxonomy): Bacteria > Pseudomonadota > Gammaproteobacteria > Burkholderiales > SG8-39 > CAZTDU01. The sequence continues at coordinate 16,275 of JBFWRS010000061.1, read as the reverse complement.
ACCGAAGGCCGGATCTACGCGCAGCACATCCTGAAGAACAATCCGGGCGCCAAGATCGCCGTGCTGTACCAGAACGACGACTACGGCAAGGACTACCTGAAGGGCTTCAAGGACGGGCTGGGCGCCAAGGCGAAGATGATCGTCAAGGAGGTTTCCTACGAGGTTGCCGACCCGACGGTCGATTCCCAGATCGTGCAGCTGCAGTCATCCGGCGCGGATACCTTCTTCAACATCACCACGCCCAAGTTCGCCGCGCAGGCGATCCGCAAGGCCTACGACATCGGCTGGAAACCGACGCAGTACCTGAACAACGTTTCCGCGCAGATCGGTTCGGTGCTGAAGCCGGCAGGCCTGGAAAAGTCGATCGGGCTGATCACCACGCAGTACCTCAAGGACCCGGACGACGCCGACTGGAAGGACGATAAGGCGATCAACGACTGGAAGGCGTTCATGAAGAAGTACTACCCCGAGGGCAACCTGCATGATGCGTCGAACGTCTACGGCTACACCGTGGCGCAGACCATGGTCCAGGTGCTGAAACAGGCGGGGGACAACCTGACGCGCGCGAACGTCATGAAGCAGGCGGCAAGCCTGAAGAACGTGGAACTGCCGACCTTGCTGCCCGGCATCAGGATCAACACCAGCGCGACGGATTTCGCGCCGATCGAGTCGGTCCAACTGGCGAAGTTCGACGGCAAGACATGGGTGCGCTTCGGCGAGGTGATGGGTAAGTAGTCTCGCGAACCCGCAATTCCTATGGGCCCCGGCAGCGATGCCGGGGCTTTTTTTCCTACATGCGGTCCAGCGGGTAGATCGGCCGGCGCACCTTCCTGAAGTCGAGCATGCTGTAATCCGAGGTGCAGACGCCCGTGCCTGCGCACTCGACGATTGCCTTTGCCAGGTCGCCGAAGCCGGCGCGCCAGTGCACGCGGCTTTTCAGCATGATGTAGCGTTTGCACGCCGGGTCTATGCCCTGCGAATGAAAGCACTCCAGGTCGTTCGGCTCCTGCTGGCGCGAGATGACGATGATCTCGACCTTGCCGGTGTCGAACACCGCGGTCGGGCCCATGTCCATCAGCACGCCTTTGCCCATCGGGCCGCGATTGCGGAACTGCCCGTTGGTCAGGTTCTTCACCGTGCCGGTAAGCTCCAAGGGCTTGCCCTTGAGGCCCAGGCTCGGCATGTCGAGCTTGCCGCCCAAGGGCAGCGTGAGCCTGGCGCCGATTCCCGCGTCGCGCATCTTCGCCACCGCAGCGGGGTCGAAGATCGCGAATGCGGCAACGTCTTCGAGTCCGGCGTCCAGGATGCCGGCGAGAACAGTCATCGTATCCATGGTGCCGCCCGAGGCCGCGTTGTCGTAGTGGTCGAGCAGCACCACGGGCCGTGCGGACATCACGCCGGCGCGCGCAAAGGACTGCGCCAGCGGCTCGACTTCGTATACCCACTTCTCGCGGCTGTTCCACGCCATGTCCAGCAGCTCGTCGCACCACTTGCGCGCGAGTGCCGGATTATCGTCCGTGACCACCACTGCGGACAGGCCGGCGTACTCGATGTCGGCGTGAGGAAAGCCGACGAACAGCGACGCACACAGCGCGCCCTCCCTCTCCATCTGCACTGCACGCGCCTGGATTTCCCGGTTCGGCGAGTCCAGGCTGGACTGGCGCATCACGTGCGGCAGCATCGGCCGGTTGCCCCAGGCCATCGTGGGACTCGCGCGTCCTTCGAGCATCGCGAACAATGCCTTTCCAGCGCGCAAGCTGGTGGCGTGCATGTCGACATGGGGGTAGGTCTGGAAGCCCGCGATCACGGTCGATTGATCCACCATCGCCGGGTAGAGATTGGTGTGCATGTCCAGTGACACTGCGATCGGCGTCCGCGGCGCGATCGCGCGGATGCGGCGGAGCAGCTCGCCTTCGCCGTCCTCGTGCGTCTCGGTCACCATGGCCCCGTGCAGGTCCAGCAGGATGGCGTCGCAGCCCTTCGCTACCTCGTTGCAGATGCGTTCGGCGATGTAGTCGAATGCAGCGTCCTCCACCGGGCCGCTAGGCCAGGCGCTCGCGGCGATCGGCAGCGCGAATTGGGCGCCGGCCTTCCCGGCGAGCTCGATGTAGGCTCCCAGCCCGTCACCGGTGCCGCGGAATGCGCGGATCGCCGCCTCGCCCTCGAGCGGCAGGGGGCTGCCGCGGGCAAACCGCCCGATCGGCGTCGGCACCGGCGAGAAGGTGTTGGTTTCGTGCTTCATCTGTGCGAGCACCAGTTTCATCGGCTCCCCCGCCTGCGGCGATGTGGGCCCCATTGTCGCAGATGCGCCTCGGGGGTAAAGTAGGGCCGCCGATTAGTTTGGGGGCCAAACAATGAATGCCGGGAACGAAGCCGCGATCCGCGTGCGCCGCAACGTGCAGATGGCGCTGTCCGTCAACGGGGAGGCGGTGGAAGTCGCCTTTTCCCCCTACAAGACCCTGCTCGAGGTGCTGCGCGAGGATCTGGCGCTGACCGGCACCAAGCACGGCTGCGAGCTGGGCGAGTGCGGCGCCTGCACCGTGCTGCTGGACGGGGTGCCGGTGCTGTCGTGCCTGGTCCTGGCGCTCGAATGCGAGGGACGCAGCGTGCAGACGGTGGAAGGCCTCGCGCGCGGGGCCGAACTGCATCCGTTGCAGGAGGCCTATGCAGACCACGGCGCGTCGCAATGCGGCTACTGCTCGCCAGGCATGCTGATGACGGCGAAGGCGCTGCTGGAAGCAGAACCGGACCCCAGCCGCGAGCGCATCCGCGAGGCGATTTCCGGCAACCTGTGCCGCTGCACAGGCTACCAGCAGATCGTCGATGCCATCGAGGATGCCGCGGCCCGACTGCGCAAAGGCGGCAGGCCATGAACGCGCGCACGCGCTTCGACGTCCTCGGCAAGCCGCGCCGCCGTGTGGATGGCCGCGCCAAGTCCACCGGCCAGACCCGATTCGCCGACGACGTGGTGCTGCCGCGCATGGTGCATGCGAAGCTGCTGCGCTCCTCGGTGCCGCATGCGGAAATCGAATCCATCGACACCACCGCGGCCGAGCAGCACCCCGGCGTGCTGCTGGTGCTGACCGGAAAGGACTTCCCGGTGTCATACGGCATCCTGCCGGTGACGCAGGACGAGTATCCGCTTGCGCCGCAGCGGGTGCGCTACGTAGGCGACCCGGTGGCGGCGGTGATCGCCCGGGACGAGCACGCCGCCGGCGAGGCGGTCGAACTCATCAAGGTGAAGTACCGGCCGCTGCGCACCATCGCCGACGCACAGGACGCGCTCGCCCATCCCGAACCGCGCATCCACGACTACGGCGAGCAGGGCAACATCCACCGCCTGCAGGCGTTCGAATTCGGCGACGTCGAGGAGGCGCTGGGACGCTCGCACCGGGTGTTCGAGGACCTGTTTTTCTTCGAGGGCAATACCCACCTGCCGATGGAGCAGCACGCGGCGGTGGCGGCGGTGGACCCGGACGGCAAGCTGTGCATCTGGGCCAGCACGCAGGTGCCGCACTACCTGCACCGCGCCATGGCGCGCGTGCTGCAGGTGCCGGCTTCGCACATCCGCGTCATCGCCTGCCCGAACGGCGGCGGCTTCGGCGGCAAGTGCGACATCGCCAATCACGAGCTGGTGGTCGCCAAGGCCGCGCTCAGGCTCGGCCGCCCGGTGAAGATCTGCCTGACGCGCGAAGAGGTGTTCTACATGCATCGCGGTCGGCATCCGGTGCTGATGAAGCTGCGCACCGGCGTGACGAAGGAAGGCAGGCTCACCGGCATGCACCTGCAGACGCTGGTTGACGGTGGCGGCTATGGCTCGTACGGCGTCGCAAGCACGTTCTACACCGGCGCGCTGCAGACGGTGACCTACGAGCTGCCACGCTACAAGTGGGATGGCTGCCGCACCTTCACCAACAAGCCGCCCTGCGGCCCCAAGCGCGGCCACGGCACGCCGCAGCCGCGCTTCGGCCAGGAGGTGCAGCTGGACAAGATCGCGGTCGAGCTGGGCATCGATCCGGCGGAACTGCGCCTCAACATGGTGGCGAAGCCGGATTCGCTGACCGCGAACTGGCTGAAGATCGGCTCCATCGGCCTGGCGGAGTGCATCCGCCAGGTGGTGGAGCGCTCGGACTGGAAGCGCCGCCGCGGCAAGCTGCCGGAAGGACGCGGACTGGGACTGGCATGCGGCTCGTACCTGTGCGGCGCCGGCCTGCCGATCTACTGGAACAAGATGCCGCAATCCGGCGTGCAGATCCTGCTCGATCGCAGTGGCCAGGTGACCGTGTTCTGCGGCGCGACCGAGATCGGACAGGGCTCGGACGACGTACTGGCCGCAATCGTGTCCGAGGTGCTCGGCATTCACCCCTTCGAAGTGCGCTGCGTCACCGGCGATACCGGCATCACGCCGATCGACCTTGGTTCGTATTCCAGCCGCGTGACGGTGATGATGGGCAATGCGGCCATCCAGGCCGCCGAGCGGGTGCGGCAGATGCTCGCAGACGCCGCCGCCGCGCAGCTGGACACCATTCCGGACCGGCTGGTGTTCGCGAACGGCCGCGCGTTCCTCGCCGACGATCCGTCGAAGGGGATGGAGTTTCGCGAAGCGGTGGCCGCGGCCGAGGAGAAGTTCGGCACCATCGGCGCGGTGGGCTCGTATTCGCCGCCGCGCGCACCCGGCCGCTTCAAGGGCGCGGGCGTCGGCCCGTCACCGGCTTACTCGTACTCGGCCTGCGTCATCGAAACCGAGGTCGATCCGGCCACCGGCTGGATCACGGTGTCGAAGATCTGGATCGCGCATGACATCGGCCGCACCATCAACCCGGAACTGGCGAAGGGGCAGGTGATCGGCGGCGTCTACATGGGGCTGGGCGAAGCGCTGATGGAGGAGCAGGCATTCAGGCGCCTGCCGCCGAAGCTGTCGAACGCGCTGGTGCACAAGATCCCGTCGATGCTCGACTACAAGAGCCTCACCGCGCTGGACATGCCGGAAGTCGACGTCGTGCTGGTGGAGGACCCGGACCCCAACTGTCCGTTCGGCGCCAAGGAGGTGGGCCAGGGTCCGCTGCTGCCGGTGATGCCCGCGCTGGCGAACGCGGTGTACGACGCGGTGGGCGTGCGCGTGGATGAGATCCCGGTGACGCCGGACAAGGTGCTGCGCGCGCTGGAACGCAAGGCGAAGGGCGAGTCGCCGCGCATCGGTCCGGAGCATTTCCCCAGCGTGCCCTATCCGGAGCCGGTGCGGGTCGCGCCGCCATGGGAGGGCGGCGACGGCAAGGAAAAGCAGCAGCCCGCAAGGAGGGCCGCGCGATGATGCGACTGCCGTGGTTCGATTTTCGCCAGCCGCGTTCGGTCGACGAAGCGGCGCGGATACTCGCGGGCGAAAGCGGCAATGCGATGCTGATCGCCGGCGGCACCGACCTGCTGCCGAACATGAAGCGCCGCCAGCAGGTGCCGCGCACGCTGGTGTCCTTGCGCGGCGTGGCCGAGCTGCGCGGCTTTTCCAACGGCAGCGGCGTGCGCATCGGCGCCGGGCTGACGCTGTCGCAGGTGGCCGCGCAGCCGATGCTGCGGGACGCCTATGCCGGGCTGGCGCAGGCCGCGGCGCAGGTCGCGACGTCGCACCTGCGCAACATGGGCACCATCGGCGGCAACCTGTGCCTGGATACCCGCTGCAACTACTACAACCAGAGCCACGAGTGGCGCAAGGCGATCGACTATTGCCTGAAGAAGGACGGCGAAACCTGCTGGGTCGCCACCGCCAGCAAGCGCTGCGTCGCTGCGTCGTCAACCGATTGCGCGCCGGCGCTGCTCGCGCTTGGCGCGAGCGTGAAGCTGGTGTCCGCTGCTGGCGAGCGGGAGGTTCCGCTCGCCGACTTCTACCGCAACGACGGCATCGACTACATGGTGCGCAAGCCCGATGAGATCCTTACCGAGGTGAGCCTGCCGGAGGCGGCGGGCTGGCGCAGCGTCTACTGGAAGCTGCGCCGCCGCGGCGCGTTCGATTTCCCGGTGCTGGGCGTGGCGGCAGCGGCACGGCTTGCCGCCGACGGCACGGTGGAAGAGGCGCGCATCGCACTGGGCGCGGTGGCGTCGCGGCCTTTCCTGGTCGAGAAGGCAGGCCAGTTTCTCGTCGGCAAGCGACTGAGCGATGAGGTGATCGCCGAGGCCGCGGCGATCATCGCCTCGCGTGCCAAGCCGCTCGACAATACCGACCTCGACCTCTACTGGCGCAAGGGCGTGGCCGGCGCCTATGCCACGTATGCCCTGCGCGACCTGCGCGGCGACGACATGCAGGATATGCGACGCCGTACGGCGAGACATCTGCCGATGTAAACGATTGTTGCGTCGCAACAATCCATGACGAATCGGTCTTGCGGCGAGCTTGGCTGGCGGCGACCATGAATCCATGATTCTCGACACCCGTTCGCTGGTCGTCGCCAGCCTGCTCGTCGCCACGCTGATGGGGGCGGTCTCGCTGGTGGTGGCGCGCATGCAGGGCGGCACCCGGCTGGTCGCATCCTGGGGATTGGCGATCCTGGTTTTGGCAGCGGGACTGGCCGGCATTGCGCTACGCGGCCAGGTGCCGGACCTGCTTTCGATCACCGTCGCGAATACCGCGCTGGTCGCCGGGCTGGTGCTGGCGATACGCGCCTTGCGCATCTTCTGCGGAATCCCGCCGAAGGACCTGCTGGGCTGGAGCGCAACCGCGCTGCTGTTCGTCCTCATACTGCTGAGTTCCGAAGTCTGGCCGAGCGTGACGTTTCGCATCGTGGCGGCAAACGCCGCCATCGCGGTGGTCGCCATCCGTGCCGCGCTGGTGCTACGCTCGCATGTAGTTCCCGGTTGCGAGCTCTCGTTCAGGTTCACCGAGATCTTCTTCTGGATGCTGGGGCTGGTGACCGGCACACGCTGCGTGGCCGCGCTGCTGTTCCCGGTCGACAGCCTGATGCAGCCGAGCACGCTCAACTCGGTCAGCTTCCTGTCCTACGCCGGGTTCATCGCCGTGCTGACGCTCGGCGTGATGTGGATGGAGATCGAGTACCTGCAGAAGGACCTGAGCCGCCTCGCGCGCTTCGATTCGCTGACCGGCCTTGCCAATCGTGGCGCCTTCCTTGCCGAGTTCGAGCGCGAGGTTTCGCGTTCGAGCCGCTCCGGCGGGCGCTTCAGCCTGGTGATGTTCGACCTCGATCACTTCAAGCAGTTGAACGACCGTCATGGCCACCCGGCGGGCGACCATGTGCTGCGCGAGTTCGCCGATATCCTGCGCGCAAGCGTGCGTCAGCATGATGTCGCGGGCCGCTATGGCGGCGAGGAATTCGTCGTGCTGATGCCGGACATGGGCAAGGACATCGCGGTCAAGGTCGCAGAGAGGATCCGCGATGCGGTGCAGGCGCGCGAGTTCGAGTATGCCGGCAGGCGCATGCACGTCACCGTCAGCGGCGGCGTGGCCACGCTCGGCGAGGATGGCGCGGACTGGGACGCGCTGCTGAAGGCCGCCGACAAGGCGCTGTATGCAGCCAAGGAAGGCGGCCGGAACCGGATCGTCAGCGCAGCCGCCCCATAGTTCCTGAACGTCCGGTCGTTGGTGGCAGAATCGGCGCGTGCGCATCCATGTGATCGGCGCCGGCCCGGCCGGACTGTTCTTCGCGCTGCTGGCCAGGCGGCGCTGGCCGCGCTGGGACATCGTTGTCTCCGAGCAGAATGCCGCGGACGCTACCTTCGGCTTCGGCGTCGTCTTTTCGCAGGGCGCGCTGGCGTTCCTGGAGCGCGACGCGCCGGATTTCTACCGCGCGCTCACCGGCCGCATGGAGATCTGGCCGATCCAGCGCATCGTGCACCGCGACGAGCGGGTGGACGTGGACGGCAATGGCTTTGCGTCGATCGCGCGGCTGCGCCTGAACCAGTTCCTGCAGGAACTCTGCAGCGAGGCCGGCGTACGCATGATCTTCGGCGCCCCGGTCACCAGCCTGCCCGAGGCTGACCTGGTCGTCGCCGCCGACGGCGTGAATTCCTTCGTCCGCAACACGCTTGCGAGCGAATTCCGGCCGGATATCGAATGGCTGTCCAACAAGTTCGCCTGGTACGGCGTCGAGAAGCCGTTCGACTGCCTGACCCTGACCTTCAGGCAGAACCGCGATGGCCATTTCGTCGCCCACCACTACCGCTACTCGCCGACCATGAGCACGTTCATCGTCGAGTGCGATGCAGGGACCTGGCGCAGGGCAGGCCTGGATCGCATGGACGATGCCGCGTCGTGCGCCTACTGCGCAGACGTCTTCGCGCCGGACCTCGACGGCAAGCCGCTGGTGTCGAACAAGTCGGTGTGGCGCAGCTTCCCGCTGCTGACCAATGCCAACTGGCGCAGCGGCAACGTGGTGCTGATCGGCGACGCGCTGCGCACCGGGCATTTCTCCGTGGGCTCCGGCACGCGCCTGGCGCTGGAGGACGCGATCGCGCTGGACAAGGCCCTGGCCGTGGCTGGCGAGGACGTGCAGCAGGCGCTGGAGCGCTTCGAAGCGCAGCGGCGTCCGGTGGTGGAGAAGATCGTCGCCGCCGCGAGGCAAAGTTCCTACTGGTACGAGCGCCTTGCCGAGAAGATGCAGTTGCCGCCCTGGCAGCTTGCCTACGATTACATGACGCGCAGCGGCCGCATGGATGATGCCCGCCTCGCGAGCATCGCGCCGGCCTTCATGGCGCGCCGGCCGATGGCGGCGGCGCGATGACCGCGGACATCACGCGCGTGCGCGGCTGGATCGATGCGGCCGATCGCGTCGTCGTGCTTACCGGGGCGGGCATATCGACCGATTCCGGGATTCCTGATTTCCGCGGCCCGCAGGGCGTGTGGACCAAGAACCCGGCCGCGGAGAAGCTGTCGACGATCCAGAACTACCTGGCGGAACCGCAGGTGCGCAAGGCGGCGTGGCGCAGCCGCCTTGCATCCCCCGCGTGGCAGGCGCAGCCGAACGCGGGGCACCTGGCGCTGGTGGCGCTGGAGCGCCGGGGCAAGCTGCACGCGCTGGTGACGCAGAACATCGACGAACTGCACCAGATCGCGGGCAACTCGCCGGACAAGGTGATCGAAGTCCACGGCAGCATGCGCAGGTTCATGTGCTGGGGCTGCGGCATGAAGGGCGACATGGAACGCGTGCTCGCGCGCGTGCGTGCGGGTGAGGATGACCCGGCGTGCCGCGACTGCGGCGGCATACTCAAGAGCGACACGATCTCGTTCGGCCAGGCGCTGGTGCCCGAAGTGATCGAGCGGGCGATGCGGGCGGCGACGCAGGCGGAGGTATTCATCGCCGTGGGGACGACGCTGCAGGTGTTCCCGGTCGCAGGGGCGGTGCCACTGGCGAAGGATGCGGGTGCGAGGGTGGTCATCCTCAACGCCGAACCGACGCCGATGGATGCGCTGGCCGACGCCGTGCTGCGGGGCTCGATCAGCGCCACGCTGCCCGCCCTAGTGGCTTGATGCGACGCGGCTTTCCGCTGGCCGCGGAAGCGCTTGCAGGACATTGAGGTAAATCGCGAAAAACCAACGCTAACTTCCCGTTGAGTCAGGGGTTTTTGCAGATTCATTGACATTCTTTTGCATTTCCCAATTACATTGCCAGCGTGGGCTCCTGACACACGCGACCGGAGCCGCGATCCCGCGGCGGGGGGGCCTGCATCTCAAGGGGGGCTTGATCATGGATGCGCGCTTGACGATGGACCACGCAGAGGCGGTAACCCGCATGACGACCGGCCTGGCGGCCCACGCCGCAGTTGCAGAGGAACGCCTGCCGTTCACGGTACGCACGGTGATGAACGAAGCACAGTTGCGCAAGGCGGTGAACATCCGGCACCGTGCCTACGGGAGGCACGTGCCGGCGCTGGGCGAGCAGCTCAGGACGCCTGAGCCGGGCGATACCGAGCGCGGCTGCGTGGTGCTGCTGGCGGAATCCAAGCTGGACGGCGAGCCCCTGGGCACCCTTCGCATCCAGACCAACCGGTATCGGGCGCTGACGCTGGAAGGCTCGGTGGACCTGCCCGGCTGGCTCGCGGAGAGCAGCCTCGCGGAAGCCACCCGGCTCGCGGTATCCGAGGCGCGCATCGGCCGCGTGGTGAAGACGATGCTGTTCAAGGCGTTCTACCTGTACTGCATCCGCAACGACATCGACTGGATGGTGATCGGTGCGCGTGCGCCGCTGGATCGCATGTACGAAGCGCTGCTGTTCAGGGACCTGTTCCCGGAGCTGGGCTACGTGCCGCTGAAGCACGCGGGTAACCTGCCCCATCGCATCCTGGCGCTGGAACTCGACACCGCGGATGCGCGCTGGCGCGCGGCGCGCCACCCGATGTACCACCTGTTCGTGAACACCCTGCATCCGGACATCGACATAGGCGACGCGGCGCCGGTCTATGAACTCGTGGCACGCTGCGCGCCGCTGGAGGCCGCGCTCGCTGCCTAGCAAACCGCAAGCTGAGGGCGTGGCGCTCGCGGCGGAGCGCATCCGCCGCCGCGGCCTGCGCCCGGCGCTGGATGCGCTCATCTATGCGCTGTCGGTATACGGCGTGCCGCTCGCCACGGGGCTGCTTACGCTGGTGGCGGTGTTCGCCTGGGACAGGCAGCTCGAGGCCGGGCAGGATCAAGTGCTGGCGCTCAAGGTGCTGCGGGACGACAGCGCCGCGCTGGGCGCGGCGCAGGCGGCAGAGCGCCTGCGCGACGCGCGGCCGGTGATGCACCACGACACGCGGCTGTCCGAGGCGCCGTTCTGGTTTGCATTCACTGCCGAATCCGGCCGCAGGGTGCAGGCCGAGCTCGCATCGCGGCATGCGCTCCGGGTCGAGTGCTGGGAGTCCGCGACGCTGCGGCCGCTGGGGAGTGCCGACCGTGGCGCCGCCGATGGCCAGATGCGCGCGATCAAGGCCGGCTTCGCGATCGACCTGGGCTACCTGGATGCCCCGGTCGAGGTGCTGTGCCGCGGGCTGTTCGCGGGGCCGGCGCGCATCAGCGTGCTGCAGTGGTCCGGAAACGGGCTGGCGGCGTCTGCGCGCGAGTTCCAGCACAACGCAGGCCTGCTCGAAGGCGGCCTGGTCGTGCTGTCGGTGTTCGTGCTGGTCACGGCAATCATCAACCGGGAGTGGCTGTACGTACTGTTCGCCGCCTGGCTGCTCGCCAGCCTGCGCCTGGGTGCGCTCTCCGCCGGCTGGGATACGCAATGGATGGGCCGGGCGATCCCGCCGGACTGGCTGCTGCCGGTGCGCAAGCTGACCATCGCGTTCTACTTCGTGGTCACCTACGCGCTGTTCGCGCGCCTGTTTCGCGAAGACCTGCTGCGCGTGCGCGCCGGCTGGCCTCTGGGCGTTGCGCAGTGGTCCTGCGTCGCCATCCTCGTGGCTGCGGCGGTGCTGCCGTTTTCGGGCTTCGTGCAGGTGCTGTGGGTCGCGGTAGGCGTCGGCGCCAGCGTCATCGTGTTCTACCTTGCGCGCATCCTGCTGGTGACGCGCTCCCGCGTGGCGATGTGGTACGGCGGCTCGCTGGCGATCGTCGTCTTTGCCGGATTCTCCGAGGTGATTGCGGCGGCGCTGGGCGTCAAGGACCTGATCGGCGCGATCAACAGCGTGACCGCGGCGCTATCGTCCTGCCTGATGGCGGCGCTCGCCATCGCCGAGCAGATGCGCCAGGAGCGCGTCGAGCGCATGCAGGCGCAAGCCGAACTCAAGAGCACTTACGAGGCGATTCCGATCGGTCTCTTCACGCTCGCGCCGGACGGCTGTTTCGATCGCGTCAACCCGGCGCTTGCCGCCATGCTTGGCGAAGACCCTGTCGCGGGTCCGCGCCGCTACTGGCGCGAGCATTTCGAGGCGGGTTCGTGGGAGAGACTGCAGGAGGTGCTGGCCGAGCACGGCGAGGGCGTGCTCGAGATACGCGGCAACTGCCAGGCGGAGGAGCCGCCGAAGTGGTTCCACGTCGAGGCGGTGCTCACCGGCGACAAGATAGACGGCTCGCTGCAGGACATCACCGAGCGTCAGCAGGCTACCGAGCAACTGCGCTTCCTGGTCGAGAACGATCCCCTGACCGGCGTGCTCAACCGGCGCGGCATCGAGAAGGCGATCGAGGAGGCCACCGTGCATGCCGCGGAAGGGCGGCCGCTCGCGGTTGCCTACCTGGACCTGGACCGATTCAAGCTCATCAACGACCTGTTCGGCCACCTCGCCGGCGATGACGTGCTGCGCCAGGTGTGCCGGCGCGCCGAGCGGCTGCTCTCCGACGGCTGCGCGCTGGGGCGCATCGGCGGCGACGAATTCGTCATCGTGTTCCGCGGCTCGCCGATCGCCGCCGCGTCGGCGATCTGCCGCGCCATCGTCGATGCGATCGGCGCGGCGCCGTTCCAGACCGGCGACAAGGCGTTCCAGGTAAAGGCGTCGATAGGGCTGGTCGAGGTCGCCGGCAAGCTGCCGGTGAAGGACGCGATCGCGGTCGCCGACCGCGCCTGCCGCGCCGCCAAGGCGGGCGTGGGCGATGGCCTGGTGGTCTACGACAGGCAGGCCAGCGTGTTCGCGGACCGCGCGCAGGAAATGCGCCTGGTCGAGCGCCTGGGTACCGGTGGCGTGCCGGAGGGACTGTTCCTGGTGATGCAGCCGATCATGTCGCTCACGGCGCCGTTCGAGTCGCTCAACTTCGAAGTGCTGATTCGCATGCGCGAGCCCGACGCTTCGGTGACGCCGGGCGGCGTGATCGTGGCCGCTGCCGAGAGCAATGGCCGCGCCGCTGTACTCGACCGCTGGGTGCTGTCTAACACGCTCGCCTGGCTGGAGCAGAACCACCGCGCGCTGGCGGCGACCCGGTTCGTCACCATGAACCTCTCGGGCGCGTCGCTGAACGACGAGCGCTTCATCCAGGACGCCTTCAGCATGCTCGCCGGCAGTCCGCATGCCACCGAGCGCCTGTGCATCGAGGTCACCGAGGGCGTCGCGCTGCACGACCTTGCCAATACGCGCAGGTTCATCGATCGCGTGCGCGGCTACGGTGCCAAGGTGGCGCTGGACGACTTCGGCGCCGGCTACACGTCCTTCTCCTACCTCAAGGAGCTTCCCGCGGATGCGCTGAAGATCGACGGCAGTTTCATCCTCAACGTCAACGCGCATCCGGCGAACCTGTCCATCGTCGAGGCGATCGCCGAACTGGCGCGCAACCTCGGCATGAAGTCCATCGCCGAGTGGGCGGAGGACCGCGCCACGGTGGAGTCGCTCGCCGGCGTGGGCATCGACTACGTGCAGGGATTCGCGATCGCGCGCGCGCAGGACCCTGCGGCGATTCTCGCCGCCACCAGCTCGGCCGGCTTCATCACCGATCCGGACGTACTGCGCTACGTGCGCGACGTGCTGGGGCGGACCGGACGGCTCGCGCGGGCGGACGACGCGTCGTATCGCGAGGGCCTGCACTGAGGCAGGCCGTGCTCAAGGCGTGTAGTTGCGCGGATGCCGCGCCATCGGCGGCGCGATGTGCGAGCGTATCTCCGCGAGGTCGCGCTCGTAGTCCTCGCCGGCGGCGAACTGCGGTCCCAGGCGGATGACCTTGCGGCTGTAGTCGAAGGTGACGAGGAGTATCGGCACGCCTGCCGCGCGGGCGATGCGGTGAAAACCTGATTTCCATGCCGGTACCGGCGAGCGCGTTCCCTCGGGTGTGATCACCAGCACGAAGCGCTCTGCTGCCGCGAACGCGCGCGCCGCGTCGCCGACCACGTCCCCGGCTGCCGAGCGGTCAACCGGCAGCCCGCCGACGAAGCGCAGGAACGCGCCGAGGGGCCACCAGAACAGCGAATCCTTGGCGATGAAATGGCATTCGAGGCGAAGCGCGAACTTTGCGGCGAGGCCGACCGGAAAGTCCCAGTTCGACGTGTGCGGGGCGACGATGAGGACGTACTTGCGCGCCTCGGGCAGGCGGCCTTCGATCCGCCAGCCGGACGCGCGCAGGGCGAAGCGGCCGAATGCCGCGGCATAGGAGCTGACGGGTTTCAGCGCTGTCCTTCCGGCGGTGGCCTAGACGCCGAGATAGCGGTGCTGCACGTCGCTGCTGGCATGCAGCGCGGCGGAGTCGCCGTTCCACACCACGCGCCCCTTCTCGAGCACGTAGTGCATGTCCGCGACCGCGCTAAGCGCCTTCAGGTCCTTGTCGATGACGAGTATCGAGAGGCCTTCGCGCTTCAGGCGCTCCAGCGAACGGTAGATGTCGGCGCGGATCAGCGGCGCCAGTCCTTCGGTCGCTTCGTCGAGTATCAGCAACCTGGGGTTCGTCATCAGCGCGCGGCCGATGGCGAGCATCTGCTGCTCGCCGCCGGAGAGCTGGTTGCCGAGGTTGGCCTGCCGCGCCGCCAGGTTGGGAAACAGTTCGAACACCCGCTCCAGGTTCCACGGCCTTGCCGCGCCGCTGCGGTTGGCTGCGGTGGCGACGAGGTTCTCGCGCACCGTCAGGTTGGGGAATATCTGGCGGCCCTCAGGCACCAGGCCGAGGCCTGCCTGCGCCACGCGGTAGGAGGGCAGGCCGCGCAGCGCCTTGCCCTCGAAGCTGATCGAGCCGCCGCGCGCGGGGACCACGCCCATCAGCGAAAGCACGGTGGTGGTCTTGCCCATGCCATTGCGACCCAGCAGCGTCACCACCTGGCCCTGGCCGACGTCGAAGGAGATGCCGAACAGCACCTGAGAAACGCCGTACGCGGTCTCCAGGCCCTCGACCCTGAGCATCAGGCCTCCTCGCCGAGGTAGGCGCGCCGGACTTCCGGGTTGGCGCGGATCTCCTGCGGAGCGCCGGTAGCGACGATGCGGCCGTAGACGAGCACCGAGATCCGGTCCGCGAGCGAGAACACGGCGTCCATGTCGTGCTCGACCAGGATGATCGACTGCCGTCCCTTCAGCGTGCCGAGGAACTGCACCATGCGCTGGGATTCCTCGCTGCCCATGCCGGCCACGGGTTCGTCCAGCAGCAGCAGCCGGGGCCGGGTCGCCAGCGCCATCGCCACCTCGAGCTGGCGCTGCTCGCCATGCGCGAGGTTCGCGGCCACGACGTCGGCGCGGGCACCCAGGCCCACCTCGTCCAGCATGCGGCGCGCGGGCTCGCGCAGCGCGGCTTCCTCGCGCGCCGGCCGCCAGAAGCGGAAGCTGTGTCCCGCGTGCGCCTGTACCGCGAGCGCGACATTGTCCAGCGCGGTGAACTCCCGGTAGATGCTGGTGATCTGGAACGAGCGCGCGAACCCCTTGTGCGCGCGCGCGGGTGCGGCGAGGGCGGTAATGTCCTCGCCGGCGAAGAGTATCCGCCCCGCATCCGGGCGCAGGTCGCCCGATAGCTGGCTGATGAAGGTGGTCTTGCCGGCGCCATTCGGGCCGATCACGGCATGCGTCTCGCCTTCGCGCACGTCGAAGTCGATGCCGTCGGTGGCACGCAGTGCGCCGAAGCTCTTCGCCAGGCCGTGCACCTCGAGCAGCGGCCTAGTCATCCTTCGCTCCAGGCAGGATGCCGGCAAGGCCACGGCGGAAGAAGAGCACCGACAGCACCAGCAGCGGACCCAGGATCACCTGCCAGTGCTGCGTCCAGCCCGCCAGAACCGTCTCCACGACCAGCAGCGCCAGCGCGCCGAGCAGCGGCCCGGCCGAAGTAGCGATGCCGCCGAGGATCAGCATGAACATGATCTCGCCGGAGCGGGTCCAGTGCATGAAGTCGGGCGAGATGTACGCGGTATGGTTGGCGAACAGCGCCCCGGCGAGGCCGCACATCGCGCCGGCAATCGTGAATGCAGTGAGGCGGTAGGCATAGGGAGAGAAGCCGACCGCACGCGATCGTCGCTCGTTCGACTTCGCCGCGCGCAGCACCATGCCGAAGCGGGAACCCGCAAGCCGGTGCACGATGTAGATGCAGGCGAGCATCAGCGCGAGCGTCAGGTAGTAGAAGGAAACCGGGTCCGACAGGTCGATGAGCCCGGAAAACTGGCTGTGCATCTTCACCCGCATGCCGTCGTCGCCACCGTACTTTTCCACCGAGACGCCCAGGTAATACAGCATCTGCGTGAAGGCGAGGGTGATCATGATGAAGTAGATGCCGCTCGCCCTCAGGGACACCGCGCCGATCGCCAGGGCGACCAGCGCCGAGGCGCCGATCGCCGTGCTCCACTGCACCCAGCCGTCGTGCACGCCGTGGAAAGCGAGGATGCCGACCGCGTAGCCGCCGACGCCGAGGTACGCGGCGTGGCCGAACGAAACCAGCCCGCCGTAGCCGAGGATCAGGTTCAGGCTGGTCGCGGC
>JBFWRS010000060.1:0-18849 GCA_050248795.1 Burkholderiales bacterium | reverse complement strand
CCCTGGAACCCGAGGCCGAGGCGCATCCGGTCGAAGGCGCGCGCAACATCGCCGACCGGCTGATGGCCTGCTTCGGCTCCATGCTGCTGTACTGGCACCACTACGCGCACAACGGCAGGCGCATCGAAACGGTAACCGACGACGACTCCATCGGCGGCCACTACCTGCACCTGCTGCACGGCAAGCCGCCGTCGGCGAGCTGGGTGCGCGCGATGCACACCTCGCTGATCCTCTACGCCGAGCACGAATACAACGCCAGCACCTTCACCTGCCGCGTCATTACCGGCACCGGCTCGGACATCTACTCCGCGATCACCGGCGGCATCGGCGCCCTGCGGGGACCGAAGCACGGCGGCGCCAACGAGGTCTCGGACGAGATCCAGAAGCGCTACCAGAGCGCCGACGAGGCCGAGGCCGACATCCGGCGGCGCATGGCGGCGAAGGAAGTGGTCATCGGCTTCGGCCACCCGGTCTACACCGTCGGCGACCCGCGCAACAAGGTCATCAAGGCGGTGGCCGAGCGCTTGTCGACGGAAGCCGGCGACCTGAACCAGTTCCGGATCGCCGACCGCATCGAGTCGGTGATGTGGGCCGAGAAGAAGATGTTCGCCAACCTCGACTGGTTCAGCGCGGTGTCCTACAGCAAGATGGGCGTGCCGACGCTGCACTTCACGCCGCTGTTCGTGCTGTCGCGCACCAGCGGCTGGTCGGCGCATGTCATCGAGCAGCGCATCGACGGCAAGATCATCCGCCCCAGCGCCAACTACACCGGTCCCGAAAACCTGGATTGGGTACCACTCAACAAGAGGTAGCCGCCATGGCAATGTACGAGTCGGACCTCACCGCATTCATGCGCCGGTTCCTCGAGCAGCACCCGGAGCAGGTCGAGGAGCAGAAGAAGGGGCGCGCGCTGTGGTGGGACAAGGCGCCGATCGACCGCAAGGCCGGCTCGCACGGCTCCCACTCGCCGAAGGCCGGCGGCAACGAATACACGTTCAAGCCACTAGACGCGGAATAAATGTCCAGCCACATCTCCAACGTCCGCCCCAAACCGGACGACGTGCTGGTCCGCATCGCGGACTACGCCACGCGCTACCAGATCAAGAGCAGGCAGGCGTTCGAAACCGCGCGCTACTGCCTCATGGACACCCTCGGCTGCGGCCTCGAGGCGCTCGAATACCCCGCCTGCACCAAGCTGCTTGGCCCGGTGGTGCGCGGCACCGTGGTGCCCAACGGCGCGAAGGTGCCCGGTACCCAGTTCCAGCTCGACCCGGTGCAGGCCGCGTTCAACATCGGCGCGATGATCCGCTGGCTCGACTTCAACGACACCTGGCTCGCCGCCGAGTGGGGGCACCCCTCGGACAACCTCGGCGGCATACTCGCCACCGCGGACTGGCTGTCGCGGACCGCGATCGCCGAGGGCAGGAAGCCCCTGCTGATGCGCGACGTGCTCGCCGCGATGATCAAGGCGCACGAAATACAGGGCGTGCTCGCGCTGGAGAACAGTTTCAACCGCGTCGGCCTGGACCACGTCGTGCTCGTCAAGGTCGCCTCGACCGCGGTCGTCGCCGACATGATCGGCTGCACATACGACGAGGTGGTAAACGCGGTGTCGCAGGCCTGGGTCGACGGCCAGAGCCTGCGCACCTACCGCCACGCCCCCAACACCGGCTCGAGGAAGAGCTGGGCGGCGGGCGATGCGACGTCGCGCGCGGTGCGCCTGGCGCTCATTTCGAAGACCGGCGAGATGGGCTACCCGTCGGTGCTGTCGGCGAAGGGCTGGGGGTTCTACGACGTGCTCTTCAAGGGCAACAAGTTCAGGTTCCAGCGCCCCTTCGGCAGCTACGTGATGGAACAGGTGCTGTTCAAGATCTCCTTCCCCGCCGAATTCCACTCGCAGACCGCGGTGGAATGCGCGATGCAGCTGCACCCGCAGGTCAGGGACCGCATCGGCGACATCAAGCGCATCACCATCCGCACCCACGAGGCCGCGATCCGCATCATCGACAAGAAGGGCCCGCTGAACAACCCTGCCGACCGCGACCACTGCATCCAGTACATGGTCGCGGTGCCGCTGATCTTCGGCCGCCTGACCGCCGCGGACTACGAGGACGGCGTCGCCGCCGACCCGCGCATCGACGCGCTGCGCGCGAAGATCGTCTGCGTCGAGGACAAGTCCTTCACGCGCGACTATCACGCCCCGGACAAGCGTTCGATCGCCAACGCGCTCACGGTGGAGTTCAAGGACGGCACCAGGCTGAAGGAAGTCGTATGCGAATACCCGATCGGCCACAAGCGCCGGCGCAAGGAAGGGATGCCGGTTCTGGTGGAGAAATTCAGGGTGAACCTGGCGCGCCGCTTCCCGGCGAAGCAGCAGCAGGCAATCCTGTCGCTGTGCCTGGACGCGGCACGGCTCGAGCGCACGCCGGTGAACGAATTCGTCGACCGGTTCGTGATCTGACCATGACCGCGTGGCTGAGGCTCTCGATCCTGGTGCTGCTGGCGGCGGCGCTGCCCGGCAGGGCCGCCGACCTGCGCGATCCCGTGGACCACTTCTTCCACGCCTTCCTCGGCGACCTGCGCGCCGAGGTCGCCGAAGCGGCACGGACCAAGCGCAAGGGCGTGGTCGTCATGTACCACTTCGACGAGTGCCCCGCCTGCACGCGCATGAAGAAGCAGGTGCTGAACCGCCCCGCGGTGCAGGACTGGTACCGGCGCGAGTTCGTCGTCATCGGCATCGACATGCGCGGCGCGCAGCCGGTCACCGGCCTCGACGGCCGCACGATGGAGGAGCGCGCCTACGCCAAGGCGGTCGAGATCCGCGGCTCGCCGACGTTCGATTTCTACGCTCCGGACGGCACGCGCATCTACCGGCACGTGGGCGGCATCTACGAACCCGATGATTTCCTCGCGCTTGGCGAGTTCGTCGCCAGCGGTGCAAGCCGGACGCAGACATTTGCGGAGTACCGGCAGAAGAGCCCGGGAAAGCCCCGGTAACCGGATCCAGACGGAGACAGCAATGCCACATGACCTGCATGACACCCTGCAGAAGTTCAAGCACGGCCAGTACTACTCGCTGCCGGCCCTCGGGCGGGCGCTGGGCGTCGACGTCGCCCGCCTGCCGGTGTCGATACGCATCGTGCTCGAATCCGTGCTGAGGAACTGCGACGGCAAGAAGGTGACCGAGGAGCACGTGCGCCAGCTGGCGAACTGGAAGCCGAACGCGCCCCGCAGCGACGAGATCCCGTTCGTGCTCGCGCGCATCGTGCTGCAGGATTTCACCGGCGTGCCGCTCCTGTGCGACCTCGCCGCGATGCGCGGCGTGGCAAAGAAGATGGGCAAGGACCCGAAGCGCATAGAGCCGCTGGTGCCGGTAGACCTCGTCGTCGACCACTCGGTGCAGGTCGACCATTACGGCTCGAGGGATGCGCTCGACCTCAACATGCGCCTGGAATTCAAGCGCAACGAGGAGCGCTACCAGTTCATGAAATGGGGCATGCAGGCCTTCGACACCTTCAAGGTGGTGCCGCCCGGCATCGGCATCGTGCACCAGGTGAACCTGGAGTACCTCGCGCGCGGCGTGCACAGCAAAGGCGGCGTCTGCTACCCGGATACGCTGGTCGGCACCGACAGCCACACGACGATGATCAACGGCATCGGCGTCGTCGGCTGGGGCGTCGGCGGCATCGAGGCAGAGGCGGGCATGCTCGGCCAGCCGGTGTACTTCCTGACGCCGGACGTGGTCGGCGTCAACCTCAAGGGCAAGCTGCACCCCGCCTGCACTGCGACCGACCTCGTGCTCACGGTCACCGAGATGCTGCGCAAGGCCAAGGTGGTGGGCAAGTTCGTCGAGTTCTTCGGCGAGGGCACCGCGTCGCTCGCGCTGCCCGATCGCGCGACGATCGCCAACATGGCGCCCGAATACGGCGCCACGATGGGCTTCTTCCCGGTCGACGACAAGACCGTCGAGTACCTGCGCGGCACCGGCCGCACCGAGGAGGAGATCGCGCGCTTTGCCGATTACTTCAAGGCGCAGGACATGTTCGGCATCCCCAAAGCCGGCCAGATCGACTACAGCCAGGTGCTGGAACTCGACCTCTCGGGCGTCATGCCCTCGCTCGCCGGGCCGAAGCGCCCGCAGGACCGCATCAGCCTGGACAAGGTCAAGGAAACCTTCACCACGCTCTTTTCCAGGCCGGTGCCGGAGAACGGCTTCGCGAAGAAGCCGGAAGACCTGCGCAGGACCTACAAGGCTTACGACGGCACCGAGATCGCCAACGGCGACGTGCTGATCGCCGCCATCACCTCGTGCACCAACACGTCGAACCCGGGCGTGCTGCTGGCCGCCGGCCTGCTGGCGAAGAAGGCGGTGGAACTCGGCCTCACGGTGAAGCCCCACATCAAGACTTCGCTCGCCCCGGGATCCCGCGTCGTCACCGAATACCTGACCAAGGCCGGCCTGCTGCCCTACCTGGAGAAGCTCGGCTTCTACCTCGCCGGCTATGGCTGCACCACCTGCATCGGCAACGCCGGCCCGCTGGCGCAGCCGATCGAGGAAACCATCGTCAAGAACGACCTCGTCTGCGCCGCGGTGCTGTCGGGCAACCGCAACTTCGAGGCCCGCATCCACGCCAACATCCGCGCCAACTTCCTCGCCTCGCCGCCGCTGGTGGTGGCGTACGCGATTGCCGGCACCATGCTGAAGGACTTCCGCACCGAGCCGCTGGGCAAGTCCAGGGATGGCCAGGACGTCTACATCGGCCACATCTGGCCCAGCGCGGACGAGGTCAAGGCGCTGATGAAGCTCGCCATGGACGCGCCGACGTTCCGCCGCCTCTACGCCGACCTCGGCAAGGACAACGTGCTGTGGCAGCGCATCACTGCGCCGGCCGGGCAGGTTTACAGCTGGCCGAAGTCCACCTACATCGCCGAGCCGCCGTTCTTCCGCGATTTCGGCATGCAGCCCGCGCAACCCGCCGACATCCGCGGCGCACGCGTGCTTGGCGTGTTCGGCGACTCGGTCACCACAGACCACATCAGCCCGGCCGGTTCCATCAAGCCCACCTCCCCCGCCGGCATCTTCCTGCAGGAGCACGACGTCTCGGTAGCCGACTTCAACAGTTACGGCGCGCGGCGCGGCAACCACGAGGTGATGATGCGGGGGACCTTCGCCAACGTGCGCATCAAGAACCTGATGCTCGCCGGCACCGAAGGCGGCATGACGCTATACAAGGGCGAGAAGATGCCGATCTACGACGCGGCGATGAAGTACATCGCCGACGGCACGCCCACCGTGGTGTTCGGCGGCGAGGAATACGGCACCGGCTCATCGCGCGACTGGGCGGCCAAGGGCACGCAGCTGCTCGGCGTCAAGGCAGTCATCGCGCGCAGCTTCGAGCGCATCCACCGCTCCAACCTGGTCGGCATGGGCGTGCTGCCGCTGCAGTTCAAGGGCGGCGACTCGGCGCAGTCGCTCGGCATCACCGGGAACGAGGAGATCGAGATCCTCGGCCTCGCTTCGCTGCGCCCGCAGCAGGACCTCACGCTGTCGATCAGGCGCGCGGACGGTTCGACGCAGCACGTCACCGTGCTGTGCCGCATCGACACCGCGATCGAGGTCGACTACTTCCGGCACGGCGGCATCCTTCCCTACGTGCTGCGCGAACTGATGGCCGCCTAGAGGAGATCCCGGACATGCCCCCACGCGGACAGCGACTCGCCTGCACCCTGCGCTCGCAGGACGGCTGCATGGGCACCTTCGACGTCATCGTCGGCGAGAAGGAAGGCTCGGTGTCGGAGGTCGGGGAAGTGAAGTGGAACAAGCCGCCGCAGAAGCCGGTGCAGGAAGGCGCATTCACCATCATCGGCGAGCTCGGCATGACCGGGCAGGTGATCCTGGTGAACTCCTACCAGTGGAAGGCGCTCACCGACGCCAAGCTCGAGCAGTTCTTCTACGGCGCGATCCTGTGGTCCAAGAGCCCGTTCAAGGTGGTCGAAGACGCGCAGATGATGCTGAAGCGGGGCAAGTAGCCCCCGCCTCGCGCTCAGGCCGCGGTCGCCAGCCCTGCCGGACAGGACACGCCGGTACCGCCGAGCCCGCAGTAGCCGTTGGGGTTCTTGCCGAGGTACTGCTGGTGATAGTCCTCGGCGTAGTAGAACTCGGGCGCTTCGCGGATCTCGGTGGTGATCGCGCCGAACCCGGACTTCGACAGTGCTGCCTGGAACGCGTCGCGCGAGGCCAGCGCCGCCTTCAGCTGCTCCTCGCCGTATGCATAGATCGCCGAGCGGTACTGCGTGCCGCGGTCGTTGCCCTGGCGCATGCCCTGCGTCGGGTCGTGACCCTCCCAGAACACCTTCAGCAGCGCCGCATGGGAAACGCGTTGCGGGTCGAACACCACGAGCACCACCTCGGCGTGGTTGGTGAAGCCGCTGCACACCTCCTCGTAGGTGGGGTTCGGCGTCTCGCCGCCCGCATAGCCGACCGCCGTGGCATGAACGCCCGGCACCTGCCAGAACAGCCGCTCGGCACCCCAGAAGCAGCCCATGCCGACGACCAGGCGCTGCATGCCCTCGGGAAACGGCGGCACGATGCGGTTGCCGTTCACGTAGTGCCGCTCGGGCACCGGCACCTTCGCCGCGCGGCCAGGCAGCGTGCTGTCGGCGGGCAGCAGCTTGTTCAGCTTCTTCATGAATTCGAACATCGGCATCTCCTTGGCAAGCCTTAGAATTACAACATGAAAATCTGCGTCTACGGGGCCGGTGCGGTCGGCGGCGTCATGGCTGCCTGGCTGCACCGCGCCGGACACGAGGTAAGTGTCGTGGCACGTGGCGAGAACCTGACGGCGATACGCGAGCATGGGCTGCGCGTGCGCACCGCCGCCAGCGGCGAACTGCTGAGCGCGCGCGTCGCCGCGGACAGCGACCCAGCGCAGCTTGGCGAGCAGGACTATGTCATCGTTGCGGTCAAGGCACAGAGCCTGCCGGAAGTCGCCGCGCGCATCGGGCCACTGCTGGGCGCGCGCACCTCGGTGGTCACGGCGATGAACGGCGTGCCGTGGTGGTTCTTCGACCGGCTGAAGTTCGGCGGCGGACGGCTGCGGCTGGAAAGCCTCGATCCCGGCGGCCGGCTGTCGCGCGCGATGCCCACCGAACGCATCGTCGGCTGCGTCATCCACCTCGCCGCCTCAACGCCCGAGCCCGGCCTGGTGAGCCACAACATGAACAACAAGCTGATCGTCGGCGAGCCGGGCGGCACGAATACTGCGCGCTCAACCGCACTGGCCGACGCGCTGAACGCCGCGGGCTTCGCCTGCACCGCAAGCAACTTCATCGAAAAGGACTTCTGGGTGAAACTCATGGGCAATGTCAGCTTCAACCCGGTATCGGCGCTGACGCTCGCGACCGCCGACCGGCTGATCGGAGACCCGTACGTGAAGTCCTACATGGTCGCGGTAATGCGCGAGGTGCTGGCAATCGGCCGCGCCGCGGGCGTGGATGCCGACATCGACCCCGAGGCGCGCATCGACATGGCGCGCGTGCTCGGCACCTTCAAGACCTCGATGCTGCAGGACCTCGAGGCCGGCAAGTCGCTGGAGATCGACGGCCTGCTCACCGGCACGCTGGAGGTGGCCCGCCATGTCGGCGTCGCCGCTCCCTGCACCGAGAGCCTGCTCGGCCTGATCCGCGTGCGCGCCGGCAGCACGCGGCAATACCAGGCGATAGCCTGATGCACCGCTTCCTGCCCGCGCTCATCCTCATCGCCGCGCTGCTCGCCCCGCAGCCTGCGCTGGCGCAGGACACCAAGCCCGCGCTCGAAGCCTGCCGCGCGCTCGCCGCAAGCGAGCAGCGCGCGAGCGGCAACAAGCCCGCCAGCATCGAGCTGCACGCCGACCGCACGCTGGGCGCTGACCGCACCAGGCGCAAGCTCGGCAGCCAGGCCGTATCGCTGGTGCTTAGCGGCAACGGCATCATCGCGCCAGATTCGGGTCCGGCGACGGCAATCAGCTTCGTCTGCCTGCTGGCGAGCGAGCGGCGCGCGGTGTACTTCCACTGGACGCCCCGCTACGACGCCCCGGCGCTCGAAGTCTGCGCCCGCGACACCGACGCCTGCCTGGACACGCTGCTGCACGTTGCCGAGGCCGACCTCACCCAGGCCTATGCGGTGCGGTTCCAGCAAGCCCGCGACGCGGACGCAAAAACCGGCAAGGAAGCGGCGGCGGACACTTTCCGCCGCAGCAACCAGGCCTGGCTCGCCTACCGCGACGCCGAATGCACGCGCCAGGGCGGCACGCCACGCGCGCGCAAGGCCTGCGTCATCGACCTGACGCGCAGGCGCCTCGACGACGTGCGATGAAGCCGGCGCCGCGGCTAGCGCGCGTAGCCGCGGTCGACGTGATCCAGCCAGCGCAGTTCGGATTTCCAGAACAGTTCGCCGCCCGCGGACTGGCCGCCTTTGGCGTACATGTCGCGGCCCTGCGCAATGGTGTGGCGTATGACCTCCTGCGGCAGCGGATTCAGCGCCGAGCCGCCGGCCAGCGCCGCCACCTGGAAGTGGCACGCGCGCTCCAGCAGGCACATGCGCGTGTACATCTCGGCCACCGTGCGCCCCACCGCCAGCGTGCCGTGGTTGCGCAGGATCATCACGCCGCCGTCGCCAAGGTCGGCAAGCAGCCGCTCGCGCTCGGCGGTGTCGAAGGCGATGCCTTCGTAGTCGTGGTAGCGCAGCTCGTGCATGATGGTCAGCGCCTGCTGCGAGGCCGGCAGCAGGCCGTCCTTCTGCATCGACACCGCGACGCCCGCGGTGCCGTGCAGGTGCATGACGCAGTGCGCATCGCTCCTGCCCATGTGGATCGCGCTGTGGATGACGAAGCCCGCCCTGTTCACCGGCCATGGCGAATCCGACAGCTTGTTGCCGTCGACGTCGATCACCAGCAGCGACGACGCGGTGACCTCGTCGAAGCGCATGCCGAACGGATTGATGAGGAAGCGGTCGTCGCTGCCCGGCACGCGCACCGAGATGTGGTTGCCGATCATGTCGGTCCAGCCCTTCAGCGCCACCAGCCGGTAGCACGCCGCAAGCTCCAGCCGCGCCTCGCGCTCGCGCGGATCCATGCCCGCCGTCCCGCGCCCTGCACGGCTGCGGCCTGCGGCGATGCGACGCTTCTGCATGTGCGCTTCCCCCATGAAGTCCGTATCCTTATAGCACTCCCGCATGCATCCGCAAGCACGCCGTGACTGAACCTGCGAACCCGCACCGGCTGTGCGTGGCGCCGATGATGGACTGGACCGACCGGCACTGCCGGTACTTCCTGCGCCTGGTGTCGGCGCGGGCGTTCCTGTACACGGAGATGATCACCACCGGCGCGCTGCTGCGCGGACGTGACGCGGCGCGGCACCTGCAGTTCGACGCAGCCGAACACCCGGTGGCGATCCAGCTCGGCGGCAGCGAGCCCGACGAACTCGCGCGCTGCGCGCGCATGGCCGAGTCCGAAGGCTACGACGAGGTGAACCTGAACGTCGGCTGCCCGAGCGAACGCGTGCAGCGCGGCGCCTTCGGTGCCTGCCTGATGGCCGAGCCGGCGCTGATCGCCGACTGCGTGCGCGCGATGCGCGCGGCGGTGCGCGTGCCGGTGACGGTGAAGCACCGCATCGGCGTCGGCCGCGTCGAGTCGTATGAATTCATGCGCGACTTCGTCGGCGCGGTGGCCGCTGCCGGCTGCGGCACTTTCATCGTGCATGCGCGCAATGCCATCCTCGAAGGCCTGTCGCCGAAGGAAAACCGCGAGATCCCGCCGCTGCGCCACGACCTTGTCCACCGGCTGAAGCGCGAGTTTCCGCAGCTCGAGGTCGTCGTCAACGGCGGCATCGCGACGCTGCGCCAGGCCGCCGCGCAGCTCGCGCACGTGGACGGCGTCATGATCGGCCGCGCTGCCTACCACGACCCCTGGCTGCTCGCCGACGCGGGCAAGACGCGCGCGGATGTCGTGCGCGCGATGGCCGGCTATGCTGCTCGCGAGGTCGCGCGCGGCACTGCGCTGCGCCACGTCACCCGCCACATGCTCGGGCTGTACCTCGGCCAGCCCGGGGCGCGCCGCTGGCGCCGGCTGCTGTCGGATGCGCGCGCGCTCGCGCGCAACGACCCGCGCCTGTTGCTCGAGGTGCTCGAGGCGGTAGAATCCGGCCCAACCATGGAGGCAATCGATGAGTGCAGTCCTCAAGTCCAGCCAGTCTAGGTCTGTCCGCGAGCGCGTCAGCGACGGCGAATGGCAGATGCGCGTCGACCTCGCCGCCGCGTACCAGCTCGCCGCGATCTTCAAGTGGACCGACCTCATCTACACCCATTTCTCGGCACGCGTGCCGGGAACCGACGATTTCCTCATCAACCCCTACGGCCTGCTGTTCGACGAGATCACCGCGTCCAACCTGGTGCGCATCGCCGAATCCGGCAAGGTGGTCGACGATCCGCTGGACCTCGGCTACAACGAGGCGGGCTTCGTCATCCACGGCTGCGTGCATGCGGCGCGGCCCGAGGTCAACTGCGTGATCCACACGCATACCCGCGCCGGCGTCGCGGTGTCGGCGCAGAAACACGGGCTGCTGCCGCTCAGCCAGCATGCCGCGCGCGTGTACTCGGAACTCACCTATCACGACTACGAAGGCATCGCGCTCGACATGGACGAGCGCACCCGGCTCGCCGCGGACCTTGGCAGCACCTCCCGCGTGATGATCCTGCGCAACCACGGCCTGCTGACGCTGGGCGAATCGGTGCGCGAGGCGTTCGAACTGATGTACTACCTCGATTGCGCCTGCCAGATCCAGGTCGATGCGCTCTCGGGCGGCACGGAGCACGTGGTGACGATGTCCGATGCGGCGGCGAAGACCGCGAGCGTGCAGTTCAACCGCCCGGACCGCGTATCGACGAAGAAGGACTGGCCGGCGCTGCTGCGCCTGCTCGAACGCAAGGGAATCAATTACCTGGGTTAGGGTCTCGCCGCGAGAGAGATCTTTCGCGTCGGCAGGTTCAGCACCGTCACCACGGTGATCGCCAGCGCGGCCGCCATCGTCAGCAGCACCCCGCGCGGATTTCCCTGGTCGATCATCCAGCCGAACAGCACCGGCATCAGCATCGACCCCACGTCGATGCCCGAATAGACGAATCCGTAGACCTTGCCGGTGGACCCCGGCGGCGTGGTCTGCCGCACGATGAGGTCGCGCGAGGGATTCGTGATCCCGGTGCAGAACCCCGCTGCCGCCATCATCAGCGGCACCAAGGCTACCGGCATCGGCACCAGCGCGACGGTGAGGATC
The DNA here is from genome assembly GCA_050248795.1 of Burkholderiales bacterium. Classification (GTDB taxonomy): domain Bacteria; phylum Pseudomonadota; class Gammaproteobacteria; order Burkholderiales; family SG8-39; genus CAZTDU01. The sequence goes on along the minus strand of JBFWRS010000060.1, from coordinate 7,542 downwards.
AGCGACGCGGCGAGCGAAACACCGGTCGCGGCGACGACGTTGTGCCGCGAGGACTTCGTCGCGACGTACCCGCCGGCCAGGATGCCGACCGCGGATGCGAAGAAGAACAGCGACAGCGCCGCGGAAGCCATCGCCACCGGCATGTCGAACAGGCTGACCAGCGCGGTGACGCCGAAGCCCTGCATGGCGATGAAGGCCACCGATGCCAGCACGAAGTAGAAGAAGCACATCAGCACCGGCTTCGACATCAGCATGCCGAGGTCCTGCACCATCCCCTGCCCGCCCGCTTGCCTGCGAGGCGCGGGCTCCACGTACAGGTCCTCGCGCAGGAAGTACAGCACGACCAGGAACGCAGCTCCGGTCGCTGCGGCCAGCACCAGCGCGTTGTGCCAGCCGAACGCTGCTGCCGCGCCGATGGCAAAGCCCGGGGCGATGGCGTAGCCGGCGAAGCCCGCGACGCCGTGCCAGCTGAATGCGTAGCCCAGGCGCGACGTGTTCACGCGCGCGTTCAGGATCGCCAGGTCCGCCGGATGGAATACGCTGTTCCCCAAGCCGCCGATCACTGCCGCGGCAAGCAGCGCCTCGTAGCTGCGCGACAGGCCCGCAAGCAGCGCGCCGAGGACGCAGAGCACCAGGCCGATGGCGAGCACGCGGCGTGCGCCGTAGCGGTCCACTGCGAAGCCGGCAAGGAACTGGAAGACGCCGGAAACCGTGAAATACACCGCAAGGACGAAGCCGAGCGCCGCGTAGCTGACGCCAAGGTCGTCCTTCATCAGCGGAAACAGCGGCGGCAGCATCAGCTGGTAGAAATGGCTGATCGCATGGCCGACGCCGACCAGGCCAATGACGCGCGCGTCCTGGCGCAGCGTGGTGGCGCCGGCGCTCATGCCGCTCTGGTCACCGACTCGACGAACCTGGCGACAGCGGCGAGCATCGCCTGCGGCTGCTCGCGATGCGGCGAGTGGGCGCAGCGCTCCAGCTTCAGCAGTTCGCAGGGGCCGCCCACCTGCGCAGCAATGGCGTCGAGCTGCGCCATGGTGCCGTAGGGGTCATCGACGCCCTGTATCGCCAGCACCGGGCAGCGGATGCCCGGCAGGAATGACTGGATGTCCCAGGAGCGGAACTGCGGCGACAGCCACACGTCGGCCCAGCCGTAGAAGGTCTTTCCCACGTCGCGATGGTACTTGCCCAGCCGCTCGGGCAGGTCGGTCGTTTCGAAGCTGCGCATCGTCGATTCGATCGCCGCGACGTTGAGGTCCTCAATGAAGGTGTGCGGCGCAGCCGCCACCACGCCGCGCACCGGGTGACCGCTGCCGGCATGGATCAGCGCGATCGATGCGCCGTCGCTGTGTCCGATCAGCACCGGGTTCGCCACGCCCAGCGTCTTCAGCAGCTCGGGCAGCGCGATGCGCGCCTCGTCGTGCATGAAGTCCGCCGCGCGCGGCTCGGCCAGCACGTCCGAGTTGCCGTAGCCGTATCGGTTGTAAACCAGCGCGCTGCAGCCGGTGGCCTTGACCACCTGCATGGGGAAATCTCGCCACTGGCGGATCGAGCCCAGCCCTTCGTGCAGGAAAACGAGCGCCGGCCTGCCGGGCTCGCCGGCGTCGATCCATTCATATTCGAGCGCGTGGCCGGCCGCGGAAACGAAGGGCATGCGGCGAATTTACCACCCCCGGCATAATGGCCGCAGATGCGTTTCGCCGCCTACCTGATCCTTGCCGCGACGCTGGTGCTGTGGTCCGGCAATTGGATCGTTGCCCGGTGGGTACGCGACGATATCGCGCCCGGCGTCGCCACCGTCGGCCGCCTGCTGATCGCGCTTGCGGTGCTGACGCCTCTGGTCTGGCGCGACTTGCTGCCGCGGCTGCGCGCGTTCACGGCGCGCGACTGGCGCATCTTCGCGCTGCTCGGCTTCTGCGGCGGCGGCGTGCACCTGTCGATGCAGTGGCTGGGCCTGCACTACACCACCGCCACCAGCGGCACGCTGTTCCTGTCGACGACGCCGATATTCATCCTGCTGCTGGCGAGCCCGCTGCTCGGCGAGCGCATCGTTCCGCGGCAGTGGGCGGGCGTGCTGGTTTCATTTCTCGGCGTCGCCGCGATCGCATCCGGCGGCGACCCGCGCGCACTCGCTACGCTGCGCTTCAACATCGGCGACCTGCTGGCGGTCGCGTCGATGGCAATGTGGGCCCTGTACACGGTGGTGCTGCGGCTGCGGCGCGACAGCCTCGATACCGCGCAATCGATCTTCATGGTGTGCGCGATCGGGCTCGCCTGCATGCTGCCCTGGCTTGCGTGGGACCTCGCGCACGGTGCGAGCGCTTCGCTCAGCCCTGCGGGAATGCTTGCGGTGGTCTACTCGGCGCTGGGCTCGCTGCTGCTTGCCTACGCCGGCTGGGCCTACGTGGTGCGGCGGCTCGGCGCCGCACGTGCCGGCGCCACCATGCACCTGATGCCGGCCATCGGCATCGTGCTGGCGGCGATATTCCTCGGCGAACGGCCGGCATGGTTCCACTTTGCAGGCATGCTGCTGATCATCGCCGGCGTGACGCTCTCGACCTGGCGCATCAGAGCTTCAACGGGCGCCAGTAGCCGGTAAGTTCCAGGTAGCCGCGGCCGACCTCGCGCCCGGCCTGCAGGCAGCGCACCGCGCCCTCCCAGTAGACGGTACCGGTGCTGGCGCGCGCATCCAGTTCCTGGTCGTCCAGCAGCGGCTCGAGCGTCCACGCCGACTTCCCCGCGCGCAGCGTCATGCCGACCGGGTAGCTCGTGCCGGTGCGAGGCGAGCGCCAGTTGCGCAGCGGCGTGAAGTCGACTTCGCCATGGTCGTAGCGCCGCAGCTGCCCGGCACGTGCGGCGAGCGTTCCCGCCGAGTAATGCGCCGCACCGCTGCCGTCGCGCATGCGGAACGCCATCAGCGCGCCGCCGTCGGCGAGGTTGATACCGGCCCAGTCCCAGCCCGTGGCTTCCGGCGCCATCAGCGTGCTCGACCATTCGTGGTCCAGCCACGCGGTACCGTTCACGGCGTCGCGCCGGCTGCCGCGTGCTACCTGCCCGCGCACGCGCAGTTGCGGACGGCTGTAGTAGTAGCTCGCCTGTTCCGCCAGCGGCCCTTTGCGGCTGTAACCCGCGTCGCCCTGCAGCAGCGGCGCACCCGGCGGCTCGCAGTCGAGCTCGAGCGAGAAGTCGCGCGCCGCGATCCGCGTGCGGTAGGCATTGCCGTCGAGTTCCAGGCGCCAGTCGTCTATCCACGCCTGCGTGCTGCCCTCGCGCGCGCCGGCAAGCCCCAGCGCCGGGCGCGCCGCGCGCTGGTCGTGCCGCAGCCTGCCATGCGCAGGATCCGCCAGCGCCGCGTGCGCCAGCAGCACCTGGGTCGGCGCGAATCGGCTGGCGGTGTCGACCAGGAACGGCGGCGTGCTGCGAAAGAAGGTGACCTGGAAACCGAGCGTCTCGCCACCGGCGGTCTGCAGCCATCCCGTGAGGTACCACCACTCGTTGCGATAGTCGGGGTGCGCGCCGTGGTCGCGCGGGAATTCGAGCGCCCTGCCCGGCAGCACCGGCGCGAACGCACGCCCGGTCGCTGCGGGCGCCGGCAGCGCCGCCAGCAGCATGCCGCCGAGGAAGTCGCGCCGCCTCACCAGTCCTCCTTCACCGCGCGCACCGGACCCAGGCCCATGGCTTCACGGCCCGACAGCCACGCGGTCAGCGCGGCAAGCGCGACCAGCAGCGCCGACAGCGCGGCAAGCAGCAGCCATGGCGGATGCAGCTCCATGCTCCAGTTGAACGACTGCCGGTTGACGACATGGATCAGCACCAGGCCGATGATGCCGCCTACCGCGAGCCCGGCCGCGACACCCAGCGCGGCGAGCATGCCGCCCTCCGCGGCAAGCATGGCGCCGATCTGCCGCCGCGTCATGCCGAGGTGGCGCAGCATGCCGAACTCGCGCTGACGCGACAGGACGATGGCGCCGAGGCTGGACGACAGGCCGAACAGGCCGACCAGCACGGCAACCGCTTCCAGCGAATAGGTGATGGCGAAGCTGCGATCGAATATCGACAGCGACACCTTGCGGATCTCGCCCGGTTCGGCGATCTCGATCAACCTGCCGCCCGGCAGCGCGCGGATCGCCGCCATCGCCTCGCCAGGCGCCGCGCCCTGCTGCAGCCACAGCGCGGCATCGTTGGCGCGCGTGTCGCCGCTAAGTGCGACGTAGTCCGCGCGAGCGATCAGCACTGCGCCGTGCTGCCGCGCGTAGTCGCGCCACACGCCGGCGACGACGAACGGCGCCAGAGTACCGCCGACCGGCAACTCGATGCGCCGGCCCGGGGTGTAGCCGTAGATGTCCGCCACCGCTTCCGACACCCAGGCCGGCGGCGGGTCTCCCGGCTGCGACGCGTGGCGCGCGCCGACCAGCGGCAGGTGCTTCGCCGGATCCGGCGGCAGTTCGCGCGCCAGCAAGGACACCTGCGGCCGTGCCGGATCGAGCACGACGCGGGAACTGCGCAGGAACTCCACCCGCGCGACGCCGGGCAGCGCGCGGATGCGCTGCTGGATGTCCGGCTCCAGCCAGGCGCTGTCGCCTGCGTGCGTGGTGCGCAGGTACAGGTCGGCGGGCAGCATGGTGTCCAGCCAGTCGTCCACCGACTGCCGGAACGAGGCCACCATGATCGCCATCGCGACCATCAGCGCGAAGCTCGCCACGATCGCGGCCAGGCTCACCATCGCCTGCCCCGGCGAGCCGCGCAACTGCTCGCGCGCCAGCAGCAAGGGCACGCTGCGCCCGGCAGGCAGCAGGCGGAACGCGGCCTGAGCCGCGCGCGGCATCAGCAGGATCGCGCCCACCAGCAGGCACGCGATCGCCGCGTAGCCGGCGAGCGGCACGCCCTGAACCGGCGCGAGTTGCGTCAACACCGCCCCCGCGGCGCACAGCACGATGCCCGGCCACACCGACAGCGTTCGCGCGAACAGGCGCTGCTCGTCGCCCGCCTTCAGCGCCCGCGCCGGTGCGGCGCCGGCGGCGTCCAGCGCGGGCAGCAGCGCGCCAAGCAGCGCGACCACGATGCCGCCGGCGAGGAAGCCGGCTGCCGCATCCGGCGGAAAGCCGATGCTCGGCGTGACGCCGCGGAAATGCCCCGCGCCAAGGTCCGCGCCCACCAGTTGCACGGCAATCCCCGCGAGCGCGTATCCGGCAAGCAGCCCGGCCGCGGCGCCGAGCAGGCCGAGCAGTGCCGCCTCGGCCAGCACCAGCGCCGCGACACCGCCGCGCCGCAGGCCGAGCACGCGCAGCAGCGCATGCTCGCGCCGCCTGCGCGCCACTTCCAGCGCCTGCGCCGAGAAAACCAGGAAGCCGCCGGTGAACAACGCCACCATCGCCAGTGCGTTCAGGTTCACGCGGTAGGCGCGCGACAGGCTCGCGCCCTGCTCCTGCAGCGTCTCGATGCGCGACACGAAGCTGCCCGCCGGCAGCAGCGGCGCGATGCGCTCGCGCAGGGATTCCAGGTCGATGCCCGGCGCGGCACGGATGTCGATGCGGTTGAGCACGCCGAGGCGATCGAAGCGCTGCTGCGCGGCGGCGATGTCGAGCAGCGCCGCGACGCCGCGCAGGCTCGAGGCAGGCAGCACGCCCGCCACCTCGAAAACCGTCGTGCCGAGGCCGGCCACCAGTTCGATGCGGTCGCCCCTGCCGCGCTTCAGCGCCTCCGCCGCCGCGGCCGAAAGGTACAAGCGGTCGGGCCGCAACAGCGACAGGCGGCGCTCCGGCTCGTCGAGGAACAGTGCCGGCTGCATCTGCGCCGCGCGCAGCGAATCGACGCCGAGCACGCGCAGCTTGCGCTCGGCACCGGCAACCCCCGCGTCGAGCTCCAGCACCGGGCTGGCGAGCGCGACGCCTTCGCTGCGCACGATTGCCGCAAAGAGATCCTCGGCGAAACCGCTGCGCCCGCCGCGCACCTGAAGGTCGGCATCGCCGGCAGCCGAGCGCACCGCGGCGGTGAATTCGCCCACCGCAGCACGGTTGATCACATGCACCGCGAAGCCGAGCGCGACGCCCAGCGCGATGCCGACGACCGACAGCAGGGTGCGTCCGCGCTGGTGCGCGAAGCGGGCATTCAGGAGCGCGAACAGCCTGAACACCCGCGTCAGCTCACCGGGGTCGGTCCCCGGCCAGCGTGATCCGGTGCATCACGCGCCGGAAGCCGTGATAGTCGTTCACCGGATTGTGCTGCGTGCAGCGGTTGTCCCACAGCGCGAGGGTCGCCGGCCGCCACACCAGCCTGCAGGTGAACTCCGGCCTCACCTGGTGCTGGAACAGGTACTCCAGCAGCGGCCTGCTCTCCTCCTCGGTGCAGCCGGAGAAGCGCACCGTGTGCCCCGGATTCACATACAGCGCGACGCGGCCGGTTTCCGGGTGCGTGCGAGCCACCGGGTGCTCGGCGACGAACTCCGCGGGCGCCTGCGCATTGCCGTCGGTGCGGATGCGGTCCTCGCGGGTCTTCGACACATCCGCCTTCGCCGACGCGTTCACCGCCTTCAGGTTGCGCAGCATGCCGCGCATGCCCTCGGACAGTGCGTCCCACGCCGCATACATGCTGGCGAACAGCGTATCCCCGCCCCAGGGCGGGATCTCGCGCGCGAGCAGCATAGATGCCATCGGCGGCTGGTCCAGGTAGGCGGTGTCGCTGTGCCAGATGCCGCCGAAGTTCACCCGCTCGTCCTCGAGTTTCTTCACCTCGATGATCTTCGGGAAGCCTGCCAGTCCCCTGACGAACGGGTACTCGACCGGCGTGCCCCAGCGGCCGGCGAAGTCCATGTACTGCTCCGGCGTCAGCGGCTGGTCGCGGAAGAACAGCACCAGGTGCTCCAGCCAGCCCTGGCGCAGCGTCGACACCTGCGCCGCCGACAGCGGCTTCGACAAATCCACCCCGGACACCTCGGCGCCCACCGCGCCGGCGACTTTCCTGAACTCGACCATGGCGGCTTACGCTATCACAGCACTTGCGTTTCAACGAGGTAGTGGACTATCTTGCGGAACGCGGGAACCTTGGATCACGCCATGAGCGAAAATCAGCGCATCGCCGTCTTCTCCAGCGAGAACCGCGCCAACATTCCCGTTTACCCGCTGGATGTCTTCATCATCACCGAGCGCGGCATGGCGGAGCTCGGCAGCGGCGCCACGCGCCTGCCCGCCGAGGCGCTCGAGGTGCTGGTGCTGCTCGACGGCAAGGCCACGGTCGGCGATATCGAGGCAAAGGCGCCGCACATTCCCTCCGAGACGGTGCGCAACGTGATCCGCTCGCTGCTCGCCAGCGGCATGGTGCGCGGCGCCACCATGGAAGAATCCGAGGGGCTGGACTTCAGCGCTTTCTTCGAGGCCGCAGGCGGCGCCGAACCCTCTGAAGGAACCAGGGCCAGTGCCGATCGCGAAGCCGTCACCGGCGGGCTGCGCCTGAATGACGATGGCTATTACGTCAGCATCGCGCGCCAGGCGGTGGAGGCGAAGCCGCGCCAGCAGGGTGAGCGCTACGCGGTGCTGTTCGTCGACG
>JBFWRS010000059.1:0-18855 GCA_050248795.1 Burkholderiales bacterium | reverse complement strand
CAGGTCCACCGCGGGGTGGCTGGCGCGGAAGCGGCGCAGGCTCGCCGGCAGCCTCTCGTAGGAGGCCGAGGAGACGAAGCCCACCGACCTCCGGCCGGTCATGCCGCGCCCGGCGCCGCGCGCCGCGGCCAGCGCGCGATCCATCTGCGACAGCACGCGGTGCGCCTGGTCAAGCAGCACGCGGCCTGGCTGCGTCAGCTCTACCTTGCGCCGCGTGCGCTCGAACAGCGTGATGCCGAGTTCTTCCTCGAGCGCGCGGATCACCTGGCTCAGCGGCGGCTGCGACATGTGCAGCCGCTCGGCGGCGCGGCGAAAGCTCAACTCCTCCGCCACCGCGACGAACTGCCGCAACTGGCGCAGGTCTATCATCGTGCGTGCCGGTACGCGGCCGCGGGCGCGGGCGCCCGCGCGCGTCAGCCCTGCTTCGGCGCCTTGTCGCCGACTTCGACGACGATGCGGCCGACGGTGGTGGCCTCGAAGAAGCGGTCCATCCACTTGTCGAGGTCCTCGAACGGGATCGGGCGCGAGATCTCCGCCAGGTTCTTCGGCTTCAGGTCGGTGGCCATGCGCTCCCACAGGCGGCGGCGCTCCTTCATCTGCAACTGGCGCGACACGTTGATGCCGAGGATGTCGATCGAGCGCAGGATCAGCGGCAGCACCGTGGTGGTGACTTCGGCGCCCACCGCCATGCCGGCGACCGCGAGCTTGCCGAAGGGCTGCATTTTTGCGCCCAGCCGGTCGAGGTAGATGCCGCCGACGTTGTCCAGCGCGCCGGCAAAGAGGGGCGGCGCCAGCGGCGCGCGATCCTTGAGGAATTCGTCGCGCGCGAGGATGGTGGCCGCGCCTATCGACTTGAGGAACCCTTCCTGGTCCTTCTTGCCCGAGATCGCGATCACCTTGTAGCCGCGCTGCGCGAACATGTTCACCGCGAGGCTGCCGACGCCGCCGGTGGCGCCGGTGATGCCCACCGCGCCGTCCGCGGGCTTCAGGCCGGCTGCTTCCAGCCTGTCCACCGCCAGCGCGGCGGTAAGTCCCGAGGTGCCCAGGCCCATCGCCTCGTACAGCGACAGCCCCGCGGGCAGCGGCACGATCCAGTCGCCGGGCACGCGCGCGTAGTCGGCATAGGCGCCGTCGTGGTCGTTGCCGAGCTTGTAGTTGGTGACGACCACCTTGTCGCCCTTCTTGAAGCGCTCGTCCGTGGAGGACTCGACCACGCCGGACAGGTCGACGCCGGTGACGCAGGGCCGGTCGGTGCGCACGTTCTTGCCCACGCCGCGCGCGGCCATGGCGTCCTTGTAGGTGATGGCGGAGTAGGCGGTCTTGATCACCACCGCGCCCTGGTCGATGTCGTCGAGCGTCAGTTGCTCGAACTTGCAGACCGGCTTGCCGCCGATGGTGTGGACGCGATATGCCTTGAACGGATTCATTATGCCTTGCCTTTTGCGAGTGATTCGGACTGCGGATCGCAGTAGATGATGCCTTCGGCGGCGAGCCGGTCGATCTCCGCATCGGAGAGTTCGCCCACGTCGCGCAGGAAGCTGCGCGTGTCCTGGCCGATGCGGTGCCCCGACCAGCGCACCTTGCCCGGCGTCGCCGTCAGCTTGGGCACGATGCCGGCGAGCGTCACCGTGCCCAGTTCGTCGTCCGGCGCCGGCACCAGCATGTTGCGCGCCTTGTAGTGCGGATCGCGGAAGATGTCCGCCATGTCGTAGACCCGGCTGGCCGGCACGTCGCCGGCCTTGAGGGTCGCCTCCAGTTCCTCGAGGTCGTGGGCAGAGGTCCATTCGCCGACGATCGTTTCTATCAGCGCCTCGTTCGAGGAGCGCGCCTTCTGGTCCGCGAAGCGCGGGTCGGTGCCGAGCTCGGGCTTGCCCATCGCGGTGGCGAGGCGGCGGAACACCGTGTCGGCGAGCGCGGCGATATGGATGTGCTTGCCGTCGCGCGTGGGAAAGAGCGTATTGGGCGCGCTGTCCGCCAGCCGCGCGCCGCTGCGCATGGCGACCTTGCCGGTCTTCTCGTAGGCCGGCACGTGCGCCTCCATGAAGCTGAACGCCGATTCCATCAGCGCCGCATCCACGCACTGGCCGATACCGGTCCTTTCGCGCACCAGCATCGCCATTACCGTGCCGAAGGCCGCGTACACCGCGGTGATGTAGTCGGTGAGCGGGATGCCGACCCGCGACGGCGGCCGGTCCGGGTCGCCGGTCATGTGGCGCAGGCCGCTCATCGCTTCGCCGATGACGCCGTAGCCGGGGCGGTCCTTGTACGGGCCGGTCTGCCCGTAGCCGCTGATCCGCGTCATCACCAGGTCGGGCTTGATTTTCTTCAGGTCCTCGTAGCCCATGCCCCACTGCTCGAGCAGGCCGGGGCGCAGGTTCTCGACCACGATGTCGAACTTGGGGATCAGGCGCTTGATCAGCTCGCGCGCCTCGGGCTTGCGGAAATTGAGCGACGCGATCGACTTGTTCCTGAGGATGCTCGCGCCGTACAGCGACTTGCCGTTGACGGTGGCGCCGAGCTGGCGGATCGGGTCGCCGTCGGCGGCCTCGATCTTGATGACGTCGGCGCCGAAATCCGCCAGCAGCCGCGCGCAGAACGGGCCGGCCGCGGTCGTGCCAAGCGCAAGCACGCGGTAGCCGGTAAGCGGTCCGTTCGAGGTGTCGTTCGTTTTCATGGGCCGACGAGCTTACATGCTACCGGCCATGGCGCGCATTCCGCTATGTCGTCTCCGCATGGGTGTGCGGCGCGCGGTCGCGTCGGGAAGGCGCGAACCGGCTGCTAGGAAGCCGATGGCGCCGGGGGGGGTCGCCTCGTCGCCCAGGCGAGCGCGGCGCCCGCGAACGCGAGCACCAGCCCCGCGACGGAGAGCTGCAGGTGGCTGAGTTCGAGTTCGCCGCCGCCCGGCATCGCCATCGCCAGCCCGCCGGCGATCAGCAGCAGTCGCGCAATCCATCCGCCCAGGCTCGCGGCGAGCGTGCCGATGCCGAGCAGGTAACCCTCGATCGCGGCGGCGATCAGCGCGATGCCTGCCACCGCGGTGCCGACGACGATGATGATCTCGCCGGGCTCGCCGCGCAGGATCAGCGCCGGATTGAGCACGAAGAAGAAGGGCACGAAGTACATCGCACTGCCCAGGCGCACCGATTGCAGGCCGACCGCCATTGGCGGCGCCTTGGCGATGCCGGCGGCGACGAATGCGGCAAGCGCCACCGGCGGCGTGATGAAGGACACCATGCCCCAGTACAGCATGAAAAGGTGCACCGCCACCGGGTCGAAGCCCGCTTGCACCAGCGGCGGCGCGAGCACGATGGCGAGGAAGATGTAGCAGGCGGTGATGGTCATGCCCATGCCGAAGATGAAGCTGGTGAGCGCGCCCATCACCAGCAGCACGTAGATGTTGTTGCCGGCGATGTAGACGAGGTCGTTGGCAAGCGTGCCGGCGAGCCCGGTCACCGACAGCGCGCCGATGATCAGGCCCACACCGGCGAGCAGCGCGGCGAGCTCCGACAGCGCCGCGCCCACGCCTTCGAGCAGGCCGCGCAGCTTCTGCCAGTCGAGGCGGTAGCGCGGCGAGATCTGGTTGATCACCAGCAGCAGCGCGGTGGCGTAGAACGGCGCCAGGGATTCGCGCTGCATGACGAGCAGCATCCATACCAGCAGCACGAAGACGAAGATGTAGTGCCAGCCCTCGAGAAAGGTCTGGCGCAGCGAAGGCAGTTCCGCGCGCGGCAGGCCTTTCAGGCCGTTCTTGGCCGCGTAACCGTCGATCTGCACGAAGAGGGCAAAGTAAAAGAGCAGCGAGGGCACCAGCGCGGCGATCGCGATCGCCACGTACGGCACGCCGAGGAATGCCGCCATGACGAAGGCGGTGGCGCCCATCACCGGCGGCATCAGCACGCCGCCGGTAGACGCGCAGGCCTCGACGCCGCCCGCGTAGGCCGGCTTGAAGCCGATGCGCTTCATCGCCGGAATCGTCACCACGCCGGTGGTCAGCACGTTGGACACCACGCTGCCGGAGACCGAGCCCATCAGGCCGCTGGCGAAGATCGACACCTTGGCCGGTCCGCCGCGCACCGAGCCGAACAGCGCGAACGCCAGGTTGTTGAAGAAGTGCGCGGCGCCGGTGTACTGCAGCACGGCGCCGAACATGACGAAGCCGATCACCAGCTCGCCGAAGGCGCGCGTCGGGATGCCCATCGCGCTTTCGCTGCTGGTGAAGTGGAACGATGCCGTCGAAGCGATGTCTCGCGCGAGTCCCGATATCGGCCCGGGCATGTGGCCCGCGAACACCGGGTAGAGCGAGATCAGCGTGACGACGACGACCACCGCGGTGCCGCCGGCGCGCCGCGTCGCCTCGAGCAGCATCAGCCAGCCGACGTAGGCGATCCACACCGCCTCGCGCGGCGCCTTGTATTCCCAGCCCTCGGAGATGATGCGGTTCGCGTTCAGCGCGAAATAGGCGAACACGCTGAACGAAACCAGGAACAGCAGCGCGTCGTACCACGGCACGCCGTTTCGCTTCGCGCGCTTGCCTGCCGGCACCAGCAGGAAGACGCTGCCCACCAGCAGCGCGCACAGCCAGTACAGGTACGCGGTGTCGAGCAGGGTGACGCCGATGAACAGGCCCAGGTTCAGCAGCTGGTTGAGGGCGAGGAACACGGTGCCGAGCACGAGCGCGGTCATCACGCCGCGCCACACGGGCGACAGCGTGCGATAGCGCGCTTCGATCGGCGCCGGGGCCTGGTCGGCGCCGGACATGGTGGGCTGCAGTAGGGGTAGGGGTAAAGCGCGCGGCGAGGCTACGCCGCGCGCTGGTACCGCGGCTACATCACCAGGTGGTCTGGACCGGATCGAAGCCGGCCGCGCGCAATGCCGCCGCGCGCCGGTTCTGCCACACGGCGACGAATGCCTTGTCGTCCGCGTGCGTGCCCTTCTTCACCTCGGCCCACGTCGTCATCAGCACCTTCTGGCGCTGCAGCAGCTTGTCGTTATGCGCCTGGTGCTCGGGCTTCCATTTGCCGATTTCCTTCCAGTAGCGGATGGCGCCGTCATGGAATGGGATCACCCAGGCGAAGTTCTGCCGGTCCACCGCCCATCCCGCGTTGCCCGGTGCGCCACCCTTGTACATGTCGTAGGTCTCGACCATCGCCTTTGTCATGTTGTAGACCAGGTCCGTCTTCTGCGACGCGTAGGTCATCAGGATCGGGTAGGGGTAGGTCGCGGACTCCGCCGGCTTGTCCTTCGACAGTTCCGCGCCCTCGGTGCCCATGAACGGAAAATAGAACGGCGCCATGGCCTGCATGCGCTTCCAGCCTTCCTTGTCCTTGTGCGAGAAGATCGGGTACACCAGCCCGCGCGGCGACTTGGCGATCTTGTACGCGAAGCCCGAGATAGACGACGTGAACGCCGCGTCCACCTGGTTGTTGACGATGCCGTCCATCGCCGCGCCGAAGCCACCGAATTCGACCTTCTGCACGTCTTTCCAGGTCAGGTTGGCGAACGCCAGCATCGCGGTGATGTTCTGGTTCAGCGACGGCGCGCCGATCACCCAGGCGACCCGCTTGCCCTTCAGGTCGGCCACGGTCTTCACGCCGGTGTCCTTGGCAGCGATTACCGTCAGCACCTGGTCCGAGGTGTTCAGCATCAGGCCGCGTATCGGTTGCGGGCCCCAGGACGGCGCGCCGAACTCGAACACGCCTTCCTGCGCCAGGTAGGCGCCGCCAACGCCGTTGGCGGAGAACTGCACCTGGCCTTCGCGCACCGGGAGGTTCCTCGACACGTCGTTCTTGCCCGGCAGCACGCGCAGGCTGACGTTGTACTTCTGCTTCAGCGCATTGCCGATGGCGACCGCCTGGTTGTAGCCACCGGAGCCGACGTCATACGCGCTCCAGGAAATCGTCGGCGGCAGCTTGACCTGGGCATGCACGGCGCCCGCGGCGAGCGCGGCGGCGGCGAGGGCGATGGCACCCGCCCGATGGATTGCAGTTCTCATGTTGCGTCCTCCTCCAAGAGTTAGCGAAACCATGTTACCCCAATCCGTCACCGCTGCCCAAGCGCCGCGGTTGTTTCTCAGGAAGGGGCGGATTTCCATGCTAAAAGGCCGCCTGACCCGGCGGAACCGCCGCGGTGTTGTCTTGTCGAATTCAAGGAACGAACCATGGATTTTTCCCTCAGCGAAGAACAGCGCATGATGGTCGACGCCGCGAAGCGGCTGGTCGACAAGCACATCGAGCCGATTCTGGCCTCGCACGACCGCGACAAGGCTCTGCCCAAGGACGCGATCCTGAAGATCATGGCGCGGGCTGCCGAGCTCGGGCTCACCTCGGCGCGCATCCCCGAGGAGGGCGGCGGCGCCGGGCTGCGCATGCTGGATTACGGCCTCATCGGCGAGCAGATGCCGGCGTCAGTGGCGCTGATCCTGCAGCCACACGAGGCGACGACCGCGCGCGTGTACTTCGGCTGCAGCGACGAGCAGAAGGCGCGCTTCCTCGAAGACCTGATGAGCGGACGGCGCATCGCCTGCACCGGCAGCACCGAGCCGGACGTCGGCTCCGACCCGCGCAGCATCAACACCACGGTGACCGAGGATGGCGACTGGCTGGTGCTGAAGGGCCGCAAGCAGTGGATCTCGAACTCCACCGTCTGCGACGTCATGAACGTCACCTGCCGCCGGGTGCATGCCGACGGCACCAGCACGCTCGCGCGCGTGATGGTGGACCGCGCGGAAACGCCGTTCGAGGCGAATGAGGTGCGGATGCACGGGCTGTGCCAGGCGCCGCTCGGCGAGGTGCTGTTCGACGGCTGCCGCGTACCCAAGCGCAACCTGTGCCCCGAGACTGGCGACACCGCGCGGCTGCTGACGCTGACGTGGCTGGCGAACCGGCCGCTGGTGGGGCTGCTGGCGGTGAACATCGGCCAGAAGGCGCTCGATGCGGCGCGGTCCTATGCCGGCATGCGCAAGCAGTTCGGCAAGTACATCGGCGGCTTCCAGTTGATCCAGAACGATCTTGCGGAAATTGAAACGGCGGTGATATCGAGCCGCCTGCTGTGCTACAACGCGCTCGCTGCGCTCGATCGAGGTGAGCGTGCTAACGGCCTGTCGGCGATGGCGAAGCGCTATGCGGTGGATGCCTGCGACAGGGCGGTGGCGCTGGCGATGCGCATTCATGGTGCAATGGGATTGAGTCGCGAACTGGGACTCGAGCAGTTCGCGCGCGACGTGAGGACGCTGACGATCCCGGACGGCACGCCGGGAATCCTGACGCTGATACAGGGCCGCGAGCTCACCGGCATCGATCCGTTCCGCTAGTCATGCGGCAATGGACTGGAAATTGTTTGCAATGCCATGCTAAGGTTGTGGGGTACCGCATGGAAGCCCATCGCCGGTGCTCCGGTGCAGACGTGCTTCGCACCCTGTGCAACCGGTTCAATGAACGAGGAGGAGTACATCATGAAGAATGAGGACAGGAAGTTTTCGCGCCGTACGCTGGCAGCATGCGTTGCTGCGGCGGTTGCAGGCGTCGCCTTCACCGGCACGGCCGCTGCCCAGGAGATCCGCTTCGCCGAGCAGTTCGGCCTGCTCTACCTGCCGTTGCAGGTGGTGATCCACGAGAAGCTGGTCGAAAAGAGCGCCGCCAAGCACGGCATGAAGGGCGTGACCGGGAAGATGGTCAAGCTCTCCGGCGGTGCGGCGGTGAACCAGGCGCTGATCTCGGGCAACGCGGAGTTCGCCTCGGGCGGCACCGGCCCGCTGCTGACGATCTGGGACAAGACCTTCGGCACCGAGGACCACGTCAAGGCGATGGTGGATCTCTCGAAGATGCCGCTGAAGCTCGTCACCAACGACCCGGCGGTGAAGAAGGTCGAGGACTACCTCAACGTCAAGGACCACAAGATCGCCACGCCGTCGATCTCGTCGATCCAGTCGGTGACGCTGCGCATGATGGCCGAGAAGAACTGGGGCGACGCGAAGAAGCTCGATCCGCTGCTCGTGAACATGAACCATCCGACCGCGGTGGCGGCGATCCTCTCCGGCGGCCAGGCGGTGAAGTCGCACTTCGCCACGCTGCCGTTCTCGTACCAGGAACTGAAGTCCGGCAAGGCGCACCTGGTGCTGAATTCGTACGACGTGCTCGGCGGCCCGCACAGCATCGTGTCGCTGTACGCGACGACGAAATGGGTGAAGGCGAATCCCAAGCTGTACAAGATCGTCAACGACGCGTATGCCGAGGCATTCCAGTTCATCAATGCCGACCTCAAGCGCGCGGCAAAGGTCTATGTGGACTTCACCAAGTCGAAGCTCGACCTGGCGGACGTCACGGCGATGATCTCCGACAAGAACGAGATGTCGTACAGCCCGGATCCGCAGAACACCATGCCGTACGCCAAGTTCATGCACAAGACCGGCGCGATCAAGAACCTGCCGGCTAGCTGGAAGGACTACTTCCACGAGAGCGCGCACGGCATGTCGGGTAGCTGAGGATGGCGCAATCCACGAATGGGGCGGTGCCAGCCGGCGCCGCCCCGGCAGTGGCGCCGATCCTCGAAGTCGAAGGCGTCACGCTCCAGTACAAGACCAAGGAGCACCTGATCACCGCGACCTACCGGGTGGACTTCCAGGTCTACCCGGCGGATCGCTTCGTGCTGCTCGGCCCGAGCGGCTGCGGCAAGTCCACGCTGCTGAAGGGCGTCGCGGGCTTCCTTCGCCCGGTCGAGGGCGAGATGCGCCTGAAGGGCCGGCGCATCGAAGAGCCGGGGCCGGACCGCGTCATGGTGTTCCAGGAGTTCGACCAGCTGCTGCCGTGGAAGACGGTGCGGCAGAACATCACCTTCGCGCTGCGGAACGGCGGTCGCTGCTCGCGCGAGTCGGACGCGGACGAGATCGCGATGAACTACATCCGCAAGGTGAAGCTCACCGGTTTCGAGAACACCTACCCGCACATGCTGTCGGGCGGCATGAAGCAGCGCGTGGCGATCGCGCGCGGCATGGCGATGGAGCCAGACGTGCTGCTGATGGACGAGCCCTTCGCGTCGCTGGACGCGCTGACGCGCCGGCAGATGCAGGAGGAACTGCTGCAGCTCTGGGACGATACGCGGTTCACGGTGATCTTCGTCACGCACTCGATCGAGGAAGCCCTGCTGGTGGGCAGCCGGATCCTGGTGCTGTCGCCGCACCCGGGCCAGGTCAAGGCTGAGCTGAACACGCACATGCACTCGCACGCCAACGCCGGCAGCCCGGAGTTCGTCGCGCTGCAGACCCGCATCCACAACATGCTGTTCGCGGACCGCGTGCTGGAAGAGGAACCGCTGCACCGTGGCTGACACCAAGGCCGACCCCATCGACAGGCCGGAGTTCGAGCGCCCGTCCGTAGGCAAGGCGAACACCGCGGACGTCGCGCGGCCGCTGTCGATGTTCGAGAAGATCTCCAACATCGACCCGGTGCGCAAGTTCACCGTGCTGCTGACCGCGATCGTCTTCTGGGAGCTGTACACGCGCGCGGCCAAGGTGCCGCCGCTGATCTTCCCGACCTTCTGGGACACCATCGTCGCGCTGTGGAAGGGTTTCACCGAGTATGGGCTCGGGGCGCAGATCTGGGCATCGATCGGCGTGCTGCTGGCCGGTTACGCGATCGGGCTGACGATCGGCGCGGTGCTGAGCTTCGTCGCCGTGAGCAGCCGTTTCGGCAGCGATGTGCTGGGCACGCTCACCTCGATGCTGAACCCACTGCCGGCGGTCGCGCTTTTGCCGCTGGCGATGATCTGGTTCGGCCTCGGTACGCAAAGCCTGATCTTCGTGCTGCTGCACTCCATCGTCTGGCCGGTGGCGCTGAATACGCATACCGGCTTCATGTCGGTGGCCGAGCCCCTGCGCATGGTCGGCCGCAACTACGGGCTGCGCCACATCCGCTATGTCGCCAAGCTGCTGATTCCGGCGGCGTTTCCGTCGATCCTCGCCGGGCTGAAGCTCGGCTGGGCGTTCGCGTGGCGCACGTTGATCGCGGCCGAACTGGTGTTCGGCGCCGCAGCCGAGGGAGGCGGGCTGGGCTGGTTCATTTTCGCCAGCCGCAACGAGATGGACATCCCGGGCGCGTTCGCCGGCCTGCTGACCGTGATCCTGATCGGCTTCTTCGTCGAGAACGTGATCTTCCGCAACCTGGAACAGCGCACCGTGGTGCGCTGGGGGATGCAGTCCTCATGAGCGCGGTTGCGATGCCAGTGCGCCCCGAACCGGTCGAGCGCCCGGAGTTCGAGCGCACGCCGCTGGACGCCAGCAAGATCGGCCAGATCGAGCGTCCGCTGTCGGTGGTCGAGAAGCTGTGGAACGTCCAGGTGGTGCGCAATATCGCGGTGGTGCTGATGTTCGTCATCGCCTGGGAGCTGTACACCAAGATCGCCAATGTGCAGCCGCTGCTGTTTCCCAGCTTCTCGGATACCGTGAAGGCGCTCATCCAGGCGTTCACCGACCAGAAGCTGATGTCGAAGATCTGGTTCACGGTGCAGTCGCTGCTGATCGGCTACGCGGTGGGTCTCTTCGCGGCGGCGGTGCTGGTGTCGCTGGCCTCGGTGTGGCGCGTCTGGTCGGACATCCTGATGACGGCTACGGCGATGTTCAACCCGCTGCCGTCGATCGCGCTGCTGCCGCTGGCGATGCTGTGGTTCGGCCTGGGCACGGCGAGCCTGGTGTTCATCCTCATCCACGCGGTGCTGTGGGCAGTGGCGCTGAATACCTTCGTCGGCTTCCAGGGTGTCAGCCACACGCAGCGCATGGTGGGGCAGAACTACGGCCTGCGCGGCGTCATATTCGCGGTCAAGATCCTCATCCCTGCGGCGCTGGCGACGGTGCTTTCGGGAATGAAGATCGGCTGGGCGTTCGCGTGGCGCACGCTGATCGGCGCCGAGCTGATCTTCGGCGCCACCGCGCGCGGCGGCGGCCTGGGCTGGCACATCTTCGAGAATGCCGAGCTGCTGAACACGCCGCAGGTATTCGCCGGCCTGTTCATGATCATCCTGATCGGCGTCGTGGTCGAGTACGTCATCTTCCGCACCATCGAAGTGCGCACCGTGCGCCGCTGGGGAATGCAGCGCTGAGCTGCCGGACGCGCGCGGCCTAGCCGCGCTGCTTCTCCACCTTCGGGATGGCCGCGATGCCGTCCACCCAGCCGCAGGCCGAGCGCGTCCATTGCTGCATCCTGGGCGCGAGCTCGGCGCGCTGGCGTGCGGTACCCAGGCGCAGGCTGTAGAGCTGCGGGTCGGCAACCGAGGTGGCGTAGATCGGCGTGCCGCACTCGGGGCAGAACGCCTGCGCACGCTGCCGCCCGCTCTCCGCAGTCTTCACGTAGACCTTCGGCTCGCCGCTTACGTGGAAGCCTTCTCTTTTCACCGGGACAACGGTGCGAAACGCCGAACCCGACAGCGTCTGGCAGTCGGTGCAGTGGCAGATCGCCACGGTTTCGAGGTCGATCTCGGCGGTGTAGCTGATCTGCCCGCAGTGGCAGGCGCCGTCTATCTTCATGAGTCCTCCTGCCCGCATCATAGCGCCGCGATTGCTGCGGCCCCGCGGCGAACGCGCTAGCATCGGGCGCTCATGGGAAACGCAGGCGCGGGTGACAGGATTCCGGCATCGCTGGTGCTTGGCAGCGGCGGCGCGCGCGGGCTCGCGCATATCGGCGTCATCCGGGCGCTGCAGGAACACGGCCGCTTCGACATCTGCGCCATCACCGGCTCGTCCATAGGCGCGCTGATCGGCGGCCTGCATGCCGCGGGAAGGCTGGATACCTACACCGAGTGGGTGCGCGGCCTGTCGGGATCCGACGTCTGGGGGCTGCTGGATTTCTCCTTCACCAGCGCGGGGCTGTTCAAGGGCGATCGCCTGATGAAGAAACTCGCCGAGCTGGTGGGCGAAGCGCGCATCGAGGACCTGCCGATTCCGTTCACCGCGATTGCCTCCGACATCAACCGGCGCCGGGAAGTATGGATCGACCGGGGATCGCTGTTCGAGGCGATACGCGCGTCGATCGCCATTCCTGGCTTCTTCACGCCGGTGCACCGCGACGGACGCGTCCTTGTCGATGGCGGCCTGATGAGCCCGCTGCCGATCGCGCCGGCGCAGGACCAGCGCGCGCAGCGGCTGATCGTGGTTTCCCTGAACGGCAATGGCGCGCACGCGCAGCGGATGCCTGCCGAGGACGACCAGGAGCAGGCGCCCGCGCCGCAGCCTGAGGCCCCCGGCAGCCTGCTGCAGGGCTGGTACCGCGACGCGTGGGCGAAACTCGGACTCGGTGCGGGCAAGGACGATCACTACACCGCGGTGGAGATCTTCTCGAAGTCGCTGGAGGCGATGCAGGACCGCATCGAGCGTTACCAGATCGCCGCCTTCCAGCCGGACATCATGGTCGAGATATCGGCGGATGCCTGCGGCGTGCTGGATTTCCATCGCGCCGAGGAAATGATCGAACTGGGCTATCGAAAGGCGCTGCGCGAGATCGAACGGGCAGGGTAGGGTCTTCCCCGGAGCCCGTGGTGGTGGTTGCAGTCGCCGCTATGCGGCGTGCACCAGCTCGTTGTGCTCTACGCTCGGAAAGGGATCGTAGAAGTGATGCAGCAGCGCCTTCCAGCGCTGGTATTCCGGCGACGCGCGGAATCCCACGGTGTGGTCTTCCAGCGTGCGCCAGCGCACCAGCAGCAGGTACTTGCCGCGGACTTCGATGCAGCGCTGCAGCTCGAGCGACACGAAGCCCGGCATCGCGGCAATGATCGCCTTCGCTTCGCCGAAGGCCGCTTCGAAATCGGCTTCCTGGCCGGGTACGACGTTCAGCACCGCAGATTCGAGGATCACGCCTGCTCCCTGTCTGGCATGGATGTCGTCAGGCGCGGCGCGTCGCGCCTGCCTTGAAGAACGTATAGCAGAAAACCCCGTCTGCCTGCGTGGTGCGCTCGAGGTCGGCGATGCCGCGGTCGAAGTCGGCCGCGCTCATCAATCCCGATTCGATGGCGGGCGCGCGGATGCCCTCGACCATCGCGGTGAAGGTGTTCCTGGTGAAGCCTTCCACCAGGGCCGGCCTGCTGGCGTCGACATACACCATGCGCGGCGAGACGCGCAGGTCATCGAATCCGGCCTGCTGCAGCAGCGGGTAGAGCTGGCGTCCGATCAGCGCGTTGCCGCCGCCCCCGGCCTGCAGATCGACGAGGCATTGCACCGCGCGCTGCGCAAAGGTGCTGTGCGGGTGAAAGTACGTCGAGCCGTGATCGCCTTCGATCACGGTGATGGTGCCGCCGGGCTTGAGCACGCGCTTGAGCGCGAGTAGCGCGTCCACCGGCCGCGCAAGGTGCTCGAGCACGAAGCAGACGAACACATGGTCGAAGCTTGTCCGCGCGAACGGCAGATCGAAGATGTCCGCTTGCTGCAGCGTGACGTTGGCAAGGCCCGCCGCGCGTACTGCCCTGCCGGCCTCGTCCAGCGACGCCGCCGACACGTCGATGGACGTGATGCGCGCGCCGGGACTGTTCGCCGCCAGCGTCACCGTCTGCGCGCCGACGCCGCAGCCGGCCTCCAGCACGCTGCTGCCCGCCGGATAGGCGGTGTCCCAGTGCAGCAGTTCCACCAGCGACGAGGCCTGGTCGCGCAACCGCCGCTGCTCGCGGGAATCGTAACCGTGGACGTAAGCGTCGCTCATCGCCTATGACAGACTGGTCCAGGAAAAGGGCACAACGGCTACGCGCTGCGCATTTTCATCGCGCGCACGATGGCGATGGTGGCCAGGGGCACGAGCAGCCCCAATAACGTGGCGGCAATGAACAGCGTGCCGAGGTCGTTGTAGTCGGCGGGGACCTTGATCGCTTTGGTGACCGGGTCCCTCACCTCGCGCGTCACGGTGTGCCACTGGTTCAGGTACTTGGTGCCAAGCTGGGATGCCGACAGCGCGAGGTTGGTGAACGAGGCCATCACCGCGAAGTAGGTTGCCTTCAGGCGCTCGGGTGCGGAGTTCGCGATCCACGCCAGCATCGGCACCATCGCGATCTGCCCGAGGGGCGATTCGAGCGCCGTGTCCACCAGCGCGATGAAGCGCGCATCGACCACGCCGCCGGTGTGCGCGGCAGTCCATTCGTGCAGGCCGTAGTACATGCCGATCACCGGCAGCGACAGCAGGCTGCCCGCCAACGTGAGGAAGCCGACGACGTAGAAGATCGAGCGCTCGGCCATGAAACGCCGGAAGATAAAGAGGCCGGCGAGCGTCAGCGCGCTGCCGACCAGCGACAGCACCGACAGGAACTGCTGGTCGAATTTCAGCTCGTCGATCATCCACCAGGTGGCGCCCGCGCCCGGCCCGGGCATGGCGCGAAAGACGAAGATCACCACCGCGGTGCCGACCAGCGTCGCGCGCGCGGCCGCGTCCAGCTCGCGCACCAGCCGCCAGATCAGGAACAGCACGATCGCCATCGACGCGGCGAAGATGATCTCCTGGCCCAGCGGAACGCGGCCCAGGCCCACCGCGAGCGACACCGCGGTGAAGGCGACGCCGCCGCCGAGGATCCACCAGTTCACCGGCGGACGCTCGACATCGTGCCGGTACTGGACCGGGTTGCGCCGGCGCAGCCAGGCCTGCAGCGCGACGCCGGCCACCGACACCGCCGGGATCAGCAGCGCCCACTGGTAGACGTGCAGGTAGGCGGCGACCTTCTGCGGCTCGGGCATCGCGTGCACGCCGGACATGAAGAACACGTTGGCGAGCGCCACCAGCACCGAGCCGCCGATGATCGCCACGCGGCCCAGCGTCTGCATCGTGATGTGCATCGCCTTGCGCTCGGCGGCGGGGATCTCGCGCCCGTCGGCGTCCAGGCGCGGTACTGCCTCGACCGTCATCGCGTCTGCCACCACGTCCTGCACCATGTAGCCCACCGGCGCCAGCAGCGCGGCGAGGATGAACCAGTGCTCGGCGCTCATCACGCGGCGCATCGCGGCAGGGTCGGCGAGCAGGCCGATCATGATGGCGATGCTGGCGGTGAGCAGCGCGGCACCAAAGAACACCAGGCCTTCCTTCCAGCGCCAGATCAGGTCGACGAGGTGCCCCACCGGCATCTTCAGCGCCCAGGGCAGACCGGCCCAGAAGCCCAGCGCGGCGAGGAACTCCGCCGACAGCCCGAGGTATTCCTTGACGAAGAAGGTGCCGACGATGCCGGTGAGTCCCTGGATGCCGGCGGCCATGTAGACCATCAGCGGCGGCATGAAGGACAGCCGGAACGAGCGTGCGAGCGACATCGAGGTCATGGCGGCGTCAGTGGCGGTTCGTCCATCGCGGCGACCTGCTCGCGCAGTTCGAGTATGCGGTCCTGCCAGTAGCGCTGCGTGTTGAACCAGGGGAACGCGGCGGGAAACGCCGGGTCGTCCCAGCGGCGCGCGATCCAGGCCGAGTAGTGCAGCAGGCGCAGCGTGCGCAATGCCTCGAGCAGCACGAGTTCGCGGCGGTCGAAATCGTGGAACTGCTCGTAGCCCGCGAGCACGTGGCCAAGCTGCACCGCCATTGCGTCGCGGTCGCCCGAGAGCAGCATCCACAGGTCCTGCACCGCCGGGCCCGAGCGCGCGTCATCGAGGTCGACGAAGTGCGGGCCGACCGATACGTTCGAATTGCCGTCCGAGACGTCGGTCCACAGGATGTTGCCCGGGTGGCAGTCGCCGTGCAGGCGGATGCAGACGAAGCGGCCCGCCGCATCCCAGGCGCGCGCGACACCCTCGAGCGCAAGCGCGGCGATGCTGGCCCAGGAATCGCGCAGTTCGTCCGGCACGAAGCCGTGCGCGAGCAGCCAGTCGCGCGGCTCGCGGCCGAAGGTTTCCGGGTCGAGCGCCGGGCGGGTGCGGAAGGCCGCCGTCGCGCCCACCGCGTGGATGCGGCCGATGAAGCGGCCGATCCATTCGAGGGTTTCCGGCTTGTCGAGATCCGGCGCGCGTCCGCCGCGGCGCGGGTACACGGCGAAGCGAAAGCCCTGATGCACGTGCAGCGAGCGCCCCTCGATCAGCGTCGGCGCGACCACCGGGATCTCGCGTCCCGCGAGTTCGAGCGCGAACGCGTGCTCCTCGGCGATCTGCGCGTTCGACCAGCGCTCGGGGCGGTAGAATTTTGCTACCACGCTCGAGTTGTCCTCCAGGTACACCTGGTAGACGCGGTTCTCGTAGCTGTTGAGCGACAGCAGCCTGCCGTCGCCGCGCAGGCCCACGCTCTCCAGCGCATCGAGTACGGTGGCCGGGTCCAGGCCGGCGTATGTGGCGCTCATGGGCCGACATTGTGCGGGTTAAACTAGGCCGCATGAAGGAATCACAGGCAAATCCCGCGGCCAACCTGGTCGAGGTGCGCGAGCTGCATTTTTCCTATGGCGAGGCGGTGATATTCCGCGGCCTGTCGCTCGAGGTGCCGCGCGGCAAGGTGGTGGCGATCCTCGGCGCCAGCGGCTGCGGCAAGTCCACGCTGCTGAAGCTGATCGGCGGCCAGTTGCGGCCGGCGCAGGGCGGCGTGTCGGTGCTCGGCGAGACGGTGCACGAACTGGATTCGAACGGCCTGTATGCGCTGCGGCGGAACATGGGAATGATGTTCCAGTCCAGCGGCCTGTTCACCGACCTGACGGTGTTCGAGAACATCGCCTTCCCGCTGCGCGAGCTGTATCCGGGCCTGCCCGATTCGGTGATCCGCCCGCTGGTGCTGATGAAGCTGCACGCGGTGGGGCTGCGCGGTGCGCAGGCGTATCGCACCGGCGACCTATCCGGCGGCATGACGCGGCGCGTGGCGCTCGCCCGCGCCATCGCCACCGACCCGCGGCTGGTGATGTACGACGAGCCCTTCGCCGGCCTCGACCCGATCACGCTGAACGTGGTGGCGCAACTGATCCGCCGCATGAACGACGCGCTCGGCACCACGTCCATCGTCGTCACCTACGACGTGTCGGAATCGCTGAAGGTGGTCGACTACGTGTACGTGATCTCGGACGGCAGGGTGGTGGGCAAGGGCACGCCTGACGAGGTGCTCGCTTCCGACGATCCGTATCTCACGCAGTTCCTCAAGGCGCTGCCCGACGGCCCGGTGCGCTTCCACGCCGAGGCGAAACCCCTGGAGCAGGACTTCAGGCTGGCAGGCTAGGCTCCGGTCTTCGGGATGAAGCTAAGCGCCACGCCGTTGTTGCAGTAGCGCTTGCCGGTCGGCGGCGGGCCGTCGTCGAAGACGTGGCCGTGGTGGCCGCCGCAGCGCATGCAGTGGTATTCGGTGCGCGGCATGAACAGCAGGTAGTCGGTCTTGGTGCCGAATACGCCCGGAATGGTGGTGAAGAAGCTGGGCCAGCCGGTGCCGCTGTCGAACTTCATCGCCGACGTGAATAGCGGCAGGCCGCAGCCGGCGCAGGCGAACACGCCGGGGCGCTTTTCCCGGTCCAGCGGGCTGGTTCCCGCGCGCTCGGTGCCTTCCTCGCGCAGCACCCGGTAGGCCGGCGCCGGCAGGCGCTTCTTCCACTCATCCTTCGACAGCTTGAGTGCGTCGGTAGGCGAGGGCGGGTTGACCCCCTGGGCGAGGAATTCCTTCCAGTTCTTCTGCAGCGTATCGATGTCGGTCATGTTTTTCGGTCGTGCGTAGGCGGTGATCGGGACGGTGATCGGAAGTGCGGCAAGTGCCTTCAGCAATGTGCGCCGGTCCATGGGCTGCCTCCAAGTCTATACGGGCTTGGTCGGCGCACGCGCGCGGGCATTACGCCCCGCGGTTCGTTTCTTCGCCTGCGGCCTGCGGTACTGCAGCATGCCGCCCACCTTGCGTTCGAACGGGTCGCGGCGCGTCAGGCGCTTCACCTGCACGGGCGTGACCAGCGGGTAGTGGCGCAGGCCTTCCAGCACGTCGACCAGCGGCCAGGCGCCCTTCCCGGCGGTGACCCAGATCGCCGGATCGATGCGCCGCAGGTCCAGCGGCCGCGAGTAGGTGCGCAGCGTCTTGTGGTCGCGCTTGTTGTAGTACTCGTGGAACCAGGACATCGACATTTCGCGCAGCGAGCGGTAGATCGGGTCCCGCCAGCGCAGGCCGACGCCGTTGGTCTTGGAAATCGCGCCCCAGCAGCCGCGGCGGCGGAACACCGCGACCACGTGGTCGAAATCGCGCACCGCTTGCAGGTCGAGGATCAGCGGCGGCTCGCCATGTACCCACAGCGCAGCCGCTGCGACCAGCGCGCCCTCGATGCAGTGCGCGCGCCGCGTGTGCAGCACCGCGCGCACCGCGTTGCAGGTTTCGCCCTGCTGCTCGAAATTCTGCGTCAGGCCGTTCAGGAAGGCCTGGATCTTCTCGGGCGAATCGAGGCGCCGCAGCACGGCAAATTCGGCCTTGGTGAGGCCGAGGTCTTCGCGGCGGGCGTAGCGGCGCATTCAGGAAAAGAGGTACGCATCCATCGCCAGCGACGCGGTTTCCACCTCGCGATAGAGACGTTCCGGCTTCGCGCCCGGGCGCGCCGCGCCGAGCGCAAAAAACAGCGGCAGGAAGTGCTCGTCGGTAGGGTGCGCGCGAGCGGCGTGCGGGGCGCTCGCGCAGTAATCCGTTAGCAGGTCGGTTTCACCCTTCGCCAGACGCGTGTCCACCCAGTCCTGGAACTCCAGCACGTAGTCCGCGGGCGGTGCGTCGCGGCGGTCGCGCAGGTTGTGCGTCATGTGGCCGGAACCAAAGAGCAGCACGCCTTCGTCCGCCAGCGGCGCCAGCGCGCGACCGAGCTCGAGGTGGTGGCGCGCACCCAGTGCGGTCTGTACCGAGATCTGCACCACCGGGACGTCGGCATCCGGGTACATGTACAGCAGCGGCGACCAGGCGCCGTGGTCCAGCCCGCGCGAACCGTCGATGCCCGCGG
>JBFWRS010000058.1:0-19102 GCA_050248795.1 Burkholderiales bacterium | reverse complement strand
AAGGGAGCGCGACATGGACAGGACCGCACACGAACTGCTCGTTCGTGCCGATACGCCACGGCAAAGGCGCCATCTCTCGGTGCACCTGGCGGCGTCCAGGGCGGAGATCCGCGAGGCGCAGCGCCTGCGCTGGCGCGTGTTTGCCGGCGAACTTGGCGCGAGGCTGGCTTCGCGCACGCCCGGCATCGACGAGGACATCTTCGACGCGTACTGCAGCCACCTCGTCGTGCGCGACGATTCGAGCGGCGAGATCATCGGCACCTATCGCATGCTGCCGCCGGAGGCTGCTGAGCGCATCGGCTGCTACTACGCGGAGACCGAGTTCGACCTCACGCGGCTGCGCGGCCTGCGCGGCACGCTGGTCGAGGTGGGACGCTCGTGCATACACCCGGATTACCGCAATGGCGCGGTGATCGCGCTGCTGTGGTCGGGACTCGCGCGCTACATGCTGGCGAACCGGCATGCATACCTCGCCGGATGCGCGAGCCTGGGCATGGCCGACGGCGGCCATGGCGCGGCGGCGCTCTACCGCGTGCTGCGCGACAAGCACCTGGCGCCGGTGGAGTTCCAGGTGCAGCCGCGGCGGCGCCTTCCGGTCGAAGCGGACCGTGATCGGGCCGCAGGGGGCGTGCCGCCCCTTGTGAAGGGCTACCTGCGCTGCGGCGCCTGGATATGCGGCGAGCCGGCCTGGGATCCCGAGTTCAACACCGCGGACCTGTTCATGCTGCTGCCCCTGGCCCGGATCAGCGCCAGGTACGCGCGGCACTTCCTCGGCGCCGCGCGCGCCTCATGAGGGCGTGGCGAGCGTGAACAGCAGCTCCTCCTGCGCCGAGCGGCGCCGGCCGCGGCGCGGCTTCATGCGCTCGTAGCTGCCGTCGGCGTTCATGAGCCAGGCCTGGCAGTTGTCGTCGAGGTAGGGCTGCAGCCCCTCGCGGATGACGCGCCGCTTCAGCGCCGGGTCGAGCAGCGGAAAGCACAGTTCGATGCGGCGGAAGAAGTTGCGCCCCATCCAGTCGGCGCTGGAAAGGTACACATCCTCGGCGCCGTCGTTGCCGAAGTAGAACACGCGCGAATGCTCGAGGAAGCGCCCGATCACCGAGCGCACGCGGATGTTGTCCGACAGGCCGGCGATCCCCGGCCGCAGCGCGCAGACGCCGCGCACGATCAGGTCGATCTTCACGCCAGCCTGCGAGGCGGCGTACAGCTCCTCGATGATCGCCGGCTCGAGCAGCGAATTCATCTTGGCGATGATGCGCCCCGGGCGCCCTTCGGCCGCGAGCTTCGCCTCGTTGCGGATCGCCGCGACCGCGCGCTGGTGCAGCGTGAACGGGGACTGCCACAGGTGGCGCATCCTGCCGGCGCGGCCGAGGCCGGTAAGCTGCTTGAACACCTCGTTGACGTCGGCGCAGATCTCCTCGTTCGCGGTCATCAGGCCGAAGTCGGTGTACAGGCGCGCGGTGCGCGGATGGTAGTTGCCGGTGCCCAGGTGCACGTAGCGCCGCAGCACCTTGCCGGTCTCGGTGTCCTCGCGGCGCACGATCAGCGCCATCTTGGCGTGCGTCTTGTGCGCGACCACGCCGTAGACCACGTGCGCGCCGGCTTCCTCGAGCCGCGCCGCCCAGTTGAGGTTGGCTTCCTCGTCGAAGCGTGCCATCAGCTCGACGACCACGGTGACCTCCTTGCCGCGGCGCGCCGCGTCGATGAGGATCTCCATCAGCTCGGAGTCGGTGCCGGTGCGGTACACCGTCTGCTTGATCGCGATGACCTGCGGGTCGTTCGCCGTGGTGCGGATGAAGTCGATCACCGGCACGAAGGACTGGAACGGGTGGTGCAGCAGCACGTCCTGGCGCGTCAGCACCTCGAAGAGGTCGCTGCCCTTCTCGATCGCGGGCGGCAGCCCCTGCTGGAACAGCGGGTACTTCAGGTCCGGCCGGTCGACCTGGTCGGGCACTTCGCGCAGCCGGTACAGGTTCACCGGCCCCTCGACTCGGTACAGGTCGGACGGGTCGAGCCCGAACTGCTGCAGCAGGAATTCGACCATGCGTTCCGAGCAGTTGTCGGCGACTTCGAGCCGGATGGCGTCGCCGAAGTGCCGGTGCAGCAGCTCGCCCTGCAGCGCGATGCGCAGGTTCGTCGTCTCCTCCTCGTCGACGAAGAGGTCGGAATTTCGCGTCACGCGGAACTGGTAGCAGCCCAGC
This sequence comes from Burkholderiales bacterium, assembly GCA_050248795.1. Taxonomy (GTDB): domain Bacteria; phylum Pseudomonadota; class Gammaproteobacteria; order Burkholderiales; family SG8-39; genus CAZTDU01. The sequence continues at coordinate 16,904 of JBFWRS010000058.1, read as the reverse complement.
ACGTTCATGCCGGTGAAGAGTTCCCCCACGTGCGCATGCAGCACCGAGGACAGGAACACGAACTCGTGGCCGCTCCTGGCGATCTCCTTCGGGATGCGGATCACCCGCGGCAGGGCCCGCGGCGCCTGCACGATGGCGGCACCCGAGCTGCGGCCGAACGCGTCGCGGCCTTCCAGCTCGATGGCGAAGTTCAGGCTCTTGTTGAACACGCGCGGGAACGGGTGCGCCGGATCGAGCCCGATCGGCGTCAGCACCGGCAGCAGCTCGCGCGTGAAGTAGTCGTGTATCCACTGGCGCTGCACCGGGGTCCATTCCTCGCGGCGCGGGAACACGATGCCCTCGGCGGCGAGCGCGGGCAGCAGCACCTTGTTCAGCAGCCGGTACTGCTCGTTCACCAGCGTGTGGGTTTCGGCGCCGACCGCCTGGTACACCTCGTGCGGCCCGCGGCCGTCCGGGCCGGGTTCGGGCAGGCCGAGCTTGATCTGTTCCCTGAGCCCGGACATGCGGATCTCGAAGAATTCGTCCAGGTTCAACGACACGATGGTGAGGAACCTGAGCCGTTCCAGCAGCGGCACGGCCTCGTCCGCCGCCTGCGCCAGCACGCGCCTGTTGAACTCCAGCAGGCCGAGCTCGCGGTTGAGGAAATGCGAGGCGGGCGGGGTGCGCTTCATGGGGCGGGGGTGACAAGTGTAACGCCCGAATATTGCAGGCGGATGACAGCGCGTGCGCTAAGCTTGCATTCCTGATGGCACGCCCGGAAACGCTCGCCGCTGTAGACCTCGGGTCGAACAGCTTTCACCTGCAGATCGGCCGCGTGGTCGACGGACAGGTCTACCCGCTGGACGCGGTGCGCGAGGTGGTGCGCCTGGGCGCGGGGCTGACCGAGGACAAGCGCATCGACCGCGCCACGCAGGTGCGCGCGCTGGAGGCGCTGCGCAAGTTCGCCGAGCGCCTGCGCGGCTTTCCGCGCCAGGCGGTGAGGGCGGTGGGCACCAACGCGCTGCGCGTGGCGAAGAATGCCCCGCAGTTCCTGCGCGAGGCACGCGAAGCGCTCGGCTTCCCGATCGAGGTGATCGCCGGCCGGGAAGAGGCGAGGCTGATCTACCTGGGCGTCGCCAGCACCACCCCGCCTGCGCCGCACCGGCGACTGGTGGTCGACATCGGCGGCGGCTCCACCGAGTTCATCATCGGCACCGGCCTGGATCCGCAGCTGACCGAATCGCTGTACATGGGCTGCGTGAGCTGGAGCCTGCGCTTCTTTCCCGACGGCAGGATAGACAAGGCGCGCATGAAGCGCGCCGAACTGGCGGCGAGCCAGGAACTGGCCGGCATCGCGCGCGACTACCGCGCCATGGGCTGGCAGGAGGCGGTCGCCTCCTCGGGGACCGCGCGCTCGATCGAGGTGATCCTGCGCGAGAACGGGCTGGCCGAGGACGGCATCACGCGCGGCGGGCTGGCCGAACTGCGCGCGCTGCTCGTCAAGCACGAGAAGGCGGACCCTGAGCGCATCCTCGGCCTGCGCCCGAACCGCATCCCGGTGCTGCCGGGCGGCCTGGCGATCATGTGCGCGGTGTTCGACGCGCTCGGCATCGACGCGATGCAGGTGGCCGACGGCGCGTTGCGCCACGGCGTGCTCTACGACCTGCTCGGACGCGTCGAGCATCGCGACATGCGCGAGGCGACGATCCAGCAGTTCATGCGCCGCTACCACGTCGATGTCGCGCAGGCCGACCGCGTGCGCGCGCTGGCGCTGGGCATTTACGACGCGCTGGTGATCAGCCAGCGCGAGCAGGTGGCGCGCGACGACGACCCGGATCGCATGATGCTCGACTGGGCGGCGAGGACCGCCGAGGTCGGGCTGTCGATCGCGCACGCCGAGTACCACAAGCACTCGGCGTACGTGCTGCAGAATGCCGACATGCCGGGCTTCTCGCGCATGGAGCAGCAGCGCCTGGCGCGGATCGTGCTGGCGCACCGCGGCAAGCTCTCCAAGGTGCGCGACTCGGGGCTCGAAGGCAGCGACTGGATGCTGCTGTTTGCGCTGCGCATCGCGTCGCTGATCCTGCGCAACCGCGCCGACATCAAGGTGCCGTTCCTGCGCGTCGCGGGCGACGCGGTGGGCTTCGCCATGGAACTGCCGCAGAGCTGGCTGGACGAGAATCCGCTGTCGGCAAGCGCGCTGGAAAGCGAAACCGGCTCGTGGAAGGCGGTCGACATGCGCCTGGAGATCGGCGCGCTCTCCGACAAGAAGGTGTCGGTGCTCAGCCGCTGAGCGCGGTGCCCTGACCAGGGATCAGTACCGGCCGCGGATCGGCTTTACCGGCCCCCGGTAGCGCTCGCGTTGCGGTTTCGCCGCCAGCGGCGGCAGTTCCAGCGGCTCGGCCTTGATGGTGCGGTCCGGCACCTGCTCGAGCAGGTGCGAAATCAGGTTCAGCCGGCCGCGGCGCTGGTCGCCGAAGTCCACCACGTGCCAGGGCGCGTGGCTGGTGTGCGTGGCGGCGAACATGGCGTCGCGCGCGCGGCCGTAGTCGGCGTAGCGCCGGCGTGCCTCGAGGTCGATCGGCGACAGCTTCCAGCGCTTCAGCGGATTGAGCGCGCGCTCGGCGAAACGCTTCTCCTGCTCGGCCTGGTCGACCGCGAGCCAGTACTTGTAGAGCAGGATGCCGTCCTCGACCAGCATCTTCTCGAAGCGCGGCACCTGCCTGAGGAAATGCCGGTACTCGGCGTTGGTGCAGTAGCCCATCACCTTCTCGACGCCGGCGCGGTTGTACCAGCTGCGGTCGAACAGCACCAGCTCGCCCGCCGCCGGCAGGTGGGCGAGGTAGCGCTGGAAGTACCACTGAGTGCGCTCCTGTTCGGTCGGCTTCGCCAGCGCGACGATGTGCACCTGACGCGGGTTCAGGGTGTCGGCGATGGCGTTGATGCAGCCGCCCTTGCCGGCGGTGTCGCGCCCCTCGAACAGCACCACCATGCGCCTGCCGGTGTGCTTCAGCCAGCGCGCGAGGTTGTTGAGTTCGAGGTGCAGCGGTTCCAGCCGTGCTTCGTAGTCCTTGCGTTTCATCGTCGCCCCTTCAGTTTCCGTTCGCGCCCGCGTGGCGGCGGCGCCTGCGCAGCGCCACCACGACGCGCCACGCCAGCAGCGTGCCGAAGTACGCCAGCAGCCCGCCCACAACGGCGAAGACGGCAAGGCCCACCATCAGCGGCTTGCCGATGGTGGTGAAGCTGTCCCACCAGCTATGCGCGAGTACCTCGAGCTGTTCCGCGCCGGCGCCGATCGCCTCGGCCTGGGCGTCGTCCGCGGGCTCGCCGAGCAACAGCTTGCCGACGCGGTAGGCGGCGACGAAGATCGGCGCGTAGGTGAACGGGTTCGATACCAGCGTGCTCACCACCGCCGCGGGCAGGTTCGCGCGCAGGATCAGCGCGAACACCGCGGCGAAGGCGATCTGCATCACCGGGATCAGGAAGCCGAAGAAGACGCCGATGCCGATGCCGGCGGCTACGCGCCGGCGGTTGAACTGCCACAGCCAGGCGCGGTTGAGCAGCGGCCCGAGCCAGCGCAGGCTCGGGTTGGAACGCAGCGACTCGCGCGAGGGCAGCAGACTGCGCAGCGAGCGGATCACGCCTCCGGCTTCGTGTGGGCGGCGTGGGCCACCGATCTCATCAGCTTGCTCTCCGATTCGCCTTGCGCCGGCTGCTCCGGCGCGGATACGGCATTTTACGCTTGCAGCCCTGCTGCCATGGGGCGCAAAGCGGAAACGGGTTAATCTTCATCGCACCGAAACAGGGAACGAGAGGGCCTGAAGAATGATCCGCAGCACGCTGCAACGCATCGCCATCGTACTGGTCGGCTGCGCCGGATTGCTCGCGGGCGCGTCCGCGCAGTCGCCGCACACGCACCAGCACCGCTTTGACAATGCCGAGCGCTGGGCGCACGTGTTCGACGACCCGGCGCGCGATGCCTGGCAGAAGCCGCACGAGGTGATCCAGGCGCTCGCGCTCAGGCCGGACGCGGTGGTGGCGGACATCGGCTCGGGCACCGGGTACTTCGCCGTGCGGCTGGCGCGCATGCTGCCCGAGGGCCGCGTCTATGGCCTGGACGTGGAGCCCGACATGGTCAGGTACCTCGCCGAGCGCGTGGCGCGCGAATCGCTCGCGAACCTGAAGTCGCTGCAGGCCAAGCCGGGCGACCCCGGCCTGCCCGAGAAGGCCGACCTCGTGCTGCTGGTCGACGTCTACCACCACGTCGGTGATCGCGAGCGCTACTTCCGCGGCCTTGCCGCTTCGCTCAAGCCCGGCGGCCGCGTCGCGATCATCGACTTCCGCATGTCGTCCAGGCGCGGCCCGCCGCCGTCCGCGCGGGTGCGGCCGGAACGCGTGCTCGCGGAAATGCAAAGCGCGGGGTACGTGCTCGCCGAGCGGCATGAATTCCTGCCCGACCAGTATTTCCTCGTGTTCCGCGGGGCCACGAGCGGCAGCTAGGGATCGTCTCGCCGTTCACGCCGCGCTCTCTTCCCGCATGGTGCCGGAAGCGGGCGCGGGCGCGCGCGTGGTCTGCGCCAGCCTGCCGTCCTCGAGATGGTAGACGGTGTCGAAGCCCTCGATCATGCGGTGGTCGTGCGTCACCGTGATCACCGCCGAGCCCCGCTCGCGCGCTATCCCGCGTAGCAGTGCCATCACCTTCGTCCCCCGTTCGGTGTCCAGGGCTGCCGTAGGCTCATCGGCGAGGACCAGGCGCGGCTCGTTGGCCAGTGCGCGGCCGATGGCGACGCGCTGCTGCTCGCCGCCGGAAAGGTTGGCGGGCAGCGAGTCCGCCCGGTGCGCGATCTCGAGATAGCCGAGCAACTCCTTCGCACGTCGCGCCGCCTCGCGGCTGGAGGCACCGTTCAGTTGCATCACCAGGGCGACGTTTTCCGCTGCGGTGAGGAACGGGATCAGATTGTGCTGCTGGAAGATGAAGCCGATGTTCTGCCGGCGGTAGGCGCGCACGTCGATGCCTGCCGGGCCGTTGTCGTAGACATTGCGGCCGTTGAGGGAGATGCGGCCGGTGGTCGGCTCCAGGATCAGGCTGATGGCAAGCAGAAGCGTGCTCTTGCCCGAGCCGCTGGGACCGAGCAGCGCCGCGAGTTCTCCGCCCTCGACGCTGAAGGTTGTCGGCTTCAGCGCCTGGACGGCCAGCTCGCCCTGGCCGAAGGTCATCGAGACGCTATCGACGTCGAGGACCGGCATGTCAGCCCCCGAGCGCGAGCTGTGGCGGCGTGCGCAACGCGTGCCAGATCGCCATCAGGCTGGCGAGTACTCCGCCGGCGAGCATCACGGCGAAGGTGGCCGCGGTCTCTTCGGCGACAAAGCCGAGCGTGCGCGGGAAATTCGGCGCGATCAGTTCGCGCAGGCCGTAGGCGAGGGTGAAGCTCGCCAGCGTCAGCAACAGCGACTGCTCGAGTATCAGGCGCACGATCACCCAGTTGGGCGCGCCGATGAGCTTGAGCGTCGCGATGGAGCGGATCTTCTCGATCGTCAGCACGTACACGATCAGCGCCATGATCACGATCGAGACCAGCACCAGCAACACGCGGAACAGGCCCAGCACCGCCGACATCTTGCGCAGCCGGCCCTCGAGCATCAGCTCGCGCTCCTCCTCGGTGGTGTAGACGTTGAAGTACAGCCAGTCGCGAATGTGCGCGGCCACCTTGCCGGCATCCGCCCCCGGCGCCAGCCGTACCAGCACCGCGTTGATGGTGTCGCCCTGGCTGGACAGCAGCGGCAGCAGCCTGCTTGCCTGCTCGGCAGCGTAGCCGGCCCGCTCCAGGCGCTTCAGGTTTGCCGCGCGTGCGGCGGTGAGCGCGCGGTTGTCCTGCTGGAACTGGACTTCCTGGGCGTCGGGCAGCGAAAGGTAGACCAGCGGATTGCCGCCGGAGTCGACGGCGCCGCGCGTGACGCCCACTACGGTGTACTCGCGCGTGCCGAGCCTGACCTTCCCGCCCAGGTCGAGGCCGAGCTTCTCATCGGCAACCATTTCGTAATGCGGCGCTGCGACCGCGCGCCCGCGCACGATGCGACCCGGCCCGCCGAGTCCGCCGAAGACGTCGTAGCCGACCACGGTGAACTGCTGGCTGGCGCCGCCGATGTTGCGCTGCGCGGTGTAGAGCGCCAGCGGGCTCGCCTGCGCCACCCCCGGCGTGGCCGCAATGCTCTTGTAGCTGTCCAGCGGCATGCGCGAGGACTCGTTGAACGGACCGCCGCGCCCGCGTTCAACCACCCACAGGTCTGTCGCGGTGTTGTTGATCAGCCAGATGCCGTCTGCGATGTTGCCCTGGTAGATGCCATTCATCACCAGCACGATCGCCAGCAGCATGGCCACGCCCGCGATGGTGGCGATGAACTTGCCAAGGTGCCGGCGGATGTCCTTGAGGGCGAGGTCCATCGTAGGCAGCGGCGGAAGGACTCAGCGCGGTGGCGCGTCGGCCGGGCGCACGCGCATGCCGGCCCTGAGGCCTGCGGCGGTCGCGACGACCCGCTCGCCGGCGGCGAGCCCTTTGCGCACGATCACGCGTGCCTCGTCCGCGGGCCCGGTCTCGACGTCGCGGAACACCGCGCGGCCCTCCTCGACAAGCAGGACGCCCTGGCGGCCTTCCCGGTTGCGCACCAGCGCCGACACCGGCACCAAGAGGCCGGTGTCGGCCTCGGCATGGATGGACACGGCGGCCTCCTGGTCGATGGCGAATCGTTCCGGCGGCGCCTCGAACGCGACGTTGACTTCGAGCTCGCGCGTCGCGGCATCCCCCTGGCGGGCGATGCGCGCGACCTTGCCCGCATGCACGTCGCCCGTGCGCAGGCGGATGTCCGCGGTCTGGCCGACGCGGACCCGCCCGAGGACGGATTCATCCACGCGTGCCGCGATCCACAGGGTGGCCGGGTCAGCGAGGCGGAAGATCGGGCTGCCCGGGACCACGGTGGCGCCGACTTCGGCCTGGCGCAGGATGACGACGCCGTCGCTGGGAGCGACGATGCGCGTGAACGAGAGCAGGGTGTCGGTGTAGCGGACCTCGTGCGCGAGCGTCACGCGTTCTGCCTCGCGCGCAGCCAGTCCGGCGCGTGCATTGTCCAGCGCTGCCTGCGCGGACTGCAGCGCGGCGACCGAGGCGTCGAGCGAGCCTTGGGACAGGAAGCCGGCGCGCTGCAACTCGCTGTCGCGCCGGTGCCGGCTCTGCGCCAGGGCCAGGTCGGACTGCGATCTGGCGACGGTTGCCCGGGCGGCCGTCAGGTTGCGCTCGAGGACATCCTGCTGGCTTCCGGCCACGGCGCGCCGTGCCGCGAAGTCACGGTCGTCGAGTACCGCGAGCAGCTGGCCGCGCCTGACGGCATCGCCGACGTCGGCCTCGAGCCGGGTCACCGTCGCCGTGACGCGGGCGCTGAGCGTCACCGGCACGCGTGTCTGCATTGTCCCCGGGCTGGTGATCCGCACCGGCACGGCGCCCTCCGCGACGGAGATCACGTGTACCGGCGTCGCGTGCCAGAAGCGCAGGTACGCGGCGGAACCCGCTGCCGCGGCAAGCGCAATGACGAGGGAAACGGCAAGCGTACGGTGCTTGCTTCGGGTCATGGCGGATCCGCGGGTAAGCCGGGTTCCATCCTGGGGCCTGGTGGTCGTCGCCGGCCGATGCTGGTCAACACTCGCGCACCCTGGCGACGGCGGCGTCAAAGGGCTGCGACAGGATGGCGGACAAGCCGTACTGACTCATGTGCTGCTTCTAGGTTGGCGTGGATGCCGGTGTGAAAAGCCGGCGCATCGCTGCATAGTACAGAACGGGAATCACCACCAGCGTCAGCAAGGTCGAGACCAGGATGCCGAATATCAGCGAGATCGCCAGGCCGTTGAAGATCGGATCGTCGAGGATGAACGTGGCGCCAAGCATCGCGGCGAGCCCGGTGAGCGCGATCGGCTTGGCGCGCGCCGCCGCCGACTGGATCACGGCGTCCTCGAGCGCGACCCCTTCCGCGAGCTTGAGGTTGACGAAATCCACCAGCAGGATCGAGTTCCTGACGATGATGCCTGCCAGCGCGATCATGCCGATCATGGATGTCGCGGTGAAGTTCGCGCCCAGCAGTGCGTGGCCGGGCATCACGCCGATCACGGTGAGCGGGATCGGCGCCATGATCACCAGCGGCACCAGGTACGAGCGGAACTGCGCCACCACCAGCAGGTAGATGAGGATCAGGCCGACCGCGTACGCGAGCCCCATGTCGCGGAAGGTTTCGTAGGTGATCTGCCACTCGCCGTCCCACTTGATGGCGTACTCGCGATACGGGTCCGAGGGCTGGCGTATGAAGTACTCGCCCAGCGTGCCGCCATCTTCCAGCGCCTGCCCGGCAATGCGCCCGCGCGCCGAGAACATGCCGTACAGCGGGCTGTCGATGCGGCCCGCCTGGTCGGCGACGACGTAGATCACCGGCAGCAGGTCCTTGTGGTGGATGGCGCGATCGCGCTCGATCTGCGAGACGTTGACCAGTTCCGACAGCGGTATCAGGGCGCCGTTGGCGCCGCGCACCTGCAGCTTCAGCATCTGCGCGAGCGACCCCGCATGCTCGGCGGGGATGCCGAGCCGCACCGGCACTTCGTACTTGGACTGCCCGTCGTGCACCGGCGTGACGTCGGCGCCGGACAGGCCGATGCGCATGGTGTCGGCGACGCTGCGACGGCTGACGCCGGCGATCGCCCCCTTTGCCTGGTCTACCTTCAGCGCGAGGCGCGGCGCCGGGTCCTCGATGGTGTCGTCGATGGCGACGATGCCCGGGGTCGCGGCGAGCGCCTCGCGCACCAGGCCCGCGACGCGATGCCGGCCGGCCTCGTCCGGGCCGTACACCTCGGCGACGATCGGCGACAGCACCGGCGGTCCGGGCGGCACTTCGACCACCTTGACGCGCGCGTTCCAGCGCGCCGCGATCTCCTCGAGCTGCGGCCGCACCGACTGTGCGATGTCGTGGCTCTTGCGCGAGCGCGCATCCTTGTCGAGCAGGTTCACCTGCAGGTCGCCGAGTTCGGATTGTTCGCGCAGGTAGTACTGGCGCACCAGGCCGTTGAAGTTGATCGGCGCGGCGGTGCCTGCGTATGCCTGGTAGTGCGTCACTTCCGGCACGCGCGCGAGCGCCGCGCCCATGTCGTGCAGCGCTGCGGCGGTGATCTCGACCGGCGTTCCGGTCGGCATGTCGACGACCACCTGGAACTCCGATTTGTTGTCGAAGGGCAGCATCTTCAGCACCACCAGCTTCACCCCCGCCAGCGATACTGAAGCGAGTATGGCGACGAGCACCGCGTAGCCGAGCCGCCGGCGCCGGCGAGGCGAGGCGATCAGCGGCGCCAGCACGCGCTGAAACAGCGTGTCCAGCCTGCCGCCGCCTTCGTCGTGGTGGCCGGCGCTGCGCAGCAGCTTCAGCGCAAGCCACGGCGTGACGGTGAATGCGATCGCGAGCGAGATCAGCATGCCCATGCTGGCGTTGATCGGGATCGGGCCCATGTACGGGCCCATCAGCCCGGTGACGAATGCCATCGGCAGCAGCGCCGCGATCACGGTGAACGTCGCGAGGATGGTCGGCCCGCCGACCTCGTCCACCGCCAGCGGGATCACCTCGGCGAGCGGCTTGCCGTCGATCGCCATGCGCCGGTGGATGTTCTCGACGACGACGATGGCATCGTCCACCAGGATGCCGATGGAAAAGATCAGCGCGAAGAGCGACACGCGGTTCAGCGTGAAGCCCCAGGCCCAGGAGGCGAACAGCGTCGCCGCGAGCGTGAGCAGCACTGCGATGCCGACGATCAGCGCTTCGCGCAGGCCGAGCGCGAAGAACACCAGCGCGACCACCGACAGCGTCGCGAACGCGAGCTTCCTGATCAGCTGCTGCGCCTTGTCGTTCGCGGTAGCGCCGTAGTTTCGCGTCACGGTCGCCTCGACGTCGTGCGGGATCACGGTGTCGCGCAGTTCCTGCACGCGCGCAAGCACGCGCTCGGCGACCTCGACCGCGTTCTCGCCAGGCTTCTTCGTCACCAGCAGCGTCACCGCCGGGAATTCGCCCTCCGCGCTGCCTGTCCATGCATAGCGCGACGGCGGCGGCGGGCCGTCGATGACGCTGGCGACGTCGCCCAGGTACACCGGCTTGCCGTCGTGGACGCCGACCACCAGGCCGCGCACGTCGGCCGCCGACGCGAGGTGATTGCCGGTCTCGACCACCACCTCGCGGTTCTCGCGCACGATGCTGCCGCTCGGCAGCGACACGTTCGCCAGCTGCAGCGCGTTGCCGATGTCCAGCGCCGCGATGCCGTGGGAATTGAGACGATCCGGGTCCAGCAGTACGCGCACCGCGCGGCCCGGGCCGCCCAGCGTCTGCACTTCGCGCGTGCCCGGCACGCGCTTCAGTTCGACCTCGGCCGCGTGCGCGACGCGCTCGAGTTCGTAGGCGCCGCGCTGCGGGTTCCTGCTCCACAGCGCCAGCGTGACCACCGCCACGTCGTCAATTCCCTTGGGCTTGATGATCGGTTCGCCGATGCCGAGGTTCGGCGACACCCAGTCGCGATTCGAGTTGATGGTGTCGTACAGGCGCACCAGCGCATCGGTGCGGGCTTCGCCCACCTTGAACTGCACGGTCAGCACGGCGATGCCGGGGCGCGACACCGAGTAGACGTGCTCGATGCCGGTGATCTGCGACAGCACCTGCTCGGCAGGCGTGGCGACAAGCTTCTCGACGTCGGTTGCCGATGCACCCGGGAACGGGATCAGCACGTTCGCCATGGTGACGTCGATCTGCGGCTCCTCCTCGCGCGGCGTGACGGCAACCGCGAACAGGCCGAGCAGGAATGCCACCAGCGCGAGCAGCGGCGTGAGCTGGGAATCCTGGAAAAAGCGCGCGATGCGGCCGGATACGCCCATCGCTCAGTCCGCCCGGGTGGCGATGCCCGCCTTGACCGGATCGAGCGCGACACGCTCGCCCGGCTTGAGTCCGGCAAGTACCTCGATCGTGCGTTCGTCGCCGGCCTCGCCCAGGCGCACCTGCCGCAGCCGCGGCCAGCCGGCGTCGTCTAGCACGTACACCGCGGTGAGTTCGCTGCGCTTGACCACGGCGGCGCGCGGCGCGAGCAGGCGCGGCGAGCGTCCGACGACGAAATGCGCCCGCGCGAACACGCCTGGATAGATGCCGCTCACGTCCTCGGGCAGGTCAATGCGCACGCGCGTGGTATGCGTGCGCGGGTCCGCCGAGGGAACGACGGTGATGCTTTTCGCGTCGACCCACTGGCCGCGCGACGGGATTTCGATCTTCGCCTTGCCCGAGGCCTGGATCGCCGCCACCTGCGCCTGCGGCACATTGGCTGCGACGCGCAGCGTCGCCGGATCGAAGCCGGTCATCAGCGGCTTGCCGGGCACCGCCATCTCGCCGAGTTCGACGTGCCGCGCCGAGACGATGCCGCCATAGGGCGCGACGATGGTGGCGAAGCTGCGCTCGGTCGCGGCCTGGCCGACGCCGGCGAGCAGCGAGGTGACGCGCGCCTGCGCCGCCTTGTATGCGGCCTCGGACTGGTCCACCGCGGCCTGGCTGATGAATTTCTGCGTCACGAGCTGGCGCTGGCGCTCGTATTGCGCGCGCGCATTGGCGAGCGCGGCCTGCGCCTCCTGCACCTGCGCTGCGCTCGCGGCGACTGCCTGCGAGGCGGCGCGCTCGTCGATGCGCACGATCACCTCGCCCTGCTTGACGCGGTCGCCGACGTCGAAGCGGATGTCGATGATGCGTCCGGCGATCTGCGCCGATACGGTCGATTGCCGCACTGCCTCTACCAGCGCCTCGGAGGACCAGGTCAGTTCGACCTCGCGCAGCTCTACAGGCGCGCTCGCAAGCTGCGGTGGTGACTTGGCCGCCGGCGCGCCGTCCCTGCCATCGCCGCAGGCGGCGAGCACGAGGACGGCGGCGGCGACGGCCAGGTGCTTCATGCCGCCCACCTTACCAGTTCACCCGCGTCGAGCGCGCCGGAAGCGCGCTTGACCTCGGTGCCGTCGCGGAACAGCACCAGCGTCGGGATCGCCCGGATGCGCTGGCGCATCGCCAGCCCCGGCGCCTGTTCGGTGTTCACCTTGACTAGCTGCACCCGGCCCTTGAGTTGCGCCGCGGCGCGCTCGAAGTGCGGCGCCATCGCGCGGCAGGGGCCGCACCAGGGCGCCCAGAAGTCGGCCAGCACCGGCAGGCCGGTGCGGGCGACGAACTTGTCGAAGCCCGCCTCGTCCAGCTCGATCGGCTTGTCCGCGAGCAGCGGCTTGCCGCAGTGGCCGCACCTGGGCTCTTCGCCCAGGCGGGCCGCGGGCACGCGGTTCGCGGTCAGGCAGGCCGGACAGGCGACCTGGACGATGTCACTCATGCATGCACCTTTTCCGCGGAGCGCACGCCCAGGCGCCGCAGGATCATCTCCAGCGGGCAGAAGCAGGTGAAGGCGCTCTGCAGCAGGTTCGCGCCGACAAAGGCGGTGAACCAGAGGAAGTTGACGTTGACGAAGACCGGCGAGGCTTCAACGCCCAATGCGAGCGAGACGAGGATGAAGGCGCCGGCGAACATGCGTACGAGTCTTTCGGTGGTCATGATGGTCCTTTTGGTGGTTGAATGACTGATCTGGATCAAAGGATGCACCTCGACGCAAAGGGAGTATGTGACCTTGGTTACAGAGGCCGGAAGCGCCGACGCGAGGGAACTGAAGCGGCGGCTGCTCGAGCGATTTCCCGTATTTGCCGGACTGAACGCAGACGAACTCGATGCGGTGCTCGCCGAGGCGCCGGTGATGCGCGTGCCTGCCGGCACGGTGCTGTTCGACGCCAGGCAGCCCTGCCGCGGCTTTCCGCTGCTGCTGGAAGGAACGGTGCGCGTCTCGAAGGCCGCGCCCAACGGGCGCGAGATCCTGCTCTACCGCGTTGATCCGGGCCAGGGCTGCGTGCTCTCGGGCGGCTGCCTGCTCGGACACTCCGACTACTCGGCGAGCGGCATCGCCGAGACCGATGTCACGCTGGTGGCGATACCGCCGGGGCCGTTCCACCAGCTGATGTTGGGTTACGAGCCGTTCCGGCGCTTCGTCTTCGGCATGTACGGCGAGCGGCTGGCCGAGGTGATGGAGCTGGTCGAGGAGGTGGCGTTCCGCAAGCTCGACGAGCGACTAGCCCAGTTGCTGGTGCACCGCGGACCGGTGATCGAGGGCACGCACCAGTCGCTGGCCGACGAACTGGGCAGCGTGCGCGAGATCGTCAGCAGGCTGCTGCGCTCGTTCGAAGTGCGCGGCTGGGTGCGTCTGGAGCGCGAGCGCGTCACCGTGCTCGACCCGAAGGCCCTCGCCGGCCTGGCGCGCGGCGGTGCTGCTTGACCCGGTCAGCGACAGGCCGTGCGGTGAAGGGCGGGCAGCAGCCCCGCGCAGTCTGCCTACTGTGTGAGGTCGGGCGACAGCACCGCCCTGACGACCACGCCTTCCTCGCCGTCGCGCACGCGATTGCTCAGCCACCACAGGCCGCCCTTCTTGATGGTCAGGTCGGTGGCCCTGCCGCCGATCAGCCAGGCAGCGGCCCGCCCTAGGTCGGGCTGATGCCCGACAACGACCACGGCGCCTTTGCGCCCCGGCCAGTCCGCCGCCTCCAGTATCTCGGCGACAGTCGCCCCCGGCGCCAGGCTGTCCACGGTCCTGAACGGTGCTTCGAGCGCGCGCGCGGTCTGCTGCGCGCGCTCGGCCGGGCTGGCGACGATGGCGAATTTGGAGGGCAGCCGCTGGTGCAGCCATGCGGCCACGTGGGCGGCCTGGCGGTGTCCCTTGGCGGTGAGCTTGCGCGCCGCGTCGGGAAATCCGTCTTCGGCGTCCGCGTGGCGCCAGAGGATCAGATCCATGTCGGCAGTCTAAGGGCGAAATGCGATAAAATCATGAACTTTTAGGCGCGTAGCTCAGCTGGTTAGAGCACTACCTTGACATGGTAGGGGTCGTTGGTTCGAGTCCAATCGCGCCTACCAACATCTTGCCAAACATCAAGCTCCCAGACGGCTCGGTGAAGACCTTCCCGGGCCCGGTCACCGTTGCCGACGTGGCGCAGTCCATCGGCGCGGGGCTTGCGCGCGCCGCGATTGCGGGGCGGGTGAACGGGCGGCTGGTCGATACCTCGTACCGCATCGAAGCCGATGCCGAACTCGCGATCGTCACCGACCGCGATGCGGACGGACTGGAGATCCTGCGCCACTCGACCTCGCACCTGATGGCGCATGCGGTGAAGGAACTGTTTCCCGATGCGCAGGTGACGATAGGGCCGGTGATCGAGAACGGCTTCTACTACGATTTCGCCTACAAGCGGCCGTTCACCCCCGAGGACCTGGCGGCGATCGAGAAGCGCATGGCCGAGATCGCGAAGCGTGACCATCCGGTGTCGCGCCGGGAGATGCCGCGCGACGAGGCGGTGAAGTTCTTCCGCGACCAGGGCGAGGTGTACAAGGCCGAGATCATCGCGTCGATCCCCTCCAACGAGCCGATCTCGCTATATGGCCAGGGCGATTTCGTCGATCTGTGCCGCGGGCCGCACGTGCCCTCGACCGGGAAGCTCAGGGTGTTCAAGCTGATGCGGGTTGCCGGCGCGTACTGGCGCGGCGATTCGAAGAACGAAATGCTCCAGCGCATCTACGGTACCGCCTGGGCGAAGAAGGAAGACCAGGATGCCTACCTGAAGATGCTCGAGGAGGCCGAAAAGCGCGACCACCGGCGCCTCGGCCGCGCGCTGGACCTCTTTCACATGCAGGATGAAGCGCCGGGCCTGGTGTTCTGGCACCCGAAGGGCTGGATCCTGTGGCAGCAGGTGGAGCAGTACATGCGCCGCGTATACCGAGACAACGGCTACCGCGAGATCCGTTGCCCGCAGATCCTCGACGTCAGCCTGTGGAAGCGCTCCGGGCACTGGGAGAACTACCGCGAGCACATGTTCATCACCGAGTCGGAGAAGCGCGACTACGCGGTGAAGCCGATGAACTGCCCCGGCCACATCCAGGTGTTCAACCAGGGCGTGAAGAGCTATCGCGACCTGCCGTACCGGCTGGGCGAGTTCGGCGCCTGCCACAGGAACGAGCCCACCGGCGCGCTGCACGGCCTGATGCGCGTGCGCGGCTTCACGCAGGACGACGGCCACATCTTCTGCACCGAGGACCAGATCCTCGAAGAGTGCGTCGACTATACGGCGCTGCTGCGCAAGGTCTACGCGGACTTCGGCTTCACCGAGATCATCTACAAGGTGGCGACGCGGCCCGAGAAGCGCATCGGCGAGGAATCCGCCTGGGACAAGGCCGAGGAAGCGCTGATGGAGTCGCTGAAGCGCTCCGGCGTCGAGTTCCAGGTGTCCCCCGGCGAGGGCGCGTTCTACGGTCCGAAGATCGAGTATTCGCTCAAGGACGCCATTGGCAGGGTCTGGCAGTGCGGCACCATGCAGGTGGATTTCTTCATGCCGGAGCGCCTCGGCGCCGAATACGTTGCCGAGGACAACTCGCGGCGCATCCCGGTGATGCTGCACCGGGCGATCGTCGGCTCCATGGAGCGCTTCCTCGGCATCCTCATCGAGCATTTCGCCGGCGCTTTCCCGCTGTGGCTCGCCCCTGAGCAGGTGGTGGTGATGAGCATCAGCGAGAAGCAGGCAGACTACGCGGCGGCTGTTGCGCAAACGCTACAGAAGCGCGGCTGGCGGGCTGCCGCAGATTTGCGAAACGAGAAAATTTCTTATAAAATTCGAGAACATAGCCTT
This sequence comes from Burkholderiales bacterium, assembly GCA_050248795.1. Taxonomy (GTDB): domain Bacteria; phylum Pseudomonadota; class Gammaproteobacteria; order Burkholderiales; family SG8-39; genus CAZTDU01. The sequence continues at coordinate 1,128 of JBFWRS010000058.1, read as the reverse complement.
CAAAAGCTCCCTTACCAGGTGGTGGTGGGAGACAAAGAAAAAGAGGCAGGGACAGTGGCCGTGCGTACGCGCGGCGGTGAGGACCTTGGCGCCATGGCGCTGGAGGCATTCATCGCGCGCCTCGAGGCAGAGGCGGCAAGCGCGGGAAGCACGGCCTAGTTTTTCTCCGGGAAGGGAGTCCCGGAGCGGTCGAGGCGGCCACCGCGAAAGTGCCCTAACTGAAGGAATTTTCACCCATCGCAAACGAGAGAGCGCAGCGCATCAATGCAGAGATCACCGCACCGCAGGTGCGGCTGGTCGCGGAGAATGGGGACCAGCTCGGCATCGTCGCGGTCGTCGATGCGCTGAAGATGGCCGAAGAGCAGAACGTGGACCTGGTGGAAATAGCGCCTACGGCGGTGCCCCCGGTCTGCAAGCTGATGGACTACGGCAAGTTCCGCTACCGCGAGCAGAAGAAGGCGCACGAAGCCAAGCTCAAGCAGAAGCAGATCCAGGTCAAGGAAATCAAATTCCGGCCCGGCACTGACGACGGCGACTACAGGATCAAGCTTGGAAAGCTCGTCCAGTTCCTCGAAGAAGGCGACAAGGCGAAGGTGACGTTGCGATTTCGCGGGCGCGAGATGGCGCATCAGGAGTTCGGTTTCAGGCTGCTGGAGCGCGTCAAGGCGGATCTCGAGGCGGTGGGTGTGGTGGAGCAGTTCCCGAAGCTCGAAGGCCGTCAGATGGTGATGGTGATCGGGCCGAAGAAGAAGGTAGTACCGGTGAAGCCGAAGAAGGAACCGGCGGCGGCAAAGCCCGCCACCACGGCCTAGCCGCAAGAAGTGATAGTCCGGTGCCCCAGAAGCGCCTGCAGCAAGTGCAGGCCGCCCGGCGTCATGTCAAAAGAGAAAGGTGAAGTCATGCCCAAGATGAAGACGAAAAAGAGCGCCTCGAAGCGCTTCAAGGTGAGGCCCGGCGGCAGCATCAAGCGCTCGCGCGCCTACATGCGCCACATCCTCACCAAGAAATCCACGAAGACGAAGCGCCAGTTGCGCGGCACATCCTCGGTCCACGAAACGGATACGGCACGCGTACGCGCGATGATGCCGTACGCCGGCTAAGGAGCCGCCATGCCACGCGTAAAAAGAG
>JBFWRS010000057.1:0-19478 GCA_050248795.1 Burkholderiales bacterium | reverse complement strand
CGAGGGGGCGAACCTGATCTATCTCGAAACCACGCGCAGCAACCAGAACTTCCCGCACATCCCCGAGATCGGCTTCTCCTGCCCGCTGGTGTCCAGCGGCATCGGCCGCGCCGCGATGTCGCTGATGAGCGCCGCGGAAGAAGAGGCCACTTTCGCGCTCATCGCGCGCGAGCAGCCGGCGCTGCATGAGGCGATGCACGAGCGCGCGCTCGCCGGCATCGCCGACTGCCGCAGCCGCGGCTGGTGCGCAGCGCTTGGCGACTGGCGCCCGGAGATCTTCGCCGTCGCCGCCCCGCTGCTGCGCACCGCCGACGGCGAATGCCTGTCGATCAACTGCGGCATCCCGTCCTACCGCGTGTCGCCGGAGGAGGTCCGCGAGTTCGGGCCGAAACTGGCGTCGCTCGCCAGCGCCATCCGCGGCCTCGCTGACAACGCGGAGCCGTGGCGATGAACCAGCTGAAGAATGCGCTGTGCGAGCGCCTCGGCATCGAGCTGCCGATCTTCGGCTTTTCGCATTCGGGCGAAGTCACGGTGGCAATCGCCGAGGCGGGCGGCTTTCCGGTGTTCGGCGCGGCGCGCGAGGCGCCGGAGCACATCGGCTCGGAACTCGCCGCACTGCGCGCGCGGCTGGGCAAGCACTCGTACGGCGTCGACCTCATGTATCCGGCGCTCGCAGGCGACGAGCCCAGCGTCGCCGCGGCACGCGCGAAGCTGCCGGCCGGGCATGTCGCCTTCGTCGAGCGGCTGAAGGAGAAGTACAGGGTACCTGCGCCGACGAAGCCGAACTTCTTCGCCAACACGGTGCGCAACCAGGCCTTCTTCGAGGCACAGACCGAGGCGGTGCTCCGCTCCGACGTCGACGCGGTGGCCACCGCGGTCGGCCTGCCGAAGCACGTGGTCACGCAGGCAAAGCTCGCGGGCAAGACCACGTTCGCGCTGATCGGCAGCCCGCGTCACGTGCGCCCGGCGCTGGACGCAGGCATCGACATCCTGGTCGCGCAGGGCTACGACGCCGGCGGACACACCGGGCCAATCGGCACCTTCACGCTGCTGCCGCAGGTGATCGAGGCGGTGGCGCGCGAAGGCGCCAGCGTGCCGGTGCTCGCCGCCGGCGGCGTCGGCTGCGGCCGGCAGATCGCGGCCGCGCTCGCCATGGGCGCCAAGGGCGTGTGGCTGGGCACGGCATGGCTGGCGACGCGCGAATACGCCACGCCGCCCGCGCTGCTGGCGAAACTGCTCGCCGCGCGCAGCGAAGACACGGTGATCACGCGCGCGCACAGCGGCAAGCCCTGCCGGGTGCTGAAAAGCGCCTGGGCCGAGGAATGGGACGCGCCCGGCGCGCCCGCGCCGCTGCCCATGCCCTACCAGCACGCGCTCACCGGCGAGCTGCTGGCATCGATAGAGGAACACCAGGTCGAGGCGCTGGTGTACGAGGCGGCAGGCCAGTCGGTCGCCTGGTTCAACACCCTGACCACGGTAAGCGAAGTCATCGGACGGCTGGAGCGGGAGGCGCGCCAGGCGCTCGATCATCTGCAACGGCAACTCGCATAGGAGGAGGAAACATGAAACGCAGAACCATCATCGCCGCAGTGGCAGCCGCGTTCGCCGCAAGTGCAATCTGGGCACCGCAGGCGGCCGCCCAGGCCTACCCGTCCAAGGTGGTGCGCATCGTCGTGCCCTATCCCGCCGGCGGCATCGTCGACCTGATGGCGCGCTCGGTCGCCGAAGGCCTCGCCCCCAGGATCGGCCAGCAGGTGATCATCGAAGCCAAGCCCGGCGCGAGCACAAGCATCGGCACCGACGCGGTCGCCAGGGCGGAACCCGACGGCCACACGCTGCTGATGGGAACCCTGGCCATGACGGTGAACCCGCATCTGAACAAGGTGCCGTGGCATCCGGTGAACGACTTCGCCGGCATCGCGCACCAGGGGATCGTCGCCAACATCGCCGCGGTGCACCCGTCGCTGGGCGTCAAGGACCTGAAGGGCTTCGTCGCGCTGGCGAAGTCAAAGCCGGGCGTAATCAACTACGCGAATCCGGGCAACGGCTCGTCGCCGCACGTCAGCACCGAGCTGCTGCAGCAGAATACCGGCATCAAGCTCACGTCGATCGCCTACAAGGGCGTGCCGCCGTCGATTCCCGACTTCCTCGCCGGCACGGTGCCGTTCGGCTTCTTCCCCTACGTCACCATCGTCGCGCACATCCGCTCCGGGAAGGCGCTGCCGATCGCCATCGCCTCGCCGATACGCGACAAGCAGTTCCCCGACATTCCGACCATGACCGAGCAGGGGTTCCAGGACTCGCAGGTCAATTCCTGGTACGCGTTCTTCGCGCCGAAGAAGACGCCGGCCGCGGTCATCGCGCTGCTCAACAAGGAGATGAACGCGGTACTCGCCGACCCGGCGACGGTGGCCCGGGTCGAGAAGATCGGCGGCACGGTGATCGCCGGCTGGACGCCGGCGCAACTCGACAAGATGATCGCCGAGGACTTCGCGCGCTGGGCGAAGTTCGCCAAGACCGCGGGTATCCAGGCGAAGTAAGCACACCCGGTGCGCGGTCAGTCCTGGCCGCGCACGCGGTAGAAATCGTTGACGCCGGCGTGCTCGCGGATCTCCGGCGCATCCGCGCCGCGCGCTGCCGTCGTGTACGGAATGCCGATCGCATCGGCGATGCGCACGAAACCGTGGAATGCGCCGACCACCGCCGCCGCGTCCACCAGGCCCGCCTCGCCGAGCACCTCTCGCAGCGTCGCGCGCACGACGGCCGTGCGCGCCTCGTCGCGCAGCACCACCGCTTCGGCGAATTCGGCAAGCGCGGCAGCGTGCTGAATCCCCGCGCTGTCGTCGAAACCCTGCGTCACGCCGCGCACATCCACTTCCCTGCCGCCTGCCTGCATGCTCTCACGGAGCATGTATGAGTGGGCGGTGGTTCAATACGCGCACTGGTGCAGCGCCGACACGCGCGCTGCGAGCACCTCCACCTGCGGCCTGCTGATGGCGCGGATAGACGCATCGAACCGGTACACCTGGTCGCCCGGCAGGTAGTGCGTGAACGCGAGGTCCCAGTAGTCGCGCAGGCTCTGCGGCACCAGCGACAGACCGCGGTAGATGTAGCCTGCCTTGGGCGTCGGGTACATCGGGCCGTCGGCGGCGACCGCGTCCTCGGGCTCGACCAGCGGCAGCCAGGCGGCCTGCTTCTTCGCCCCGGGCGGGCGATAGCGCGTCGGCTCGCCCGGCTGCGGCGCGGGCAGCGCGCTGTCCGGCAGGCCCAGTGCGCGCGTGCAGGCGTCCATCATCATCACCATCGCGATGATGCCGACGATTTCGACGTACTCGCCTTCGGTGAGGCCCTGCGCCAGCACCGACTGCGACCAGCGCTCGGACAACCGTCCCGGATCGCTGACCACGCGGTGGACAAGCTCGACCTCGGCGGCGCCGAGCGCGCCCAGGCTGTCATGCGCGCCGTCCACCGCGTTGGGCGAAAGCGCTTCCCTGATGCGTGCGCAGTGCGCGCATTTGCGCGCGTGCCGGATCTCGGCCGCGACCGCCACGCGCCGTGCGCCGCCCAGCCACGTGCCCGGCGCGGCAATCGCTGACCAGGCGCGCGCGTGCGACTCGGCGAGATCGCCGCGCACCGGCAGCTCGCTGCCTTCCATTGACGATGCCATCGCTATCCCTCCTCCATGAACCTGCAAAGCTATTTCTTTCCCGTGCCGCCTTCGACCGGCATTCCCGCCGCCGCCCAGCCCGAGAAGCCGGGCTCGAGGTGCGCCACGTTCGGAAAGCCCATGTCGATCAGCGTCACCGCCGCGAGCGCCGAGCGATGCCCGCCTGCGCAGTGCAGCACGATGCGCTTCTCCGGATCGACGCGGCCGGTGTAGTACTTCGAGGTCGGGTCGAGCCAGAATTCCAGCATGCCGCGTGGTACGTGGATCGATCCCGGGATATAGCCGCGCTTGTCCCGCTCGCGCACGTCGCGTATGTCCACCACCTGCACGCTGCCCTGCGCCATTTCCGCCTGCAATTGCTCGTTGGTCAGGTTCTGGATGCGCGCCTGCGCCTCCTGCACCATCTGGCCTACGGTTTTCTTCGGTACGAACATGCGTGTCTTTCGGAGATTTCCGCCGACTATAGGCGGAAAAATGTCGCCTGCGGGCGACTGGCAGATACAGTTTCATTGCCCAGCCCCCTTGCTGCTGGCTATCATCGGTCGTTTCCGCCAGACGGAGGACGCCCGCATGATGCGCAGCCAGCGCGGCTTCGGCCTCGGCCTCGGCACCAGCTACTTCGAGACGCTGGTGATGCCCGCGCTCATCCTCACGGTGCTGGCGCTGGTCGCGATACCGGCGTGGCTGGACCACAAGGCGCGTGAGCGCATCACCGGCGGCCTCGCGCAGGCGGCGAAGGCGCAGGCCGCTGTCGAGCGGGCGTTCATGACGAAAGGCCCGGGCGATTTCTCGCAGGCGCCGGTGTCGGGCTGGACGCCGCCCAAGCCCGGCGAGTTCGTCGAGTCGATCCGCATTTCGAGAACCGGCATCATCACCGTGCGCTATACCGCCAAGGTCGCCACTGCCGAGGAGAACGAACTGCAGATCGTCCCCATGGCGGACGGCAAGCCGCTCGACCTCAGCAACCCGGCCTCGAAGGGCCGGAAGTTCTCGTGGCAGTGCGGCGGCGGCGCGGGCAACACCACGGTGCGCGAAAGCCGCCGCCCGGAAACCTGCCGCTAGCTCAGACCAGCGCCACCTGCGGCAGCGGCGGCGTGCGCGCCGGCGGCAGGTTGGCGTAGAGGTCGGCGATCAGGTCGCGCTTCAGGGACGCGCGCGCCGGGTCGTTCCACAGGTTTACCCACTGGCGCGGGTCGTTGGCGAGGTCGTAGAGCTCGCCTTCGCTGCCGTCGTGCGTGTTGGTCGGCTCGCACACCGTGCAGAGGTAGCCGTCGCGGAATATCGAGCGCAGGCGGATGTCATGTCCGCCAAAGCCGCCGTCCCACTCGGTGATCACGCGCACGCGGCCGGACCTGTCGGCTTCGCTGGCCGAGGCCGGCAGCACCGCGCCTTGCATGCGCGCATCCGGCGCGATGCCGGCGATGGCGCAGAAGGTGCGCGCCAGGTCCACGTGCCCGACAGGCGCGTCGATCGCGGCGGGTGCGACGCGCGCCGAGGGCGCCGGCCGCCACACCAGCGGCACGCGCATCAGCGCATCGACGTGGTACGGCCCCTTGAACAGCATGCCGAAGTCGCCCTGGAACTCGCCGTGGTCGGTGGTGTACAGCACATCGGTGTCGGCACCCCAGCCGCGCGCCTCGACGTGCGACAGCACGCGCGCCAGCGCCTCGTCGATCAGCTCGTTCTCCACGTGCACCATGGCGTTGACCTCGCGGATCTGGTCCGCGGTGAGCTTGCAGGGCACGAACTCCGGCGGGATCTCGTAGTTGAACTGCGCGCGCCCGAGGTACCAGTCGAGCCAGTGGCGCGGCTTTTTCTCCAGGATCGGCACGGTCTGCTCGGGTCCGCCGGGGTAGCCCGCGGGCAGCGGCAGGTCGCGCCAGTCCACGCGCTGGAGTTCGGAAGCCGGCGGATCCCAGGGATGGTGCGGGTCGGGAAAACTCATCCAGACGAACCAGTCCTCGTCCGCGGCCAGCGTATCCAGGTATGCAATGACGCGATCCGCCACCCAGTCGGTGTGGTACAGCTCGCGCGGGATGGCGTTGTGCCAGACCTGGATCGCGCCGGTGTCGCCGCCGCGCTTGCAGCTGATCGTCTTCTCCGGCGTCACGTATTCGTGGAAGTTGGCTGCGGCGCCGGGGTGGTTCTCGGCCAGCCATTTCGGGTAGTGGTACAGGCTGCGCCCGGCGCGGCCGGTGTGCGCGCACAGTTCCATGCGCTCGAAGCCGCGATGCGGTCCGGCCAGTCCGCGGCTGGCGGCGTAGTTCTCGTAGTACGGCCCGCCCGGCGCGGACGACGGCTCGAAGTGCGCCTTGCCGATCAGCGCGGTACGGTAACCCGCGTCGCGCAGCAGCCGCGCCACGTCAGGCGAGTCCTCCGGCAGCGGGATGCCGTTCATCGTCACGCCGTGGCTGCGCACGTGCTGCCCGGTCAGCATGGTCGAGCGCGCCGGCATGCACACCACGTTCTGGTTGTGCGCGCGCCGGTAGTTGATGCCGGCCGCGGCAAGCGCGTCTATCGCCGGCGTGCGCGCGATGCGCCCGCCGTTTGCGCCGATCGCATCCCAGCGCTGCTGGTCGGTGGTGACGAACAGGATCTTGCGGCCCATCTGCGTTCCTCAGGCTGCGGACCGACGCGGCCCGGATGGGCGTTAGCTTAGTGCAGTCCCCGCCCCGCCCGTGCCGGACGGCACGGGACGTTCGCAGAGCCTTACTTGCGCCTTGCGGCCGGCGGCAGCTTGCCCGGCTTCGCGGGCTTGTCCGGTCCCCACAGGCGGCTGTAGTAGGTGTCGGCGAGCTGCAGCGCGGCGATCGGGTTGTGCCCGAGCACGCGGTCTTTCGCTACCAGCACGGTACTCAGGCCCCTGGCGTACTTGAAGAACAGGCTGTCGTGGCCGATGCACAGGCCCATGACCACGTTGAATTCGCAACCGTGCGCATTCAGCAGTTCCGCCTGCGCCACCGGGTTGCACAGCGCCTCGAACTGTCCGGGGCGGATTTTCTCGCCGTCGGCGAGCCCGAGTTCCTCTTTCGGTATGTTGCCGTTCTTGCACGCTACCGATACCACCTCGAAGCCGTGGCTTTCGAGTATGCCCGTGAGCGTATAGGCGTGGTCGACGAAGCTGATGCAGTTGGCGATGCCGATCTTGCGGTAACCCATCTTCTTCGCGAACTGGACGATCTCCTCGACGCGCGTCCACTTGCAGTAGCCCTCGGCCTCGACCCTGGCGGATTCCTGCGACACACGCAGTGTTTCGGGATCGTCGTACAGCGCGCGGGCGATGCCTTGCGTGTGCGGATCGACCTTGCTCGGGCAGAAGCCCGGTCCGCGCGCCTCGGCCTCGCCCTGCCTGCAGGCCCGCACCGAAGGCGGACAGTATGCGCACGCCGGATCTTCGTATTTCATCTGCCGCTCCCGCACTCGTCGTCGACGCCTGCGAGTCTAGGAGCCCGGCCGCGGACCCCACTGATCTGGATCAAGAAACGGCGCGGATCCGGCTACGCTGCCTGCGTGCCCTGCGGCGCGATCGCCTCGCGGTACGCGTGCCAGGTCATGTGGCCGATCAGCGGCAGCACCAGCACCAGGCCGAGGTAGGCGGTGGCGAAGCCGGCGACGGTGAATGCGACGATCAGTACCGCCCACGCCAGCATGGCGGCGAAATTCGTGCGCAGCACGTTGAAGCTGACGATCGCCGCGGTGATGGTGTCCATGTCGCGCCGGTCCAGCAGCAGCGGCAGGGACAGCGACGAGGTGGCGAACACGAACAATGCCAACCCGGATCCGGCGGCAACGTACGCCGCCGCGAACGCCCACACCTCGGGCGAGGCGGGATCGATCCGCCCCTCGGGGAAGAACAGCGCCACCACCACCACCGACACGCGTATCCACGCCGCCAGCAGCAGCGTCAGCACCAGCGCATAGAAACCGATCGCCGGATAGTTCGCCTTCCACGCGACAAGCGTAGGCGCGAGCCGCAGCGGCTCTCCCGCCTCGCGGCGGCGGCTCAAGTCGTACAGGCCGATCGCCAGGAACGGCCCGACCAGCAGGAATCCTGTAGTGAGCGCGATGCCGATGGCGCCGCCGAAGTATCGCGTCAGCAGGAATCCCATCAGCGCCAGCACCGCGCCGTAAAACAGGCTCGGCCCCGGCGCCGCGCGCAGGTCGGACCACGCCGCCGCGAGCCAGCGCCGCAGCGCCCCCGGCGCAAGGGTGTTCACCCCCGGCCAGACGAACTCCGCTTCAGGCTTTCGAGCCTCCCCACTCATATGGGTGCGCAGTGTAGCCGGCTGCGCGTCGCAGGCAAGCGGCTATGATCCAGCCAACCGCCATGGCAGAAGCCGCGCAAATCGACAAACCTTCCCCGACCCGCCAGCGCCTGGCGATCCTCGTCGCCGCGGTGCCGGCGCTGCTGCTGGCGGCGCAGTTCGCCCATGTGCTGGTCGCGCCGCTCGCAGGCAACAACCGCCAGTGGGCGGTGGACGCAGTGGTGCTGATGCTGCTCGAATTCTTCATGGTGCATGCCGGCTTCATGTCGCTCGCCGCGATGGCGGGCGAGCGGCGCTGGCGGGTCGGCATCGCCGTTGGCCTCGGCGTGTTCTACCTGCTCTTCGTCGCCATGTTCGCGTACGTCTTCGATGCGCTGGCGATGGCGGCGGTGGTCGCGGTGCTGCTCGCCGGGCGGCTGGGCGGCGCCGCGCTCGGCGGCCCGGGCGAAATGACGTCTCGCATCATCGGCTCGGTGGTCGGCGTGGTGTTCTACCTCGGCGCGGTCACCGTCACCGCCGGGCCGGAGTCGTTCCCCGCCTTCGGCTTCACGCCCGAAGTGATCCGCGAACTGCGGCCCGCGTTCGGCAGCACCAGCGGACTGTGGGTCGAGGAGCCGCACCGCGCCGTGGCGGGCGCAGCAGCCTACTTCCTGATGCTCGGCCTGTTCGAGCTGGGACGATTGCTGCGCGTACGCAGCACGTGATCTGCGAAATGAGCGCTGGAATCGGCGCGACTGACGGCGAACACGAAGTGCCCTAACCTATAATTTGCAGACAACAAAGGATCGGAAACGCTCCATGGCCATGCCCTCGCGGGAGTCGGCGAATCAGCAGGTGCTCGATCGCATGCGCGGCGCGGAACCCATCCTGGTCGATGTCGCGCCGGCAATCGAAGTCGTCCCCGGCTTCACGAAGGACACCATCCTCACCTCCGGGCCGCGGCTGCCGTGGGCGGAATACACCGGCGGCCAGAAGGCCGCGCTGATCGGCGCCGCGCGCTTCGAGAAGCTCGCTGCTACAGCCGCAGAGGCCGAGGCGCGCTTCGCCGCAGGCGAAATCCTCATCCGCGGCTGCCAGGAGCTGAATTGCGTGGGCTCGCTCGCGGGCGTGTACTCGGCGTCGATGGCGGTGTTCGTGGTGCGCGAGCGCGCCAGCGGCCTCGAGGCCTACTGCAACTTCTACGAAGGCAGCAACCCCAAGCGCCTGAACTACGGCGTCTACGACCGGGAAGTGCACGACCGGCTGGTGGTCATCAACGAGCAGATCGCGCCGATCCTGCGGCGCGTGGTCAGGGATTCCGGCGAAATCGCGCTCAAGCCGCTGATGGTGCGCGCCCTGCACATGGGCGACGAGCTGCACAGCCGCAACACGGCGGCGGCGCTGCTGTTCATGCGCGAACTGGTGCCGGCGATGCTCGCCGCGGCGGCGACCGCGCGCGACGAATCGATGCGCCTGGTCGAGGCGCTGACCGAGGATCACTACTTCTTCCTGCGCCTGTCGATGGCTGCGGCCAAGGTGACGGCGATGGCCGGCGAGAACGTGCCGGGCTCGTCGGTGGTGAGCGCGATGGCCTTCAACTGCAGGAATTTCGCGGTGCGCCTAGCCTGCGCACCCGAGCGCTGGTTCGTCGGCCCCGCGGCGAAAGTCGACGCGGTGTTCTTTCCCGGCCACGGGCCCGATGAGCTTACGTGGATGGGCGGCGAAAGCCCGATCATCGAGACCATAGGCCTGGGCGCGTTCTCGCAGGCGGCCGCGTTCCCGCTGCTCAGGTACCAGGGCGGCGCGGCGAAGGTGATGGTCGAGCGAAACGAAGCCATGTACCGCATCACCGTCGGCGAGCACGACGACTACCGGATCCCGTACTTCGAATATCGCGGCTCGCCGGTGGGCATCGACGCCTTCAAGGTAGTGGAAACCGGCATCCTGCCGCTGATGAACATCGGCATCGCCGGGCGCAACGGCGGGCAGATCGGCGCCGGCAGCGTGATGGCGCCGATGGAATGCTTCGCTGCGGCGGTGGACTTCCACCGCCGGCAGTACGCTACAACCCCGGATTGAACAGGAGCAGGCACGCGACATGACCACGAAGAACAGGAACCACGCGGCGACGCTGGCAAAGCTGGACCAGAGCGGGGTCAGGTTCTGCCTCGCCAGCTACGTCGACATCCACGGCCGCTCCAAGTGCAAGGTGGTGCCGGTCGAGCACGCGGCGCAGATGCTGAACGGCTCCGAGCTCTTTACCGGTGCGGCGCTGGATGGCGTACCGCAGGCGGTGAACGACGACGAAGTGGCGGCGGTGCCGGATCCGTCGTCGCTCACGATCCTGCCGTGGAAGCGCGACACCGCCTGGTTCGCCAGCGACCTGTGGTTGCGCAACGCGCCCTTCGAGGCCTGCTCGCGGCAGATCCTGCGGCGCGTGCTGACCAGGTGCCACGCCATGGGGTTCGATTTCAACCTCGGCATCGAAACGGAATTCTTCGTGCTGAAGGACGGCGCGGACGGCGTGCCGGTGCCGATCGGCCCCGCGGTGCCGCTGCACAAACCCGCGTACGACGTGCGCACCATCCTCGAATGCATGCCGGTGGTGCAGGAGATCGTCGAATCGATGAACACGCTGGGCTGGGACGTCTATTCCTTCGACCAGGAAGATGCGCCCGGCCAGTTCGAGACCGATTTCAAGTACGCCGACGGCCTGGTGATGGCCGATCGCTTCACCTTCTTCAGGCTGATGGTGAACGCGATCGCCGAGAAGCACGGCTATTTCGCCACCTTCATGCCCAAGCCGTTCAAGAACCGCACCGGCAGCGGCGCGCACTACAACATCTCTCTCGCCGACCGCGCCTCGCACAAGAACCGCTTCGAGGACCCGAAGGACCCGCGCGGCTGCGGCATGTCCACGCTCGGCTACCAGTTCATCGCCGGCGTGCTGCGGCACGCGCGCGCCATCTGCGCGGTGATCGCGCCCACCGTCAACAGCTACAAGCGCCTGATCGCGCGCGGCAGCATGTCGGGCTACACCTGGGCGCCGATCTTCGTCTGCTACGGCAACAACAACCGCACCAACATGCTGCGCATCCCGATGAACGGGCCACGCATCGAGTGCCGCGCCGCCGACATCTCCTGCAACCTGTACCTGGGTGCGGCGATGATCCTCGCCGCCGGCCTGAAGGGCATCGAGGAAGGCCTCGACCCGGGCGAGCCGCACCGCGAGAACATGTACCTGCGCTCCCCCGAGGAACTGGCGAAGGCGAACGTGCAGATGCTGCCGCGCTCGCTCGGAGAGGCGATCGAGGCCTTCCGCATCGACCCGCTGAGCGAGGAGGTGATGGGGCCGCTGATGTACCGCACCTTCATCGACGTCAAGACCGACGAATGGCTCGACTACCAGAGCCACGTGACGGACTGGGAGATGTCCCGCTACCTCAAGTTCTTCTGAACGAAACGAACGGACCCGGAGAGGCCAACCATGCAAGCCGCCAACATCCTCGATCCCCGGCTGTACGCCGAAGTCCGCAAGCCGCTGGACGAAGCGCAGGCCCTGCCCTCGTGGTGCTACACCGACGCGGATTTCTACCGCCAGGAGCTGGACCACATCTTCCTGCGGCAGTGGACGCTGCTCGGCCGCGAGGAGGAACTGCCCAGGGCCGGCGACTACCGCGTGTTCGACCGCTACGGCCAGTCGATGATCCTGATCCGCGAGAAGTCCGGCAAGCTCGGCGGCTTCATGAACTACTGCAGGCATCGCGGCACCCGCCTGCTGGATGGCAGCGGCAACGCCAAGGCCATCGTCTGCCCGTACCACAGCTGGTCGTACGGCACCTCCGGGCAACTGCTCGCCACGCCGGGAATGAACGACCTGAAGTGCTTCGAGAAATCCGACTGGGGCCTGGTGCCGGTGAGGGTCGAAACCTGGGCCGGCTTCGTGTTCGTCAATTTCGACAAGGACGCGGCGCCGCTCGCCGCGCAGGTGGGCGATTTCGACGAGCTCTTCGCCGGCCACGCGTTCGGCAGCATGCGCATGACCCGCAAGATCGAGTACACGCTCGACTGCAACTGGAAGCTCTTCGTCGAGAACGCGATGGAGGACTACCACACGCCGACGGTGCACAAGGGCTCGATCGGCCTGCAGCAGACCAACACCATCAGCCCGAAATCCGGCGAGTGGTCCGCCATCTACATGGAGTGCGACGGCACCATCGGCATCCTGCCCGGCGAGACCAGCACCTTCCCGGCGATCGCGACGCTGGGCGAGGAAGCGCGCCGCCGCTCGTACTTCGCGCTGCTTTTCCCCGCCATGTTCCTCGGCGTCACCACCGACTGCATGTGGTACCTGAACAGCATCCCGACCGGCCCGAAGACCATGCTGCTGGAGGTCTGTTCGTGCTTCCCCGAGTCCACCATCAGCCGGCCGGATTTCGCCGAGACGGTGCAGAAGTACTACCGCCGCTGGGACAAGTCGATCCCCGAGGACAACGCCATATCGGAGCGCCAGCAGCTGGGCCTGAACCTCTACCACGGCCCGAGCGGCAGGCTGTCGCTGCGCGAGCCGGTGGTGCACACCATCGCCAACTGGGTGCTGGACAAGCTCCCCGCGGCGAACTGACAGGAACCGCGCACACATTGACAGGAACCACGCACACATTGACAGGAACCACGCACACATGGCCGCAGCAAGGAAGGCAGCACCCGCGAAGAAGATCCGCATCCATTTCGAGAACGACCCGGCGCTCAGCCCGGTGTTCGAGCTGACGCCGAGGCGCGTGCTCGACGCGGTGAAGCGCAACCCGGCGGTGGCGCCGCTGGTCGACCTGAGCTTCGGCAAGGGCGGCAGGGGCTTCGAGCGCCACATGCGCGACGCCGACGTGCTGTTCGCGTGGCGCTTCGATCACCGCGGCATCCGCAGGATCGCGCCGCGCATGCGCTGGATCCACATCCACGGCGCCGGCGTCGAGCACCTGCGGCCCTTCGACAGGTGGCTGCCCGCCGGCGCGCGGCTGACCAACAGCCGCGGCGTGCACGGCGAGCGCGCCAACGAGTATTTCCTCATGGCGCTGCTGATGCTGAACAACCATGTGCCGGCTATGGCATCGAACCAGAAGCAGAAGCGCTGGCGGCAGCTCTTCAACACCAACATCATCGGCAAGACGGTGCTGATCGTCGGCGTCGGCAACATGGGCGGCGGCGCGGCCGAGTACGCCAGGCGCGTCGGCATGAAGGTGATCGGCATCCGCCGCTCCGGCAAGCCGCACCCATCCGTGGACAGGATGTACCGCACGAAGGACCTCGATCGCGTGATCCCGCAGGCGGATTTCGTCATGCTGTCCCTGCCGCTCACCAGCGAGACCGAGGGCAGCTTCGGCAAGCGGCAGATCGCGCTGATGAAGCGCGGCGCGGGCCTGGTAAACGTCGGCCGCGCCGGCGTGCTGGACCACGTCGCGCTGGAGAAGGCGTTGCGCAGCGGCAGGCTTTCGGGCGCCATCATCGACGTCGTGCCGCGCGAGCCGCTGGCGCCCAGCTCGCGGCTGTGGAGCGTGCCGAACCTGCTGATCACGCCGCACTCTTCTTCCGACGACCAGGACTACTACACGCCGCGCTCGCTCGACATGTTCTTCGCCAACGTACTGCGCTTCCACGCCGGCAAGCCGCTGGCCAACCAGGTGGACCTGGCGCTGGAGTACTGACGCCCCCTCAGGCCGCCGGCTCGATCTCGCAGTCGGTCTGCGGCATCGAGCGGCAGATGAGGATGTAACCCTGCTCCTGCTCCTTCCTGGAGAGCGCAAGCTCGGAAAACGGCAGGCTCTCGACGCGCCCGGATACCAGCCTGCTCCTGCAGGTGCCGCAGGTGCCTTCCTGGCAGGCGAAGGCGACGTCGACGCCTTCCATGATCAGCGCGTCGAGTATGGTGCCGTCCGACGCGCAATCGACGGCGACGTTCATGCTGGGGATGCGTATCGCGGGCATGCCGGAGAGCGCGGGTTCAGAAATTCTCGACCCAGGGCCGCAACTCGAGCTCCCAGGACCAGGCGCTGCGGTGCTGGCGGTACACGGCGAGGTAGTTCTTCGCGATCTCGTCGGGCAGCAGCATGCCGTCCTTGCCGCGCCCGGCCTCGCGCGCGTCCTCGGCTGCGCGGATGCCGCCGTCGATGACGAAGTGCGTGACATGGATGTTCTTCGGCGCGAGCTCGCGCGCCATGCTCTGCGCCAGGCCGCGCAGCGCGAACTTGCCCATCGCGAACGGCGCGGAGTTGGCGTAGCCCTTCACGCTCGCCGACGCCCCGGTGAAGAAGATCGCGCCCGCGCCGCGCGCGAGCATCCGCTTCGCTGCCGCCTGCGCCACCAGGAAGCCGGCGAAGGCGCACACTGCGATGGTGCGCTCGACTTCGCCCGCGTCGAGTTCGACGAACGGACCGCGCGTGCGGTAACTGGCGTTGTAGATGACGAAGCCGGGCACGCCCCACTTTGCTTCCACGGCGGCGAACGCGCGCTCCACCTGCGCGGCGTCGACCGCATCGCAGTCCAGCAGCAGGGCACCGGTCTCCTGCGCCAGCGCGGCGAGCTTGCCGGTATTGCGCGCCGCCAGTGCGACGTTGAAGCCTTCCTTCGCCAGCAGGCGCGCGAGCGACGCGCTCAAGCCGCTGCCTGCGCCGACGATGAGCGCTGTTTCGGTTGGTCTGGTCATGGCCCGATGATAACCGGCACTTACGGGTCGAGCGCCCGCCGCAGCACGCGCAGGTAGTTGCCGCCCATCAGCTTGTCCACCGCGGCCTCGCGCATGCCGAGGCCTTCGAGCGCCTGCGCGAGCGCCGGCAGTCCGGCGTACGTCGGCAGCGCCGAGCGGCCGAGGCCGTCGATGTCCAGGCCGATGCCGGCGTGGTCTTCGCCCACCGCGGCGGTAAGCTCATGCAGCGCGGCGGCGTAGGCGGCGATGTCGCGCTGGATCGGAAACACGCCCACCACGCCGCCGGCTTTCGCGATCGCCTGCGCCAGCGGTGCGTGGATCGCGCGCGCGTTGCGCGCTTCCCACTGCGGCTCGTTCGCGCTCACCCAGCCGTGCGAATAGATCAACGGCCGGGACGATACTTCCAGCGCCTGCACGATGCCGCGCTGGCTGCAGTGCGCCACGTCGACCAGGATGCCGAGGCGGTTGCAGGCGCGGACCACGTCGCGGCCGAAGTCCGACAGGCCGCCATGTACCGGCGCAAGGTTCGCCGTATCGCCGCACTCGTTGACGCGAAAGTGCAGCAGTTGCAGGTGCGCGAGCCCCATCGCCTTCGCCTGGTCCAGATACGCCAGGTCGCCCTCGAGGAAATCCGCGCCCTCGGCGGCGATGGCGATCGCCGGCCGCTGCGCCGTCAGCGCGCGTTCCACGTGCCCTGGCGCGGTGACGAGATCCAGGCCCTCGCGCGCCGCGCGCGCCTTCAGGGCCGCGACACTGTGCTCGAAATGCGCACGGAACTGTCCGTTGGCACGCGCTTCACGCGCGACGATGCGCCCCGGGGAATAGGCGAGCACCGGATAGTCGGCGATCACCTTCATCGCCACGACCGCCAGGCCGCTGGCGCGCATGTCGTCCGCCAGCCGCGTCCTTTGCGCATTGCGCTTCGCCGGCACCATGCCGTGGTGGCTGTGCATGTCGGCCCACCGCAGCCCGGGAGGCGGCGGTCCATCTGGCAAGCGGCGTGGCTGCGCGAGCGTGGGCAGCGGGGGCAGCAGCGAACCTGCTGCGAGCCCGGCCAGGCCGCCAACGAAGCTACGCCGGCTCATCACGTCGGTCCGGCGGCCTTGGCGGCTACGATCAGCCGTTCGCGAACGCTTCCATGGTCATCGCGCGACCCGGAAACGCCTTGAGCACTGCCTTGTCCGCGGTCACCAGCGGGATCGACAGGACTGCGGCGAGCGCAACGAATTCGGCGTCATAAGCCGAAAGCCTGGTCGTTGCGATCACCTCGAACACGTTCGCACTGTGCACGGCGTGCTCGCCGCCTGAAAGTCCAGCCTCGGCAGAAGCCATGATGCTTGCGATCTGGGCTTCACTGTAGGTTCCATCGCGGAGATATCCCGCCAGGATGCTGCGCATCTCCGAACGCCAGAGGAAGGGCGCATGCCAGTCAGCGTCCCTTGCCCGGACACCGCGCGCCGCCGCCGTCAGCGGTCCGTTCAACCAATGATAGGCAATGACATTGCTGTCGACGACGATCACGCCCGACCCTGCCGCTTGTAGCGGCCGACCTTCGCGTGGTCGGCGCGCGGCAATCTGGTCATCAGCGCTTTCCACTCGCGCGCCTGCGCAGGCGTCTCGATCCGGGGCGCTGCCAACTCGCTCTCGAGTCGCGCAAGGATTTCGCCATTCAGGCTGCGCCGGTTCCTTTCGGCGCTCTCCTTGAGGCGGGCGTGGAGTTCCTCAGGGATGTTCTTCAGCGTAAGGGAAAGCATTCATGCCTCCGTGGAACCATTTTGGAACCGTCGATGCAGATTGTAGCCAGCTTGATGCCAGCCTGCCAGCCCCCTCACTCCACGCGCACCAGCGCGCGCGCGGCGGCCAGCATCGCCCACAGCAGCGCGAGCGGCAGCACCAGCGTCTGCACGCTGAACACCGCGATCAGCATGACGATGTGCTCGACCATGTCGGTGGCGAGCTTCTTCAGGTCGTCGACCCGGCCGGAGAGTTCCTTCACCGCGTCGGTGCCGGTGGACAACCAGCGCTTGAAGCGCTCGGCAAGGCCTTCGCCGGGCTGCGGCGGCACGGCCGGCGTGGACAGGCTGGCGACGCGGCTTGCGGAGAGTTCGATCCTCTCCTGGTCGGCCTTGTAGCGATCGGCAAGCAGAAGCTGGAAGCCGGATTCGCTGGTCACCGCCACCAGCGGCACCGCAAAGCGCACCAGCAGCAGGCCCACCAGCAGCCGGGTCGGCCACAGCCGCTCCTGCGGGCCGCGCCAGGTGCTCCAGGCCCATAGCAGCGCTGCGAGCGTCAGCGCCAGCGACACCGCCCAGTACGCGCCGAACTTGATCAGCAGCAGCTGCACGCCGAAGGAGACGGAGGCGAACAGCATCAGCGTGGAGAACTGCTCGACCAGGTCGTTGATCGGGTCCAGCGCCTGCCCGGGCGTGAACGTGGGCCCGAAGCCGGCGAGCTGCACCGAGACTTCGGTGCCCTGCACCACCGAGATCACCGCGTTCAGCGCGCGCGCGCTGGCGAAGCTCACCAGCGCGCGCTTGAGGCCCGCCTCGACGTGCTTCGTCGCCGCCTGGTCCAGCGGCCCCATCCACGCCGCGACCAGCGCCAGCGCGAGGCCGACGAAGATCAGCAGGTGGCGGCGGGAGGGCATCGGCGCATGATATGCCTCATGCGGCTTCGCGCAGCAGCAGCGCGGGCGACAGATGCAATTGCCGCAGCAGGTACTGCGCGCCGGCGCCGAGGCTCAGGCCGCTGACCGCGATTGCGGTGGCCGCGCCGAGCCACCAGGCGATCTCGCCGCCAAGCTGCAGGCGGTATTCGAGCAGCGCGAACGCGAGCGCGCTGCCGAACACGGTGGCGAAGGCAGAAGTCACCAGCGCGAGCAGCGCGTACTCCATGCGCAGGCTGCGGCGAATCAGGCCGAGGCGCGCGCCCAGCGCGTGCAGCATGCTGGCGTCGTACACCTGCTGCGCGCGCGACGCCGCGATCACGCTCGCCAGCACCAGCAGGCTTGCCACGAGGCTGATGCCCGCGATCACCGCGAGGCCTGTGCTCGCGCGCGCGAGCAGCCGACGCGCCTCGCGCAGGATACCTTCGGTGCGCACCGTCACCACCGCCGGCATCGCCGCCGCCACGCGGGCCTGCGCGGCGACCGCCTCGGCCGGATCCATGTACGCGGTGCCGACATAGCGCGTGATGTGCGGCTCGAGCGTGCCATCGGTGAAGATCGCCTCGAACCAGAACTGCGACCGGAAGCGCCGCTGCGCGTAGATGGCGGCGAGCTCGGCCTCCACGGCGGTCCCCATGATGTCGAAGCGCAGCCTGTCCCCGACCTTGAGCCCCAGTTGATCGGCCTCGCGGTCCTCCATCGCCACCAGCGTCGGGCCGCGGTAGTTCTCGGGCCACCATGCGCCGCGCTCCACCACCAGCTGGTCGAAGTCGTTGGCGCGATAGCTGAGCTTGTGCTCGTCGCGCGCCTCGAGCGCGCGGCGCGGGTCTGCGCTGTCCTTCAGCACTTCGCCGTTCACCGCGGCGAGCCGCCCCAGCACCAGCGGCGCCACCTCCAGCCGTTCGAGGCTGGGCGACGCTTTCATCACGCCGCGGAACTCTTCCAGCTGCGGCGCCGGCACGTCGTGGAACACCAGCGTCGGCGCCTGCTCGGGCACGGTGTCGTTCAGCGTCCTGAGCAGCGCCGTCACCACCAGCGTGCTGGCGACGAGCAGCGTCAGCGACGAGCCCAGCGACAGCAGCGACAGCCGCAGCGGCGAGCCGGGGCGATAGAGGTTCGCAAGCGCGAGCCTGAACGCGAAGCGCCCGGCGAAGAGCCGGTGCGCGGCGAACCGCCGCGCCTGCGCACGCAGCAGCCGCACCAGGCCTTCCAGCAGCACGAGCAGCAGCGCCGTGGCGAGGATGAACAGCGCGGCAAACCAGGGCTCGGGCACCACCGCCAGCGTCAGCGCGATGGTGAACGCGCCTGCGAGCGCCGACAGCTTCCACCACGCCGCGGGCGTGCGCGTCTGCGTCGAATCCAGCCCGCGGAACAGCGCCGCCGGCGACACGCTCAACGCGCGCCCAAGCGGCGGCAGCGCGAAGCTCAGCGCGGTCAGCACGCCCAGCAGCCAGGCCAGCGCGAGGGGCACGACCAGCGTCGCCGCGCCCAGGCCGGCGCCACCGGCGCCTGGCGCGGCGCCGTTGGCAGGCAGGTAGCCCGCCGCCATCGCGCCACCCGCCAGCGCCAGCGCGCCGCCGACCGCGGCGCCGGCTAGGCTCGCGCCGCCTGCGAGCATCAGCACCTGGCACAGGTACACCGCGGCCAGCCGCCGGTCCCGTAAGCCCAGAGCGCGCAGCGTCGCCAGCGTGCCGAGCTTGCCTTCGAGGTAGGCGTGGATGCTGTTGAACACGCCCAGGCCGCCGATGAAGAGGGCGCTGAAGCCGATCAGCAGCAGGCCGGAGCCGACCTTCGCCAGCACCTCGGCGACCCGGTCGGTACGCTCGGCGAACACGCGCACCTGCCATTGCGCATCCGGGAACGCGGCAGTGAACGAGCGACGCCAGGCGAGCGGGTCCTCGGCGGTCTTCACGCGGTAGCGGTAGGAAGCGCGGCTCGCAGGCTGCACGAGCCGCGTGGCGCGCAGCGCGTCTGCCGTCACCATCACCGGCTGGCCGCGCCAGTCGGCGCGCAGGCTCCTGTCCGGCTGGTGCGCGATCAGCGCGCGCACGACGAATTCCAGCGCGCCGAGCTTGAGCGTATCGCCGGGCCTGAGCTCGAGCTGCTGCGCCAGCGCCGGGTCTATCGCCGCGCCCCAGCGCCCGTCGCGCAGCGCCAGCGCGTCGGCCAGCGGCGCCGCAGGCTGCAGCGCGACCGTGCCGT
>JBFWRS010000056.1:17955-19813 GCA_050248795.1 Burkholderiales bacterium | reverse complement strand
GCCATGGCGCCGAAGAGGTAGGGCACCATGCCGCCGATCAGCAGCCCGATCACCACCATCGGGTTCGAGATGTCGAAGGTCAGCGTTTTCCCCGCGGCCTCCAGGGCGTGCGTGTAGTCCGCGAACAGCACCAGCGCCGCGAGGCCGGCCGAGCCGATGGCGTAGCCCTTGGTCACCGCCTTGGTGGTATTGCCCACCGCGTCCAGCGGGTCGGTGATGGCGCGCACCGACTCCGGCAGGTTCGCCATCTCGGCAATGCCGCCCGCGTTGTCGGTGATCGGTCCGTAGGCGTCCAGCGCGACGATGATGCCAGCCATCGACAGCATCGAGGTTGCCGCGATCGCGATGCCGTACAGGCCTGCGAGCGCGTAGCTGGCGTAGATCGCGACGCACACGGCGAGTACCGGCCACGCGGTGGACTTCATCGACACGCCGATGCCGGCGATGATGTTGGTCGCGTGCCCCGTGGTGGACGCCTGCGCGACGTGCTGCACCGGCTTGAACTGGGTGCCGGTGTAGTACTCGGTGATCCAGACCATGAAGCCGGTGAGCGCGATGCCGATCACTGCGGTGCCGTACAGGTGGCCGACGCCGATCATCCTGTTTTCGCCTGCGATCTCGAACGGCACGGTGGCGAGCACGTCGCCCATGATCCATTGCGTGATCGGCCAGAACGCGATCAGCGCCAGCCCGCCCGCCCACGCGAGCCCGCGGTAGAGCGCCGGCATCACGTTCTTGTCGGTCGACTTCGTCTTCACGAACCAGGTGCCGACGATCGAAGCGATGATGGCGAAGCCGCCGATCGCGAGCGGGTAGATGAGCGCCGCGGCGGAGGTCGTCTTCACCATCAGCGCCCCGAGCAGCATCGTGGCGACGATCGTCACCGCGTAGGTTTCGAACAGGTCCGCCGCCATGCCGGCGCAGTCGCCGACGTTGTCGCCGACGTTGTCGGCGATCACCGCCGGGTTGCGCGGATCGTCTTCGGGAATCCCAGCCTCGACCTTGCCGACCAGGTCCGCGCCGACGTCAGCTCCCTTGGTGAAGATGCCGCCGCCCAGTCGCGCGAAAATCGATATCAGCGAGCCGCCGAAGCCCAGGCCGACCAGCGGATGGATCAGGTGCGCAAGGTTGCTCTTGTCGATGGCGTTGGCATGCAGGAAGGCAAAGAACCCGGCGACGCCCAGCAGGCCGAGGCCGACCACCAGCAAACCGGTGATCGCGCCGCCGCGGAAGGCCACGTCGAGCGCCTCCTGCAAACCGCTGCGCGCCGCCTCGGCGGTGCGCACGTTCGCGCGCACCGACACGTTCATGCCGATGATCCCCGACAGCCCCGACAGCACCGCACCGATCAGAAAGCCGAAGGCCGTGGTCCAGCCCAGTTGCGGCACGAAACCGATGACCAGGAACAGCGCACCACCGACATAGGCGATGGTCTTGTACTGGCGCCACAGGTACGCGGTGGCGCCCTGCTGGATCGCGTCGGCGATCTCGCGCATGCGCTCGTTGCCCGCGGGCTTGGACAGGATCCACTTGATGGACACGGCGCCATAGACGATGGCGAGGACCGCGCAGACCAGCGCGAATATGAGACCTGCGGACATGATGTACTCCCCTTTGCAGCGAGCCGCCCGACGCGGGCGGCTGAAAAGCGCGTGATTTTAGCAGCTTAGCGAAGCGCGGCGACCACCTGATCGCGGATATCCTCCACCGACCCCGATCCGGGGATGCGGCAGTGCCGCGGCGCCGCCGGATCGCCGCTGGCGGCCCAGGCGTCATACCAGGCGAGCAGGGGTTGCGTCTGCGCGTGGTAGATCTCGAGCCGCTGCTTGACGGTAGCGGCCTTGTCGTCGTCGCGCTG
>JBFWRS010000056.1:0-17855 GCA_050248795.1 Burkholderiales bacterium | reverse complement strand
GCCAGCGTCGAATACAGCGCCAGGAAGCCGGCGCGATAGCCGTAGATGCCCAGATGCCGGTACGCGACCGCCGGAGCGGCGCGCGGATACGGGATGGACGCACGGCTGAAATAGAGCGCGTGTCCGCGCGCATCCAGCACCACCTTGACGACGTTCGGATTGTCCCGCGCGGCGGCATCGTGGATCGCGTGGCAGGCGGTGGACATGCTCGCGTCCGGGTCTGCGGCCAGCGCGTCCGCCACGCTGCGGATCAGCGCCGGATCGATCAGGGGCTCGTCGCCCTGCACGTTGACGACGATCGCCTCGGGCGCAAGGCCAAGCTGCGACGCCGCCTCCGCCAGGCGGTCGGTGCCCGAGGCGTGATCGGTGCGGGTTATCAGAGCCAGGAATCCGGCGGCGCGCACTACAGCGGCGATGCGCTCGTCGTCGGTGGCTACCGCTACCTGCGCGGCGCCGCTGGCCGCCGCGCGCTCGCACACGCGCACCACCATCGGTTTGCCGCCGATGTCGGCGAGCGGCTTGCCGGGGAAACGTGTCGACGCGTATCGCGCCGGCACCAGGACCGTGAAGTTCAGCACGGCGGTGTCAGTCGACTTCTTCTTCCGGCGGCAGCTTGCGCGCGTCGTCTTCCAGCATCACCGGGATGCCGTCGCGAACCGGGTACGCCAGCCGGTCCGGCTTGCATATCAGCTCGTCGGCATCCTTGCGGTATACCAGCGGCCCCTTGCACAACGGGCACACCAGGATCTCGAGCAGCTTTGGGTCGACCGCGCTCATGCCTACTCCCTTCGCTTGTTCCCGAGCGCGGCCAGCCTGCCGAGCAGCCATTCGCCGAACGCGGGATCGATATCGACGTGCACCGGCAACACCCACCAGTCGCCTGCAGGAACGCCGCGCAATTTTACCGCGTCCTTCTCCGTCATCACCACGGCGCGCCCGTCACCGAAGGCGAGTTCCTCCGGCTTCAGCGGATGGTGGTCGGGAAACGCATGCGGAATTACTTCTATGCCGGCGCGGCCGAGCAGCAGGAAGAACCGCCGCGGGTCGCCGATTCCGGCCACCGCGTGCATCTTCTGCCCCTTGAACGCGGCCAGCTCCCTGCGGTCGCTCGAATCGGCGAGGCGGCGCAGCAGCGTGCCCTTGAGCGACATGCGAAAGCCTGGTGCGTCGACGCCATGCGCGACCACCGCATCGACCGAGCGCAGCCGAGACGGTGGCTCGCGCAGCGGGCCTGCGGGCAGCATGAAGCCGTTGCCGAACCCTCGCGCGTCCACCACCGCGATCTCGATGTCACGCCTGAGACGGTAGTGCTGCAGCCCGTCGTCCAGGATAACGACATCGACCTCGGGATTGCCTGCCTGGAGCGCCTCGATCACCCGCACGCGGTCCGGACCGACCCATACCGGGCAGCCGCTGCGTCGCGCCAGCAGCGCGGGCTCGTCGCCCACCTCGACAGCCTCGGAAAGGATCGTCGCCGCTCGCGGCGCGTCGATCTTCACGCCGTAGCCTCGCGACACGATCGCCGGATTCCAGCCCTTGCGCTTGAGGAATTCGGCGATCCACAGCACCAGCGGCGTCTTGCCACTGCCCCCGGCGACGATGTTCCCCACCACGATGACCGGCACGGATGCGCGGTGACTGGACAGGATGCGCAGCCGGTAGGCGGCGCGGCGCAAGCATACGATTGCGCGGAACGCCACGCTCGCCGGCCACAGCGCCAGTGCCAGCGCGGTGCGGCGGTACCAGTGCTTGGCGAGGGACTGCAGGACTACTTGGTCGACTGCGTGGTGAAGGTTATCTGGGTGAGGCCGGCCAGGCGCGCGGCCTCCATGACGCGCACCACCGACTGGTGCGTGGACTGCGCATCGGCGCTGATGATGACGATCGGGTCCTTCGTGCCCTCGCCCGCGCGCCTGAGCTCCGCCGCGAACTGCTCGATCGAGGCAAAGCTCACCGGCGTCTTGTTTACCACGTACTGTCCCTGCGCATTGACCAGCACACTGACCTCATTGGGGCGCTCGAGTTGCCGCTCGGCGTCCGCCGTGGGCAGGTTGATCTGCAGTTCGGTGTACTTGGAGTAGGTCGTGGTGATCATCAGGAAGATCAGGATCACCATCAGCACATCGATGAAGGGAACGAGGTTTATCTCGATCTCTTCCCGGCCCTTGCCCCTGCGGAAGTCCAAGCTGCCGTCCTAGCCCTGCTGCGGCGACTGGCCCGGCATGCGCTCGCCATGCACGATGTCCACAAGCCGTGCGGCCGCCTGCTCCATCTGCACGACGAAGCCGTCGACCTTGTTCTTGAAGTGGCGGTAGAAGATCAGCGACGGGATCGCGATGCCGATGCCGAACGCGGCGTTATAGAGCGCGATCGAGATGCCGTACGCGAGCTGCTGCGGGTTGGTGCCGCCGGGGGACTGCGAGCCGAAGATCTCGATCATGCCGATCACCGTGCCGAACAGGCCGAGCAGCGGCGCCGCCGTCGCAATCGTCCCCAGCGTGGTGAGGAAGCGCTCCAGGTTGTGCGCGACCGCGCGGCCGGCCTCCTCGATGGCGTCCTTCATGACGTAGCGCGAGCCCTTGTAGTTGCGCAGGCCCGCGGCAAGCACCTGGCCGAGCGGGGAATCCTGCGCCAGCTTGTTCAGCACTTCTTCGTTGATGCCCTGGCGCTGGTAGACCTGCAGCACCTGGTCGAGCAGTTCAGGCGGGATGATCTTGGCATCGCGCAGGGTGACGAAGCGCTCGATGATCAGCGCCACGGCGACGACCGAGGCAAGAAGGAGCGGCCAGATGGGCCAGCCGGCTGCTTGGATGATGGCTAACAACGCATTCCTCGCGAATTTTTTCTCGCCGAACTGTATCAGAATAGCGTTCGCCCGGTATGCCCGCGCCCTTATCCACAAAAGCTGTGGATAAGTTTGTGGATTGTCTTTGGAGAGCCGGCAAAGGCCGGGCCAAATGGCATTCGCCCTTGGGGTCGATCAAAAAAAAGGCGGGCGATTTGTTCCCGGAAACAGAAGCTTATGGATAAGAATCGGCATCCGTACGGAATTCACGCGCGCGCCTGGCCGATTCATTGACACGTGTGGATAGATATGATGATGCGAACCCGCGACGGAGCCTGACCGTGCAGCCGGAACTCAGCCAGGTGGTGAGCGTTTCGACACTGGTGCGCAGCGTGCGGGACACCATCGAGTCGCGCTTCCCGCTGATGTGGGTGGCAGGGGAGATTTCGGGCTGGCGCCCGGCCGCCTCCGGCCATGTCTACTTCTCGCTCAAGGACGAACAGGCGCAGGTGGACTGCGTCATGTGGCGCAATCGTGCCGCGCACCTGGGCTGGCAGCCGCGCGATGGCGCCAGGGTGCAGGTACGCGCGCTCGCCACCATGTACGAACCGAGGGGGCGCTTCCAGCTCAGCGTGGAAACCATGCGCGAGGCCGGACTCGGCCCGCTCTACGAGCGCTTTCTCAGGCTGAAGTCCAGGCTCGAACAGGAGGGCGTGTTCGATGCCGCCGCAAAGCGCCCGCTGCCGGAGTTTCCCCGCGCCATCGGCGTGGTGACCTCGCTCGCCGCGGCCGCGCTGCGCGACGTGCTCAGCACGCTTGCGCGGCGCAACCCGTCGATACCGGTGATCGTGTATCCGGCGCCGGTGCAGGGCGAAGGCGCGGCGGCGAAGATCGCCGCGATGATCGAGGCCGCAAGCCGCAGGGCCGAGGTGGACGTGATCCTGCTGGTGCGCGGCGGCGGTTCGATCGAGGACCTGTGGCAGTTCAACGAGGAGGCGGTGGCGCGCGCGATCCGCGCGAGCGGGATCCCGGTGGTGGTCGGGGTCGGCCACGAGACCGACTTCACCATCGCCGATTTCGCCGCGGACGAGCGCGCGCCAACGCCGACCGCGGCCGCGGAGCGCGTCAGCCCCTCGCGCGAGGCGCTGGTCGCGCGCGCGGCCGAGCTCGCACTGCGGCTTTCCCGCGGCACGGCACGCGTCATCGAGTACGGCTGGCAGCGCACCGATGCTCTGGCACGCCGGCTGGTGCACCCGCGCGACAGGCTCCGCGGCTCGGCGCAACTGGTCGCGCAACTCGCAGCCCGCGTCGCTACCGCGGCACGACATGCGCTCGAGTCCGCGCGCCACGACCTGGCGCGGCTGCGCGCCGGCCTGTCCAACCTCGACCCCGGTGCGGTTCTCGCACGCGGCTACAGCCTGACGCGAAATTCCCGCGGCGACGTACTGCTCGATGCCGCACAGCTCGCCGAGGGCGAGACAGTGGTGACGACGCTGGCGCGCGGATCGTTCGAGAGCGAAGTAAGGCGCAGGAAGTGAATCGGCGTCGGGGCATATAATCCCGCCTCCCCATGGGTCACCGGTTATCGAAAATTGCGACGCGTACCGGCGATGCCGGCGAAACCGGCCTCGGTGACGGCGCGCGCGTACCGAAGGAAAGCCCGCGCATCCGCGCGCTGGGCGACATCGACGAACTGAACTCGCTCCTCGGCGTGCTGCTGGCGGAAGAGCTTCCGCAGGCGATACGCCAGGCGCTGGTGGCGATCCAGCACGACCTTTTCGACCTCGGCGGCGAGACCTGCATACCGGGGCACCGCATGCTGACCGAGGCGCACGTGCTGCGCCTGGACGGCCTGCTCGAGGAGTTCAACGCCGGCCTCGAGCCGCTGAAGGAATTCATCCTGCCCGGCGGCACGCGCGCCGGCGCGCTCGCGCACCTGGCGCGCACGGTATGCCGGCGCGCCGAGCGTTCGCTGGTGGCGCTGTCTCGCCACGAGGACCTCGGCCCGCTGGGGCTGAAGTACCTGAACCGCCTCTCCGACCTGCTGTTCGTGCTCGGGCGCGCGATCAACCGCCAGGCAGGCGGCGGCGACGTGCTCTGGCGCCACGATCGCTCGGACCCGCCGAACGCCGCATGAGTCCCGGCCCGCAGCAGGAGCTCGCCGCCCTGCTCTCGGCCTGCGCCCTGCGCGACCACGCCGCGTTCGAGCGGCTGTATCGCGCCACCTCATCGAAACTGTTTGCCGTCGCCGCCCGTATATTGCGCAGAGACGACTGGGCGGAAGAGGTGCTGCAGGACTGCTACGTCAGCATCTGGCACCGCGCTGGGGACTACGCGCCCGGTCTGGCGCAACCCATGACCTGGATGACGAGCATCGTGCGTAACCGCTGCCTGGACTGGCTCAGGCGGCCGGCACTCGAACTTGCCGACGTGGACGACGCCATCGCCGGGGCGACGGAAAGCGATGAACCGGGACCACTGGCGCAACTGGAGCGCTCGGCGGACGCCGCGGCGGTACGGCGCTGCCTCGAGGGGCTTGAGGCGAAGCAGCGCCAATCCATCGCGCTTGCGTTCTTCGACGGCCTGTCGCACGCGGAGATCGCCGCCCGGCTGCAACAGCCGCTGGGCAGCGTCAAGACCTGGGTGCGTCGCGGCCTTGCGCGCCTGAAGACCTGCCTGGACGCGGCATGAACTGGAAACAGAATGCGATGCTGCAGGATCGCCTTGCCGCCGAGTACGTGCTCGGCACGCTGCGCGGCCCGGCGCGCGCGCGCTTTGCCCGCTGGATGCGCGAGGACGCAACGCTGCGCCGCAAGGTGGCGGAATGGGATGCGCGCATCCTGCCGATGAGCGCCGCGGTGCCCGAGCGTCCGGCGCCCGCGCGCGTCTGGGAAGCAGTGGCGTCGCGTACCGGCGCGCACGCGGCGCCTGCTGCGCGCAGCCTGTGGGACAGCCTCGCCTTCTGGCGCGGCCTCGGGCTCGCCGCCAGCGGCATGGCGGCTGCGCTGCTCGTCCTCGCGATCGCAGTGCCGCCGCGGCAGGCGGACGCGCCCCCGCCAGTGCTGGTGCGAGCGCCATCTCGCCAGCTCGGCGCCGCCTACATTGCCGTGCTGAGCGACGCGAAGACGCAAAAGCCGGTGCTGCTCGCCTCCGCCGCGCGCGATTCGACGCAGCTCTTCGTGAAGACGCTGGACAAGTCGATTCATGTCGATGACGGCAGCCTGGAATTGTGGGCGCTGCCCAGCGGCAAGGCCCCAAGGTCGCTGGGCGTGCTCGCGGCCGACGACAAGCTGAAACTCGCGCTGCATGCGCCGGCAGACGAGTCGCTGGGCGACGTGCCGGCGCTCGCGGTGAGCCTGGAGCCCAGGGGCGGATCCCCGACCGGTGCGCCCACCGGGCCGGTGCTATTCTCGGGCCCATGCGTCAGGCACTGGTAGCGGGAGCGAGGCCTTGAGCGCCGCGACGCACGATGCGCCGGTCCGCCACCGCATCCTCATCGTCGACGACGAGGAATCGACGCGGCTGCTGCTCGCCAAGATCCTGTCGCGGGACCTGCGCGTCGAAGTGGTGCTCGCCGGCACCTCGGAACAGGCGCTCAGGCTCGCGGGAAACTACGCTTACGACGCCATCCTGCTCGACCTCATGATGCCGGGAATCGGCGGCGTCGAGGTGCTGAAGCAGGTGCGCGCCGCGTCGCCGAACACGTCGACGCCGGTGATCGTCGTTTCGGTGCTCTCCGACCACACCACCATGGACCTGTGCAAGGCAGTGGGTGCGAATGCCTACCTGGTGAAGCCTGTCGAGCGGCACCTGCTGGTGAGCACCGTGAAGGCGCAGATCGCCGCACGCAAGAAACCCCGAACCCCAAGACGGAAGGAAGACTGAAAGTGGCCGACATCAGGATCGAGAACGTGGAAGCGCTGGGCAAGCCCCTGGGGCAGTACTGCCACATGACGCGGGTCAGGAATGCCGCCGAGACGCTCTATATCGCGGGCATGCTGGCGCCGGGCGAAACCTTCGACGAGCAGTGCAGCGGCGTGTTTTCGATGGTAGGCACCGCGCTCAAGTCCGCCGGCGCCGGCTGGGGCAACGTGGTGCAGTTCACCACCTACCTGGTGCATTCGCAGGACATACCCAGGTTCATGCAGTGGCGCCTGCGCGAGTTCCCGAAGATGTTCCCGGACGGCAAGTACCCGCCGAACACCTTGCTGATGGTGGACAGGCTGGTGCAGGAGCCCTTCCTGATCGAAGTGCAGACGATCGCGGTGATCTAGCCGGGCGGCCGGCCGCCCGCCAGCGGCTCGCGCCAGGCGCTCAGTCGGGCTTGGCGCCCGAGATCTTCACCAGCTTCGCGTAAAGCTTGCGCTCCTGCTCGACGAAGGCGGTAAAGGCCTGCGGCGTACGCGCCGACGGCGGACCCGAGCCCATGGCGCGCAGCCGGGAACTCACGTCCGGGGCCGCCATCGCCTTCTGAATCTCGGCATTCAGGCGCTGCACCACCGGCTCAGGCGTCTTCCCGGGCGCCATCACGCCCCACCAGGTGGTCATGTCGAAGCCCTTCAGGCCTGACTCGTCCAGCGTCGGCAGTTGCGGCATGAAATCCGAGCGCGCCATGGTCGTCACCGCAAGCGCACGCAGCTTGCCCGATTTCACGTGCGGCAGCGCGCTCGCCATGTTGTCGAACATCAGGTGCACGCGCCCGCCGATCACGTCGGCGGCTGCCGCCGGCGCGCCCTTGTACGGGATGTGCACCATGTAGGTACCGGTCATGGTCTTGAACAGTTCGCCCGCCAGGTGTCCGGTCGAACCGGTCGAACCCGACGCGAAGTCGAGCTTGCCCGGCCTGGATTTCGCCAGCGCCACGAGTTCCCGGACGCTCGACGCCTTCAGTTCCGGATTGACGACCAGCACGTTCGGCACCTGTACCACCAGCGCGACGTGCCGGAAGTCGGCGATCGGGTCATAGGGCATGCTCGGCAGCAGCGAGGGGTTGATCGCGTGCGTGGCGATCGCCCCCATGACGAGCACGTGGCCGTCGGGCACGCTCCTGGCGACGAAGTCGGCGCCGATATTGCCGCCGGCACCCGGCTTGTTCTCGACGATCACCGGTTGTCCGAGCGCGGCCTGGAGCTTGGGCGCGAGCAGGCGTGCCGACACGTCCACCGGGCCGCCCGGCGGGTAGGGCACGACGATGGACACCCGCTTCGCAGGCCAGCCTTGCGCATGGGCAACGCCCGCGCAGGCGACGAGGAGCGCTGTGGCGACTGCGGTCAGGACTCTCATTCGACGAACGCCTCCTCGCGTTTCTTGCGGATGTTCGGCAGCGAGACGATCAGCAGCAGGATCGCGGAGGCGACCAGGAAGCCAAACGAGATCGGCTTGTTGATCGGGTCTATGAACACCATCGCGTCACCTCGCGACAGCAGCATCGCCCGGCGCAGGTTCTCTTCCATCAGCGGGCCGAGGATGAAACCGAGGATCATCGGCGCGGGCTCGCACTCGAGCTTCACGCAGATCCAGCCGAGGATGCCGAACACCGACATCATCAGCACGTCCCAGGGGTTGTTCGACAGGCTGAACACCCCCACCGCCATGAAAACGAGGATCGACGGAAACAGGAGCCGGTAAGGCACCGTCAGCAGCTTGATCCACAAGCCGATCATCGGCAGGTTCAGCACCACCAGCATCAGGTTGCCGATCCACATCGAGGCGATCATTCCCCAGAACAGCTGGGGCTTCTCGGTCATCACCTGCGGCCCCGGCGCGATGCCCTGGATCATCATCGCGCCTATCATCAGGGCCATCACCACGTTGCCCGGGATCCCCAGCGTCAGCAACGGGATGAAGGAAGTCTGGGCGCCCGCATTGTTCGCGGATTCGGGGCCCGCGACACCCTCGATCGCGCCCTGGCCGAACTCCGCAGAATGCTTCGACACCTTCTTTTCGAGCGTATAGGACGCGAACGACGACAGCAGCGCACCGCCGCCGGGCAGGATGCCGAGCGCCGACCCGAGCACGGTGCCGCGCAGGAT
This sequence comes from Burkholderiales bacterium, assembly GCA_050248795.1. Classification (GTDB taxonomy): domain Bacteria; phylum Pseudomonadota; class Gammaproteobacteria; order Burkholderiales; family SG8-39; genus CAZTDU01. Next base: position 9,038 of record JBFWRS010000056.1, on the reverse strand, counting down.
CGAGGGCGCCATGCGCTTGAAATCCTCCTTCGACGGCATCAGCCTGCCTACCTTGCTGGTGAAGACCTCGCGCTTTTCCTTCTGCTCGAGGTTGCTGACGATCTCGGCGATGCCGAACATGCCCATCGCCACGGTGACGAAGCCGATGCCGTCGGACAGTTCGGCAATGCCGAAGGTGTAGCGCAGCGCGCCCGAGTTGACGTCGGTGCCGATGATGCCGAGGAGCAGCCCCAGCAGGATCATGCAGACCGCCTTCAGTACCGAGCCGTGCGCCAGCACCACGGCGGAAATCAGGCCCAGCACCATCAGCGAGAAGTACTCGGCAGGGCCGAACTTCAGCGCCACCTCGGCCAGCGGCGGCGCGAACATCGCGATGACCAGCGTCGCTACGCTGCCGGCAAAGAACGATCCGATCGCCGCGGTCGCCAGCGCCGGCCCTGCACGTCCGCGGCGCGCCATCTGGTAGCCGTCCAGGCAAGTAACCACCGACGAGGACTCCCCGGGCAGGTTGACCAGGATCGCCGTTGTGGAGCCGCCATACTGCGCGCCGTAGTAGATGCCCGCCAGCATGATCAGCGCGGCGATCGGATCGAGGTTGAACGTGATCGGCAACAGCATCGCGATCGTCGCCACCGGCCCCACCCCCGGCAGCACGCCGATCAGCGTACCGAGGACGACGCCCAGGAAGCACATCATCAGGTTGAATGGCTGCGCCGCAACGGTGAAGCCGAGCAGCAGGTTGCCGAACATGCCTTCCATCGTCGCCCCCTAGAACCGGCAGTGGTCTTCGAGGAACTCGGGGCAGATCGGGAAGGGCAGCGTCAGCCCCTTCACGAACACGACGACCGCGAATACCGCCAGAAACGCGCCCAGCAACAGGATTTCCTTCCACTTGAACTCGTGGCCGCCGAGCGCACTGATGATGACCAGCAGGATGACCGACAGCATCACGCCTGCGGGCTTCAGCAGGTAGGCGAACGCGAGGCAGCCGCCGAGCACGAAGATCATCGGCCTGAAATGGAACTTGGGCACCTTGGGCCCGCTGACCACGAGCGACGTGAGCACGACCAGCGACCCGAGCGCGACCAGCAGGCCGCCGAGCATGGTCGGGAAGTAGCCGGGCCCCATGCGCACCGCCGAACCCAACTGGTAGTCCTTGAGCGCGATGATCATGAACGCCGCGCCGAACGCAATGAACATCAGCCCAGCCCAGAAATCCTTGGGCGCCTTGATCTTCATGCCGCCTCCCTGGTTGCCAGCCACCGCGCCTCGCCACGATCGCCGGCGCAGTTCCTCGATGGGGTACAGTTCAAGTACAGTTTAGCATGCGCGTTTTCGCCATCATCGCCGCGGCACTGGCCGTTTTCGCAGTGTCAGCCTGCGGCAAGTCGGTATCCCTGCCCAGGCTTTCAGGCGACGCCGTCGTCCTTGCGTTCGGCGACAGCCTGACCTTCGGCACCGGCGCGCGCGAGGAGGAAAGCTATCCGGCGCGGCTCGCCGAGTTGATCGGGCGCACGGTAGTGCGCGCAGGCGTTCCCGGAGAAGTGAGTGCATCGGGCCTCGCGCGGCTACCCGGCGCGCTCGACGCTCATGCGCCCGCGCTGCTCATCCTCTGTCATGGCGGCAACGATTTCCTGCGCCGGCAGCCGAAGGACAAGGCGGCGGAAAACCTGCGCGCCATGGTGCGGCTGGCGCAGTCGCGCGGCGTGGCGGTGGTGCTGCTCGGCACGCCCGAGCCCGGCTTCACCGTGAGCCCGCCAGCGTTCTACGCCGAGATCGCCGAGGAGTTCGGCATTCCCTACGAGGGAGGTGTCATCGGCCGCGTGCTGAAGGACGGCGCGCTGAAGTCCGACCCGATTCACCCCAACGCCGAGGGCTACCGCGTGATTGCGCAGAGTATCGCGGAATTGCTCAGGAAGGCAGGCGCGGTCTGAAGCTGACGTCGCCGTAGTACGCTTCCGCCGACTCGCCGGTGTTGTCCGTGTCGCTGGCGATGATCACGGCGTTCACGGCGGGCGGTTCCAGCGAGAACGCCCGGCGGAAGTCCGCCGCGACATCGCGCTGGTGGCTCACCCAGGCGCCGAGTTTCTCTGGGCCGCTGTCCACCACGACCATGCGAACCCGATCGGTATAGGCGTTGGGCGCGAACGTGCCTACCGGCGCGCGCGCATCCCACACGTAGCACAGCGCCGCCACCGGCACGCGATCGCCGTAGATCATGCGGGCGAGGCCCACCTTCATGCGGTCTGCCGCCGACAGCAGCGAGGTGTCCAGGTCGAAGGTGACATACAGGCGTACCGCGAAATCGTCGCCATCCTTCGTCGCCAGGTCGCCCTTGTCGACCAGCCGCATCGCTTTCCAGCTCCAGGCGAGCAGCGGATGCGCAGCGGGATCGACGCGCAGTTCGCGGGTCAGGCCGGACGTGGAGGCTTCCGCGCGGGCGTGCAGCACGGTGCGCCCGGCGTCGGCAACCAGCGCGTACTGCGTGTGGCGCGGCTGGTTCTCGAACGCGTAGGGCTTGAGTTCCGCGGGCAGTGGCGCGCCGGCCTGCAGCGCCGAGAAGCGCATCGCGTGCACCGGCGCCAGTACCTGCGCAAGAGCCGCGCGCGGGTGCAGCATGGCGGCGGCAGCGGCGGCGAGAAAGCGGCGACGAGGCATCATGGCGAGCGCAGCAGCAGTCGCGAACGCATGAGGCGCACGTAGTCCTCGGGCCGGTCGACGTCCCAGACGCGCCGCAGCATGCGCCAGTGCCAGCCAAGGGTACGCAGGCGGCGCTGCGTTTCGCGCATCACCGACCCGGTTCCCCACGCCACGCGCTCGAACAGGCGCTTCGACATGCGCGATGCGCCTACCAGCGCATAACCGCCGTCCTCGGTCGGGGCGAACACGGCGTCGACGCCGTCGCACAGCGCGCGCGCCGCGATACGCAGGTCGCCCGGACGCAGCGCCGGGCAGTCGGCGCCGATCAGGATCGCGGCGCGATGGGTACGCAGGCCCCGCGCGAGCGCGCGGTGCATGCGCGCACCCAGGTCGCCACCGCCCTGCGCGGTCAGGCTGATGCCCGGCAGGCGCCCGCAGCGCTCGAAGAACGCGTACTTGCGGTGCGGCGCACAGCACAGTTCCACGTCGCCGCAGTCCGCGGCGCGGGCCGTATCCAGTGCACGGCGAATCAGCCGCGCCTGCAGGCGCGCCGCCCCCTGTGACCCGATCAGCGGCGCGAGTCGCGTCTTCACGCGACCGGGCAGCGGCGCCTTGGCGAACACGATGATGACGACCGAGGCCTCAGCCCTGCTGCGCATAGCGTCGCGCCAGTTCCGCGGGGTCGGCGCCCATGAAGTACGCGAGCCGCAGCCGCCACATCAGCAGGATGGTGCGCAGTACGCCGTGCTTCTCCCAGCGCCGCGCAGAGGTCGTCACGCGTTCGCGCAGGCAGGCGGGGCGCGCGAGGCGCCGCGCGCACGCACTGAAGGCGATGTCCTCCATCAGCGCGATCTCGGGAAAGCCGCCCACCTGATGGAAGAAGTCCGCCGTGGCGAATATCGCCTGGTCGCCGGTGGCGATGCCGGTGGCGCGCGAGCGCAGGTTCATCATCGACGCGACCAGCCGCAGCGCGAGCGACCTCGAGTCGATGCGTACGTCGAAGCGGCCCCAGGCATGTCCCGCCACCAGGCGATCGGCATCCGCGGGCAGGCAGCTATCGGCGTGCAGGAACAGCAGCACGTCGCCGCGCGCGAGCGCGGCGCCGGCGTTCATCTGCGCTGCACGACCACGCGCCGCACGGACCACGCGGTCGGCCAGCGGCGCCGCGAGTGCCGGCGTCGCGTCGGCACTGCCGCCGTCGACGACGATGAGTTCGGCCCCGCGCATGCGCAACGGCTGCAGCCGCTCGAGCGCATCGCGCACGATGGCAGCCTCGTTCAGCACCGGCATGACGACCGAAAGCACGCTCGGCACGCTACCTTCGCGCGTCGTTCAGCGCCCAGTTGTATTCCAGGTGCGAGATCGGCGCCTTGCCTGCGGCAACCAGCCTGCGATCCTCGGCGCTGTCTGCGAGCAGGTCCGCGTACTTTGCGAAGTACTGCTCACGCGAACCGATGCCGGCGTAGCCGCTTTCCCAGTCCACACGGTACCAGTCGAAGATCATCGATACCTCGAGCCTGCCGCCGACCGCACGGTTGCGGCTGCGATCCGACAGGAAGCGCACCGCCTGTTCCTCGAGTTGCCGCTCCAGCCGCCCGGCCGTATACGCCTCCTCGCGCAGCATCGGGCAGCCGACCGACGCGCAATTGACCGCGTAGTGGATGCGCACCTCGTCGTAGGCGCCGGGCTTGCGCAGCGTGTCGTGCTCGATGCCGTCGAGCGAAAACTCGCGGCCGAACAGCGTGAAGAAGCGATCCTTGAAGGGGTTGCCGAAGATCTTGCCGAAATCCCATACCGAACGGATGTCCGGGTAGCGTGTCAGGATCTTCTCCGCCATGAAGGCGTTGTAGGCATTGACCAGGAACGCCATGCGCTGTGCCCTGGTCCAGCCGTTGAACTCCGCTTCGCTCACCTTCGACAGGTTGTCGAGGTATGCCTTCAGCGTCACGCGCTCCTTTGCCAGCTCCGCGTACCGCAGTTGCGATGCCTTGCCGCCGGATATGACGACGACGTGCTTGCGCAGCAGCTTGTCCCAGGCCGCGTGCGAATGGTCGAACTGCGCAAGCGCCGGGACGGCGCAGAACGCGAGCAGCATCGCAACCAGCAGTCTCATGCTCAACCCCTCATCCAGGCGTGGAAACGCTCGACCCTGCGCAGCAGCCCCTGCGGCGCGTGCGATTTCTTCCACACGCCGGCGGCGTACTTGTTCGCCTCGGCGAGCGTCGGGTAGATATGGATGGTGCCGAGGATCTTGTTGAGCCCCAGGCCGTGGCGCATCGCGGTGACGAACTCCGCGATCAGGTCCCCGGCGTGCTCGCCCGCGATCGTGGCGCCAAGGATCCTGTCCTTGCCCGGCACGGTCAGCACCTTGACCAGTCCGTGCGCGTCGCCATCGGCGATCGCGCGATCGAGGTCGTCCATGCCGTACACGGACACCTCGTAAGGAATGTTGCGCTCCTTCGCCTCGGTCTCGTTCAGCCCCACGCGCGCGACCTCCGGATCGGTGAACGTCGCCCACGGAATCACCGAGTAGTCGGCGCGAAAGCGCCTGAACGCGCCGAACAGGGCGTTTACCGACGCATACCAGGCCTGGTGCGCGGCAACGTGCGTGAACTGATAGGGCCCGGCGACATCGCCGCAGGCATAGATGTTCGGATACTTCGTCTGCAGGAACTCGTTGGTCTCGATGGTGCGGGACCGGGTCAGCGGGATGCCGAGTTCCTCGAGCCCGTAGCCGCTGGTGTTCGCCACGCGGCCCACCGCGCACAGTACCTCGTCGAATTCGATGCTGACGTCGCTGCCCGCGTGCTCGCAGACCAGGGTCTTGCGGCCGTCGACGACGATGAAGCGCTTCGCCTTGTGGTTCACCCGCACGTCGATGCCTTCGGCGCGAAACCGCGCCATCACCATGTCCGAGATCTCCGGATCCTCGCGCACCAGCAGCCGCGGCAGCATCTCGACCTGCGTCACCTTCGAGCCGAGCCGCGCGAAAGCCTGCGCGAGCTCGGATCCTATCGGCCCGCCGCCCAGCACCACCAGCCGCGCCGGCAGCGTGCGCAGGTTCCACACCGTGTCGGAGGTGAGGCAACCCACCGCATCCAGCCCCGGGATCGGCGGCACGAACGGCCGCGCTCCCGCCGCGACGGCGATCGCGCGCGTACTCAGGCGCCGGGTGCCGCCGGCCTGGTCGCGAATCTCGACCTCCCACGGCGACACGATTCTGGCGTCGCCCTGCAGGCACTCGACGCCGAGCTGGGTGTAGCGCTCCACCGAGTCGTGCGGCTCGACCTCTCGCACCACGCGCTGCACCCGCTCCATTACCGCCGCGAAATCGACGCCGGCGCCGGCGTCCTTGAGCCCGAACTCCCCGGCACGGCGGATCGTCGCCAGCACGCGCGCCGTCCTGATCAGCGCCTTCGAGGGCACGCAGCCGGTGTTGAGGCAGTCGCCGCCCATGCGGTGGCGCTCGATGAGCGTGACCTTCGCCTTCACCGCGGCGGCGATGTACGCGGTGACCAGGCCCGCGGAGCCGGCGCCGATCACCACCAGGTTGCGGTCGAACTTCACCGGCCGGCGCGCCGCCCAGGGCGCGTAGACGCGCCTCGCCTTGAGCGCGTCGAGCACCTTCTTCGCCGCGAGCGGGAACACGCCAAGCAGCACGAACGCGCCCACCAGGCCCGCCGAGACCCTGAATTCCCCCAGTTGCGTACCGGCGTACACGTAGACCACCGTACCTGCCAGCATGCCGACCTGGCTTACCCAGTAGAACGTCCAGGTCCTGAGCGGCGTCAGGCCCATCACCAGGTTGATGACGAAAAACGGGAAGGCCGGCACCAGGCGCAGCGCAAAGAGGTAGAAGGCGCCCTCCTTCTCGACGCCCTCGTTCACCGGCTTCAGCTTGTCACCGAAGCGCGCCTGCACCCAGTCGCGCAGCAGGAAGCGCGAAACCAGGAACGCCAGCGTCGCGCCTATCGAGGACGCGAACGAGATCAGCAGCGTGCCCCAGGCAAGACCGAACAGCGCCCCGCCCACCAGCGTCAGGATCGCCGCGCCCGGAATCGACAGCGAAGTCACCGCGACATAGACGGCAAAGTAGATCGCCGCGGTAAGCAGCGGGCTTTCCTGGTGCAGGCGCTGGAAGTGTTCCAGCTGCAGGTAGCGGCCGAGATCCAGCGTGAAGTACAGCGCGATCGCCAACGCGATCGCGGCGACGACGAGGAGCCTCGTCCGGCTCAAGCCGCCCTCCTCAAATCCGTCCGCAGCGCCTCGCCGGGCTCGTAGCGCGGGCCGCTGACGATGCGCTCGTGGTACGACACATGCGCATCGGATCCGGGCGGCCACTGCTCGAGGAAGCGGCGCTCCCACGCATCGGCATCGTAGTGGAGCGCGACCGCGTCCACGTGCAGCGCGCCGCTGCGCGCGCCGTACAGCGCATCGGCGCAGGGCCGCACCGAGATGCGCGTCGCGACGCCGTAACGGCTGCCGCGGAAGTTCGGCATCCCGGCCGCGCCGTTGTTGGCGATCAGCGCCCCGGCGACCTGCTGCAGTACCGGCAGGCACGAGTGGCTGGACGCGAATACGCGCACCCCCGCGGATTCGATCGCCCGACGCGCGGCGTCCACACCGGCGGTGGTGCCAAGCACCTCCTGCGAGAAGCCCCAGCCGGATAGCGAACCGGCATCGCCGTGCACGATGCCCACGCGCTCGCCGCCCACTTCGGCGACAGCGTACATCGGCAGCGCCAGCATGCGCGCCGAGAGCGCGGGAAACCCGGCCGCGGTCGCGCGCAGCCGCTCGATGATGCGGTTGGATCGCTCGACCACGCCATCATCGACGAACGCCGGGTAGCCGCAGCCGCAGCCTGCGCCGGCGGCAGGATCGGCGAGCTCGGTCTCGACGTTGCCGCGCGTAGCGGTGTGCGCAAGCGCGACTTCGGTGACGCGGCGAAAATCCTCCGCCGCAACGTCGAACCAGTGGAAGTCGCCGTTGAACACCAGCATCTTGTCGCCGGGCTCGGCATCGAAGCGCTCGAGCAGGCGCTCGAGCGCGAACACGTTGCCGTACAACCCTCCGGCGACGAGGAGCGTCTCCGCACGCATCGATGCCGGCGCCGCGAGTGCGTCCGCACCGTAGCCGTAAGCGAGCGGACAGTCGCGCCCGGGCTGCGCGCCCTCAGCCATCCAGCGCGCCACCGCAGGAGGAGCCCTGTCCCGCGGTGCAGCCGTAGCAGTGGTCGCGCACCGATATCGGGTTGCCGTCCATGTCGCGGCCGATCAGCTCCGACAACTGCACCCTGCCGCGGCCCTCGATGCGCAGCGGCAGGCCAAGCATCTGGTTGAAATCGCAGTCGTAGACGTAGCCCTCCCAGTCCACCGACACCAGCGACCTGCACATCACCGCGTCCAGGTTCTCGTCGCGATGCGAACCGCGCAGCAGCGCCATGTAGTCGTTGAACTGGCCCTTGGTCACCAGCGTCGAGCCGAAGCGCTGGATCGGCATGTTCGCCATCGCGTGCAGGGTGTTGAAGACGACGCCGTGTTCATCGCCCAGGATGCGCCTGTAGTCGGCCTCGAGCTGCGCCTGCGGCGGCGGCAGCGCCGGCCCCTGCGGGTTGTAGACCAGGTTCAGCACCAGCCCGCTGCCGGGAACGCCGTAGCCGAGTGCATTCAGGCGACGCAGCCCGCGGATGCTCCTGTCGAACACGCCCTTGCCGCGCTGGCGGTCTACATTGTCTTCGGAGTAGCAGGGCAGCGACGCGACCACCTCGACCTGCTGCGCGGCGAGGAACTCGGCGAGGCCTTCCTGCCCCGGTTCTTCGAGGATCGTCAGGTTGCAGCGATCCATCACGTGCACGCCCAGGTCCCGCGCCCGCTGCACCAGGTCGCGGAAGTGCGGGTGCAGCTCGGGCGCACCGCCGGTGATGTCCAGCCTGCGCACGCCCGACACGCCGATGAATGCCAGCACGTCGGCAAGCGTGTCGCGTGACATCTCTTCGGTCCGCGTCGGGCCCGCATTGACGTGGCAGTGCAGGCACGCCTGGTTGCAGCGGTAGCCGATGTTGATCTGCAGGGTTTCGATGCCACGGCGGCGGATCGACGGAAAGCCGTGCTGGCGCAGGAGCGGAAGGGTGGCGTGCATGCAGGTTTCCTGTTTGTTGCTTTGTCGCTTTGTCGCGCCGGGCGGGCAAAGCTTACAGCGCGGGGACGGCCAGGCGGTGCTTCAGTGCAGGCCCGAGGCTTCCCTGGCCTTGTCGTCCAGCGCCTCCATCAGCCGCGAGCCGGTGGCGCGCAGCCGCTGGGACAGCATCAGCACCAGTTCCATGAGGATCTTCGCGCCGAGCATCGGCTGCTCGACGATGATGCGCGCGAGGCTCTCGCGGTCGAGTACAGCGACCAGCG
>JBFWRS010000055.1:0-19814 GCA_050248795.1 Burkholderiales bacterium | reverse complement strand
CGTGGCCCTCCCATTCGGGTTCCAGCGGCGTGACGTTGACGATGATCCCGCAGCGCGCATACGTGCTCTTCCCCAGGCAGATGGTGAGGACGTTGCGCGGAATCCTGAAGTACTCAACGGTTCGGGCAAGCGCGAAGGAATTCGGCGGGATGATACAGACTTCGCCGGTGAAGTCCACGAAGTTCTTCTCGTCGAAATTCTTCGGGTCGACGATGGTCGAATTGATGTTGGTGAAGATCTTGAACTCGGTGGAACAGCGGATGTCATAGCCGTAGCTCGAGGTGCCGTAGGAGACGATGCGCTTGCCGCCCACGGACTTCACCTGCCCCGGCTCGAAGGGCTCGATCATCCCCTGTGCCGCCATGCGGCGGATCCAGCGGTCGGACTTGATCGTCATGCCGGCGCCTCGGCCCGCGCGAGGATCGCGGCGTTTTTCATGCCGCGATTGTAGCCCCGCCGGGCCGCGATCGCTCAAGGCGGGCTAGCGCAAGCCGGCCAGCTTCTCGTGCAAGGTCTGGCAGTCGGTGCAGCGCCGCGCGGAAGGGCTGATCGCCAGCCGCGCCGGTGCGATCGGCTCGCCGCAGTCGACGCAGTCGCCAAACGTGCCGCTGGCGAGGCGCTCGCGCACGGCGGCGATCTCGCCCAGTTCCGTGAGCAGGCGCTCCATCAGCCCCTGCTCGACCTCGGCGCGAACGCGACCGAAGGCCTGGTCGGCGATGTCACCGGCGGCATCCGGCACACGCACCGCAGAATCGAGCTCATCGCGACGCTCGGCGACGGTGTCGCGCAGTTCGCGCTCGCGCGCGTCCAGCGCCTGCAACAGCTTGCGGGAGGGCTTGTTCATCCCGGTGTGACCGGGGGTCGCCGCCGAAGTTTCCGGGAGTTGCCGGGGCCGGCGAAATCAGGTGTTCTGCACCACGATGTTGGGGAACTTGGAGCTCATGTCCTTCTGCGACTCGGCGATCTTCACCGCCACCCGGCGCGCGATCCGCTTGTAGATCTGCGCAACCTGGCCGTCGGGGTCCGAGACCACCGTCGGCTTGCCCGAATCGGCCTGCTCGCGGATGCCGATGTCCAGCGGCAGCGCGCCCAGGAGCTCGGTGCCGTAGTCCTTGCACATCCGCTCCGCGCCGCCCGAGCCGAAGATGTGGCTTTCGTGCCCGCACTTCGGGCAGATGTGGGTGGACATGTTCTCGATCACGCCGAGGATCGGGATGCCGACCTTCTCGAACATCTTCAGGCCCTTCCTCGCGTCGATCAGCGCGATGTCCTGCGGCGTGGTCACGATCAGCGCACCGGTGACCGGCACCTTCTGCGCAAGCGTCAGCTGGATGTCGCCGGTGCCGGGCGGCAGGTCTACGACCAGGTAGTCGAGGTCGCGCCAGCGCGTGTCCTTCAGCAACTGCTCGAGCGCCTGCGTCACCATCGGGCCGCGCCAGACCATCGGCGTGTCGACGTCGATGAGGAAGCCGATCGAGATCGCCTGCAGGCCGTGGCCTTCCATCGGCTCGAGGCCCTTGCCGTCCTTCGACTCGGGCCGCCCGGTGATGCCGAGCATCGTCGGCTGCGACGGGCCGTAGATGTCGGCGTCCAGCATGCCCACGGTCGCGCCTTCCGCAGCGAGCGCCAGCGCGAGGTTCACCGCGGTCGTGCTCTTGCCTACGCCGCCCTTGCCCGAGGCGACCGCAACGATGTTCTTGATGCCGGGAATCAGCTTCACGCCGCGCTGCACCGCGTGCGACACGACCTTCGAGTGCACATTGATGCTCACGTTCGCCGCGCCTGCGGCCTTCAGCGCCTGGATCGCCTGCCTGCGGATCGGATCGAACTGGCTCTTGCCTGGATAGCCGAGCTCGATCTCGAGCGACACGTCGGCGCCCGAGACCTTGACGTTCTTCACCGACCGGGTGGAGACGAAGTCCTTGTCCGTGTTCGGGTCGACCAGTTTCGACAGGGTGGCGAGGACGTCGGTTTCGCTGAGTGGCATGGGGAAGATTCCGGAACAGGGCCGCAAGTGTACCCAATTCGCGGCTAGAATTTGGGATGTCCCGGAGACTCTTCGTCACCACGGCGCTTCCCTACGCCAACGGGTCATTCCACATCGGCCACATCATGGAGTACATCCAGGCCGATATCTGGGTGCGATTCCAGCGCATGCGCGGCAACGAGGTGCATTTCGTCTGCGCCGACGACGCGCACGGCGCGCCAATCATGCTCAAGGCCGAGGCCGAGGGCGTCACGCCCGAGGCCCTGGTGGCGCGCTACGCCGCCGAGCGCCCACGGTACCTGCAGGGTTTTCACATCTCCTTCGACCACTGGCATTCGACGCATTCGCCCGAGAACACCGCGCTGTCGCAGGACATCTACCGGAAGCTCAAGGCACGCGGGCTGATCGACGCCCGCACCATCGAGCAGTTCTACGACCCGGTCAAGGGCATGTTCCTTGCCGACCGTTACGTCAGGGGCGAATGCCCCAGGTGCGGCGCGCAGGACCAGTTCGGCGACGCCTGCGAGGTCTGCGGCAGCACCTACAGCGCCACCGAACTGAAGAACCCGCGCTCGGCACTGTCGGGCGCGCAACCGGTGATGAAGTCCTCCGAGCACTTCTTCTTCCGGCTGTCTGACCCGCAGTGCGTGCAGTTCCTGCGCGACTGGATCGACCTGCCGGGGCGGCTGCAGCCGCAGGTGGCCAACAAGGCGCGCGAATGGCTCGAAGGCGAGGACGACAAGGCGCTGGGCGACTGGGACATCTCGCGCGAGTCGCCGTATTTCGGCATCCCCATCCCGGATGCGCCGGGAAAGTACTTCTACGTCTGGCTGGATGCCCCCGTGGGTTATCTCGCGAGCTTCAAGGCCTATTGCCTGAAGCAGGGCATCGACTTCGAGGCCTTCCTCGCGGACGCCGGCACCGAGCAGGTCCACTTCATCGGCAAGGACATCATCTACTTTCATACGCTGTTCTGGCCGGCGATGCTGAAGTTCGCCGGCGCGCCCTACAAGGTGCCCGACCACGTCTACGTGCACGGCTTCATCACGGTGTCGGGCGAAAAGATGTCGAAGTCGCGCGGCACCGGCATCAGCCCGCTGCGCTACCTCGATGTCGGCATGAACCCGGAATGGCTGCGCTACTACATCGCCGCGAAGCTGAACGCGAACGTCGAGGACGTCGATTTCAATCCCGACGACTTCATGGCGCGCGTGAACAGCGACCTGGTCGGCAAGTACGTGAACATCGCCAGCCGCGCCGCCGGGTTCGTGACCAGGCAGTTCGGCGGCGGTCTCGCCCCGCAGCGCGGGGACGCCGAGGCGCTCGCGTCCGCGACGGCAATCATGGACGCCTATGAAGCGCGGGAGTTCGGCAAGGTGGTGCGCGAGGTGATGCGCCTTGCAGACCTGGCCAACCAGCGCTACGACCAGGCGAAGCCCTGGGACCTTGCCAAGGACCCGGCGCGGCGCGACGAGCTGCACCGGGTGTGCAGCGAGGCGCTGGATGCGTTCTTCGTGCTCACGGTGTACCTCGCGCCGATCCTGCCGGCGACCGCGCGGCGCGTCGCGCGCGAGCTGTTCGGCATCGACCGCGAACTGGGCTTCGAGGATCGCGGCCTGCGCCCGCAGAAAATCAACCCGTTCAAGCACCTGGTGACGCGCGTCGAGGAAAAGCAGCTCGACGCGCTGTTCGACGTCGCGTCGGTCCCGCAGCCCGCCGCGCCGCAGCGCCACGCCGAAAAGCAGCAGCATGACGCGACGAAAGAGGCAGCCGTGCCGGAAACCATATCGATAGACGAATTCTCGAAACTCGACCTGCGCGTCGCGCTGATCGCCAACGCCGAGGCGGTGGAAGGCGCCGACAAGCTGCTGAAGCTCACGCTGGACATCGGCACCGGCACGCGCACCGTGTTCGCGGGCATCAAGTCCGCCTATGCCCCGGATGCGCTCAAGGGGCGCTACACCGTGATGGTGGCGAACCTCGCCCCGCGCAAGATGAAGTTCGGCGTTTCCGAGGGCATGGTGCTCGCAGCATCCGGCGACGGGCCAGGCATCTTCCTCGTCGCACCTGACACAGGCGCGCAGCCCGGCATGCGCGTCAAGTAGCCATGCAGCCGGTCGACGCGATCCTCGCCGCTGCCTGCGCGTGGATCGCGATCGGCCTCGTCGGCATTGCGCGCACGCAGGACCTGATGCTGGTCAAGCGCGCGCTGTTCCCCGCCGGCGCGCTGGTGGGCATCCTGGTCGCGGTCGCGGGCGGCGCTTCGATCTTCGCCGAGCCCGGCACCCGCGTGCTGCCGCTCGGCCTGCCCGACCTGCCCTTCCACGTCCGCCTGGACGCGCTGTCGGCGTTCTTCCTCGTCCTGCTGGGCGGCGTGTCGGCCGGCATCTCGGTGTTCGCGAGCGGTTACCTGCGCCACGGCGAAGGCACGGCGCCTGGCCTGAAGTCCTTCTGGTACCACGCGTTCCTCGCCAGCATGGCGCTGGTGCTGGTCGCCGACGACGCCTACTTTTTCATGGTGGCGTGGGAATCGATGGCGCTGTCGTCCTTCTTCCTGGTGACCATCGACCATGCCAAGCCCGAGATCCGCCGCGCCGGCTACCTTTACCTGCTGATCGCGCACGTCGGCGCAATCGCAATCCTGCTGTCCTTCGGCGCGCTGCAGGGCGGGACCGGGAACTACACCTTCGATGGCATGCGCGCGCTGGATCACACGTCTCACTTCGGCACCGCGGCATTCCTGCTCGCGCTGTTCGGCTTCGGCGCCAAGGCAGGGCTCGTGCCGCTGCATGTGTGGCTGCCCGAGGCGCACCCGGCGGCGCCTTCGCCGGTCTCGGCGCTGATGTCCGCGGTGATGCTGAAGACCGCGATCTACGGACTGTTGCGCGTGTCGCTGGACCTGCTCGCGTTCCCGCTGTGGTGGTGGGGCGTGGTCGCGCTCGCGGTGGGGCTGGTGTCGGCGCTGTTTGGCGTCGTCCACGCCGCGGTACAGACGGACATGAAGCGGCTGCTCGCCTACTCGTCGATCGAGAACATCGGGCTGATCGTCGCCGGCATCGGCCTGGCGATGATTTTCCGCAGCTTCGGCATGGGCACGCTGGCGGCGCTCGCGCTGACCGCGGCGCTGTACCACTGCATCAACCACGCGTGCTTCAAGGCGCTGCTGTTCCTGGCCACCGGCGCGGTGCTGCACGCGACGCAGGAGCGCAACCTCGGCAAACTCGGCGGATTGATACATGCCATGCCCTGGGTGGCGTGGACCGCGCTGGTCGGCACCATCGCGATCGCCGGACTGCCGCCCCTGAACGGCTTCGTGTCCGAGTGGCTGCTGCTGCAGGCGTTCCTGTTCACCCCCGGACTGCCGCACGGCTACCTCAACATGCTGGTGCCGGTGGCCGCCGCGGCGGTTGCCCTGTGCGCCGCGCTGTCGGGATACGTGATGGTCAAGTTCTACGGCGTCGTCTTCCTCGGCCAGCACCGCGAACCGAAGCTCGCAAGCGCGCACGATGCGGGCATCATGGAGCGCACCGGCATGCTGTGGCTCGCCGCGAGCTGCATCGCGCTCGGCCTCGCGCCGACGGTCGTGATCGGCATGCTAGACCCGATCATCACCACCCTGGCCGGAACCGGCATCTCCGGCCATGCGAAGGGCTGGCTCTTCCTCGCGCCGATCGAGCCCGACCGCGCGAGCTACAGCCCGGTGCTGTTCCTCGTCACCGCGGCGTTGCTGGTCGCGCTGGCGTGGCTGTCGGTGCGCCTCTTCTACGGCGCGCGCACGCGGCGCAGCGCCGTGTGGGACTGCGGCTTCCCGCGCCTCGATTCGCGCATGCAGGACACCGCCGAGGGCTTCGGCCAGCCGGTGCGCGTGGTGTTCGAGCCTTTTTTCCGCATCGAGCAGCAGGTGCCCTCGCCGTTCGACGCCGAGCCCCGCTACCACGAGACCGCCGGCGACCGGCTGTGGTACTGGCTCTACCTGCCCCTCGCCAGGGGTGTCGAGCGCATCACGGCATTGGTCACCATCCTTCAGCGGGGCCGCATCTCGGTCTACCTGATGTACAGCTTCGCAACGCTGCTCGTGCTGCTGCTGTTCGCCAGATGAGCGCGCCATGACGACGCCCGGCGGGATCGCCGCACAGGTCGCCGCGACGGCGCTTGCGGTGCTGCTTGCACCGGTCCTTACGGGCTGGGTCAACCAGTGCCGCGCCTGGCTGCAGAACAGGACCGGCCCCGGCATCCTGCAGCCCTACCGCACGCTGACCAAGCTGTTCGGCAAGGAGGTGGTGCTCGCGCATAACGCGAGCCCGCTGTTCCGCACCGCGCCCTACCTGATCTTCGGCTGCCTCAGCCTTGCCGCCGCGATCGTGCCGACGCTGGACACCGGGTTGCCGCTGCCGGCGGCGGCGGACGCCATCGCGCTCGTCGGCCTGCTGGCGCTGGCGCGCTTCTTCATCGCGCTCGCCGGCATGGACATCGGCACCGCGTTCGGCACGCTGGGCGCGCGTCGCGAGATGCTCGTCGGCTTCCTCGCGGAGCCCGCGCTGCTGATGGTGCTGTTCACCGCATCGCTCATCTCGAGCTCGACCTCGCTGTCCACGATCGTCGAATCGCTGGCGCACCGGGAGTTCGTCATCTATCCCAGTCTCGCGTTCGCCGGCGTGGCCTTCACCATGGTGTCGCTGGCCGAGAACGCCCGCATACCGGTGGACAATCCGGCCACGCACCTCGAGCTCACGATGATCCACGAGGCGATGGTGCTGGAGTACTCGGGGCGGCACCTCGCCATGATCGAATGGGCGGCGAGCCTGAAGCTGTTCGTATATTCCTGCATGGGCCTGGCGCTCTTCTTCCCTTACGGTGTCGCAGAGGGCGGCGACTGGTCGGGATTCCTGCTCGCGCTTCCGGTGCTGATCGCAAAGCTCGCGGTCGGCGGTTTCGCCCTCGCCCTGATAGAGACGCTCAGCGCGAAGCTGCGCATCTTCCGTGCGCCGGAGTTCCTCGGCACCGCGTTCCTGCTCGCCGTGCTGTCGATGCTCGTCCACGTGCTGCTGGAGCACTGACATGCTCGATCACTACGGACCCCAGCTGATCAACCTCTTCGCCGCGGTGCTGCTGCTGCTCGCCTTTGCGATGCTCGCGCAGCGCAAGGTGCTCGCGCTCATCAACCTGTTCGCCGCCCAGGGCATGGTGCTCGTGCTATCGACCGCGCTGGTCGGGTACCTCACCGGACAGCATCACCTGTACTGGTCGGCGCTGCTCACGCTCGTGCTGAAGGTGCTGCTGCTGCCGTGGATCCTGCACCGCCTGATCCGGCGCCTGAGCATCAAGTGGGACGTCGAGACGCTGTTCAACATCCCCACGACGATGCTGGTCGGCATCGTGCTGGTGATCCTCGCCTTCAACCTCGCGCTGCCGATCGCCAACCTGGCGGGCACGGTGACCCGCGCCACGCTCGGCATCGCGCTCGCCTGCATCCTGCTTTCGTTCCTGATGATGATCACGCGATCCAAGGCGGTGCCGCAGGTAATCGGCTTCCTGGCGATGGAGAACGGACTGTTTTTCGCCGCGACAGGCGCCGTATACGGCATGCCGATGGTGGTGGAATTCGGCATCGCGTTCGACGTCCTGGTGGGGATGCTGATCCTCGGCGTGTTCTTCTTCCAGATCCGCGAAAGGTTCGACTCCCTCGACACGCGGAACCTCGAGCGGCTGAAAGAACCGTGATGCACCCAGAATTCGCCCTGCTGCTGGCCAGCCCGCTCCTCGGCGGCATCGTGCTCGCGCTGCGCGGCCACCTCAGGTGGGCCGCGGAGGTGAACGTCGCCTTCGCCACGACCACCTTCATCGCGGCCGCTGCGCTGACCGTACGTATCGTCGCCGAAGGGCCGGTCACTGCGCTGGAACGGCAGTTCTTCATCGATTCGCTGAACGTGTTCCTCGTCACGCTGACGGCCTTCGTCGCCATGACGACGTCGATCTTCTCGCGCACCTACATGCGCGTGGAGCACGAGCACGGCAGGCTGCGGCACGCGGCGCTGCGCCTGTACTACAGCATGTACCAGCTGTTCTGCTTTGCCATGCTGCTCGTGCTCACCACCAACAACATCGGCATCATGTGGGTGGCGACGGAGGCTGCCACGCTCACCACGGTGCTGCTGGTCGCGCTGTATCGCACGCACGCCTCGCTCGAGGCGGCGTGGAAGTACTTCATCCTCTGCGGCGTCGGCATCGCGCAGGCGCTGTTCGGCACCATCCTGGTCTATTTCGCCGCCGAGAAGATCCTCGGCGCCGGCATGACCTCGCTGCTGTGGACCGAGATCGACGCGATCAAGGTGCAACTCGAACCGGCGGTGATGTCGATCGCGTTCATCTTCCTGCTGGTCGGCTACGGCACCAAGGTGGGGCTGGTGCCGCTGCACAACTGGCTGCCGGATGCGCACGCCGAGGGCCCGACGCCGATATCGGCGGTGCTGTCCGGGCTGCTGCTCAACGTCGCGCTGTATGCGCTGCTGCGCTTCAAGGTCATCGCCGACGGCGCGCTGCCGGCCGGCGGCGAGGGCTCGGGCATCGGCTTCGCGTCGATGCTGATGATGGGTTTCGGCCTGCTGTCGGTCGTCGTGGCCGCGTTCTTCCTGTCGCGCCAGCGCGACATCAAGCGCATGTTCGCGTACTCCTCGATCGAGCACATGGGGATCATCACGTTCGCTTTCGGCATGGGAGGTCCGGTGGCGAGCTTCGCCGGACTGTTGCACATGACCACCCACTCGCTCACCAAGTCGGCGATCTTCTTCGCCGTCGGCCATGCGGTGCAGAAATCCGGCACGCAGTTGATGGAGGACATCCGCGGACTCATCCGCACCAGCCCCGCGGTCGGCTGGGGACTGATGCTCGGTACGGTCGCGATCCTCGGCATGCCGCCGTTCGGCGTTTTCGCCAGCGAGTTCCTGATCCTCACCACGGCGATCTCGCAGCAGCCCTGGGCGACGCCGATCCTGCTGGGCGCCCTGGGCATCTCTTTTGCCGCGGTCTTCGGCAAGGTGCAGCCCATGGTTTTCGGCGATGCCGGACCGGCACGCCTCGCGCACCGGCCGGCGCTGATCCCGGTGTTTGCGCACCTGGGCATCGTCCTCATGCTCGGCGTGTACACCCCCCCTTACCTCGCCGACTGGTACCGGCAGGCGGCCCGCCTTGTCGGCTGAAACCATGAACCTGCTGCTGCCAGGCGTGCAGACTTCCCGGTTGCCAGGTGCGGCGCCCGCGTGGCACGCCGATGTCGACGTGCCAGGCTGGCGCACGGCCTGCGAAGCGGTGGCAAGCGCCGGCGGCCGCCTTGGCGCGCTGTGGGCGAGCGACGAGCGCGAGGCACGCGGCTCGTTCGCCGCGCACGCGCTGCTGGTCGCGGGCGAGAACCTGTTGCACCTGCGGCTCGATGCCGGCGCTGCGGAGCCGGCGTTTCCGGACCTTTCTGACCTGTTCGGCAGCGCGCCCCGGATGCAGCGCGCGATGGCGGACCTGGTGGGCGTGCGCCCCACCGGCCCCGCCGACAAGCCGATGGATCCACGCGGCTGGCTGAGGCATGGCGCTTGGCGCGGCGACGTCTACCCGCTGCGACGCGACGTGGCGCTCGAGCGCGCGCTCGAACCGGCCGATGCGCCCTACGCCTTCGTCAGCGTCGAAGGCGATGGCGTGCACGAGATTCCGGTCGGCCCGGTGCACGCCGGCACCATCGAGCCGGGGCATTTTCGCTTCTCGATCGTCGGCGAGCGCGTGCTCAGGCTCGAGCAGCGCCTCGGCTACAAGCACAAGGGGATCGAGAAGCGCTTCGAGTCGATGTCGCTCGAGGAAGGCGCGCGGCTCGCCGGCCGCGTGTCGGGCGACAGCACGGTTGCGTATGCCTGGGCCTATGCGATGGCACTCGAGGGCATGGCGGGCGTCGCGCTGCCGGCACGGGCGCTGTGGCTGCGCGCGCTGCTGCTGGAACGCGAGCGCGTCGCCAACCACCTGGGCGACCTCGGCGCGCTGGGAAATGACGGTGGCCTCGCGTTCGGGCTGGCACAGTTCGGCCGGCTGAAGGAAGACACGCTGCGCACCAATGCGCGCCTGTTCGGGCACCGCTACCTGATGGACCGGGTGGTGCCCGGCGGCGTCGCAGCGGACCTGGACGCCGCGGCGACAGGGTCGCTGCTCGAGGAACTCGATCGCATCGAGCGCGAGGTTCGCCTGCTGCGCGAGATCTACGACGACCATGCCGGCCTGCAGGACCGCTTCATCGCCTGCGGGGTGCTGGCGCCCGGCGTCGCCGCGTACTTCGGCGTGGTCGGCTTTGCCGCGCGCGCAAGCGGCATCGCGGTCGACGCCCGGCTGCATCCGGGACTGGCCCCCTACCCGGAGCTGGCGCCGGGCATCGCCTGCCAGCGTGCCGGGGACGTCGCCGCGCGCGTGGCGGTGCGCTTCGACGAGACGCTGGATTCGATCAAGATGCAGCGACGCATCCTGAACCACCTGCCGTCGGGGCCCGTGCGCGAGGCGGTCCCGGCGCCTGCTGCTGGCGCCTTCGGCGTGGGCTGGGTCGAGGGCTGGCGGGGAGAGGTGTTCGTGGCGCTGGAATCCGGGCCGCACGGGGCGATCCGCCGCTGCCATCCGCACGATCCATCGTGGCAGATCTGGCCTGCGCTCGAGCACGCCATCATAGGCAACATCGTTCCGGACTTCCCGCTGATCAACAAGTCATTCAACCTCTCGTACGCGGGGCACGACCTCTGATGCTCAAACTGCTGCGACAGATCGCCGTCACCGGCATCCGCACCGAAGCACCTCCGGCCACCGACGAAGCATTGCGGAAGGTCGCCGGCAGGCTGAATGACGAAACGCTACGCAGGCTCGGCCGCGCGCTGACGATCCGCCATGTCGATGCCGGTTCCTGCAACGGCTGCGAGCTGGAGATCCACGCGGTGAACAATCCCTACTACAACCTGGAAGGGCTCGGCATCAGGTTCGTTGCCAGCCCGCGACACGCGGACATGCTGCTGGTGACCGGTCCTGTGTCTCGCCACATGGAAGAGGCGCTGCGCCGAACCTGGTCGGCGATGCCCGACCCGAAACTGGTCGTCGCCATCGGCGACTGTGGCTGCTCGGGCGGCGTGTTCGGGGAAAACTACGCCAGTTGCGGACGCGTCTCGAACGTAATCCCGGTCGACGTCGAAGTGCCGGGTTGCCCGCCGACCCCTGCTGCGATCATGCAGGGAATCCTGACCGCGGTAGGCGCGGAGCCCTGATTCAGTCCTTGCCGCCGCAGGCGGCCGGCATCGCGACGATCGGATAGCCACGGCAGGTCCAGGTGACCTTGCCGCCCTGCAGCGCGGGCCGCACCGAGACCTCAATCGCATTCTTCTCGTTCCAGCCGCGAACCGTGCCGCCGGATTCGACCACCCACTTCATCTCGCCGTGCTTGGGGTCTGCCTTGGCAGGAATTTTCACGTTGGCGCCGGAATTCTCCAGCGTGCCGGCCTTCGCGGCAGCGGCAGCCACCTGCTGCTTGGCCGGCTCGGCGCCGGCGACGAGCATCTGCGCGGCCTCCTTCGCCTCCGCACCGCTCATCTGCGGCAGCACGACCGCGACGACCACGAATCCGACCAAGGCCAAGCCCGCAACAACCAGCAACGCGATCCGCATTCAAGCCCCCATTTCCATGTGCCGCCGTCCGCATACGGGACGTACAAGCTATTTTCTTCCAGCTTACCATGGGGAACGCCGGAGGAAACCAGTCCGGCAACCCTTGCGAAGCGCAAACGACACCGGCAAGCGGACGTATCGAACCCCGGGTATCCCGCCTGGCTACTTGCCACGCCGCGATTGCTGCCCGCTTGCGGCGCAGAAAGAATCCGTGCCACCCGAACACGGAGGCCGCCATGACCGCATCCATAGCCGCGCTTGAAACTGCACTGCCACTGCTGGTGCCGCGCACCGGCCCCACGTTTCGCTCCGCTCAGGAACTGCGCCTCGTCCTGCGCACGGCCTCGACGCGCATCTCGGCAGCCGACCTGTCGCAGCTGGACCGCGTGCTGCGTCTGGACGCAGGGGCGGGCCTGGTAGAAGCCCAGGCGGGCGTCACCTGGCAGTCGCTGTGCTCGTACCTGCAGGCGCGGGCTGTTCCCGGGGCCGATTTGCTTGCACAGACGGCCGACCTGGCCGGGCTGCCGGGTACGCTGGGAGACTGCGTGGGGCGCAATATCGCGGCCCCGGACGGTTCGCCGTTCTGCTTGCTCGTCGAGGCGCTGGCAATCGTCACCGCCGACGGCGAATTGCGCCGCACCAGCCGTGCGTCCCAGCCTGAACTCTTCGGCGCCGCGATCGGCAGCCATGGCCTGATCGGCGCGATGTATTCGGTCACCCTGCGCGTGGCTGCGCTGACGCAGGCGTTCGTGGACGCAACCCCGCCGGTGGTACTGGACAGCGCCAGCACGCAGAGCCCCCAGGATCGGACCCACGCCCGCATCCGGCTGCAACTGATGGTGCCGCCCGCGAGGCTGGAAGCATTCCTGTGCGACCTGCGGCGGCAGTTTGACGACCTGCGCCTCCCCATTGCCCGCCTCAGCGTGCGCAAGGCGCTGCCGGAGGGCGAAACATTGCTGCGCTGGGCAAGCGAGGAACTGGCGCTGATCGATGTCGCGTTTGCCGACCGCGGAACACTGCCGTCGCGCATCGCTGCAACTCAGTTGAGGCGAAACCTGATCGGCCTCGCGCTCGAGCACGGCGGGCGCTTCGACCTGACCACCGGGCTGGATGCCTCGCGCGAGCAGGTCGAGTCAGGCTACCCGATGTTCAGCGCTTTCCTTGCCGAGAAGCGCCGCTACGACCCGCAGGAACGGCTGGACGGCGGCCTGTACCGGCACTACCGCGCGCTTTTCCGGCGCCAGCCTTGCGAGGTGCGCTGGGCTGCCGCCTGAGCGCGCCCGCTGCCGCCAGCGCGGCTTCCGCGTTCGAACCGGCGACCAGCACGCCGGCCGCGCGCAGGCGCGAAACCTGCGCAGCATGGCGCTGCGGGTCCGCGTCGGTGCCGGTGACCGATGCGATCACCAGCGCGCGGCGCTTCGGTACCTTCGCCAGCACCGCCGCGACCAGCCCGGCAGGATCCGCATGCGCGCCATAGCCGATCACCAGGTCGAGCAGCACCACTGCCACCGCCGGATCCTTCAGGCATTTCAGCAGCAGTGCATCGCGCAACTGCGGGTCTATCATCGGGTGCGGCCGGCCGCGCGTGTACTCGTCGTCGCCCAGGTCGATCAGCGTGTGCGCGGCGGCGTGTACCGCGCCGGATTCCTTCACGCCGGGGACCGGCGCGTTCGACTGCAGCGCAAAGCCCCTGGCCTGCAGCAGCAACTGGGCTTCGGCGCAAAGCGTCCCGCCGCAGTAGAGGCCACGCAACCACCCCGCCTTGGGCGCGGCCTTCGGCACCCGTGCCGCGACCCTGCGCCCGGTGGCAGCCTGTGCGGCGGCGAGTAGCGTAGGGACGACCTGTGCGTTCCGCGGCGCCTTCATCGCGCCCGCGCCAAGAAGACACAGAACCACGCGCTTCCTGCTCGCGGCGACGCGCGCGAACACCTTCTGCGCCACCGACGGCGCCGGCGGCTTCGAAATCAGCACGATCGTCTTCGTCCCCGGGTCGGCATCCAGCGCATCGAAAGCGGCAAGCGTCATGCGCCCGCCCACCTGATCCGAAAGGTCACGCCCGCCGACGCCGATGCCGTGCGACACGCCGCTTCCGGCGCGCGCGATCAGGCTCATTACCTCCTGCAGGCCGGTGCCTGCGGCCGAGACCAGTCCGATGTCGCCGCGCGGCACCGCGTTCGCGAACGCCAGCGGCACGCCGCCGATGTGGGCTGTCCCGCAGTCGGGGCCCATCATCAGCAGACCGTGCCGCAGCGCCAGGTCCTTGAGCGCCACCTCGTCTTCGACCGAGACGTTGTCCGAGAACATCATCACGTGCAGCCCGCGCTCCAGCGCATGGCGCGCCTGGGCGGCGGCGAACTCGCCCGGCACGGATACGAGCGCAATGTTCGAGTCCGGCTGCAGTGCCACGGCACCTTCCAGACCGCGCGCTGTCGGCAACCCCGCCTCGCGCCGGGAAGTGTCGCCTGCCGCAAGCAGCTTCTCGGCGGCATCCAGCGCGCCGGCCGCCGCCGCCGCATCCCTGGCGCGAACCGCAATCACGAGGTCGTCGGGCTGCGCGGCCTGGCCTTCCGCCGCCAGCAGCCCTGAGTCGCCAAGCAGCTCCCGGTTCGAGGGCGTGCCGATCATCAACGAGGATTCGATGACGCCCTTGAGCGCGGAAACCTCGCGCGCGATCCTCATCAACGCCACCGAGTCGGCGTAGAAGCTGCGTTTCACCCGGTTGGCGACGTGGCTCACGCCTGCACGCCGAGCGAACGGGCAAGTGCGCGCAGCCCCTGTTCGAAGCAGGCCAGCGGCGCGCGCGCGACGCCCGCACCGACCTGACCGATGCCGGGCTTGCGGTGCGCGATGCCGGTGTTGATGGCGGGTTGGATGCCCGATTCGACGACGCGGCGAACGTCGATCCCGGTGGGCACGCCCTGGAAATCCAGCGACGGCATGGTCCATTTCGGATTGCGCGTCAGCGCGATCTCGGACATCGTGCGCGTGAACTGCGCCGCCTCGCTTGCACCGCCGGCGCCGACGAATCCCGCCACCGCAGGGGCGCTCGCCATCGCGAACGCGCCCAGTCCGATGGTTTCGAGGATCACCGAATCGCCCATGTCGGGGTTGGCATCCTTCTCGCTGAACCCGGGGAAGTAGAGTCCCTGCGGCATCTCCACCGGGGCGGTGAACCATTCGTCGCCGGTGCCGGAGACGCGGATGCCGAAATCGGTCCCGTTCCTGCACATTGCGCTGACCAGGCTCGAGGCCGCAACGCCGCGCACCGGATCCATCACGCTCTTGCCCATCGCCATGCCGATATTGAGGAAGAACTGCTCGTTGCCGGCAATGAACGCAAGCGCACGCGCAAGCGCCTCGCCGTCGGCACCCGATCTCGCCAGGTGCGGCGCGAGCGCGCGCAGCGTCAGCGCCGAGCACGCCACGTTCCGCTGGTGCATCTCGTCGCCCATGGCGAGGCCACGCGATATCAGCGGCACCAGTTCCAGCCCGCCCATCGCACGCAGCGCATGGCCCAGCATCGGACCGAAGTCCGTCGCCAGCCAGCGCAGCCGATCCAGCACCTCGGCGTCGTTGGCGCCGAAGCGCATCACCTTGCCCAGGCCTTCGTTGATCATGCAATAGGCGCGGTTGCCGAACGCACGGTTCTCGACGACCATCACCGGCATCGAGCGCGTGGTGATGCCGGTCATCGGCCCGA
This sequence comes from Burkholderiales bacterium, assembly GCA_050248795.1. Lineage (GTDB taxonomy): Bacteria > Pseudomonadota > Gammaproteobacteria > Burkholderiales > SG8-39 > CAZTDU01. Next base: position 4,458 of record JBFWRS010000055.1, on the reverse strand, counting down.
CCGCGCCGAAATGATGGTTGGGGTGGAACTGCACGCCGCCGCCCGCGGCGAGTGCGGTGGCCGCGTCCAGGTCGCTTGCCCAGCCTTCGAACACGATCGCGCCGGCGATCGCGCCGCGCATCGGGCCGCACATCCGCTCCCACGAGATCGGCGGCCCCGCATGCAGCACGACGTTCTTGCCGAGCCCGCTCATCGCCTCGCCGGCAGGACGCACATCCACCAGCACCGGATCCGCGGCAAGCATGCGCCGCAGTCCTTCTGCGTTCGCGGTCGCGATCGCACGCTCATGCGCGGCGAGGCGGGCAAGGAGATCGCCAAGGTCCTTTTTGCCCTGGGCCGGCGGGCGCCAGTCGACCTGCACCACGGCGATGCCCTGCCCGGCCAGTTCGCGTGCAAAGGAGGCGAGACCGATGTTGACGACGCGAGGCGCGCCGGAGAGCAGCTGGCGAAATGACATGGCGGGGACGCGGCCGATTATACCGACGCGCGGTATCATCGCGCGGGTCATGCAGCACGAACGGCTCGTGGTCGCGATCGGCGGCAACGCCACGCATCCCGAAAACATCCGCGGTACCACCGGCGAACAGGAGCAGGTCGCCGCACGTGGCGCGCGCGCATTGTTGCCGCTGCTTGCGCGCGACAACCGTCTCGTCGTCACGCACGGCAACGGTCCGGTGGTCGGCAAGATCCTGCTGCGCCAGTACTACGCACGCGAACACGTCCCGCCGATGCGCCTGGACGTCTGTGTCGCGCACAGCCAGGGCGGCATTGCGCACCTGCTGATGCAGGGCTTCGAGGACGCGCTTGCGCGCGATGACATCGAGCGCCGCGTGGCCTGCGTGCTGACGCGCGTCGAAGTCGCCGCCGACGACCCGGGATTCGAGAATCCCTCCAAGCCCATCGGCCCGTTCTTCTCTGCCGAAGAGGCGCGCAACCTGGAACAGGATTTCGGCTGGACGATGATGGAGGACGCGGGTCGCGGCTGGCGCTACATCGTCCCCTCGCCGCGCCCGCGACGCATCCTCGACCTCGACCTGATTGCCTCGCTTGCCGAGCAGGGGCACGTGGTGATCGCGGCGGGCGGCGGCGGCATCCCGGTGGTACGCCGTCCCGACGGTTCGCACGCCGGCGTCGCCGCGGTGATCGACAAGGACCTCACCTCGGCACTGCTCGCCAACGAACTGGGCGCCGATACGCTGATGATGCTGACCGCGGTATCGCGGGTCGCGGTCGATTTCGGCAAGCCCGCGCAGCGCTGGCTGGAAACCGTGACGGCCTCCGAGCTTGCCGGCCTGCAGGCCGAAGGCCACTTCGCCAAGGGCAGCATGGGCCCCAAGGTGGACGCCGCACTCCGCTTCATCGCCGGCGGCGGCAAGCGCGCGGTGATTGCGCACCTGGACGAAGCCGAGCAGGCGCTGCAGGCGGATGCGGGCACGCACGTCGTCCCGGGTTGAACTGGCCGCATCCGAGCTTGGCCGCTTCGCGCGCCGGGCACTCGCCCGCCCGGCGCGCGTAATTGCCCGTTTCGAAAGTAGCTGCTACGTCGCGAGCAGCGCCGGCATTGCGTGCCTGGGCGGCGCGGGCCTGGGCAGCGGGCCCCTGAACGCCATCGTTCCGTCCCTGGCGCGGATGCCTGCGCTGGGCGCCGAAGTGCGCGTATCGACCCGCGGCGCGAGGCTCTGGCGGCGGCCGCAGCCGGTACCTGCCGTCGCGGCGCGCCCGCGCCGCCTGCCGATGGCGCGGGCGCGCGGCATGTTCAGCGTGGCGCACCCCGCGGCCGACGCGCTGCGCGAATGGCTGGCCGCGGGCGCGCGCGGCACGGCCCCGCGCGCGCTTGCAAACATCATCGGCATGGGGCCCGGCCTGACGCCCGCAGGGGATGATTTCGTCGGCGGCGCACTTGTCGCGCTGCGCGCGACGCACCGCCATGCCTGCGCTGCACGCCTCGGCGACTGGGCGCTGCGGCGCGCCGCGCGCGACACCAACCGCATCAGCCGCGCGCATCTTGCCTGCGCGGCGCAGGGCGAAGGCGGCAGCGCGCTGCACGCACTGCTGAATGCGCTCATCGCCGGCAGGCAAGACGTCTCTGCCGAGATTGCCGCCATAGACGCGGTGGGACACAGTTCCGGCTGGGATGCCGCGGCAGGCGCCGCGCTGGTGCTGGAACTGGCTATGCCGCCGCGTACACCACGCGCACGTTCTCGGGCGCCAGCCACTCGGCGAGCGAGGCGATAAGCCGCTCGTCGGGCTTCACTTTCCAGGCATCGCCCAGCGCCACTTCGCAGGTCGCGCCGCCGGTCTCGTACTGAACCAGCACCGGGCATGCCCCGGCGTCGGCGCGATAGGGCGACAGCAGCTCGCGCAGCCTGCCGGCGTCGGCCTGGCCGTTGATGCGCAGCCTGATGCGCGCAGCGTAGCGCTCCCGCATCGCGCCAAGATCCAGGATGTCTTCCGCCGTCACGCGCATGCCGCCGGAGAATTCGTCGTGCTTCACCGTACCCGACACCACGACGAGCAAATCCTCCTTCAGCTTCTCGCGATGCTTTTCGAACAGTTCGTTGAACACCGTGATCTCGAGCTGCGCCGTGCCGTCGTCGAGCACCACGACCATCATGCGGCCGCGCCGCGTCATCTGCACGCGCGCCGAGTTCACGATGCCGGCGATCCAGACCGGATGCGGTGCCGGCTGCAGCTTTGCCAGCGGGGTGCGCGGAAACGCGCCCAGCTCGGGCGCATGGACCGAGAACAGGTGCGCGGAGAAGCAGAAGCCGAGCGCCACCTTCTCCTCGGTCAGCCTGGTGCGCATGTCCCAGGGCTTTGCCGGCAGCAGCGAAAAGGCGCCACCGTGGGTGGCCTCGCTGTCGCCGAAAAGACTCACCTGGGAGGCCTGCCGCTCCGCCTGCTCGGCCGCCTCCATCGCGCGGCCCACCGAGGCGAGCAGGCTCGCGCGGTCCGGCTCCATCGAATCGAACGCCCCGGCACGCACCAGCGCCTCGATCGCACGCCGGTTGACCAGGCGCTTGTCGACGCGCGAGCAGAAGTCGAAAAGGTTCGCAAACCGGCCGGCCTTTCGCGCGGCGATGATCGACTCGATCGCGGACTGCCCGGTACCGCGCACCGCACCGAGGCCGTAGCGCACCGTGCCGCGGTCCACCGGCACGAAGCGGAACCCGGATTCGTGTATGTCCGGCGGCAGGATGGTGACGCCGCTGTCCTTCGCGTCATCGTGGAACTGGCGCACCTTGTCGGTATCGTCCATCACCGCCGAAAGGTTGGCGGCTGCGAAGGCGGCGGCATGGTGCCGCTTCATGTACGCGGTCTGGTAGGCAAGCAGCGCATACGCTGCCGCGTGCGACTTGTTGAAGCCGTAGCCCGCGAACTTCTCCATCAGGTCGAAGAGCTGGCTCGCCTTGCCGCGCGACAGGCCATTCTTCTCGGCGCCGGCGACGAAGATCTCGCGCTGCTCGGCCATCTCCTCGGGCTTTTTCTTGCCCATCGCCCGGCGCAGCAGGTCGGCACCACCCAGCGTATACCCGCCGATCACCTGCGCGATCTGCATCACCTGTTCCTGGTAGACCATGATGCCGTAGGTAGGCGCGAGGATCGGCACCAGCCGCTCGTCCAGGTACTCGACGCGCTGGCGGCCGTGCTTGCGCTCGATGAAGTCCGGTATCAGGTCCATCGGGCCGGGACGATACAGCGCGACGAGCGCGATGATGTCCTCGAAGCGGTCGGGCCTGGCGCGCCGGATCATGTCGCGCATGCCGCGCGATTCCAGCTGGAACACCGTGGTGGTGTTGCCTGACGACAGCAGGGCATAGGTTTCCCTGTCGTCCAGCGGAACCTGCTCGAGCGAGAACCCGGTATCGCCGAGCGCGCGCACGTAGCGCTCCGCCCAGTCGAGCACGGTAAGCGTGGTGAGGCCGAGAAAGTCGAACTTCACCAGCCCGATGGCCTCGACATCGTCCTTGTCGAGCTGCGAAATGACGTTCGCCGCGCCCTCGGCGACATAGAGCGGGCAGAAATCCGTGAGCTTGCCCGGCGCGATCAGGACCCCGCCCGCATGCATGCCGACGTTCCGCGTCAGGCCTTCGAGCTTCTCGCCGAGCGCCAGCAGCTCCGCGACGTCTTCCTCGTTCCGTTCGCGCTCGACGAGCTGCGGCTCCATCTCGCGTGCCATCGCCAGCGTCACGTTCTTGCCCGGCTGGAACGGGACCAGCTTCGCGATGCCGTCGCAGAAGTTGTAGCCGAGGTCCAGCACGCGCCCGGTATCGCGGATTACCGCGCGCGCGGCCATGGTGCCGAAGGTGGCGATCTGCGACACGCTCGCCTCGCCGTACTTGGCGCGCACGTAGTCGATCACGCGATCGCGCCCGTCCTGGCAGAAGTCGATGTCGAAGTCCGGCATCGACACGCGCTCCGGGTTCAGGAAGCGCTCGAACAGCAGGTCGTAGCGCA
>JBFWRS010000054.1:0-20533 GCA_050248795.1 Burkholderiales bacterium | reverse complement strand
TGGACCCACGCACCCTGGCAATGCCGGCGCCGCTCGCATTCTGGATCAACGCCTACAACGCCGCGGCACTGCTTGGCGTGCTCGAAGCCGGCGCTCCCGAGAGCGTGCACCGGATCGCCGACTACTTTTCCGCTCCTCGCCTGCGGGTCGGCGGGCACGCCTACTCGCTCGACGACATCGAGCACGGTCTCCTGCGTGGCAATGCAGCGCCTTACGGCCGGCTGATGGCGCCGCTGTGTTCGGCCGATCCGCGGCTTGCGTTTGCGCCACGCCTGTGGGACGAGCGGGTGCATTTCGCCCTGCACTGCGCGAGCCGCTCGGCGCCGGCGCTGCGGGTGTTCCGCGCGGCAACGCTGTCCGCGCAGCTCGAGACGGCGGCATGCACCTGCGTCGAGGCAGAAGTGGAGGCGCGGCCCTCCCATGGCGATCTGCAGCTACCCATGATCTTCAAGTGGTACCAGGGCGATTTCGGCGGCCGCCGGGGCGTCATCGCGTTCGTGGTGGCGCGGCTGGAGGATGCGGCGGTCGTGGACTACATCGAGAGCCGGGGCGATTCACTGAGGCTTGCATACCGGGCCTACGACTGGTCCTTGAACTCTCTGCCGCATGAGCATGCATGAGGAGATACCAGTGACGCAACTACGCCTGAGCGGAATTCGTGCCTGCGTGTTTGACGCGTACGGCACCTTGTTCGACGTCAACAGCGCTGCGGCGCAGGCCAAGGACGCGCTCGGCGAGAAATGGCAGCCGCTGGCGGACCTTTGGCGCGTGAAGCAGCTGCAATACACCTGGCTGCGGGGATTGATGGGCAGGCACGCGGATTTCTGGCAAGTCACCGGCGACGCCCTCGATTACGCCATGGGGAGCCTGGGGTTCGACGATGCGCCGCTGCGCGAGCGCTTGATGGGCCTGTATCTCACGCTGAATGCCTATCCGGAAGTGAAGGACACCCTCAAGCAGCTGAAGGCGGGTGGCCTGAAACTCGCGATCCTCTCCAACGGCGCGCCGAACATGCTGGCGGCAGCGGTCGCGAACTCGGGCATCGCGGAGTTGCTGGATGCCGTGCTGTCGGTGGAGGAGGTCCAGGTGTTCAAGCCCCATCCATCGGTTTACGGTCTGGCGAATGATCGGCTCGCGCTGGAAAGGGAACGGATCTGCTTTCTGTCATCGAATGCCTGGGACGCGCACGCCGCGAAGGCGTTCGGTTTTCGCGTGATCTGGTGCAACCGCTTCGGCCAGGTGCCGGAGCGGATTCCCGAGCGGCCTGACGGCGAGATTGGCACACTGAGTGCGTTGCCCGCAATACTCGGAATATGACTCTCTCATTCGTTATTGGTCCGCTCGTACTTGCGATCGTCGGCGTGATCTTCGGCGCCGGCCTGATCGCATTTCGCCTGCACCGGGTCCGCGGCTCAGGAAAGGCTGATTTGAAGGTAACGAGAGACATTTGCGGCCAGTGAAAGCTGCGTGGTCTCTGTCAGTCGGCAGCCTATCGGTTCGCGCTGCCGTCACTCCGTCAGCGTAGCGATGATCGGGCAGGCGACTTTGCCGCGGCGCACGTCGCAGCGCGCGACCAGTTCCCTGAGAACGTCCCGCATTCGCGCCAGGTCCGCCAGACGCGCTTCCACCAGCGCGAGTTTCTCCGCGGCAAGCGACCGTGCCGTGCCGCAGCTTTGCGGGTCTTCAAGGGCCAACAGGCGCTGTATCTCGGCGAGCGAAAAGCCGAGCCGTTGCGCCCGTTTGACGAAGCGCAGGCGGGATACGAACTCAACCCCGTAGCGCCGCATGCCGCCGGCTGGTCTCGTCGGCTCCGCCAGCAGGCCCAGGCGCTGGTAGAAGCGGATGGCTTCCACGGTGACGCCGGCCGCTTCGGCGACACGGCCGATGGTCATGGTTGCGCTCATGGCACGACTCATCCTTGAATAGGAAAGGAAAAGCAAGCTTGACTCCGTACATGACTACGGACCTTAGAGTACACCCGGTCGGATTGCTTGCGGAGACGATATGGACGTGGTCAGGACGCACTCGACCGTCAAGCTGGGCATGCCCGCCACGGCGGGTTCAGACGGGGTCAGCAAGGCAACGCTTGCGGGCGGGCTGATCGCGGCGATCATCGCTTCAGCGTGCTGTCTCGGGCCGTTGGTACTCGTCATGGTGGGGGTCAGTGGAGCCTGGATCTCGAACCTTACGCTGCTTGGGCCGTACCGCCCGGTGTCTATCGGGGTCGCGCTGGTTTTCATGGGGCTGGCATGGCGCCGTATCTACCGCGCGCCCGCAGCCGCATCATGCGATCCCGGAACACTGTGCGCGCTGCCGCAGACCAATCGCGCCTACCGGCTCATATTCTGGGTGGTGTCAGCGCTGGTGCTGCTTGCCGTTGGATTCCCGTACCTCGCGCCGTTTTTTTACTAGGAGATGGTTGATGAAAAATTCCCTGCTTCTTGCCGCGCTCGCATTGTTAGCGATCACGGCTGCCCCGCAGGCCTCGTTTGCGGCGCAGAAAACCATCGTGCTGTCGGTTCCGGGCATGAACTGCTCGGCATGCCCGATTACCGTGCGAAAGGCGCTTGAAAAGGTTCCCGGCGTGCAGACCGTAAAGGCATCCGTTGAACCGCCTGAGGCGATGGTGACGTTCGACGACGCAAAGACCAGCATCGACAAGCTGACTGAGGCGACAAAGAAGGCGGGCTACCCGTCGAGCGTCAAGCCGGGCAAGTGACATGAATGATGTTTCGCCTGAAGCCGGCGACATGACCTGCGAGAACTGCGCGCCCCATGCCGAGCAGACGGACAAAGTGGCCGGAGCGAGCAGTGGCGGCAGCGATGGGTTGCATATTGCCGTCATCGGTAGCGGCGGGGCGGCGTTTGCGGCTGCGCTGCGCGCCGCAGACGAAGGTGCATCAGTCACAATGATCGAGGCAGGTACGCTCGGCGGAACCTGCGTCAACGTCGGCTGCGTGCCTTCGAAGATCATGATCCGCGGGGCGCACATCGCGCACCTGCTGGCTGTGCATCCGTTTCCGGGAATCGCGCGGCGGGCGCCGGTGGTGGACCGCCGCGCGCTCGTGGCGCAACAGCAGACGCGGGTCGAGGAGTTGCGCCACGCCAAGTACGAATCCATCCTGGAAAGCCGTGCCGAAAGCATCCGGCTGCTGCGTGGCGTCGCGCGCTTCGATGACGCACGCACGCTCGCCGTTACGCTGCCGAATGGCGGAACGAAAGCGGTGCGTGCCGATCGCATCATGATTGCCACTGGCGCTTCGCCCGCGATTCCCGACGTGCCGGGCCTGATGGGCACGCCTTACTGGACCTCGACCGAGGCGCTGGTGGCCGAGGTTTTGCCTGAACATCTGATCGTTTACGGCGGTTCTGTGGTCGCGCTCGAACTCGCACAAGCGTTCCTGCGCCTGGGTTCGGAGGTGACGCTGGTGGCGCGGTCCACGCTTCTATCCAGGGAAGATCCCGCCATCGGCGCGGAGCTTTCACGCGTGCTTGAAGGCGAAGGCATGCGAGTGCTCACGCATACGACGCTCCACAAGGTCAGGTACCAGGGCGGTCGTTTCCAGGTGGACACCGAGTCAGGACAATTCAGCGGAGACCGCCTGATGGTCGCAACCGGCCGGCAGGCTAACTCGCGGACGCTCGAATTGGCGAGGGCTGGGGTTCAAACCGATGGCGGCGGCGCAATCGTGGTTAACGACCGCATGCAGACAACTGCAGAGGGCGTGTATGCGGCCGGCGACTGCACGAACTTGCCCGAATACGTCTATGTGGCGGCTGCGGGCGGCACGCGCGCAGCAATCAACATGACCGGGGGGGACGCCCGGCTCGACCTTTCGGTGCTGCCAGCGGTGGTTTTCACGGATCCGCAGGTTGCGACCGTGGGCTTGGGCGAGGCGCAGGCGCAAAAGCAGGGACTCGAGACCGAAAGCCGCATGCTCCCAGTTGAGAACGTGCCGCGCGCACTCGCAAATTTCGACACACGCGGCTTCATCAAGCTTGTGGCCGACAAGGCTTCCGGGCGGCTGATCGGCGCGCAGATTGTAGCCGCCGAGGCGGGCGAGATCATCCAGACGGCGGCGCTTGCGATGCGGGCCGGAATGACCGTCACGGATCTCGGCGGACAGCTTTTCCCGTACCTGACGATGGCGGAAGGGATCAAGCTCTGCGCGCAGACTTTCACGAAGGATGTGGCGGAGCTTTCCTGCTGCGCCGGATGATCGTGCGCCGGCGTCCTGCCATCGCCTTGGACTTGACTCCGTACCATGGTACGGACCAAAGACTTGTCGCCCATCCTGATATGTCTCTCGGTACCGCGCAGATGCACCTCACCATTGGCGAACTGGCTCAGCGGGCCGGCGTCGGTGTCGAGACGATCCGTTTCTACGAGCGCAAGGGCCTGATCGCGCAACCGGTGCGTCCCGCGACAGGCTTTCGGGCCTACCCGCAGGACGTCCTTGCGCGACTGGGGTTCGTGCATGAAGCGAAGCAGCTTGGCTTCACTTTGAAGGAGATCCGCGATCTACTGAGGTTGCGCGACAGCCCTGAAGCGGACGCCGCCGCCGTGCGCGGCCGCGCCGCCGCGAAGCTTGCGCAGATCGAAGACCGGATCATCCGGTTACAGCGCATGCGCGTTACTTTGCAGGACCTGCTTTCCCAATGCCCCGGTAGCGGTGAGTTGAACAATTGTTCCATCGTCAAGGCACTGTCCGTCTCGACTACGCAGCCGGACGGGGGCCGCGTACATAGCACAAAGAAGGCATTTCCAATGAAAACCATCGATCTGATGATCCAGGGCATGCACTGCGACGGTTGTGCCAAGACCATAGAGGCGCTGCTAACGACGGAGCTGGGCGTCAAAGCCGCCACCGTTTCTTACGGCAGCGGCAGCGCCAGGGTCCTGTTCGACCCGGCAAGCATCGATATCCCACGCCTTGTCAAAGCGGTGGAGCGCGCAGGCTATCGAGTAACCGAGCCGCGCTAGTGCCTGGCGGCGATATCGCGGCGTTGGTCCTGTGGCCGATCGCGTTGGGCCTGCTGGGTTTTATCGAGCCCTGCGCGATCGGCAGTACGCTGCTGTTCATCAAGACCACCGAGGGACAGGCACCCGCGGTCAGGATGGGACAGGCCTTCGCGTTCACGCTCAGCCGCGCTCTTTTCATCGGCTTGCTGGGCGCGTCGGCGGCATTCATCGGATCGATGTTTCTCGGTGTGCAGAAGGCGGTCTGGATACTGATGGGTGCCTTGTATGTCGCTATCGGTTTTCTTTACCTCACCGGGCGGATAGGATCGCTGATGGTATCGATCGGTCCGCGCCTCGCATCCATTTCCAGCCCCCGCGGCTCGATCTTCCTTGGGGTAGCGTTCGGTCTCAACATCCCGGCCTGCGCGGGCCCGATCCTGCTCGCGCTGCTTGCCGCTTCCGCGGCGGGAGGCGCAAGCGGTGAGACTGTGGCGCGAGGGTTCATCTCGCTCGCGCTGTTTGGATTCGCCCTGTCGCTGCCGCTCGTGGCGGCGGTGCTGTTCGAACGCGCGCGCCGCACGCTCGACTGGCTCGCCGGTCTCACGCGGCGAATGCCCCTGTGGACCGGCGTGCTGTTCGTCGTGCTGGGCGCCTGGTCGATCTGGTTCGGCCTTTTTGTCTCCGTCGGGTAACCGTTGGGCGCGCGCTAGACAGAGCTTGACACCGGGCTAAGGTACGGCGCCTACGCTGAGGTCCGGAATTGTCCCTTTGACTGGAGATCGACCATGACTGCCGATTTCGACCTCGCCGTTCCACTATGGACCCATGAACCGGCAAGCCGCCCGGATCGCGCTCGCATCCGCGCCCGTATCGCCGGAATGCATTGCTCGCTGTGCACCGGAACCATCGAGAAAGCGCTTGGCCGTCACGAAGGCGTGGACGCGGTCACCGTGAACCTGACCCATGAACAGGCGCTGGTCGAGTACGACCCGCGCCGAGTGCAGCCGCAAGCGCTGCTCTCAACTCTGCGCCAGATGGGTTACTCGATTTCCGACCCGCGCAAGTTGAAGCCGTTCGAAGAGGAGGAGCGTCAACTGGTGCAAGAGGGCCGCCGCTTTCTCTGGGCCACCGTATTCAGCCTGGGCTCGCTGACGCTCATCGCACGTCCCGGAGATTTCTGGTACGCCGTGCTGGAGGCTTTCGTGGCGCTGGGCCTGCTCGCGCTCGTCTTTCTGGTGTTGCGCGCCCAGGGGTTGTGGAAAGCCGTGGCTGGAACGTCAGGCGCGCTGGCGCTGGTAGTGGGCCTTTCCTGGCTCAAACAGGTGGGGACGCTGGAGGGCTGGGATGCGTGGATAGCCGCAGTGTTGGCCGTCTCAGTAGTGTTTTTCCTGGCGCGCCACATTCTGGCGATCGCGTGGCAGTCCCTGCGGCGCGGCATCATCAACCAGCATGTGCTGCTCGAAGCCGCGGCCTTCGCGGGGCTGGCCGGCGGCGTCTACGGCCTTTCGGCGGGCGGACCGGACTTTCCCACGGCACCGTTCTTCTGCGTGGCTGTGATGGTCTGCAACTATCACATCTTCTCGGAATGGCTGTCCTTGATCGTCAAAACGCGCAGTTCGCAGGCGGTGCGGCGGCTCCTGGCGTTGCAGCCGGAGACCGCTTGCGTGCTGCGCGATGGACGCGAAACGGAGCGCCGCATCGAGGACGTTGCCGTGGGCGACCTGGTACGCATTCGGCCGGGCGAACGCATTCCCGTGGACGGCGCGGTCGCCGAAGGCCATTCGGCCGTGGATCAATCACTGGTCACCGGTGAGCCGTTGCCGGTTGAACGTGTAAAGGGCGACGACGTCATCGGGGGATCGATGAACGGCCTGGGCACGCTTCTGGTCCGGGTGACGGCGGTCGGGGAGTCGAGCTTTCTGCACCGTGTGGTGCGCGAGGTCGAGGATGCGCGAGCCCTGAAACCCGGCATGCTGCATCTCGTCGATCGGGTGTTGAAGGTATATGCGCCCGCGGTGCTCACGCTGGCGCTGCTTGCCATGCTGGGCTGGCTGATTCTGCCGATGCTTGCCGGCACTGATTCCGACATGGAGCGGGCGGTGTTCGCGGGGTTGACGGTCCTGGTGATGGGCTATCCGTGCGCGCTCGGCATCTCCGCGCCATTGTCCATCGTTCGCGGCGCTGGAGAGGCAGCGGAGCGCGGGATACTGATGCGCACGGGCGAAGCCTTCCAGGGTTTCCGACTGGCCACCCATGTGGTTTTTGACAAGACCGGCACGCTCACCGAGGGCAAGCCCAGACTGCGCGAACTCGAAGCGGTCAGCGGAACGGAGTCCGATTTGCTCGGATTGGCCGCGTCGGCGGAGTCCGCGTCGGAACACCCCTTGGCCAAGGCGGTGATGAATGCTGCCCTGGAGCGAGGCGTCACTCTGCCTGAGCTTGAGAATTTTGAAGCGGTCCCCGGACGCGGCGTACGAACCGCATCGGCAGGAAGCGAACTCCTGGTCGGCAACCCTCGCTTCCTCGAGGAAAATGGCGTTTCGTTCGATCCATTGCGCGACCGTACCGAAAGTCTCGAGAAAGCGGGACGCACGGTGGTCATGGTTGCGCGCGCGAAGCGCGTACTGGGGCTGCTCGCTTTCGGGGACGCGCTCCGCCCGGGAGCGGCGGGTACCGTGTCAGCGTTGCGCCGTGCAGGCGTGCGCACGGTATTGATGAGCGGCGACAGTGCCGCGGCCTCCCGGAGGATCGCCGCTGAGGCGGGTATCGACGACGTCCACGGCGGGCTTTTGCCGCAGGACAAGGCGGCGATGATTCGTACCTTGCAAAGCAACGGCAACGTCGCCATGGTCGGTGACGGTATCAACGACGCTCCGGCGCTGATGCAGGCCAACGTGGGCATCGCGATGGGCGGCGGCACCGATATCGCCATCGATTCGGCGGACATCATCATTTTGAACAACCGCCTGGAAGCGTTGCTCGATGCCCGCGAGATCAGCCGCTGGAGCTACCGCAAGATGGTGCAGAACGTGTGCCTCGCGGTGACGTTCAACGGCATCGGTGTGCCGCTCGCCGCGACGGGGCTGGTCTATCCGATCTGGGCGATGGCGGCGATGGCCATCAGCGTGACGGCAATCTTCATCAATTCGCTGCGTGGCCGGCCATGGCTGTTTTTCGACGCGGTGTTGAGCGTCGGGCGCGTACCCGGGCCCCGGGCCGCTTAAAAGCGAAGGTCTGGCCCGTCGACGATCCGCTTGAAGCAAGACCAACATGCCGGCGAGCCCTCGGGCCGGTTCTCGAGGGAGCTAGAACGCGATGCCGCGTCCTCGTAGTTGATTGGCGCGGCGTCGACATGGGGACCCGGCAGCCGCCCGGCATGGAGACCGGGATGCGGTGAGCGGGCTGTCGCGATCCGGATCAGGATGCCGAATCAACTGCCGGATGCGTTGGGCATGCCCGCGGCGCCGTTCGCGTTATTGGCCACCACCTTCGTCCCGCCATGATCGAAGTACCGCGTGGCAGGCAGGTATGCGTGCTCGCGAGTACGTCCACCGCGGACCGGGCGAAAGCATCGGCGCGCCAGTTACGCTTCGCGGGGTCGTCCAGCGCCTGGAGATTGCCGTGCGGTCCGACGATGACGCGAAGGATCTCGGCGGACCGGGCCGGCGCTCGGGAGATTGCGCCCGGTCCGTACCGGTAGCGCAACGGTCAGACGCGGCCCGGCGCGTTCACGCCACGCTGCCGGAAGCAGACACCCGGTGGCGCAGCAGGACGAGCGGCAGGAAAAAGCCCGCCGTGCACAACGCCAGTCCATACAGGTTCGTTCCCAGCAGGATCGCGTATTTCCCGCTGCCGATCGCCCAGCTTGCCGGGATCAGGTCGACGGCCTGCAGCACGCCGAGGCAGATGCCGGTCCAGAAGGCGAGGTGGAAGGAAAACGGCGAGTGCCCGACCCAACGTGAAAAGAGGAAGATCGGCGCCAGACCAATCACCATGGTGCCGCTGATGGTGGTCGCCTTGAGGATATCGGTGCCCGCGATCATCGGCAGGTTGCCGAGCAGGGCGAAGACCACCATGGTGAGCGAACCGATGGTCATCGCCCTGGGCGAGGGCAGCCGGCCCGCGAGCAGCGGGAGTTCCCGCGCCACCAGCTTGGACAGCGAGGTGAAGGTCGAATCCAGCGTGGAACCGGCCGAGGTGACCATCACGACGACCATCGCGAAGAATCCGGCGAAGCCCAACCCCCGCGCCACATCCGCGGGAACGTTGCTGGTTAGCTTGGTGCCCTCCAGCCGTGCATGTACGCCCACCAGGCTGAAGGCGAGAATCGCCAGGAAGCCGAGTATTCCGGCGACGATGAAGGCGCGCAGCATGGTCTTCTCGCGGGTGATGAATCCGCGATCCGTCAGCACCGGATCGTGGAAGGGGTAGGAAAGGACCTGCAGCAGCGCGACCAGCAGCAGATCCACGCCGGAATTCAGGGCAAACGTACCCTCGGTGAGCAGTTCCACCGGGGCATGGGCCGGAAGCACGAACGCCAGCACCACGCCCAGGAACGCGATGAACACCACGGCCTGGATCACGTCGCTCAGGATCGAGCTGCGCAGGCCGCCCTTGAGGCTGTAGAACAGCACCGCCGCGGTGAAAAGCAGGGCCGATGCGATGAAGCTTGCGGAACCCGTGTCGCCGTAATAGCCGCCGACGACAGCCGTATTGCTCCACACCTCGTTGAAAAGCCGGATCAGTATGGCCGCCGAAAACGCCAGCGCGGCACCGCGTCCGTATCTGGCGATCAGGAATGGCACCAGCCCGGTCGCTCCCTCGCGCGTGCGCAGCCGGTAGATGACCAGCCCCGCCACTGGAATGGAAAGCCAGTAGGCGGCATAGGCGAGCCCGCCGACGATGCCGTAGGCGGCGCCAAGGTTGGCCGCGTTGGTGACCGACTTGGCGAAGATCCAGCTGATGAAGATGCTCATCATCAAGGCCCATTCCGATGCCGGGCGACCTTTCGAGTCGTGCCCGCGGAAGAAGCCGGCTTCATCGGATGATCTCGGCACGACCAGGTACATCACCGCGCCGAAGAGCAGCAGGAAGCCCCAGAAGAACAGCCCCTGCAATTCATTCATCATGGCATCCTGCATAGAGGAATTCCCGCTCAGGCGGCACGGTCTGGCGCTGGAGCGGATTCATTCCCAAGGCGTCGATGGTCTAGGTCATCATGGTCTGAAACCTGGTGCGGGTGAGAAGCTTGCAGGACGGCGTGCATGCGGTACGTTTCGTTTCTGGGTCGCTTCGTGCTTTGTCGTCTCGCACCGGCAATTCCTTACCGCTGGTTCGGGAGCGCCGGTTCTCCCGTCTCGATCGGTTGCTCGAGCCGCCTGCAGGCCCGGTGCGGGCGGGGAGTCGATTTCCGTCTGATCAGACTGAATTGCAGCTTTTCGCAGCAACATCGTTGTAAGGATTCCTGCAGAGCCGGGGTCTTCTTCTGAGGAGGAATCACCATGAGTCTGGCTGTTCCCGTCCCGGGGCGAATCGCAGCAAGCGCCATGAGCCTGGCGTTGATGTTCGTCGCGACCGCGGTTCTCGCAGAGCCGATCCGCAACGGCTTCGACCTGGGCGGCGCATTGGTTCCGGCCGAGGAGATCCTGCAGGGTGGACCGCCGAAGGACGGCATCCCCGCTATCGACAAGCCCGAGTTCGTCGCGGCAGGCAAGGCGCGTGGCCTGCGTGGCAAGGACATGGTGCTCGGCATCGCGCGCAACGGCATCGCCAAGGCCTACCCGATCCTGATTCTGAATTGGCATGAAGTGGTGAACGATCGGTTCGGCGCGGAGCCGATCGTGGTGACGTTCTGCCCGCTGTGCGGTTCGGGCGTTGCGTTCGAGGCGACCGCCGGTGGGCGTACGCTCCAGTTTGGCGTATCAGGGCTGCTGTACAACAGCGACGTGCTCCTGTTCGACCGCGCGACGAATTCGCTCTGGTCGCAGATCCGCGCGCAGGCGGTCACCGGCCCATTGAAAGGCGAGCGTTTGATCCAGGTGCCGATGCTGCATATGACCTGGGACGACTGGCGCCGGCGGCATCCGCAGACGCTGGTGTTGAGCGAGCGCACCGGATTCGGGCGCGACTACAGCCGCGATCCCTACGACGGCTACGACAAGACCGAGGCGCTGATGTTTCCCGCGCGTTTCCGTGCCGAAGGCTTCCATCCGAAGGAGCGCGTGCTCGGCGTCCTCGTCGGCGGCAAGGCGAAGGCGTATCCGTTCTCGGAGCTCGCCCGGGCGGCGGGCCCCGTTTCGGACGTCGTCGGCGGCCAGCGCGTGATCGTCCGCTTCCTGCCGCAGGGTCCGGCCGCCGAGGCGCAGGACGCGAGCGGCCGCACGCTGGCGGCGACGACATTGTTCTGGTTCGCCTGGGCGGCATTCCATCCCGGGACGGAAATCTTCCGCGCGCAGAAGCCGGCGCCGCGCTGACAGCAAATAAGCGGGGCAATTGTCCGTTGACGGAATGCGGCCTGAGCCATGACCTTCGAAGATGCCGTCAGGGCCCATGCAGAGGAGCTTTTCCGCTTCGCATACTGGCTGTCGCGGGACCGCCATCGGGCGGAAGACATCGTCCAGGAAGCGTTGTTGCGTGGATGGAAGGCGTTTGGCGGCCTGCAGGACCGCGGCGCGGTGAAGGCCTGGATGTTCTCGATCGTTCGCAACGAGTTCTACCGCATGGTCGGATCCGAGGGACCGCGGATGGACAGCCTTGATGGCGACGCAAGCGAGATAGCCGACCCCAGGGCCACACTGTTTGGCCTTGAGATGCGCGACGCGATCCAGGCGCTCCCGGTCGCGCTCGCCGAACCGCTCGCGCTGCAGGTATTGGGCGGCTTCAGTTGCGCGGAAATCGCCTTGATGCTGGAGACGACGGAGGGCGCAGTCATGACCCGGCTGACGCGCGCGCGCCAGGCGCTCAAGCGGCTGGTGATGCCGGCAGCGTCAAGAGGCCGCAGAGGAGATCATTGATGAGTTGCCTGCAGTACCGACGCGCGCTTCTCGCCGGGACGGGAGAGACGCAAGCCATGCGCGTACATCGCCTGCAATGCGCGTCTTGCACACAGTCCATGCGGGAGCATCGTGAAATGGAGGTCGATCTGAGGCGCGCATTCGAGGTGCCGATCCCGGCGGGCTTCGAAGACCAGTTGCTGCAGGCCGTGCGGCGGCTGGAAGGGTTGCCGGTACCGGTGATGTCCTCGCGCCGGCGTTTTCTCGCGGCCGCCTCGGTCGCTGCCGCGGTGGCCGGGGCCGGGCTCCTGCTTTGGCGCGATCGGGAGGATCCGGTGGCGCTCGCATGCATCCAGTTCGTCATGCGGGACGAGGCAAAGTCGCTGATGCTGGGTGCGATGCCTCGGGCCGAGGCTGCCCGCGTGCTGGCGGACACATTGCCGCTGGAGCGCATCGAGCGCATCGGCCGCATCCAGCACATCGCGCCCTGCCCCTTCAACGGCGGCACCGCGCATCACATCATCCTTGCGGTTCCGCAGGGCAAGGTCACGCTGCTGGTGATGCCCGTGCCTGCTGCGGGCGGCGTTTCTGCCCGTGAAGGCTTGCACGCCCGGGTCGTCGCGCTGCGGGTCGGCAGCGTCGGCATCGTCGCCGGGGACGCCGACGTCGTGAACAGCGTCGCTGGCGCGCTGCGTGGATAGGACACTGCCATGGCGCCGCGGCGGCGACTACGTGCAAACGCGTAGTAGGTATTTGTCCGTAGCAACTAGCGTTTGGCTGGTTCGTCCAATTGGCATGGACGGTGCATATCGCGCCGAACAGCGAACAAACAAGGAGACACACCATGAAACGTTCCATCCTCGCAGTTGCCGCCCTCAGCCTCGCCATCCCGTTTGCCGCGTCGGCGCGCCCGGTGGCTTCCTTCAACGACCATGCGGAGCACTACACCTCGGCGCCAGAAAGCCGCGTCGTCTCGGAGCGAATCGTGCTCGCCGGCGGCGAATTCAACTATCCCGCGTACTGAGCGCTGCACCTGGAAGAACGCTCCATCCGGAGCGCCATGAACCCGCGTCGCGATGCAGGAATCCGCGCAGTCACCGGTTCGGGGCGAAACGGATGGGGCGGCTTGTTCGCCTGCAAGCTGTGCTGGAAGATCGCGGCTGCGGTGTTCGTCCTGATTCTGGCGATCGAGAGCGCGATCCTCGTGCCGTCGGCCCGGCGACATGAAGATGGCTTGATCGCGCAGCGCGTGGACGCGGCGATCATCGCGCTGGAGCCGACGCTTGCAGTGGCGAGCTACGGCCGGCAGCCCGGACTGATCCAGGCTGGAATCGAGAACACCATCGGCAAGTACGGGATCGAAGGCGTGCTGGTCGAAGGCGCGGACGGCTCCCGGCTTGCGGCGGCCGGCGAGTCGGTCGGTCTGGAGCATGCCATGGCGCGAGCGGCGCCCATGGGCGCGGGCGCACAATACTACGTCGAGGGAAGGCGCCTCGACTTCGCCTGGCCCAGCGAGACAGGGGTCAGGATCGCCGCTCGAGTGGATACTGCTGAGGTTCCCGGCGAGGTGCGCGCATTCATGCTTCGTATCGCCGGGTTAGTCGTCATCATCGTGCTCGTCGTGACCGTCGGGACGATGCTGGTGCTGCATGGCCTGTTGCTGCGCCCGGTGCTCAGGCTGCGCGAGAGTTCGCTCCGGGCTGCAAGGGAACCGCAGGAAGCGGATCGCTTTGCCGTGCTGACCCGGCGCCGGGACGAGATCGGCGACTTGGTCGCCGCGCACAATGACCTGCTCGAGCGGGTCGTCGCATCCAAGCGGCGCGATCTCGCGATAGCCGAGGAACGCGCGCACTATGCGACGCATCATGATCCCCTGACCGGACTGCCGAACCGGACCGCGCTGCTCGAGCATCTGGAGCGTCTGCGGACGGAACGGGCAGGCACAGTGTCGCTGTACCTGCTCAACCTGGAGCAGTTTCGGGTGTTCAATGCGAGCTTCGGCACCGCTCGCGGTGACGAACTGCTGGTCCAGTTGGCCGCCAGGCTCAGGGAGGCCGCAAGGCCGGGCGATTTCGTCGCGCATTTTGGCGCCGATCGGTTCGCCATCGTGCGTACCAACGGCGAGTTTGAGCCGGGCAAAGCGGCCGAAGTCGCGGAGCGGCTGCTCGAGGCAGTCGCCTCCGGCTGCGCGCTGAACGAAGCCGCGAGATTCTCGCTGGCTGCAAGGATTGGCATAGCGAACGCCGTAGTGGCAACACTGGACGCCCACTCGCTGGTGAACGAAGCGGAGCTAGCGCTCGCCCGTACGCGTGCAGAAGACGCGGCGCAGTATGAGTTCTACGCCCCCGCCTTCGCAGACGAGGCGAGATCCCGGCAGGCACTGCGTCGGGACCTGGAACGCGGCATCGCTGCTGGCGAGTTCTTCCCGGTTCTGCAGCCGAAATTCGCGCTGGACGCCGACGGCGGCAGCCACCTTGCGGGGGCGGAGGTACTGGTGCGCTGGCGGCACCCGGAGCGCGGCCTGGTGTCGCCGACGGAGTTCATCCCGCTTGCGGAGTCATCCGGGTTCATCGTGCAGATCGGAGAGCGTGTTCTCGCCGACGCATGCGGTCTGATCCGCGGATGGATCGACCGGTACGGTTGGGCGCCGCCGCTGGCGGTGAATCTGTCGGCGCGCCAGTTCGCGCTGTCCGACCTGGCGGATCGACTGGAACGCGCGATGAAGACGGCGGCAATCGATGCAGCCCTTATCGAGGTCGAAGTGACGGAATCGGCGGCGATGAAGGATGTGGCTCGTACCGCCGCCACGCTTGCGCGCCTGCGCGCGCTGGGTGTCAGCGTGTCTATCGACGATTTCGGCACCGGCTACTCTTCGCTCGCGTACCTGAAGCGGTTCGCCGTGGACGCGATCAAGATAGACAAATCGTTCGTCGACGACATCGGCGTCGACCCGACCTCGGGGACCCTGTGCGACGCCATCCTGAGGCTCGGACAGGCGCTGGGCTGCAAGGTGGTTGCCGAGGGCGTGGAGACCGAGCTTCAGCTAAGCTTTCTCCGCCGCCGGCATTGCGACGAAGTGCAGGGGTACATCTTTTCGAAGCCCTTGGCGGCGGCGGAGTTCGAGTCGGCATGGATGGCCGATGGGCGCTGCGGCGGGGAATCCAGCGTACCGGAGCTGGTGAGGCGGTCGCCGGTCCACGCGTAACCGGCTAGGCAATTACCACGAGCGTGACTTTGCCGTCGATGCCTGCCACAACGCGCCCTGGCAGGATCCGACACCGGCTTGCCGGGACGTAGCCCTGCAGTTTCGCCTGCTCGAGGCTGTGCCTGGTGGCAAGGCCCATTACCCCCTCGATCTTGGTCTGGTTCTGCAGTTTGGCCGCGCGGTTCACCGCGTCGCCGATGATCGTGTACTCCAGCCGGCCATCGTGCCCGACTACTCCACAGGTGACGGTGCCGGCGTCCAGGCCGATGCCGACGCCGGGCGCCGGCAGGCCGGCTGCCTCGCGCTGTCGGGCCCATTGGCCGAGCGCCGCGATGAGGCTGGAGGCGCAGCGCATGGCGTCGGCGCAGTAGGCCGGCGAGTCGCGCGTGGCCCCGAACGTGACCATGATGCCGTCGCCCAGGTAGGTCGCGACGCTGCCGTGGTGCGCATGGACGATCGGCACCGCAATGCGCTGGTACTCGCGCAGCAGGTCGATCAGCTGCGCCGGCGGCAGTTTCGCGGCGAGATGCGTGAACCCGCGCAAGTCGATGAACATCGCCGCGGCCTCGCGTTGTTCGCCGTCCCCGGGCGTCAGCAGTTCGTCGGCCTGTGCCAGCCGCTCGGCTACTTCGGCAGGGAAGAAGCGCGCGAGCTGGGCCGACGCCGCCTGCTCGCCGACCGCGCGAAACAGCAGTTGCCGGGCGCGCGCAACCGATACCGACAGCACCAGCGTCACGAACAGGATCGACAGCACGCGATCGATCTCTCCGCCGATGAGGATCTTCGCCGAGCTCATGTACTCGACGTAGTCGCGCGTAACCAGCGCCGCCCCGCCCGGTTCGGCGAGCGCATAGCCGAGCAGCACCAGCCAGCCGGACGCCGCCGCAATCCCGGTGAAGAGCACGTAGGCGGGGGTGATCGTCAGCGCGCGCAGCACGATGAAGATGAACACGTAAAGCAGCGTCGGCGCCTTGAGATAGAACGCGGCTGGCTGGCCGTACTGGATGTGGAAGCTCCAGATGGTCACCATCAGCATCGACACGTCCACCAGCACGGACACGATCTTCAGCGTGGCCGAGAGCCGGCCGCGGTAGGCCAGGACCAGGCGCGCCAGCGTGAATGCAGCGTAGATCCCGAGCGCCCAGGGCACCGGACGGAACGCGGCGTCCGGCGGGGACGTGTCGGGTGCGACGAGGTACAGCGCACCGAGCACCGCGACCAGGGCGGCCTGCACCCAACCGATGAGGATTTCGCTGCGGCGGCGCAGCTCGGCGAGCGCGCGGGTCACGCGAGCCGGAAGTCGCGCTTCGGGGCGGCTGCGCCACTGGCCAAGCCAGCCCAGCACCGGAGCGGATTGCGGGGGCGGCGAGCTCATGTCGGATCATGTCGCACGGACGGCAGCCGGGCGCGCACTACGTGTTGTCCCTGCGCCTGTACGTACTCTTCATTCGAATCTCCCAAGACGCGAGCCGACAGATGAGCACCGCCAGTCTTCGTCGCGGCGTGCCGGACATGGGTCGGGCACCACATTCTCACCTTACATGGAGAGGAAGAAAAATGAACCTTGCAAAGATCGCAACTGCAGCAGTGATGGGCCTTGCCTTCGCGGCACCGTCCCTGGCGGACAATTCCCGCCAGTTGGAAGACCTGATCGCCAAGGAATGCCAGGCGCAGGCGGGCATGGTATCGAAGGCGAAGTTCATGGCGGCCGTCGAGAAGCGCTTCGACGCCATGGCGACGAAGCAGAAAGACATGGTGAGTGTCAAGGACGCCGTACGCATCATCTCCGGCGACCAGAAGATCTGGGTTCCCGCGCACTAGCAGCGACGAAGTACCACAACACTGCAGCGCGCACGGGCGGCAGGTACGCCATCCGTGCGCGCTGGCGCGACCGGATTCTTGCCGCAAGGACTGGTACGCTCGCTGTCCGTACAGCCGCCGCGTGGTGCGGTTCCGCAATAACCCGCGGTAGAGGAGACACGCATGAAGAGCGTTTCGATACGCATCCCGGGTTCGCAGGGCCACGAACTCGCCGCATTGCTCGATTCCCCGCCCGAGGCGCCGCGCGCATACGCGCTGTTCGCGCACTGCTTCACCTGTTCCAAGGATTCGAAGGCTGCGGCGTACATCGCACGCGCGCTCGCTGCGCACGGCATCGCCACGCTGCGCTTCGATTTCACCGGACTCGGCATGAGCGAAGGCGAATTCGCCGAGACCGGCTTCTCGTCCAACATCGACGACCTGGTCGCCGCCGCCGACTGGCTGCGCGCCAACCGCGCCGCGCCGCAGCTCCTCATCGGCCACAGCCTGGGCGGCGCGGCGGTGCTGGCTGCCGCGGCGCGCGTGCCCGAGGCGCGCGCAGTGGCGACGATCGCCGCGCCCTTCGAGCCCGCGCACGTCGCCCGGCTGGTAGAGCCGGGCCGCGCCGAGATCGAGGCGCGAGGCGAGGCCGAGGTCAACATCGGCGGCAGGCCGTTTCGCGTGCGACAGGCTTTCCTCGACGACCTGCAGTCGCAGCGCCCGGCAGAGGCGATTCGCGCGCTCGGCAAGGCGCTGATGGTGTTCCACTCGCCGCGCGACACCATGGTCGACATCGACAACGCAGCGCAGATCTTCATGGCGGCAAGGCACCCGAAGAGCTTCGTATCGCTGGACGATGCCGACCACCTGCTGACCAGCCAGGCGCATGCGGCGTACGTCGCCGACGTGCTCGCCGCGTGGGCCTCGCGTTACCTCGATCCGCTGCCGGCGAGCGACGCGCCGGTGCAGGGCGTGCGCGTCGCCGAGACCGGCGAGGGGCGCTTTGCGCAACTGATACTCGCCGGCAGGCACCGGTTGCGCGCGGACGAACCGGTGGCCATCGGCGGCGCCGACTCCGGGCCGTCGCCCTACGAATTGCTGCTTGCCGCGCTCGGTGCCTGCACGTCGATGACCATGCGCATGTACGCGGCGCAGAAGAAGTGGCCGCTCGAGCGCGTCAGCGTGGACCTGCGGCACGAGAAGATCCACGCCACCGACTGTGCAGAGTGCGAAACGAAGGAAGGCCGCATCGACCGCATCCAGCGCGAGATCCGCATCGAGGGCGCGCTGGACGACGCCCAGCGCGCGCGATTGCTCGAGATCGCTGACCGCTGCCCGGTGCATCGCACCCTCCATAGCGAAGTCAGCATCGTGTCGGCCCTGGTCGAGGACCGGGCCGGATAGGCAGGGCTGCCAAACCGGTCTTCGGCGGGGCGTAAGGATTGGCCACGAGCGGCGACTTAGCACAAGGGCCGGTTCGGCCGGCCAGTCGATGCAGTCCATTTCCGTACACCAAGGAGCCCCACATGAATGCAGTCCACCGTACACTATGTTCTGTCGCATTCGCAATGCTCGCCGTCGCGGCGTTGCCGGTTGCAGCGGCAGACGGACTGGTCGCGCTGAAGAGCCCGTACAAGTCGAAGGAAACGATGGACCGCTTCGAGTCTGTGGTGAAGAAGAAGGGAATGACCATCTTCGCGCGCGTCGACCACGCCGCAGGCGCCGCGAAGATCGGCAAGACCCTGCGCCCGACCGAACTGCTGATCTTCGGCAATCCGCAGGGCGGCACGCCGTTCATGGAGTGCGCGCAGTCGGTAGGCATCGACCTGCCGGTAAAGGCGCTGGCCTGGGAAGACGCTGCGGGACAGTCCTGGCTCGGCTATAACGCCCCGGCATACGTCGCCAGGCGCCACGCGGTATCGGAATGTCCGGCGGCTGCAGGCATGGCAAAGGCGCTGCAGGCTTTCGCTGCCGAAGCCCTCGCCCGGTAATACGAATTTCTTGTTCGCGGTCACCGGGCGGTGCCCGGTGCGCCGTTTCCGGGACGTGCGCGGAACTCCGAGAAACATGTGAACCGCTGAAGCGGGTCCCGCGGGCTGAGCGATAATCGCCCCTTCCCCGGGGAGACCATGAACACGTTCCAGGAGGTGCTGGCCGCGCGTCTGTCGCGCCGTGATGTGCTCAAGGGCGCGCTTGCGCTCGGGCTCGCCGGCGCGCTGCCGGGTCACGCCGCGCGCAGATCGTCTCCTGCGATCGGCTTCACGCCTGTCGCCGTATCGTCTGACGACGCGCTGCGCGTGCCGCCGGAGTACGAGGCGCGGGTGCTCTACCGCTGGGGCGATGCAGTGGGGTCTGCCGCCGGCATGCCGGCGTGGAAGCCCGATGCCTCGAACTCCGCGGCGGACCAGGCGCTGCAGTCCGGCATGCACCACGACGGCATGCATTTCTTTCCGCTGCCGCGCGGCAAGGCGAATTCCTCGCACGGCCTGCTCGCGATCAACCACGAGTACGCCGACGTGCGGCTGCTGTATCCGGCCGGACTCGCGTCCTGGAGCGCGGACGAGGTCGCGAAGGGCCAGCACGCGGTAGGCGTGTCCGTGATCGAGGTCGCGCTGCGCCAGGGCCGCTGGGAAGTGGTGCGTCCGTCGCGCTACGCGCGGCGCATCCATGCGCGCACCGCTTGCCGCATTTCGGGGCCTGCCGCCGGCCACGCCGCGATGCGCACCGCGGCGGACCCTGAGGGGCGCACCGTGCTCGGCACCTTCGGCGGCTGTGCGCACGGCTGGACGCCCTGGGGCACTTACCTTACCTGCGAAGAGAACGTGCAGTACAACTTCGTCTACCCGGGCGAGGTGCCTGCCGACCAGCGCCGCTTCGGCTACACCGACAAGGGCCGGCCTTACCGCTGGCAGGAGCACGACGAACGCTTCGACGCTTCGAAGCACCCGCACGAGCCGAACCGCTTCGGCTGGGTAGTGGAGATCGACCCCTACGATGCGCAGTCCGTGCCGGTGAAGCGCACCGCGCTCGGGCGCATGGCGCACGAGGGCGCGGCCTGCGCGGTTGGCGCCGATGGCCGGCTCGCCTTCTACCTGGGCGACGACCGCGCCTTCGAATACATCTACAAATTCGTCACCGCGAAGCCGTGGAACCCGGCCGATCGCGCGGCCAATCGCGACCTGCTGGATCACGGCACGCTTTACGTCGCGCGCTTTGACGCCGACGGTAGCGGCGCCTGGCTGCCGCTGGTACATGGACAAGGCCTGCTGACCGCGGCGAACGGCTTTCGCGACCAGGGCGATGTCGTGATCCGCGCGCGCTTCGCGGCCGATGCGCTGGGAGCGACGAGGATGGACCGCCCCGAGTGGATCGTGCCGCACCCGGTGACGCGCGAGGTGTTCTGCACCTGCACCAACAACGCCGCGCGCGGCCATGGCCAGTTCGAGGGCGCCAACCCCGCCAACCGGCGCGAAGACAATGTCATGGGCCACATCCTGCGCTGGCGCGAAGCCGGCGGCGACGTCGCCGCGACGCGCTTCGCCTGGGACGTGTTCGTCGAGGCGGGCGACCCGG
>JBFWRS010000053.1:0-20780 GCA_050248795.1 Burkholderiales bacterium | reverse complement strand
GTGACGAGACGCTGTTCCTCATCAACCCGTTCGGCCTGCACTACCGCGAAGTCACCGCCTCGAACCTGGTGCTCATCGACATCGAGGGCAACCCGGTGCGCGAATCGCAGTGGCCGATCAACCGCGCCGGCTTCGTCATCCATTCCGCGATCCATGGCGCGCTCGAGCCCGCGCACTGCGTGATGCACACGCACACCACCACCGGCATGGCGGTGGCGGCGCTGAAGGACGGGCTGTCGCCCACCAATTTCTACGCCGCGCAACTCTACGGCCGCGTCGCGTACCACGATTTCGAGGGCATCACGGTGAACCCGGACGAGCAGGCGCGCATGCTGGCGAGCATCGGCACGAAGCCGGCACTGATCCTGCGCAACCACGGCCTGCTCGCCTGGGGGCCGTCGATACCCGAGGCGTTCATGGTGCTGTGGACGCTGCAGCGCGCCTGCGACGTGCAGATCGCCGCCGCCGCTGCCGGGGCGCTGAACCCGATCCGGCCCGAAGTGTTCGAGCAGACGGTGCGCGAGTCCGGCCCGGCGGAAAAGCGCACCTGCGAAGACGTGTTCGCGGCTATGCAGCGAAAGGTCGACGCGATCGACCCCGGCTACCGCAACTGACATGGAACCGAACTGATGAAGGCTATCGTCTGCCACGCATTCTGCGACTACCACGAGCTCAAGGTCGAGGATTTCCCCGCGCCGCCGATGCCTGCTCACGGCGCGCGCATCGCGGTGGAGGCGGCGAGCGTGGCCTTCGCCACCAGCCTGTGGATCGCGGGCAAGTACCAGCACAAACCGCCGCTGCCCTTCGTGCCCGGCAGCGAGTTCGTCGGCAAGGTGCTGGAAGTGTCCCCGGGGGTGAGCGTCTGCGCGCCGGGTGACCGCGTGCTGGCAATCTCGGGCTGGGGTGCGTTCGCCGAGGAAGCCGCGGTGAGCGCACACACGGTGTACCGGCTGCCCGAAGGCCTGCATGCGCATCACGCGCTGCACCTGGGCACCTCCTACGCCACCGCCTACGGCGGCCTTGTCTGGCGCGCGCGCATGCAGCCGGGCGAGACCCTGCTGGTGCTGGCGGCCGCAGGCGGCGTCGGCCTTGCGGCGGTGGAGCTGGGGCGCCAGCTTGGCGCCCATGTCATCGCGGCTGCTGGCGGAGCAGAGAAGTGTGCGCTCGCATTGGAGCACGGCGCGCACGCCGCGATCGACTACCGCGCGGCCGACCTGCGCGCGGAAATCAAGCGCCTGACCAACGGCCGCGGACTGGACGTGGTGTTCGACCCGGTGGGCGGCGCGTCCTTCGACCCGGCGATGCGCAGCCTGGTCGCCGGCGGGCGCCACGTGCTCATAGGCTTCGCCAGCGGCAGCGTGCCGCAGATCCCGGCCAATATCCTGCTGGTGAAGAATGTCTCGGTGATGGGCTTCAACATCGGCGAATGGCTGGGCTGGTCGACGAACGACCAGCGCGCAAAGTACGAGCCGCAACTGCGCGCGGCATTCGAGCAGATCTTCGCCTGGTGCCTCGAAGGCAAACTGAAACCGGTGGTGTCGCAGGTGGTGCCGCTGGCGGAGTATCCGCGCGCGCAGGACCTGGTGAGCGAGCGCCGCTCGGTCGGCAAGGTGGTGCTGCAGATCTCCGGCTGAGCTGGCGGTTCAGGCGGCCTGGAACGGCCGCCACGCGGACGCGATCTTTCGCGCCTGCGCCAGTTGCTGCTTCAGCGCGTAGTCGGCGGCGCCGACGCGCTCGGAGATGAGTTCTGCGGCATGGCTGGCCGGGTCCGGCGGCGGCAGCGCCGCGCGCGCATCCGCTTCGCCGCGCGCGACAGAGGTTTGCATGTCGAGCTTGCGCGCGAGCCGCATCATCGCGGCATTGTCGGCTGCGCAGAAGGTGTAGAGCTCGGCATCGCCGCGATTGCGCGCATGGAGGCGGCTGCGCTCCATCAGCGCGCTGCCGATGCCCCGGCCGCGATGCGCCTTCAGCACCGAGACGCCGACCTCTGCGCTGCCCGAGCCGCGCGCCACGTGCGCCGCGCCGACGAGCGCCAGTTCGTCGTCGAACACGCACAGCACCGCGTCGCGCTCGAAGTCGATGCCGGCAACGTATTCGTGTATGCGCGCGTCGTCGCAGGGCAAACCGAAGCGCAGGCGGCGGTCTTCGGCGTCGAGTTGCAGCAGGTGGCGGGTGTAGGCGCTGCGTTCGTGCCTGCGCAGCGTGCGGGTCAGGATCGGCTGGTTCATGGGGCAGCCTGTCCGCTCAGGTCCGAAACCGCGCCGGTCCCCTCGCGACGAAGGAGGAGGAGGAGGATCGCCGGCGAAAAGCCCGGCGCGGTCGGATTCTCGAGCCGGCGTCAGCCGGCCAGCGGGCGGGGGATCTGGTTCAGCGACTTCATGCGCCGCTCCAGGTCCGCGTGATCGGTGGCACGGGCGAGGAACGAGGCGTACTCGCGCTGCTGGGCGCGCCACAGGGCGCGGCTGATGCTGTCCCTGGCGCTGCGAAACATCTGGCTGATCGCCTCGCCACGCATGGCGCGGGCCTGGCGCTCGATTTCGGCAATCTCGGCCGGAGTCGGCATCACCCTCAGGGTGCCCTGGCTGGCGGCGGCGGAAATGCGATTCTCGCTACTCATGACTGCTCCTTTCAGGTCTGTGTGCTAGCGATTTGCTGCATTGCACAGTTGCAATATAGGGATCAGGGAACTTAAAATCCAATCGTCTTATCAAATGATTACGATAACCATCGGGAATGGGGAATATTTCACTATTGCGCCGCAGCAGGGGTGCGATAATAGTGCCCTGAAATCATGGACCTGAACCAGCTACGCAGCTTTGTCGCGGTCGCCGAACACGGGCATGTGACCCGTGCCGCCGAGCGCCTGCACCTGTCGCAGCCAGCGGTCAGCGCCCAGATCCGGGCGCTGGAAGACAGCCTCGAGCATCGACTGTTCCACCGCAGCTCGGCCGGCATGGAGCTGACGCAGGCCGGGCGGCGCCTGCTGGAGCTGGCAGAGCGCGTGGTGCGCGCGGCGGACGAACTGAAGCACGCCGCGCGTGCGATGACCGGCGAGATCTCCGGCAAGCTGCGCATCGGGACCTTGAGCGACCCGCACTTCATCCGCCTGGGCGAGTTCCTCGGCCGCGCGCTGGAGCGCTATCCGCTGCTGGAGCTGGAGCTGCAGAACGGCATCACTGCCACCGCGCTGGCGCACGTCAAGGACGGCAGCTTCGACGCCAGCTTCTACTTTGGCGACCTCACCGAGCCGGACGTGGCGAGCCTGGAGCTGGCGAAAATGGACTACCGCATCGCCGCGCCCGCGGCATGGGCCGGGCGCATACGCCACGCCGACTGGGCCGCGATCGCCGCGATGCCCTGGGTGCTGCCGCCTGAAGCGAGCATGGTCAGGCGCCAGTTGAGCCGCATGTTCCGCGAGCATGGCGTCGAACTCAGCACGCACGTCGAAGCCGATAACGAAGGCGTGCTCGCCAACCTGATCGCCTCCGGCGTCGGCGTCTCGGTGATGCGCGAGGACCTCGCCGAGGAGCGCCAGCGCGCCGGCGAGGTCTGCATCTGGGAGCATGGCCGCCTGCCCACCATGCTGCAGTTCATCTGCCTGCGCGACCGCGCGCACGATCCCGCGATCGAGGCGCTGCTCGCGGTACTGCGCGAAACTTGGGGCCTGCGCGCGCCTGCGCCGGCACGCGGGGCTTCTATACTCCGGCAGCAGCGCGCCACGGCCTAGTACCGGCGTACGGTACGAATTGACGTTGACGTTAACGTCAAGTAGCCTCATCGGTCGCGCCACGGGAGCGACATGACCGACCTGTCCGACTCGAAGAACCTCGTCTACAAGGCGAAGCACAAGATCCGCTTCGTCACCGCCGCCAGCCTGTTCGATGGCCACGACGCCTCGATCAACATCATGCGGCGCATCCTGCAGGCCTCGGGCGCCGAGGTGATCCACCTCGGCCACAACCGCTCGGTGGACGATGTCGTCACCGCCGCGGTGGAAGAGGACGTGCAGGGGATCGCGGTGTCGTCCTACCAGGGCGGGCACATCGAGTACTTCAAGTACATGGTGGACCAGTTGCGCAGCCGCGGCGGCGCGCACATCAAGGTGTTCGGCGGCGGCGGCGGCGTCATCGTCGCCGACGAGATCGAGGAACTGCAGGCCTACGGCGTGACGCGGATCTATTCGCCCGAGGACGGCCAGAAAATGGGCCTGCAGGGCATGATCAACGACATCCTGGCGCACTGCGACTTCGATCCGTCCAGGCACGCACCGAAAGACGCCGGCGCGCTCGTCGCCGGCGACCGCAGGGCGCTCGCGCAGGCGATTACCGCGATCGAGCTCGGCGTCGCCGACAAGAAGCTGCTGGCGGGCATCCGCGACGCTGCGGCGAAGCATCGCGCGCCGGCGCTCGGCGTTACCGGCACCGGCGGCGCGGGCAAGAGCTCGCTCACCGACGAGCTCGTGCGCCGCTTCCGCATCGACCAGGGCGACCGCCTGAAGATCGCCATCGTGTCGGTGGACCCGACGCGCAGGAAAACCGGCGGCGCACTGCTCGGCGACCGCATCCGCATGAACGCCATCGGCGGCGAGCCGGTGTTCATGCGCTCGCTTGCCACGCGCGAATCGGGCGCCGAAATCGCGGCTTGCGTGCCGGACGTCATCGCCGCCTGCCGCGCGGCCGGATTCGACCTCGTCGTCGTCGAGACCTCCGGCATCGGCCAGGGCGACGCCGCGATCGCGCCGCTGGTGGACGCGTCGCTGTACGTGATGACGCCGGAATTCGGCGCCGCGAGCCAGCTCGAGAAGATCGACATGCTCGACTTCGCCGACTTCGTCGCCATCAACAAGTTCGACCGGAAGGGTGCCGACGACGCGCTGCGCGACGTGAGGAAACAGGTGCAGCGCAACCGCCAGAGCTTCGGCCAGTCGCCCGAGGCGATGCCGGTGTACGGCACCATCGCGTCGCGCTTCAACGACGACGGCGTCACCGCGCTGTACCAGGGCATCGTCGCCGTGCTCGCCGGCAAGGGCCTGAAGGTCGGCAGGGGCGTGCTGCCGCGCACCGACAGCCGCGTGTCATCCAACGTCAACGTGGTCGTGCCCGCCAGGCGCGCGCGCTACCTCGCCGAGATCGCCGAGGCGGTGCGCGCCTACCACGCGCACGCGCTGGAACAGTCGCGCGTCGCACGCGACCGCCAGAGCCTGCAGGCGGCGCGCCGCATGAGCGGGCTGGACGCGCTCGATCCGCTGATCGCGGAGAAGGACGCCGCGCTGGACGCGCATTCGAAGAAGCTCCTCGACATGTGGCCGGACACGGTGAAGGCGTACTCGGGCGACGAGTACGTGGTGAAGATCCGCGACCGCGAGATCCGCACCGCGCTTACCACCACGTCGCTGTCCGGCACCAAGGTGCCGAAGGTCGCGCTGCCCAAGTTCGAGGATGCGGGCGAAATCCTGCGCTGGCAGTTGCGCGAGAACGTGCCCGGCTCCTTCCCCTTCACCGCCGGCGTGTTCGCCTTCAAGCGCGAAAACGAGGACCCGACCCGCATGTTTGCCGGCGAAGGCGACCCCTTCCGCACCAACAAGCGGTTTCACCTGCTGTCGCGCGACATGCCTGCCAAGCGCCTGTCGACCGCGTTCGATTCGGTGACGCTGTACGGCTTCGACCCGGACGAGCGCCCGGACATCTACGGCAAGGTGGGCAACTCCGGCGTGTCGATCGCCACCCTGGACGACATGAAGGTGCTGTATTCGGGCTTCGACCTCTGCGCGCCGAACAACTCGGTATCGATGACTATCAACGGCCCGGCGCCGACCATACTCGCGATGTTCTTCAACACCGCGATCGACCAGCAGGTGGAGAAGTTCGTCGCCGACAACGGCCGCCAGCCCACCGACGACGAGGTCGAGAAGATCCGCGCCTGGACGCTATCCACCGTGCGCGGCACCGTGCAGGCCGACATCCTGAAGGAAGACCAGGGCCAGAACACCTGCATTTTCTCGACCGAGTTCTCGTTGAAGGTGATGGGCGACATCCAGCAGTATTTCATCCACCACGGCGTGAAGAACTTCTACTCGGTGTCGATATCCGGTTATCACATCGCCGAGGCCGGCGCGAACCCGATCAGCCAGCTCGCCTTCACGCTCGCCAACGGCTTCACTTTCGTCGAGGCCTACCTCGCGCGCGGCATGCACATCGACGATTTCGCGCCGAACCTGTCGTTCTTCTTCAGCTACGGCATGGACCCGGAGTACACGGTGATCGGCCGCGTCGCGCGGCGCATCTGGGCGGTGGCGATGAAGAACCGCTACGGCGCCAACGAACGCGCGCAGAAGCTCAAGTTCCACTCGCAGACCAGCGGCCGCAGCCTGCACGCGCAGGAGATCGCCTTCAACGACATCCGCACCACGCTGCAGGCGCTGATCTCGTCGTACGACAACACCAACAGCCTGCACACCAACGCCTTCGACGAGGCGATCACCACGCCCACCGAGGAATCGGTGCGCCGCGCGATGGCGATCCAGTTGATCATCAACAAGGAATGGGGCCTGGCGAAGAACGAGAACCCCAACCAGGGCAGCTTCATCGTCGAGGAGCTCACCGACCTGGTGGAAGAAGCGGTGCTGAAGGAGTTCGAGGCGATCAGCGCGCGCGGCGGCGTGCTCGGCGCGATGGAAACCGGCTACCAGCGCGGCAAGATCCAGGAAGAATCCATGTACTACGAGCACCGGAAGCACGACGGCTCGTACCCGATCGTCGGCGTCAACACCTTCCGCAACCCGCATGCCGACCCGGTGCCGCAGGCGATCGAGCTGATCCGCTCGAGCGAAGAGGAAAAGCGTTCGCAGCTGAAGCGCCTGCGCGACTTCCACGCCCGCAATGCGAAAGAATCCGGCCCGATGCTGAAGCGCCTGCAGCAGGCGGTGATCGACAACGAGAACGTGTTCGCGGTGCTGGTCGACGCGGTGCGCGTGTGTTCGCTCGGCCAGATCACGCACGCGCTCTTCGAGGTGGGGGGGCAATACCGGCGCAGCATGTAGCGTGACGCGTGAGAGAGGACGATTCACCAGGCACCGCGCGGTTGTAAGCTTCGGGCTATGCGCATCCTGCTTGCCGAAGACGACGCCATGCTCGCGGGTGCAGTGACGCGGGCGCTACGCCAGTCCGCACACACCGTACACGCCGCCGCGAGCGGCGACGAGGCCGACGCAGCCCTCTCCTGCAACGAATATGACCTTGTGCTGCTGGATCTCGGCCTGCCAAGGCTGGACGGCTTCGAAGTCCTGAAGCGGCTGCGGCAGCGTCGCTGCACCGTGCCCGTGATGGTGCTTTCGGTGCGCGACACGCTCGAGGATCGCGTCGCCGGCCTCGACCTTGGCGCCGACGACTACCTCACGAAGCCGTTCCACCTTTCCGAGCTCGAAGCGCGCGTGCGTGCGCTGATCCGCCGCTCGCACGCCGGCGCGGGCACCGCGCTGGTCCACGGCAATCTTCGGCTGGACCCCGCCGCACGGCGCCTGTTCTGCGCCGGCCAGCCGATCGAGCTCACGGTGCGCGAGTTTGCGGTGATCGAGCTCCTGCTGCTGCGCGAGGGCCGGGTAGTCACCAAGCAGCAGATCTCGGACCATCTGTACGGCTGGGACGAGGTGTCCTCGAGCAATGCCGTCGACGTGTTCGTCTACCGCCTGCGCCGCAAGCTCCAGGGCAGCGGCACGGACATCCGCACCGTGCGCGGCATGGGATACCTCATCGACAAGGCGGATGCGTCCTGAGGAGGTGCCGCCGCGCGCGCCGCTGCTGCGCCGCCAGCTGCTTGCGTGGCTGCTCGTGCCGCTCACGCTGCTGCTCGCAGCAGACACTTTCCTGAGCTACTGGGTCGCGACGCGCTTCGCGCAGCGGGCCTACGACCACGCGCTGGTCGAGATCGCGCGCGAAACCTCGCTGCACCTGCGTCCGGGCGACGTGGGAACCTCGCTCGACATGAGCGCAGAGGCGCGCCGGGTGCTGTTCACCGATCCGCTCGATGCGATCCACTTCGAGGTCGCGGATGCGGGAGGCAGGCACCTGGCCGGCGAATCGATTCCGCGGGCGCCTCCGTCCACCGCTTCCGGTCCCGCCAATGAACGGTTCTACGACGGCTCGGTCCGCGGCACGCCCGTGCGCATCGTCGAGCTGCGCGTCGATGCGCAGCGAGGCAGCGCCCGGCCCGCCGCCATCGTGCGCATCGCCGAGACCGAGGTGAAACGTCATGCGCTCGCGCGCGAGATCCTCGCCAGCGTGGTGATTCCACAGGTGCTGCTGATCGCGCTCGCCGCCCTCGTGGTCTGGCTGGGCGTGGTGCGCGGGCTGCGGCCGCTCGAGCGGCTGCAGCATTCGGTCGCCTCGCGCTCGCAGCTGGACCGCAGCCCGGTGCCGCAGGGCGGCGTTCCGGCGGAGGTCGGCCCGCTGGTTCATGCGATCAACGCCCTGCTCGCGCGGCTTGACGCCGCGCTCACGCTGCAGAGCCGCTTCGTCGCCGACGCGGCGCACCAGCTGAAGACGCCGATCGCCGCGCTGCGCGCGCAGTTCGAGCTTGCATTGCGCGAAGAAGGGCCGGCAGCGATGCGCCGCGCACTGCGCGAAGCCCAGCACGGCATCGACAGGCTGGAGCGCCTGTCCTCGCAGCTATTGTCCCTGGCGCGAAACGAACCTGAGGCCGCTGGCAGCATTGTGCTGGTCGCCGTGGACCTGAACGCGCTCGCGCTGGAGGCGGCCTCGGCATGGGTTCCGGAGGCGATCAGGCGCGGCGTGGACCTGGGCTTCGAGGGCGCCGCGGCGCCGGTGATGGTGCGCGGCGATCCCGTGCGCCTGCGCGAGCTGTTCGACAACCTGCTCGACAACGCGGTGCGCTACAGCCCGACGGGCGGGCGCGTCACGCTGCGGGTGCATGCGGCGCCAGTGGCGGTCGAGATCGGCGACGACGGGCCCGGGATTCCACCAGAGGAACGTGAGCGCGTGTTCGAGCGCTTTCACCGGTTGCTCGGCAGCTCGTCCGACGGCAGCGGCCTGGGACTGGCCATCGCGCGCGAAATCGCGCGCGTCCATGGCGCCACGATTGCTCTCGCGGAGGACGTGGACGGCATCGGCAACGCCTTCACGGTCAGCTTCCCGTAACGTGGCGTTCATTTTTCTGACGCCAGTCGTTCATTCAACGGACAGGGTCGAGTAAGGCGCCTTCCGTATTCTTGCTTCGCGGTCTGTGCACGCGAAGGGGGATGCGATGGAAATGCTCGGCACCACTTTTTTCTGGATCACGCTCGCGCAGATCATGATGATCAACATCGTGCTCAGCGGCGACAACGCGGTGGTGATCGCGCTTGCGAGCCGCTCGCTGCCGCCGAGGCAGCAGAAGCAGGCGATCCTGTTCGGCAGCTTCGGCGCGATCCTGCTGCGCGTGGTCCTCACGTTCTTCGCGGTGCTGCTGCTCGGTCTGCCGTTCCTCAAGCTGGTCGGCTCGGTGCTGCTGGGCTGGATCGGCATCCAGATGCTGGTTCCCGAGGACGGCGAGGAGGAGATCGACGGCGCCTCGCACCTGTGGTCGGCGATCAAGACGATCATCGTCGCCGACTTCATCATGAGCCTGGACAACGTGCTCGGCGTGGCGGCCGCCGCAAAGGGCAACGTGGTACTGCTGGTCCTTGGCCTCGGCATCAGCATTCCGCTGATCATCTACGGCAGCACGCTGATCCTCAAGCTGATGACGCGCTACCCGATCATCATCACCATCGGCGGCGGCGTGCTCGGCTGGGTCGCGGGCGAGATGGCGGTCTCCGATCCCGCGGTGCAACCGTGGATGGAAACCGGCGGCCAATGGCTGCACACCACGGCGCCTGCGCTGGGCGCACTGTTCGTGGTCGGCGCAGGCAAAGCCGCGGCGGCATCCGTGGAAGCCGCTGCACGCAGAGCCCTCGATATCTCGCCTGTCCCGCCGGCGGAAGCGCCGCCCGTGGGGTACCGCTGGGTGCATCGCGACTGGCGGCCGGGCCCGCGCGGGCGCCGCATCTACGCCGCGATGGAGGGCAAGACCAGTTATCGCGTGGCGATGCCGATCAGCTCGCGCGTGCGCAGTCCGCGGCGAGCCTGGTGAACAGGTCCCGGCTGCGCCACAGCCGGGCGAGCGGGGACGAGAAGGTTCTGCAACTGGGCTGACGATCCCGCGTGGCCGGCGCTACCGTCTCGGTTCGCGTGTGTTCGCTCGGCCAGATCACGCACGCCCTTTTCGAAGTCGGCGGGCAGTACCGCAGGAACATGTAGGGACGCGCCCGGCGGGCGGGCAGGGCAGTCGCTTGGCGCATAATGCGCGGCGCATGTCGGAGATCGTCCTGGAGTCCGTGTCCAAGCATTACGGCGTGGTGCGCGCCGTGGACGACGTCAGCCTGCGCGCCGAAGCGGGCAGGTTCCTGGTGCTGCTCGGGCCTTCGGGCTGCGGCAAGTCGACGGTGCTGCGCCTGATCGCCGGGCTGGAAGACGTGACCCGCGGGAAGATCCTCATCGCCGGCAGCGATGTCACGCACCTCGAGCCCGACAAGCGCCGCATCTCGATGGTGTTCCAGTCCTACGCGCTGTTTCCGCACCTGTCGGTGGCGGAGAACATCGTCTTCGGCCTGAAAGTGCGCCGCACGCCGGCCGCCGAGCGCGACGAGCGCCTGGCGCGCGTCGCCGCGCTGGTCGGCCTCACCGAACAGGTGGCGCGCAAGCCCTCGCAGCTCTCCGGCGGGCAGCGCCAGCGCGTGGCGCTCGCGCGCGCGGTCATCGCCGAGAACAGGATCTGCCTGATGGACGAGCCGCTCTCGAACCTCGATGCGCAGCTGCGCCACGGCATGCGGGTCGAGATCCGCGCGCTGCAGCAGCGCCTGGGCATGACGGTGGTCTACGTCACCCACGACCAGGTCGAGGCGATGAGCATGGCCGACCGCGTGATCCTGATGCGCCAGGGGCGAATCGAGCAGGAAGGCCCGCCCGAGGACCTGTACTCGCGGCCCGCGACCGTGTTCGCGGCGCGCTTCATCGGCACCCCGCCGATGAACATCGTCGCCCTGGCCGACGGTGCGCAGGGCGCCGTGATCCGCGGCGCGCCCGGCGCGGCGGTGCATCCGGGCCGCGGCGCGGGGCGCATGCTCGGCGTGCGGCCGGAGCATGTCGAGCTCGTCGCCGAGGGCGGCGTGGCGGGGGTGGTCTCGAGCGCCGAGTACCACGGCGCAGATACCGTCCTCACCGTGCAGGTGGGCGAGGAGTCGCTGCTCGCGCGTGCGCCGGGGCGCCTGGGGCTCGGCGCAGGTGCCAAGGTTCGCCTGGGCTGGGCGCCGGCGGCCATGCACCTGTTCGATGCCGGGACCGGCAACCGGATTGATCTGCATCAAGACGCGCTGCAGCCGGTGTAACGAGACTGCAAGAATCGGCAGGTAGTGTCGATACCAAACGGAGGCACACCATGAAATCGCTGATTGCATTGCTGTTCGCAGGACTGCTCGCGGCCGCCGCCCCGGCGCGCGCCGATACCACGCTCACCTTCTATTACCCGATCGCCGTCGGCGGCCCGCTCACCAAGGTGATCGACGGCTACGCCCGGGATTTCGAGAAGGAGAATCCGGGTATCAAGATCAACCCGATATATGCCGGCAACTACGACGACGCGCGCATCAAGGCGCTTGCCGCGCTGAAAGCCGGCCAGCCCGCGCAGATCTCGGTGCTGTACTCGATCGACCTGTACGAACTCCTCGAGCAGGACGTGATCGTGCCCTGGGACGACGTCGCCACCACGGCTGACGAGAAGGCCTGGCTGAAGGCGTTCTACCCGTCGCTGATGATGAACGGCATCTACAAGGGCAAGGTGTACGGCATCCCGTTCCAGCGTTCGACCATCGTGCTGTACTGGAACAAGGACGCCTTCAAGGAGGCCGGCCTCAATCCGGAAAAAGCGCCCGCGAGCTGGAAGGAAATGGCGGCAATGGCGGCCAAGCTGGTGAAGAAGGACGCCTCCGGCAACGTGCAGCGCTGGGGCGTGATGGTGCCGTCCACCGGCTACCCGTACTGGATGTTCCAGGCCTTCGCGCGCCAGAACGGCCACGACCTGATGAACAAGGACGGCAACCGCACGAACTACGCCCACCCGGACGTGGTCGCCGCGCTGCAGTACTGGCGCGACCTTGGCGCGAAGCACAAGGTGATGCCCGAGGGCACCGTCGAGTGGGGGACGCTGCGCCAGCAATTCACCGAGGGCAAGACGGCGATGATGTGGCACACCACCGGGAACCTCACCGCGGTGAAAAGCTCGGCGAAGTTTCCGTTTGGCGTCGCCATGCTTCCGGCCTCCAAGCAGCGCGGCTCGCCCACCGGCGGCGGCAACTTCTACATGTTCAAGAAGACCACCCCCGAGGAGCGCAAGGCCGCGCTCACGTTCGTGAAGTGGATGACCACGCCCGCGCGCGCGGCGGACTGGAGCATGGCCACCGGCTACGTCGCCGTGCGCCCCGAGGCCTACGAGACGCCCGCGCTCAAGGCCTACGCGAAGGACTTCCCGCAGGCGGTGGTGGCGCGCGACCAGTTCAAGTACGCCACCGCCGAACTCGCCACCTTCCAGACCGGCCGCGTGAGGAAGCTCCTCGACGACGCGCTGCAGGCGGCGCTGACCGGCCAGAAGACGCCGGCCGCGGCGTTGAAGGCCGCCCAAGCCGAGGCCGACAGGCTGCTGAAGCCCTACCGCTAGCGCAATGCGGGCGGTCTACGGCTGGCTGCTGCTGACGCCGGCCGCGATCCTGCTCGTCGGGTTCACGCACTACCCGGCGCTCGCAACGCTGTGGGACAGCCTGTTCTCGACCGGGACGGTGGTGCGTCCGTCCCGGTTCGTCGGCATCGACAACTACGCGTCGCTGGCCGACGACCCGATCTTCTGGCAGGTGCTGGGCAACAACGCCTGGTTCGCGCTCGGCACCATCCCCACCTCGATGGCGATCGCGATGCTGATGGCGATCTGGGTGAACGACCGGCTGCCGGCGCGCGCGCTGGTGCGCATGGCCTA
Source organism: Burkholderiales bacterium (assembly GCA_050248795.1). Taxonomy (GTDB): domain Bacteria; phylum Pseudomonadota; class Gammaproteobacteria; order Burkholderiales; family SG8-39; genus CAZTDU01. The sequence continues at coordinate 7,724 of JBFWRS010000053.1, read as the reverse complement.
CTTCACGCCGACCGTGCTGCCGATGATCGCAGTGGCGAACCTGTGGCTGTTCTTCTACACGCCGCAGATCGGGCTGCTCGACCAGGTCAACGCCGCGCTGTTCGGCGCCGAGAGCCACAACTGGCTCGGCGACCCGGACACCGCGCTCGCCTGCACCATGGTGATGGTGGTGTGGAAGGAAGCGGGCTTCTTCATGATCTTCTACCTCGCGGCGCTGCAGTCCCTGGCCCCCGAGCTGGAAGAGGCGGCGAAGATGGAAGGGGCCTCGCGCTGGTACTTCTTTCGCCGCGTCACCTTTCCGCTGCTGATGCCGACCACGCTGTTCGTGCTGGTGAACGCCACCATCAACTCGTTCAAGCTGGTGGACCACCTCTTCATCCTTACCAAGGGCGGGCCGGACAACGCCTCCAGCCTGCTCCTTTACTACATCTACCAGGTGGCGTTCAGCTTCTTCGACACCGCCTACGCCTCGACGCTGACGGTGGTGCTGCTGGCGCTGCTCGCCGGCCTGGCGGTGGTGCAGTTCCAGCTGGTCGAGCGGCGGGTGCATTACCGATGAGCGCCGCGGGACGCCGCGCGCCGCCGCTCGAGACCGCCGCCGCCTGGCTGCTCGCGCTGCTGTGGCTGTCGCCGCTGCTGTACGCCTTCTGGGCGGCGTTCCATCCGGTCGAGTACGCGACGCACTTCGATCCGCTCGCGCCGCTGACGCTGGAGAACTTCACCCGCGCCTGGACCTACGCGCCGTTCCCGCGGCACTTCCTCAATACCGTGATGCTGGTGACCATGGTGCTCGCTGCGCAACTGGTGCTGTGCACGCTCGCCGGCTACGCCTTCGCCAGGTTCGACTTCGCCGGCCGCGACATTGCCTTCGGCCTGGTGCTGGTGCAGCTGCTCATCATGCCGGAGGTGCTGATCGTCGAGAACTACCGCATCATGAGCCGGCTGGGGCTGGTGGACACCATCGTCGGCATCGGCCTGCCGTACATGGCGAGCGCATTCGGCATATTCCTCCTGCGCCAGACCTTCAAGACCGTGCCGCGCGAGCTGGAAGACGCCGCGCGCGTCGAGGGCTGCTCGTTCCTCGGCGTGCTGTGGCGCGTGTACGTGCCGCTCGCGCGCCCGACCTACCTCGCCTACGGTCTGGTGTCGGTGAGCTACCACTGGAACAACTTCCTCTGGCCGCTCATCGTCACCAACTCGATCGAGACCCGCCCGCTCACCGTGGGCCTCGCCATCTTCGGCGCGCCCGAGTCGGGCGTGGACTGGGGCGTGATCAGCGCCGGGACGCTGATGGCGGTAGCGCCGCTGCTGGTGGCGTTCCTGCTGTTCCAGCGCCAGTTCATGCAATCCTTCATGCAGGCCGGCATCAAGTAGTCATCGAACAGGGACGGTCCCCATGTACCTCGTTTCCTGGAACATCCAGAACGGCAAGGGCTGCGACGGCGTCACCGACCTTGCGCGCATCGCGCGCGCGGTGCGCGCCATGGGCGAAGCGGACGTCGTCTGTTTCCAGGAGATCGCGCGCGGCGAACCTGCTTTCGGCGGCGGCGCCGACCAGGTCGCCGAGCTCGAAGCGCTGTTTCCCGGCTACCAGGCGGTGTTCGGGCCGACGCTGATCCGCGGCGCGCGCCAGTACGGCAACCTGGTGATGTCGCGCCTGCCGGTGCTGCAGGTCTTCAACCACCTGCTGCCGCATCCGGCCGAGGGCGGCATCAAGCACATGCAGCGCCAGGCGATCGAGGTCGTGGTCGAGGCGCCGTCCGGCCCGCTGCGCGTGATGACCACGCACCTGGAGTACTACTCTGCCGCGCACCGCGCCGCGCAGGTCGCGCGCCTGCGCGAGATCCAGGCCGAAGTCGCCGCGAACGAGGCCGCGCCGGCGAAGGCGGCACGCAGCCCCTACGACCCGGTGCCGCGCCCGGCCTCGCTCGTGCTGTGCGGCGACTTCAACCTGGCGCCGGACGACGCCGAGTACGCGGCGCTGTTCCGCCCGCCGCTCGTCGACGCCTGGAGGCACGCGCGCCCGGGCGAGCCGCATCCGCCAAGCACCGGCCTGTTCGACCGCAGGCAGTGGCCGATGGGCGGGCACTGCAGGGACTACTTCGCCGTCACCGCGGACGTCGCCGCGCGCATCGCATCGGTCGAGTGCGAACAGACCAGCGACGCTTCGGACCACCAGCCGGTCAGGCTCGGCTTGCGCTAGCGCCCGATCGACAGCGCTGGGTCGAAGCGCCCGGCCACCGTCGGGCTCTGCGTGTTGCGGGTGGCGCGGCGCACGTTCTCGGACAGGAACGGGATCAGCTCGCCCAGGGTGACGCGCTGGTCCTGGTTGTAGTCCGCCTGCCCTTTCAGGCCTTCCAGCAGGAAATGCGTGAACACGCCGTGGCCGCCGCCGAACATCGGGCCCTCGGCGGAGAACTGCTTGTCGTCCGACGCCGAGAGCACCGCCACGCCGGGCCCGATGGCCGCGAGGCCGTGCAGGCCAGACGAGATCGGGTTGGACGGCGTCGCGCTGGTCGAGCGCCGCGCGATGTCGAACGACTCGCCCACCCCGCCCGAGTGGCAGGCGTCGGCCACCACCACCACGCGCTTTGCCTTGACGAAGCGCTTCAGCGCGGTCTCGATGTCCCACATCGGAAAGCCGCTGGAGGCAATGGCGTCGTAGCGCGCATCGGTCGGCAGCAGGTACAGGTTGCCCGGCGTGTCGGGCGCATCGGGCGAGCCGTGGCCGGCGAAGAAAATCATCACCACGTCCTCCTCGATCGCCTGGCGCAGCCAGCCGAACAGCGCCTCGCGGATGTTGTTGCCGGTGGCATCGCGATCGACCAGCAGCTTCACCCGCGCCGGCGCGTAGCGCCCGCCCTGCGGCGACACCAGCCAGTCGTGGATCGCGCGCGCATCCTTCGCGGCGTAGCGCAGCGACGGGATGCGCGTGTCGGCATATTCGGAGACGCCGATGATCACCGCCCAGTACTGCGCGGACGCCGAAGGCAGCGGCGTCGCGCTCGTGCGCGCAGGCTCCGGCGTCGCCGGCCGTGCCGCGGTGGGCGGTGCGGCCGCGGCCACGGGTGGCGCCGGTGGCGTGGCTGCCGCCACGACCGCGACCTTGACGTTGACGAAGCCGGTGTTGTCGAAGCTGAAGTCGGCGATGTCGTTGTCCCGCAGGTACAACACGCCGTCGGCCTGCGGGGTGAACTCGCGCTCGGCGCCAACCGGAAACGGCGCGCCCTCCTTGCCGACCTTGCCGATCAGCGTGCCGATCGGCAGGCCCGCGAGCGCGGCGATGGGGATCGGCGGAAAGCAGCCCGAGCCTTCGCCGCTGGGGCCGCTGGCGGAGCAGAGGAAACCCTGCTGCCACTGGCCGCTGGCGGTGATGCGGTAGGTGTTGCCCTTGCGCAGCAGCGCGCCGGTGCTCTGCCAGCGCCCTTCCGCCGCCATCACCGTCACGGTCGCTGCGCCGCCCGGCGCCGCGGCGAGGTCGCGCGATTCGATGTCGAGATGCCCGAGTCCCAGCCTGTCGCGATCGTTGGCCTGCGCGGCGCCGCCGAACGCCAACACCGCCGCGAGACACGCGATGAACCCCATGGCGTTCGTCAGGCGCAGGCGCATTTCAGGATTATCCACGCAACGCAAGCCCGCGCAGTACGGCAAACCCGATCGCACCGCTGCTCGCGATACCATCCACGCCATGGACGAAACTTTGCCCGAGCAGCCGCGCGCACCCTCGGCGCTTGCGATCGTGCTGTGGGTGCTGCTCACGTGCCTCACTGCCGGCGCGATCGCCGAATGGGCGCGCTTTCCTTCGCTGTGGGGCGGCGGCAGCGTGTTTGCCAGCTACGCCGCGCCGCTCTGGTTGGGCTGGGGCCTGCTGCACGTGCCGGGACTGGTCGTCGGCGCGGTCGCGCTCGCGCTGGCCGCGCGCGGGCGCGCGGTGCTGCTGCCCCTGGCGCTCGGTGCGCTGGCGGCGGGCGCGATCATGAGCTGGGACGTGCAGTTCCAGTCCTTCCGCAAGTCCGCCTGGGCGCTCTACCTGCTGGTCGACGGCGCCTGGCTGCTTGCCTTCGTCGTGCTGTGGCGTGGCGCCGGCCGCGCCATGCCCGGTGTGCGGCTGGCCGCGATTGCGTTCGCCGTCCCGGTGGTCGCCGCGCTCGCCGCGCAGGCGAGCATGAAGTCCTACTTCAGCACATGGCGCCCGGCAACCAGCACCTGGGACGCCGCCGCGCAACTGGAGACGCTGGAGCTGTACCCGTCCGCGCACCGCGCCTTGCCCGCCACTGCGGCCGAGGGCTGCGCGATCCTCGCCAGGCTTGCGCCCGACCCCTACCCGGGCCAGGGCGCGCCCGGCGGCTGGCCGAAGCGGCACCGCGTGCTGAACCTGTACGGCGAGCCGGTCGGCGCGCGCCGGCCCGGCAGGGACAATCCGGCGCCGGTGCTCAGCTACGAGTGGTGGCCGGATCGCGCCGAAGGCAAGTGCGACAGCAGCCGCTTTCCGGCGCGCTGACGCGGCACGAAAGGCAGGCAGGGCGGGCCGCATAATCGGCGCATGCACATCTGGGTCGACGCCGATGCCTGCCCGGCGGTCATCAAGGACATCCTCTACCGCGCGGCCGAGCGCACCCGGCACTCGATGACGCTGGTCGCCAACAAGCTGCTTCGCACGCCGCCGTCCAAATACATCCGCGCGCTGCAGGTGCCGCACGGCATCGACGTCGCCGACAGCCACATCGTGCGCGAACTCGAGCCCGGCGACCTGGTGGTCACGGCGGACATCCCGCTCGCCGCCGACGTGATCGCGAAAGGCGGCCACGCGCTCAACCCGCGCGGCGAGTTCTACTCGAGCGAGAACATCCAGGAACGGCTGGCGCTGCGCAACTACCTGGACGAACTGCGCGGCACCGGCGTGAGAACCGGCGGGCCGGAAGCGCTGGGCAACGTCGAGCGCAAGCGCTTCGCCGACCAGCTCGACCGCTTCCTGGCGAAGCAGGGGAAGGGCTGAGCGTAGATCGGGGTCAGACCCCGATTCCCCTGACCGGCCTTTAGCCCAGGCTCCGCCGGTACGCCCACTCGATGAGCTCTCCATCCTTCGCCGCCTTCGTGCACAGCCGCGTCGGGTCCGGGCGATGGCCCACGCGCCCAAGGTCGAGGCGGTCCGCGTCCCAGCAGATCTGCACCGTGAGCTCGGCCTCGGTCAGGCCGCTGGAGTGGTGGGTGCAGGCGTAGGCAAGCAGCCGGCGCTCCTCGCCCGAGAGCTGCGGCATGGCTTCGGCGAGTTCCTCGATCGATTGCGCTGCGCGTTCCCCATGCAGCGGGTCGTAGCCGTCGTCGTGGCGGCAGGAATCGTGCAGGAAGGCGAACAGCTCGATCACCCTGGTGCTGGCGCCGGGGGCGGCGCGCTCGGCGAGAAGAAGGCCGTTCGCGCGCACGCGGGCCCAGTGCGCCGCGCCGTGGATGCCGTGCCAGTCGAGGCGAAAGCGTGAGCGCAGGAGGGCGAGAAAGGGTGGAGGGAGGTGGGTGGGCATGGCGAGAGGATAGGGGCCGGGTGGCGCTTTGGGTGCGCCGCTGACTCGGGGGTCGGCGTCCGATCCCGCCGCGCGGGTCGGGCCGGTCGCCGCGATACCGGGGAATGACATGCATATGCACGTGCATCACCGTCCGCTGGGCGGTGGTGTGACGTGTTGCCGAAATGGCGTTTTGACGACACGTTCGCTTGACGTGTCGCCGCCCGCGACATAAGCTGCGGACGTGTCGCAAAAAGCCACTTCCGTAAACATGACCAAAGCGGGCCACTGGGACCCCGCCAGGCCCTACAACGACCTTCCCCGGCTCCCGCCGGCCGTCGAGATAGAGACAAAAGACGTTTTAAAGCAATGCGTTAAGGCCAGAGCAGCGCTGGGAGAACTGAAGCAGGCGGCGGCGCTCATCCCCAACCCGGCCATGCTGATCAACACCCTGCCGCTGCTGGAGGCGCGGGCGAGCTCCGAGATCGAGAACATCGTCACCACCGCCGACAAGCTCTTCCAGCACCTCGAGGCCGACGCCAGCGCGGACCCGGCCACCCGGGAGGCCCTGCGCTATCGACGCGCCTTGCTCCACGGCGCCGGGGAGCTGAAAAGGCGGCCGCTCGTCACGCGTACCGCTGAAATCATCTGCACCCAGATCAAGGGTGTCGACATGGCGGTGCGCAAGGTGCCCGGCACTGCGCTCACCAATGCAGCGACAAACGAGGTCATCTACACGCCGCCCGAAGGCGAAAAGCGCATCCGCGACCTGCTCGCCAACTGGGAGCGCTTCCTGCATGACGAGGAGACGCTCGACCCGGTCATCCGCATGGCGGTCGCGCACTACCAGTTCGAAGCCATCCACCCCTTCACCGACGGCAACGGCCGCACCGGCCGCGTCCTCAACAGCCTCTTCCTCGTCGAGAAGGGCTTGTTGACGCTGCCCATCCTGTATCTCAGCCGCTACATCATCGCCCACAAGGCCGACTATTACCGCCTGCTGCTCGATGTCACCCGCAAGAATGCCTGGGAAGAGTGGCTCATCTACATCCTCAAGGGCGTCGAAGAAACGGCCATCTGGACGACCGCCAAGATCGGCGCCGTGCGAAAACTCTCGGCCGACACCACCGAATACGTCCGCCGCAAGCTGCCGAAGATCTACAGCCGGGAGCTGGTGGATGTGATTTTCGAGCAGCCCTACTGCCGGATCGCCAACCTGGTGGACGCCGGGATTGCCGGCCGTCAAGCTGCTTCGCGTTACCTCAAGGCGCTGGTTGCCGCCGGCGTGCTGGAAGAACGAACCCTCGGCAAGGAAAAGCTGTTCGTGCACCCGAAGCTGATGACTTTACTCACCCGGGACGGCAACACCTTCAAGGCCTACGCCTGACTCGGGGTCAGACCCCGAATACGATTCACTTAGCCGCCAAGTATCTCCAGGCACCGCCGATCTGCATTGACCGTGTACTTCAAACTCACCCACAGCTGCGCCGACGCGGCCTCGGCCTGGCGGTAGGCCCAGCGCGCCACCTGCAGCGCCGCGGCCTGGTCGTCCAGGAATCCCGCCGGCGCGAGGCGCGCCGCAAGCTCGGCACCCAGCTCGCGGTTGCGCTTCACCCAGTGCGCAAGGTGCGCCGGCGCGGTGAGCATGTCGCCCTTGTCGAGGTTGCAGGCGCCGTGTGCCAGCACGAAGTTCTGCGCCAGGTCGCGCGGGTACCGCGACCACGGAATGAAGTGGTCGACGTGGGGCTCCTGCCGCATCGTGCTGCCGCAGTAGAAGCACCGGTTCTCCTGCATGTCCTGCAGCGTGGTCCTTGCCGCCGAGAGGTCCACCCGCGCGCCACCGAACAGGAACAGTTCCAGATCGGTCGCGCCGCCCACCGTGGGCGCGTTCCGCGGGTTGGCGCGGATGTGCTGCACCCATGCGGCCCTGGCAAGCAGCTGTATCAGCGCGCCGAATCGCCGCAGGTTGAAGGCAACACCTGGCAGCAGCGTGATGCGCGAGCCGCTGCTTTTCTCGTAGAGGAAGGGCACGTTCCGCCGCCGCAGGGTCTGCAGCTTCCACAGCGGCATCTGCTGGACGATCTTCGCGATGCTGCCGACGAAGCGCGGCCAGCTCCTGTCGCTTCTGGCGTGCGCGAGGCTGCCGAATCGCCCGCGCGCCTGCGCGACGCGCGCCACGATCGCCGCCTGCCGGCCATGGTTCTGGACCAGCACCGCAGGCGCGCC
>JBFWRS010000052.1:0-21006 GCA_050248795.1 Burkholderiales bacterium | reverse complement strand
TTTCGAACACAACGCTTCGCGCATGGATTTTTTCACGCACGGCGAAAAATAATTGCATCGAGTTGCGCCGCGACATCAAGCCGCGTCTGTCGATCGCACTGCAGGATGCTGCAACTTGTTCGCGCAGAGCAGCAGGTCTGCCGCCGACGGACTTGAATAGACTGCAATTTGTGTCTGGACGGCCGTACAGGCCATCCGGATGTCGTGCTACGTCTGCCTCACGCGACGCAAGCTACCCGTTCATCAGCTCGTCTGGCCGCTTCGTCCCGCTCCGCCGCATGCCAGAAGGCAAAGCAATGTGCGAGAACGATCAATGGGAGAACCAATGCCGAGGACAGCAGGCAACCGGGTACGGCTACCACCAAGCTGCCCCATGTACCGCCGAGACCTCGCTGGTTGCGAACGGAATGCCAGACCGGATCGCGAGCAACCCTACAACGTCGACCATGAACAGCACCGACACCTCCAGCATCCACTCATGCCGTCCTCGCGTCCCCGGGCTGTCTGAGCCGATGCCCGCATCTCCCGCAGAACACGTCAGATTCGAGCACCCCTGCCTTGCAACCGGGACAAGAGAGCGACGCGCCAGGCGACGACTGCCCTCGCGGCGCCACTTGCGAGGCTACCTGCGACACGCGTTCTGCCAGTTGTTGCGCCTTGCCTTGGGCGGACTGTGCGATCCCCGAGGCTTTCTCCATCCCGCGACGCGCCAGTTCTGCCGCCTTCGCTTTGTCCTCGAGCCCGAACAGGGCCGCAGCTGTGGCGCTTATCCAGCAGTTCGCGAACAGAGCCAGCCAGACCAGCACGAATCCCAGAATTCCCTGAAGCATCCGGAACGCTCTCGCATCGCTCAGATATCCGCCTCCAATGCCGCCAGCGAGGTGCCAAAGTCCCGCTATCAGCGTGACGACCGTCCAGATACCCAACGTAGCCATCGATATCGCCAGGTAAAGCTTCGCCATCGTTCCCCCTTGTCTCCATTGAAACTCGACACACCTGTGCGCCTGCGCAACGCCTGGATGCAGCACTCGATCGTACTAGTACTGCGGTCCCGACGGCATCGTGGCCTCCTGCGGGCACGCCGGATCCTTGCCCCAGCGCCCCGCGCTGCAGTAGCGAACCCTGATTCGTTCCTCGCAGATGGCACGCGCGATGGAACCCTGCGTGCGACAAGCAGAGCACTGCTCGCGCCTCAACGCAGTGAACGCGGCACACGGATCGGCGGGTGCCGCCGCAGGAGCGGGTGCGACAGACGGCGAGGCCGCCGCGGGCACTCGCGACGGTGACGCCGGGGCAGGCGCGGCGGTCGCAGGTGGCGGTTTCTTCGCCGCCGGTTTCGTCGCTGCCCGCTCTTTCGACGCAACTTTCGGCGAGGTAGGCGCGCTCTTCTTCTCTACTTGCGGCGCCGTTGCAGCGGCATCCATGGCGAAGCAGCGCAGCCAGGTACGCCCCGGCGTGCCATCGAGCCTCTTGCCGTCACGTGTGAGAAAGTTCTTCCCGTCGAACGTGTCCCATTCCTGCATTCGCTTGTCGGCGTGTACCCGGTACCGCGTCCACTCCTTTGCACCATAGGCATGACGAACGACGAGAGTGTTTCCGGACTCGGTCACCACATTCACTAGTTCCCCGTCCGGTGCGGGTCCATCGGTCTGGAAGTAACTGCCTTGCACGAAGGACCACCGGACCTGGTCATCAATGCTGTCGCATTCCTGCCGAACATCCCACGTTCCGATCAGGAATCCGGCCCTGAGCGCAACCGATGGACCGGCTGATTCCGGTTCGACGGCCTTGGCCGGGATCGAGGGCTTGCCTATCCCTTCTGGCACGGGCACGTCACTTCCAGATTCCGCTTTCGCGGGCATTTCCGGCACCGGCTTGGATGGCTCGAGTGACTCCAGGACAGGGACTGGGATCGGACGTGGCGATTCTGCGACGGGCACGTTCGGTTGCCGTGACGTCGGCCAGAAGTAAGCGCCGGCAGCGCCACCGATCAGCAACAGGGCCAAAAGAGCAAGAAGAGGCGGTCTGGATGACTTGGTTTGAGGGACCGCGTGCGGGGGTTTCGGCGCGTGGCCTTCTGGTTCCGGTTTCCCGGACGATGCAGGAGGCAGCGGCGCGAGCCGTGGCGAGGGCGAAGATGCCGCCGTCGGAGCTGAAGGAGAAGCCACCGCGCCCAGCGGCGCTCCGCAGCCGGCGCAGAACTTGTCATCTGGCTTGCTCGGGCGGCCGCAGCTCAGGCAGGCAGTACTACCGGCGAGCGCCCCCTTCGCAGAGGCGGCCAACGCCTTGCCGCAACGACGGCAGAACTTGGCGGTGCTGGCATTCTCCGTGTCGCAGTTCTCGCAACGCATTCGACCCTCCCAGCCGAACGATTCGGAAATATTGAACTTGTTGTTTGAGGCGTCCTCGTGAGAATTATTCCCGCAAGCCCGCAGGAAATGCAATCACACCGGGTCGCGAAATGTACGCTAGCGCACAGATTGCCCCCGAACCCGGCAGCCCCGGGGACGCCGACGAAAGGTCTACTTTTCGCCGCTGAGCAGCTTGATGAGCTGCGTGGGTTCCGGATCGCCGCCGCGCGCGAGCAGCTGGCGATACTGTTCCGACGCGGCGCGTGCCATCGGCAGCGGCACGCCGAACTTTTTCGCCACCGCGGCGGCGTTGTCCAGGTCCTTCAGCAGCACCGACGAATCGCCCAGCGATGGCTCGAAGGTGCGCGAGGCCATGCGCGGGCCGAACACCTGGAAGGGCTTCGAGTCCGCGAAGCCGCCGGCAAGCGCCTCGAAGAGCTTGGAAGCGTCGATGCCCGCGGCCTCGGCCAGGCGCACCGCCTCGGCGATCACCGGGAAGCTGCAGCCGGAGATGATCTGGTTGCACAGCTTGGTGGTCTGCCCCGCGCCGATGTCGCCCATGCGGGTGAAGCGCGCGGCGACGTGCGCGATCACCGGGCGCACGCGTTCCACGTCTTCTTCGCGGCCGCCCGCCATGATGGCGAGCGTGCCCTGTTCCGCGCCCGGCACGCCGCCCGACACCGGCGCGTCGATCCAGCGCATGCCGCAGGCCTGCTCCAGGCGCGCGGCGATGTCGCGGCAGGAATCGGGCGCGATGCTGGAGAAGTCCACCACCAGCTTGCCGGCACTGCCGCCCGCGGCGATGCCGTCGCTGCCGAAGACCACGCTCTCGGCCGCATTCTGGTCGGTGACGCACATCATGACGACGTCCGCGGCGCGCGCCACCGCGGCGGCGGATTCGACTGCCCGCGCGCCCTTTGCCACCACCGGGGCGAGCTTTTCGCGGCTGCGGTTCCACACCGCGACCTCGTAGCCGGCCGCGAGCAGGCGCAGCACCATCGGCCTGCCCATCAGGCCGACGCCGATGTAGCCGAGTCTCACTTGCGCCTCCCGCGCCCGCCGCCGCTGTGCGTGACCGCGCCGGTGAAGGCCGAGCCGACGAGCTGCGAGTATTTTTCCAGCGCGCCCGAGCGACCGGCCGGGTTCGCGCGCGGCTTCCAGCGCTTCCTGCGGCGCTCGAGTTCCGCCTTCGCGACGTGCAGCGTCGCCGTACCCTTGGCGCCGTCGATGGTGATGCGGTCGCCGTTCTTCACCAATGCGAGCGGCCCGCCCACCGCGGCCTCGGGCGAGACGTAGCCGACCATCATGCCGCGCGTCGCGCCGGAAAAGCGCCCGTCGGTAAAGAGCGCGACCTTCTCGCCCATGCCCTGGCCGTAGATCAGCGCGGTGACGCCCAGCATCTCGCGCATGCCGGGTCCGCCGCGCGGGCCTTCGTTGCGGATCACCAGCACGTCGCCCGCCGCGTAGGCGCGCCTGCGCACGACGTCGGCGCAGTCCTCCTCGCACTCGAACACCCGCGCGATGCCCTCGAAGCGCTGCGACTTCAGCCCGGCCACCTTGATCAGCGCGCCGTCGGGGCACAGGTTGCCCTTCAGCACGACGATGCCGCCGGATTCGAGGATCGGCGTCTTCCTCACCACTTCGCCATCCGCGCCGGGATGCCCGCGCAGTTCGGATTCCAGCGTGGTGCCGTATATCGTCAGCGCATCGCCATGCAGCACGCCGCGGCGCAGCAGCTCCTTCAGCACCGCGTACACGCCGCCGACCGCGTGCAGGTCCTTCGACAGGAAGCGCCCGCCGGGCTTCATGTCGGCGATCAGCGGCGTGCGCCGCGACACGCGCGCGAGGTCGTCCAGCGAGAAGCGGATGCCGGCCTCGTGCGCGATCGCCGGAATGTGCAGCCCGGCGTTGGTCGAGCCGCCGGTGGCGGCCACCGCCGCGCAGGCGTTCTCCAGGCTCTTTCGCGTCACCAGCTCGCGCGGCAACGGCCCGCCCGCCTTCAGGCGCTCCATCACTACGCGTCCTGCCTCGCGCGCGATCGCGCCGCGCTCCTTCGCCACCGCGGGCATGGTCGCGGATCCCGGCAGCGCGAGTCCCATCGTCTCCGACACCATCGCCATGGTATTGGCGCTGAACTGGCCGGGGCAGGCACCGAGCGTGGGCAGGCAGGCGTGCTCGAGCTCGTCCAGGTCCTTCGGCGTCATGTCGCCCGCCATCACCGCACCCACCGCCTCGTAGGCATCCAGTACGGTGACGTCCCTGCCGTGCCAGCGGCCGGGCAGCGCCGCGCCGCCATAGACGAAAATCGACGGCAGGTTCAGGCGCACCATCGCCATCATCATGCCCGGCAGCGTCTTGTCGCAGCCGGCGAAGGTGACCAGCGCATCGTAGGCATGGCCGCGCGCCACCGCCTCGACGCTGTCGGCGACGAGCTCGCGCGACACGAGCGAGAAGCGCATGCCGCCATGGTTCATGGACATCGAATCGGCGACCGCAGCGGCGGCGAAGTCGAACGGCACGCCGCCAGACTCGCGCACCGCGCCGCAGGCCTCGCGCGCGAACTCGCCCAGCAGCGCGTTGCACGGCGTTATGCGGCTGTCGGTCGAGGCGATGCCGACGAAGGGCTTGCCGAGGTCGGCATCGGTGTTGCCGAGCGCGCGGAAGAACGCACGGTGCGGCGCGCGGTCCATGCCTTCGATGCTCACGCGCGATGGCAGGATGCGGATGGTTTTCCTGCGCATGGCGGCTAGCGCACCAGCCCGGGCAGCCACAGCGCGATCATGGGGAACATGATCAGCAGCGCGAGCCGGATCACGTCGGCGGCCATGAACGGCAGCACGCCGCGGAAAACGGTGGTCGTCTGCACCTGCGGCAGCAGCGTGGACAGCACGAAAAGGTTCATCCCCACCGGCGGGCTGATCAGCCCGATCTCGACGATGGTGACGACGAGCACGCCGAACCAGATCGGGTCGAGGCCCATCCCGACGACCAGCGGGAAGAACACCGGCAGCGTCAGCAGCACCATCGACAGCTCTTCCATCGCGGTGCCGAGCAGGATGTAGATCGCCATGATCGCCGACACGACCAGCACCGGATGCAGCTCGAACCGGGTGACGAAATCCCTGAGGTCCGCCGGCATGGATGTGATGTTGACGAAATCGGCGAAGATCAGCGCACCGATCAGGATCATGAACAGCATCGCCGTCGTGCGCCCGCTCTCCACCAGCGACTCGTACAGCGTCCTCCAGGTGAGCGCCCGGCGCCACAGCGCGAACACCATCGCGCCGAATGCGCCCATGCCGGCACCCTCGGTGGCGGTGAACAGGCCGCCGTAGATGCCGCCGATGACGAAGGTGAACAGCACCGCGACCGGCCAGATGCCGCGCACCGCGATCATGCGCTCGCGCCAGCTCGCGCGCTCGCCGCGCGGCCCGGCCTTCGGGTCGCGCCAGCAGGTCCACTGCACCGCACCGCACAACAGCGCCGCGCCGAGGATGCCGGGCAGCAGGCCGGCGGCGAACATCTTGCCGATGTTGGTCTCGGTGAACACGCCGTAGATCACCATCAGCGTGGACGGCGGGATCATGATGCCGAGCGTGCCGCCGGCGGCGATGGCGCCGGCTGCAAGGCGGTCGGAGTAGTCGAAGCGCTTCATCGACGGGTACGCGACCTTCGCCATCGTCGCCGCGGTGGCGATCGACGACCCGCAGATCGAGCCGAAACCCGCGCAGGCGACGATGGTGGCCATCGCCAGGCCGCCGCGCAGGTGGCCGATGAAGGTGTGCGCGGCGCGGAACAGCTCGTGCGCGATTCCCGCGCGCGCGACGAAGTTGCCCATCAGGATGAACAGCGGCACCACCGAGAGCGTGTAGTTCCGCCCGGTTTCATAGACGTTCGTCTGCACCACCGCGAAGGCGATGTTCCAGTTCCAGTCGCGCATGTAGGCATAGCCGACGATGCCGACGATCGCCATCGACAGCGCGATCGGCACGCGCACGAACGCGAGCATGAGCATGGCCGCGAGGCCGCACAGTCCCTCGATCATCCCGGTGCCCGCGCGAACAGCTTATAGAGGTGGATCAGTCCCGACAGCCCGATCATCGCCGCCATGAAATAGACGAAGGGCGCGACCGCGATGCGCATCACGTCGGTGGTGTCGCCGTAGCCCGCAACGGCGCCGGCCTTGAGCCAGATCAGCCAGGTCAGGCCGAAGAACGCCAGCGCGCAGACCAGGTGCACCAGCCGGAACAGGATCGCCCTGCCCCTGGACCACAGCATGCGGTCAATCAGGTCCATGGTGACGTGCTCGTCGGCGCGCGATACCAGCGGCAGGCCGGCGAAGATCAGCACGAGCAGCATCAGCTCGGTGACCTCGAATCCCCCGCGCAACGGCCGGTTGAAGACGTAGCGCATGACGACGTCCACGAACGTGAGCGTCATCATGGAAAACAGGATCACCGAGGCGGCGACCCCCAGCACGGCGTCTGCCCGCCGCTCCCAGGCGGGCGGGGCCGGCGCCTCGTCTCCGGCCCCGTGCTGCGGACTCACTTACCCGCTGCGACCTTCTTCAGTTCCGCGCGGAACTCGTCGAGCACCGCCTTGCCGTTCACGCCCTTGGCGCTCGCCTGCTTGATCCAGTCGTCGATGATCGGCGCCGAGCGCTTGCGCACCTCGTCGACCAGCGCCTGCGGCGCATTGACGACCGGCACGCCCGCCTTCTTCAAGCCTTCCAGGCCCAGCTTGTCCGCCTTGTCCCAGGACTCGCCGGCGAAGCGCGCAAGGTGCTCGTAGCCGAGCTTGTCGAGCGCCGCCTGGTCGGCCTTGGAGAGCTTGTCCCACTTGGCCTGGTTCATGAAGAAGCCGAACGCCGAGCTGTACATGCCGCCCGGGAACAGGGTTGCCTGCGAGATCACGCTGTCCAGCTTGAACGAGATCACCGACTCGAGCGGGAAGAACACGCCGTCCGCGACGCCCGACTTCAGCAGCTCGTAGGACTCCGGTGCCGGCTTCACGAAGGCCGAGGCGCCAAGCGCGTTGGCGACCTTTTCGGCGACGCCGCCGCCGGTGCGGATCTTCAGGCCCTTGATGTCGTCGATGCCCTTGATCGCCTTCTTGGTGAACATCTGCCCGGGACCGTGCGTGAACACGCCGAGCAGCTTGACGCCGTTGTATTCGCCGAGCTTGTGGAAGTGCTTCCAGTAGATGCGCGAGTACGCGACAGAGTTCACCACCGAGCTGTCGCCCATGCCGGGCAGTTCGGGCATCAACGGCATGACGTGGCGCGCCGGCGTATAGCTGGCGGTGACGTAGGACAGGTCGACCAGGCCGTCCTTGACCGCGTCGAAGGTGCCCGGCGGCGCGGACGGATGCTTGGGCAGCATCGAGAACTTCACGCGCCCTGCGGTGGCCTTCTCCGCTTGCGCCGCCCAGCCCGCCAGCACCGTGTGGGTGAGGTGGTGCTTGGGAGACACCCACGAAGACATCGTCAGCGTGGTCTGCGCGAGCGCGGGCGGCGCCGCGAACGCGGCGGCGATGGCACCGGCGAGCGAAAGCTTGAATACGATCTTCATTTCCCCTCCTCCAAGGTTCGATATCAGTCGCGAGTGTAGCCTACCCGAGTGAAAAACGGAGCGTCTCGGCGTCGGCATCGGCCGCGGCCGCGCCGAAGCTGACCAGCCCCCTGCCGCGCAGCAGCACCTGCTCGCGCTTCAGCAGCAACTCCGCATCGCCGTCGAAGGTGACGTAGGTGCCGTTCGTGCTCTCGTCGACGAGGAAGTACTGGTCCCGGCGCCGCTCGATGCGCGCGTGCCGGCGCGACGCGTTCCTGCCGCTGAGCACGACGTCGCCTGCCTGGTCGCGGCCTATCGCCATCAGGCTCGCGGCAGCGGGAAATGCGATCAGGCTGCCCTTGAACTCGAGCGTCAGCAGCGCCACCGGCCGCGACCCGCCGCGCGGCCCCACCACGTGGGTCGCGTCGTCGCTGTCCTCCCACATCAGCTCGTATAGGTCCAGCGACTCCTGCCTGCCCTTGACGGTGAATTCCGACAGCGACCGCAGGTTGCGGCGCTGCCACGCCGGCATCGCCTCGACGGTGGTGCCGGAAGTCAGCACCTGCCCGGCCTTCGCCAGTGCGGCCAGGCGCGCGGCGACGTTCACGCCGTCGCCGAAGAAGTCGTCCCTGTCCTCGAGCACCGGGCCGAAGTGGAAACCGACGCGGATGCGCATCGCCTGGCCCGAGACCGGCGCCATCGCGGCGATGCGGGTCTGCATGTCGTGCGCGGCGGCCGAGGCCAGCTCGGGCCGCGGGAATACCGCCATCACCTCGTCGCCGATGGTCTTCACCACCTTGCCGCGGTGCGTGCCGACCGCCTCGGCGAGCACGCCGAGGCAGGATTCGACCGCCTGCTTGGCGAGCTTGTCGCCCAGCAACTCGTACAGGCGCGTGCTGCCGCTCACGTCCGCGAACAGAATCGCCCGTTCCTGCGATAGCAGCGTCATTTGCCTGCGCCGCCTCCCCGCGGCTGCCGCGGATTCTAACCAACAAGCGCCGGGGTGCGGCGTCGCGGACTCGCTATACTGCGCGTCGACCCCCAACTACCTGGTGCCGAGGCCCGCGATGTCCGTTCATCCGATCTCATCCGCCCGCGCGGTGGATCCCGTCTGGCAGGCGAAAGTCCATCTCGCCGCCGCCCACCGGCTGGCAGTGCTGGACGAGCTGGAGGAAGGCATAGACAACCATTTCACCGTCACGGTGCCCGGTCACGACGACCGCTACCTCATCCTGCCGTTCGGCCTGCACTGGTCGGAGGCGCGTGCGAGCGACATGATCGTGTTCGACGAAACCGGCGCCACGCTGGAGGGCGAAGGCGTGGTCGAGCTGTCCGCGCAGTGCATACACGCGCCGATCCACCGCATCTGCGGCGCGCGGGTCGTGCTGCACACCCACCAGACGTGGGCGCTGGCGCTCAACATGCTGCAGAACAACCGCCTGCTGCCGGCTACCCAGACCGCGGCCTTCTTCCACGGCCACATCGCCTACGACGACCACTATGCCGGCACCGCCGACACGCTGGAGGAAGGCGAGCGGCTGGCCCGCCTGATGGGCGACAAGTGCGTCATGTTCATGAAGAACCATGGCGTGCTGGTGGTCGGGGACACGGTGGCGCAGGCATACCGGCGGCTCTACACGCTCGAGCGCGCCTGCCGCACGCAGGTGCTGGCGATGGGCGCCGGACAGCCGCTCGAAGTGCTCGCCGAGGCGGTGGTGGCGCAGGTGCAGGCGCCGCCGTCCGACGACCGCCACACCCGCGCCGAGCGCGAGCAGCTGTACTTCGACGCCATGATGCGCGTGCTGGACCGCGAGCTGCCGGGCTACGCCGACTGATCAGGCCGGCGCCGCGGCGCCGCGATTGCGCTCGTACCAGCGCGACATCAGTTCCATCGCGATCCAGGACGCCGCAGCGGCGGCGAGCAGCACCACCTGCCCCGCGCGCCAACCCCAGCCGTCCACGATCAATGCGAACACGGTGGGCGAGGCCGCGCTGAAGATCAGCAGCGGGGTCGCGATGACGCCCAGCACCGCGCCATAGCCGTCGGTGCCGAACAGCGCGAGCGGCACCGCGCCGCGCACGATGGTGATCACGCCCTGCGAGGCGCCCATCAGCAGCGTGAAGGCGACGACAGCGGCGAAACCCCCGCCCGACAGCAGCAGCACGAGCGACGCCGGCAGCGCGCCGATGGCGATGCGCGCCACGGTGATTGCGCGCAGGTGGCTGCCGAAGAAAATCTCCACCAGCCTGCCGCCGAACTGCGCGAAGCCCTTCATCGAAGCAATCCACACCGCGGCGGCGGCTGCCAGGCCGGCGGACTCCAGCAGCGGCACCAGTTGCACCGTGATGACGCCGAAGACGAATCCATTGAGCGACATGATCAGCGCGAACAACGCGATCGCCAGCGTGCGCATGCGGCCCTCGAGCGGCGGCGCATCGGGCGCGGCCTGCGCCGCCTGCGGCGCCCCGGCCCGCCCGGGGGCTTCGCGTCGCGCCAGCCCGAACCAGTTCAGCGGCAGGCATACGGCAAGGTTGATGGCGGCGAACAGCACCAGCGTCTGGCGCCAGCCCAGCGCCTCGTTGAGGAAGTGCCCCAGCACCCAGAATACCGAGGACGCAAAGGCGCCGAACAGCGTCAGGTACGAGATCGCCAGCCTGCCGCGCGAAGGCACCACCTGCACCAGCGCGGCGAAGGCGGCGTCGTACAGGCACAGCCGCATGCCCAGGCCGATGAAGGCCCACACGCCCAGGTAGGCCGCTTCGGAACGCACCATCGACAGCGCCAGCAGTCCCGCCGAAACCGCCAGCGTGCCAAGCGACATCACCACGCGGGCGCCGTACTGGTCGATGGCGCGCCCGACCGCCGCAGACACCACGCCCATCACCAGCAGCGCCACCGTGAAGCCGGCGTAGATGAAGCCGAGGCTCCAGCCGGTGTCGGCACCGATCGGCGCCGCCAGCACGCCGAGGCAATAGTAGCTGGTGCCCCAGGCGGTGATCTGCGTGATGCCCAGCGCGATCACCGCGAAGAACATCGGATCCGAAACCCGCGCGCGCCAGCCCACCCTGCGAACCCCTGGTCGATGCCTGAGGCGCACAGGGTACTATTTCCCGCCATTCACGAGGACCGGATGCGATGAAACACGTGCTGCTGTCGCTGAACGACGCCGGCCGCTACCGGCAGGCGCTGGAGCGCGCCGGGCTCGGCGCGCAACTCGCGGTCGATGAACTGCAGCCGGGCGAGGCGCCCAGCGCGGCGCAACTCGCGCGCACCGAGATCCTGCTTGCGACGCAGTTTCCGGCCGGCGTGCTGGCACAGATGCCGCAGTTGCGCTGGATCCAGGCCTCGACGGTCGGCATCGACAACTGGCTGTCGCGGCCGGACCTTCGCGCGGACATCGCGCTCACCTGCGCGCGCGGTATGCACCGGGTGCAGATGCCGGAGAATATCCTCGCTGCGCTGTTCCATGTCACCAAGCCCTACGCGCAGGCGACGCTCGACCAGCGCGAGCAGCGCTGGGTGCGCCGCATCTCGGCACCGCTGGCTGGAAAGACGCTCGGCATCCTCGGCCTGGGCGCAATCGGCACCGAGCTCGCGCGCAAGGCAGCCGCGCTGGAACTGCGCGTGATCGGCACGCGCCGCTCGCAGCAAGCGGTGCCGCACGTGGACAGGATCTACCCGCCGCAGGCCGTCGACGAGGTGCTGGGCGAGTCGGACTTCGTCGTGCTGCTGCTGCCGCTCACCGCGCAGACGGAAAACATCGTGAACGCCCGGCGGCTCGCGGCGATGCGCCGCAGCGCGTACCTGATCAACTTCGGCCGCGGCGCGCTGATCGTTGACGACGATCTCGTCGCCGCGGTGCGCACCGGCACCATCGCCGGCGCGGTGCTCGACGTATACCGCACCGAGCCGCTGCCCGCCTCGCACCCGTTCTGGACCACGCCGGGTATCACCGTGCTGCCGCACATCGGCGGCCTCGCCGAAGGGCGTGACGACGAGGTGGCCGGGCTGTTCGCGCAGAACGCGCGCCGCTACCTCGCGGGCGAGGCGCTCGCCGAACTGGTGGACCGCTCGCGCGGCTACTGAAGCGGCGCGCGGGAATAAGTCAGAGTGTCCCTAGGCTCAGAAGCCGAACAGCGGCAGGATCATCCAGCCGCCGATGGCGAAGGCAGGCGGCAGGAACACCGCGAACGCCCACATCTCGCGCATCCGCTTGCGCGCAGTCTGATCGAATTCCTTCTTCCGTTTCAGCGCCTTGGCACGCTCGTTCGCCGACGCGTTCAGCATCATGTATTCGGAGATGATGAAGAACGCTGCGACCGCGAGGCCGGCGAGGAAACCGATAAGGGCAGGATGCATGGGGGGAATCGTACCGCAAGTTCCCGCCGCGGGCCGTACCGCTGGTCATTACGCTAGGATTGCCGCGATGACCCCCTACCCGCTGCCCGCCGGCGTGCGATCCCGCTTCGTCGACGGGGTGAACGGCCTGCGCATGCACCTGCTGGAGGCGGGCTACGAAACGCCCGGGCGCCCCTGCCTGCTGCTGTTGCACGGTTTTCCGGAACTCGCCTACAGCTGGCGCAAGGTGATGCTGCCGCTCGCCGAGGCCGGCTACCACGTCGTCGCGCCCGATCAGCGCGGCTACGGTCTCACCACCGGCTGGGACCCCGCCTACGACGGCGATCTCGCCTCGTTCCGCGTGCTGAACATCGTCGCCGACGACATCGCGCTGCTCCGCGCGCTCGGCCACGACAGCGTGGATGCGGTCATCGGCCACGACTTCGGCTCCCCGGTGGCGGCGTGGTGCGCGCTGACGCGGCCGGACGTGTTTCACTCGGTAGTGCTGATGAGCTCGCCCTTCGGCGGCCCGCCCGCGGGGCCGGCAACGGCCGACCCGATCCACGCCGGCCTCGCCGCGCTGCCGCGGCCGCGCAAGCACTACCAGTGGTACTACTCGACGCGCGAAGCCGAAGCCGACATGCTGCATTGCCCGCAGGGCCTGCACGACTTCCTGCGCGCCTACTACCACGTGAAGAGCGCGGACTGGAGGGCCAATCGCCCGCACCCGCTGACGGCCTGGACCGCGGCCGAAGCGGCGAAGATGCCCGAGTACTACATCATGGACCTCGATGCGGACATGGCACAGACCGTCGCACCGCACATGCCCTCGGCGGCCGAAGTGTCCGCGTGCCGCTGGCTGACCGACGAAGAACTGCGCGTCTACTCGGGCGAATTCGCGCGCACCGGACTGCAGGGCGGCCTGCAGTGGTACCGCTGCAGGACCAGCGGTGCGTTCCATGCCGAATTGCAGGCCTGGGCCGGGCGCAGCATCGATGTTCCATGCGCGTTCATCTCCGGCGCCAGCGACTGGGGCAGCTACCAGAAGCCGGGCGACCTCGAGAACATGCAGTCGAAGGCCTGCTCGCGCTTCACCGGCGTGCATTTCGTCGCTGGCGCCGGGCACTGGGTGCAGCAGGAACAACCGCAGGAGACCACACGGCTGTTGCTGGAATTCCTGCGACAAACGCACGCGTAAGCGGCGCGTCGCACCTGCGCACGGTCCTATAATCAGTCTCGACCTGGAGACAGCGTGAACGCCCCATTGCCCGCGACAAGGACGTCGCACACCGCA
The DNA here is from genome assembly GCA_050248795.1 of Burkholderiales bacterium. Taxonomy (GTDB): domain Bacteria; phylum Pseudomonadota; class Gammaproteobacteria; order Burkholderiales; family SG8-39; genus CAZTDU01. The sequence goes on along the minus strand of JBFWRS010000052.1, from coordinate 7,473 downwards.
CTCTGCGACCTCGCATTCGACAACAGCTTTGTGCGCGAGCTGCCGGGCGACCCGGTGACGCACAACGTGCCGCGCCAGGTGCGCAATGCATGCTACACGCGCGTCATGCCGACACCGGTGCGCGCGCCGCGCCTGCTGGCATGGTCCGAGCACGCCGGAGAACTGCTCGGCGTCGCGCGCCCCGCGAACGTCGATGGCGCCGAGGCCGAGGTGCTCGCCGGCAACCGCGTGCTGCCCGGCATGGACCCCTACGCCGCGCGGTACGGCGGACACCAGTTCGGCCACTGGGCCGGGCAGCTCGGCGACGGCCGCGCGATCACGCTCGCCGAGATGCTGGCGCCTGACGGCGCTCGGCACGAACTGCAGCTGAAGGGCGCCGGCCGCACGCCGTATTCGCGCACCGCCGATGGCCGCGCGGTGCTGCGCTCGTCGCTGCGCGAATTCGTCTGCAGCGAGGCGATGCACCACCTGGGCGTGCCGACCACGCGCGCGCTCAGCCTCGCCGCCACCGGCGAGTCCGTGATCCGCGACATGTTCTACGACGGCAATGCGCGCCCCGAGCAGGGTGCGGTGGTGTGCCGCGTCGCGCCAAGCTTCGTGCGCTTCGGCAATTTCCAGATCCTTGCCGCGCAGAAGGAGGATGAACTGCTCGCGCGGCTCGCCGATTACGTGATGCGCGAGCACTACCCCGGCATCGCGTCCCGGGCGGAGTGGTTCCGCGAGGTCTGCCGCCGCACCGCGCTGCTGATGGTGGACTGGATGCGCCTCGGCTTCGTGCATGGCGTGATGAACACCGACAACCTGTCGATCCTCGGCGTCACCATCGACTACGGCCCCTATGGCTGGCTCGAAGGCTACGACCTGTCGTGGACGCCGAACACCACCGACGCCGAGGGCCGCCGCTACTGCTACGGCAACCAGCCGCACATAGCGCAATGGAACCTGACCCGCCTGGCCGAAGCGCTGCTGCCGCTGGTGCCCGAGCAGTCGCAGCTCGAGGAAGGGCTTGCGCTGTACGCCGAGACCTTCAACAGCGCGTGGACGCAGGCGCTGGCGCGCAAGCTCGGCCTCGCCGCGCTCGACCGGCCAGGCGACGACACGCTCGCGAGCGACATGTTCGAGCTGATGCAGTCGGCAGAGACGGACTTCACCATCTTCTTTCGCAGCCTCGCCGCCGTGAACCCGGACGCGCCGGACGTCGCGCCGCTGCAGGACGCTTTCTACGCCGACGATGCGCCGCGCGAGCGCTGGAACGCCTGGCTTGCGCGCTACGCCGCGCGCGTGAAGGCGGAGGGCGTGCCGGCGGACGTGCGCACCGCGCGCATGAATGCCGCGAACCCGAAGTACGTGTTCCGCAACTATCTCGCGCAACAGGCGATAGACGCGCTGGAACAGGGCGACGCCTCGGTGCTCGAGCGCCTGATGCAGACGCTCGCGCGGCCGTACGACGAGCAGCCCGCGCAGCACGAACTTGCCGCGCGGCGCCCGGAGTGGGCGCGCCACAAGGCTGGCTGCTCGGCGCTTTCCTGCAGTTCGTGACGCTGTACCTGGACGACGCGGCGGTACGCCGCCTGCTGCGCCTGGATGCGCTGCTGCCGGCGGTGCGGCAGGCGCTGGTGGATCTTTCCGCGGGGCGCGTGGTGCAGCCGCTGCGCTCGCTGATGGAAATCCCGGCCGAGCAGGGTTTCCTCTTCCTCAAGCCCGCGCTTGCAGGCAACGCGCTGGCGACGAAACTCATCACGCTGATGCCGGGCAACGCGGCGCGCGGGCTGCCGACGCTGCTGGCGACGATCGTGCTGATGGACCCGGCCACGGGCGCGCCGCTGGCGGTGATGGACGGCACCTGGATCACCGCACTGCGCACCGCTGCCGCTTCGGCGGTAGCGGCCGATGCGCTCACGCCCCCCGGCGCCAAGGTCGCGGCGATGCTGGGCAGCGGCGCCCTCGCCCGCACGCATGCCCAGGCGCTGCGCGCGGTGCGGCCGCTGCAGGAAGTCCGCGTCTGGAGCCGCGACCCGTCGAACGTCGCGCGCTGCGCCGGCGAGATCGGCGGCGTCGCCTGCGCGAGTGCCGAGGAAGCGGTGCGCGGCGCCGACATCGTCTGTACCGTGACCAACGCCACCGAGCCGGTGCTGCGCGGTGCCTGGCTGAAGGCCGGCGCGTTCGTCGCCGCGGTAGGCGCACCGCGGCCGGGCTGGCGCGAACTGGACAACGAGGCGATGCGCAACATCGTCATTGCCGACGGCCGCGACGCCGCCGAACAGGAAGCCGGCGACGTCATCCTCTCCGGCGCCAAGGTGCATGCCGAAATCGGCGAGATCCTCGCCGGCACCCGGCCGCGTCCCGCAGCGGGCGCGACGGTGATCTTCAAGTCGCTCGGCCAGGCCGTGGAGGACGCGGTCGCGGCGCGCCTGGTGTATGACGCCGCAATTGCAGAAAGCCGCTGACGTCGCCATCGTCGGCGCCGGCATCGTCGGCGCCTCGATCGCGTACTGGCTGACGCGCATGGATGCTTCGCTGTCGGTGGTGCTCGTCGAGCGCGACCGCAGCTTCTCGCGCGCCTCGTCATCCTTGTCCGCGAGCTCGATCCGGCAGCAGTTCTCCAGCCCGGTGAACATCCGCCTGTCGCAGCACGGGCTCGCCCTCATCCGCGAGTTCGGCCTCGCGGTGGAGGAGCGCGGCTACCTCTACCTCGGCGCGGCGGCGCCGCTGCGCGAGCTGAACGCGCTGCAGCGCGCGCATGACGCGGACATCGCGCTGCTGTCGCCCGCCGAACTGGCGGCGCGCTTTCCGTGGCTGAACGTATCCGACATCGAACTCGGTTCGCTGGGGCTGTCGGGCGAAGGCTGGTTCGACGGCTCGGCGCTGCATGCCGAAGTGCTGCGCCGCGCCCGCGCACAAGGGACAATCCTGATCGACGGCGACGCGCAGGCCTTCGAGCGCGGCGCGGACGGCCGCGTGCACGCAGTGCGGCTCGCCGACGGCACGCGCGTCGCCTGCGCGCACGCGGTGAACGCCGCCGGCGCGTGGGCACGCGTGCTCGCCGCGGGCGCCGGCATCGCGCTGCCGGTGCATGCGCGGCGGCGCACGGTGTTCGTGCTGTCCTGCCCGCAGTCGCTACCCGGCTGCCCGCTGGTAATCGACCCCAGCGGCTTCTGGTTCCGTCCCGAAGGACGGCATTTCATCGCCGGAACCGAACCCGACCCCGATACCGACGACCTGCCGCTGGAGCCGAACCTGGCCGAGTTCGACGAAGCGCTGTGGTCGCGCATGGCACACCGCGTGCCCGCATTCGAGGCACTGCGCGTGGAGCGCGCATGGGCCGGCTACTACGACATGAACCTGTTCGACGCCAACGCCATCATCGGCGCACATCCCGAAGCGCCCAACCTCTGGCACGCCAACGGCTTCTCCGGCCATGGCATGCAGCAGGCCCCCGCCGCCGCACGCGGCGTCGCCGAGCTGATCCTGCACGGCCGCTACGACACGCTGGACCTCACCCCCCTCGGCTTCGCGCGCCTGATCGAGCGCCGACCGCTGGTGGAGCGCAACGTGATCGGCTGAGGGCGGGGTGCAGTACCATCGCCGGATCTTTCACGGGAGGTTGCGACATGGCTGAAGCGCAGATGGTGGACCCGAACGAGGTCGTCATGACCGGCGAGAACTCGTTCATCCGGCTTTCCAACGACGGCGGCAAGACGATCTCCGACCGCGTCAGCCACTGGCGGGTGCTGTGGTGCCCCGCCGGCCAGGGCCACGTGCTGTTCATCGAAAGCCCGCTGGTCGGCAAGGGCCCCAAGGCATATACGGACAATCCCGGCGTCGCACGCTTCCTGCAGCGCAGTATCGAAGCGCTGCTGCACGCGCCGTTCGCGGACGAGTCGCTGCCGCTCATCGACGCCGAGTTCGAGCGCGGCGGCAACGCGCTCAGCACCGTCGAGGAGCGCATCATCTCCGGCGAGGACGTGATCGTCATGAGCTACTGGGACCTGATGACGCCGTTCATCCTCACCATGCCGCCGGGCGCCGGCAACCGGCCGCTGGGCGTCTACAGCACCTTCCTGCCGGCAAGGAGCGCGCAACTGTCCGTGAACGACCGCATCGCCGGCGGCAAGGTATTCGCGCAGGAACGCTTCGGCAAGGCCGCGTCCAGCTGCTGCCTGGCGTGGTCCGAGAGCTGGACGAAACCGAAGTCCTGAGTCGCGCTAGCGCTTCTTGTCGGCGCGCCGGGCGGCGCCCGAAGCGCTGAAATCCAGGTCGTGCAGGCCTTCCATGCGGTCGGGAAAGGCGCGCACGATGCCGGCCATCTTCGGCAGTGCAGTGCGGAAGACCTCGACCATCGCCGGATCGAACTGCCGGCCGGATTCGGCGACGATGCGCCGCGCCGCCTCGGGTCCCGGCACCGGCGGGCTGTGGCGCTGGGTCACGGTCATCGCCTCGAACGCATCTATCACCGCCATCAGGCGCCCCGCCATCGGGATCGCCTCGCCCGCAAGCTTTGCCGGATAGCCCTCGCCGTCCCAGCGTTCGTGGTGCGTGAGCGCCATCACGCGCGCCACCTTAAGCAGCGGATCTTCATGCACGCCGATCAGCTCGGCGCCGAGCCCGGGATGGCGCCGCACCTCGTCCCATTCGTGCGCCGCGAGCGGCCCCGACTTCGACAGGATCGAAGAGGGCACGCCGACCATGCCGATATCGTGCATCGGCGCGGCGAGCGACAGCAACTCGCAGTCGCCGGACTTCGCGCCCGCCGCGCGCGCCATCAGCCAGGCGTAGCGCATCATGCGGTGAGGCCGGTTCGACACGCCGCGCTCGCGATACTCGAGCGCCATGCACAGCCGCTCGACCAGCAGCCGCCGCTCCTTCATCATCGCCCGCTCCCGGTGCGCGTTCGCTGCGTGTCGTTGAAACCGGGCCCGACCTGCGTCATAGTTGCCGAATCATAGCTTGGAGGCAACGTGAGAATCAGACTGCTGGGTACCGGCACGCCGACACCGTCGTTGAAGCGCATGTGTTCGGGTTACGTCGTGGAGGTCGGCGACGATGTCATCGTGTTCGACCACGGCTTCGGTGCGCACCACCGCCTGCTCGAACTCGGCATTCCCGCAACCCGCGTCACGCACTTCTTCTGCAGCCACCTGCACTACGACCACATGGGCGACTACCCGCGCCTGGTGCTGACGCGCTGGGACCAGGGTGCGGGGAAGATCCCCGAACTCAAGGTCTACGGCCCGCCGCCCATCGCCAGGGTGAGCGGCGCGCTGTTCGAGGAAGGCGGCGCGTTCTGGCCCGACCTGGTTGCGCGCACCGAGCACATGTGCAGCGTGTCGATCTACCACGCGCGCGGCGGCGATGGCGATCGCGCCAAGCCCCGCCCCGAGGTAACCGAGCTGCGGCCGAACGACGTCACCGAAGGCAAGGGCTGGACGGTGAAGACGGTGGGCGTTGCGCACTTCGGCCCGCAGCTCGTGTCCTACGGCTTCCGGCTCGATACCCCGCAGGGCTCGTTCGTATACTCCGGCGACAGCGGCCCATGCGCTTCGATGCACCGGCTGGCGAAGGACTGCGACGTGCTGGCGCACATGTGCCACTACATCTCCGGCACCGAGCTGTGCGCAGAGTTCGCCGAGTCGTGCATGGGCCACCTGGAACTCGCGCGGCTGGCGCAGGATGCGGGCGTAAGGAACCTGGTGCTGACGCACGTCACCGAGCAGATCGACCAGGCAGGCGTGCGCGAACGCGTGGTGCGGGACATGGCCGCGATCTATCGCGGCAACATCATCTTCGGCGAGGACATGATGGAAGTCCCGCTGCAGGCACCGGCGGCGGCGAAGCTGATGTAGACGCCACCCGGCGCACCGCCGCGCATCAGGTCGGCTCCACCGTCTCGGGCGTGAGCCTCCTTGCCAGCGCGCGCGCCTCCGCCAGCCTGCCCGCCGGCACCGGAAACCTCGCCTCGGTGTGCAGGAAGCCGAAGGCCAGCGGCTGCACGATGGAAAAGACGATCTCGGCCGGCGCCACGCCGTTCGCCTCGACACGCTCTATCCGGCCTCCCGATGCCGTGAACGCGTGCTCCTGCATGGCACGCACGCCGTTCGCATCGCGCCACACTTCGAGCGCACCGGACTCGCCGAGATACAGCTCGTAATCGAGCCCGCGCTGACGGCTAAGCCTCAGGTACCCCCGCAGCGGCGGTCCGAAGACATTGTTGGCAGCGAGCAGCGCGATGGCGCAGACAAGCAGCGTGCCAAGTCCCGGCGACAGCACCGACCGCGACTCGGCGAACCACGCCAGACCGGCAACCAGCACCGTCGCCGGCGGCAGATAGCGCAGCGCCGGGCGCAGCACGCGGTTCCAGGTCTCCGCGCGCTCGCGCTCGCACCAGTCGCGCCAGTCCTGCTGCGGAAAGCGCCATGCCGCGAGATGCTCGTCGAGCAGCGCATGGGTCGCGGCTCGCTCGCCTCGCCGCCCGAGCCGGGTCAGCAGCGCGTACAGCCCGTACAGCGCCGCGAACAGGACCAGCGTGGCAATGGCCGCGCCGTCGTACATGCCGGCCCTGCGCAATGCAGCCCGCTACTGCTGCGGCGCCGCTTCCTTCTTCGCGCAGGTGCTGAAGCCCATCCAGGCATAGGGAGGGCAATAGCCCATCGCTGCGGTGGTGATGGGCCCGAGTCCGATCAGGCCCCACCAGCGCGCGTTGCCCTCGAGGAAGAAGATCAGGCTGAGCAGGCCGAGTCCGACGAGGACGCGGATGGCACGATCGACGTTGCCGATGTTTCTGGTCATGGTGACGCCTCCCACTACGGAGTGACGAAGGTTCGCCGCACCATCATACGCTTGCGCGCCGGACGCTTCAGCGCCCCTTCCAGACCGGCTTGCGCTTCTCCGCGAACGCCTTCGGCCCCTCGATCGCATCCTCGCCCTGCGCCATCGCGACGTAGGCGGGATAGTCCGCGTTGCGCATCGCCGCTTCGAGCACCGGCACGTCCAGCGAGCGCATGACGGCCTGCTTCGTCGCGCGCACGCTCATCGGGGAACATTCCAGGATCATCTGCGCCCAGCGCCGGGCCTCGGCCATCAGCTCCGCGTGCGCCGCCACGGCGGTGACGAAACCGAGTCGCAAGCCTTCCTCCGCGCTGACCCGCCTGCCGGTCAGCATCATCCCCATCGCCTGCTTGAGCGGAACCATGCGCGCCAGTCGCTGCAGCCCTCCGGCGCCCGCCGCCAGCCCTACCCGCGGCTCGGGCAGCGCGAACACCGCCTGGTCGGAGGCGATGATGAGGTCGCAGGCGAGCGCGATCTCGAAGCCGCCGCCCATCGCCACGCCATTGACCGCGGCGATCACCGGCTTGTCGAGGTCGAAGCGCCCGGTAAGGCCGCCGAATCCCTTCGGCGGATGCTGCGGGCGCTCGCCGGTGCGCGCGCGCATCTCGGCGTGGTACTTGAGGTCGTTGCCGGTGCAGAACGCCTTGT
>JBFWRS010000051.1:21142-21795 GCA_050248795.1 Burkholderiales bacterium | reverse complement strand
GACATGACGTTGAAGAACGAGAACGGCGCGCAGTTGGCCACGCCGTTATCGCTGCGCGTGGAGATGAACGCGATCGGCCGCGGGATCACCAGCGCCGCGAGCATCTTGTAGCGGGTCTTCGGTTCGAGTGCGAGAAAGTCGATGTCCATGGAGCCTCGGGTCGCCCGCCTGGTCGCGCAGCCGACGCGAATCGCCGGCCCGCGGGCAGGGCAGGCCGGCATTATCGGAAGCGCCTGCCTCGGCGATCAACTCGCCGAGCGAATCTGCGGTAAAATCCGCCTCCCCACGCGCCCGTAGCTCAGTTGGATAGAGTACCTGGCTACGAACCAGGGGGTCGGGCGTTCGAATCGCTCCGGGCGCGCCAGTCATTAACGAAGCTGGGCACTTCGCCCAGCTTTCTTTTCTCCATGAAGCCGATGGCGTCCGAGAGGCGCCGGTGGCTGCCGGTAACGACCAGTTCGTTCCCGTCGAGGCGGATCTCATCGACCAGCAGTCGCAGGTAGGCTTTGCCCAGGCCCGAGGCTGGATCGGTGAAGCGCTCTTGCAGCGCCGCGCAGAACGCTTTCACGGTGTCCGCGTTCACCCGCCGCACCGCGAGCGCCTGCCGGTCCTTGAGCTTCGCCATCTCGGTGAGCACTTCGCTACGACGCGCT
>JBFWRS010000051.1:0-21132 GCA_050248795.1 Burkholderiales bacterium | reverse complement strand
CAGGCCCGTCGTCGCCCGGTCGAGTTCCGTCTTCATCGTGATGAGCCGGGCATCCTCGGCGGTCTTCGCCTGGCGCTGGTGCCGCAGCAGCTCGTTGAGCATCAGGGACACGCGCTTGGGCGTGAACACCTTTTCGGATAACGCCTCCAGCACCATGCCGTCCGTCTGTTCACGCGGCAGGTTCTTCGCTGTGCAGGCGTGCACGTCCCTCGCCATCCTCGTGGTGCACTTGTAGTAGCGGTAGCGCCCCGATTTGCCAGACGCCTGGGTCATCCCCGCCCCGCAGTGTCCGCACTTGAGCAGACCCACCAGCGGGGCGGGCGAGGCCATCGCCCGCGGCGGGAACGCGTTCGGGTTGCTCATCGCGCGTCGCTTCGCCACCCGCTCGAAGGCACCGGCATCGATGATCGCCGGGACCGCCACCGCGATCCATTCCGGCTGGGGCCGCTCCTTGTGGGTCCTTGAGTCGCGCCGGTTGAAGTAGAAGCACCCCGCGTAGAGCGGGTCGGCGAGCAGCCGATTCACTTTCTGGATGCGCCACGGGCGTCCGCGCATGGTGAGCCCCTGGCGGTTCAGGTGCGTGGCGATCGCCTTCATGCCCATGACGTTGCCGTCGTGGCCGGCGAGGTACAGGCGGTAGATTTCCCGCACGGTTTCCGCCTCTACCGGATCGAGCTCGAGCCGGCGCTTGTGCCGGCCCCGGTTCCCGACGATCCCGGTCGTGGCTGCCCGGAAGCCGAAGGGCGGCACCGAGCCGTTCCAGTACCCCTGGCGGGCGTTCTCCTGCATGGCTCGCTGCGTGTGCTTCGCGTTCTCCTTGCTTTGGTACTCATCGAACAGACTGAAGAGCTTGCTCGCCATTTCGCCGGCCGCGTCATCGCCCGTCTGCTGGGTGATCGAGACGATCTTGACCCCGGCCTTTTTCAGCACCCGCTCGTAGTGCAGGAACTGAAAGAGGTCCCGGAAGAAGCGCGAACGGCTGTGCACCAGGATCGCATCGAACGGCGCGGGCGGCTGGGTCGCATCGGCAATCATCTGCTGGAACACGGGGCGCCGGTCATCGGTCGCGGAGGCGCCCGGTTCGACGTACTCCGAGGCAACCGGCAGGTTATGGGTCTTGCAGTGCTCCCGGAGCTGGCGCAGTTGATCCGGGATCGACTGATCGTTCTCGGCCTGGCGGGTCGTCGAGACTCGCGCATACAGGGCTACGGCCATGGCTGTTCGCCTCCGAAATAAAAGGGTCGGAATCGACTTCTGGCGGTATTACCCGATGCAAGAGCCCCGCAAGGTGGGCCCAGATGAGTTCGAGTTCGCCGGGAACCAACGCATCCTCGGGTAGCGGAACCAAGAGCTTAACAGAGGCGGGCGCGCCTTGCGCTCCGGCCGTACCGTTCCGCTTGCCCGGCGTGCTAGGCACAGCGCCTCACGCTGGTACGCACCGGAGAGCAAATGGCCTGCAGCCCAGTTGCAGTCGATTCGCCGTCTTTGCGCCAGCTCCCATCGATCCCTTTCCGATCCATCGCGTCTTGCTGCCTTGCTGCTGCTGGTCTGTGCTGCCTGTCCGGTTAGTGTTTCTGTCCGTCTCGCCTGCTCAGCAGAACGAGATCTACGAGGGACCCGGGACACCACTCCCGGTTTGTGCAGTGCTTCTTTTTGCTGCTCGCCGCGGCTGCACCCGCTCTCGGCGTCGATGGCGGTTCCTGTGGGAACTCGGCCCATCGAGTTGAGCCAATACCCAAGGCTCGGGGGTGCGCGAGGTGCGCGCGAGGTCAAACGACGCCCGTTGGGGAACGGGCAGGGGGACGAACCGCATTGCGCGGTTGTACGGTGTGATGCGCCAGAGAGCTCATCACTGGGTTGCGGCACTGGCAAAATCGGCTGGAAACCCGCGCCGTTGCGTGCCTGTGCGCAGCGTCACTACCCGTTCGCGGCTAGTGACGCTGCTGTTGCCGCAGACGGATTGCCGCAGGAACGCGGACGAGGGCTGGCGCAGGGATCGCGCCGGATGGGTTGTTTCAGTACGAGGTGCTGCAACAGGGTACGCGAATTATTGCGTCATGCGCAGCACTGGAGGCCCCGAGGGGCTGATGCTTACGAGTATCTCCAAGCCTTGCGGCCACCGGCTTTCAGGAGATGAAGCCGGTTTCGGCGCTCTTGCGAGCGAGGATGCGATAACGGGCATCAACCGGATTGAAACTGTGACCGCGCATTCGAATTGAAAGTTCCCAGGCGCACGGCCGCCGGTGCTATGGCTTCAAACTGTTAGCGGTGCTAACAATCGGCGTTTCAACTTCCCCGGAACTCGCCCCCAACGCCCGGAATTTCGTTCATGGTTGCAGGCTATACGCGTGCCGCGTATAGTTCGAGACATGGTCTTTGTCGAGCTCACGCCGTTCATCGCTTTTCGTACCGGGCAGTGGAACGACGAAGACCTGCGCGGCCTGCAGAATTTCCTGCTTGCCACGCCGGACGCAGGCGACGTCATTTCGGGCGGGTCCGGTTTGCGCAAGCTGCGCTGGGCGGTGAGAGGACGCGGCAAGCGGGGCGGCGCGAGAGTGATCTACTACCTGCATGTGCCGGGAGAACGCATCTACCTGATTTATGCCTATGTCAAGAATGTGCAAGAGGACCTGACGCACAAGCAGATCAAGACACTGGCACAACTGATGAAGGACATCGAACATGGATAAGCAGCACTTCGACCAACTGGTCAAAGGCGTGCGCGAAATGAAGCGCCATATGGCAGGCAAAAGTGTGCGTGGCGCAAGAACGACCGAACTGCCCGAGCCGGACGTGCGCACCATCCGCGAAGCGGCCCGGATCAGCCAAAGTCAGTTCGCGAAATTGATCGGCGTGAACCTGCGCACCTTGCAAAACTGGGAGCAGCACCGCACGCAGCCCACCGGGCCGGCCAGGGCGCTGCTCAAGATCGTTGCTTCAAACCCGAAGGCGATTGAGGCATTGCACGAATGAAACAGCAGAAGGCCCCGTGCAACGCGCTCGAAGCGGCTGGTGCGGGAGAGCGTGAGGGATAAGAATTAGGGATAAGAATTTCCTTCCCGCCTGCGCCGCGTAAAAAGGGATAAGAATTTCCTTCCCGTCCGCGCTGCACAAAGCGAGCGAGCGTCTGGGGCCGGATCCGGGCGGGTAGGCAGCGGTTGGGTGCCACAATCGGTCATGTCCACGGCGTCGAGGAGGCTCGCGCAAGGGGCGTTATGGCAAATACTGCGGCCCTTTGGCGCGTTCAGGCAAGTTCAGGAAAAGCGGAGACAGCGAGTGGCAAATATGTACGGCGTGCCCGAAGCGGCGCTGCGCGCGATCGACGTGCCCACGGTGGTCATTCCCGGCAACGACAAGACGCACTCGATGCCCTGCGGCCGCGCGATCCAGCGGCTCATCCCCGGCAGCCGCCTGGTCGAGCTGCCGATGCAGGACACCGACGAGCCGATCATCCCCTACCCCGAGTGGGCGCCCTACGAGGACGCCATCGCGCGCGCCTGCGCCGAGCTCGTTCTGAAAAGCTAGCTAGATCGCAGAAGCGGGCCGGGCGTTGGCCGCCCAGGCGTCGAGATCCTCGGGGAGGTCGAGGTCGAGCTCCAGCTCGGCGCTTTCGTGCACATGCACACGATAGCCCATGGCGCGCGCTGCGTCGGCGTGACGCCGAAAGCTGTCAGCGCCGAAGCAGAACACGTCTCTTCTCACCGGCGACAAGCCAAGGAGGTTCGTGCCTTCGCGGCGGCGATCCGGAACGAGCACGCAGCCGGGGGCGGCGGGCAGCGTGGCGGCAACCGCTTTCAGCCGCTCCGCGGAGACCCGGGGAAGGTCGGCCGGCACTACGAGGATCGCCTCGCCGCCCGCGCGCACGGCATGGCCGGCTGCGAGGGCGAGCGCGCTGTTGAGGCCGGCCGGACGCTCGCCTTCGCGCACGACCGGCACCGACCTCGCCGCAGCCATTTCCGCAATCTGCACGCAGTCGGTCACTACGACAGCCCGTTCGGCGCCGAACGCAGCACAGCAGGAGGCTAACGTCTGCGCCGCAAGGTCCATGTTGAGCCGGCGCCGCTCGGCGTCGCGGAGCACGGCGGAAAGGCGCGACTTCCCGAGGCGCGGCGCCTTGATCGGTACGAGCGCGAAAACCCTCATCGCGCGCGCATCTTCCGCAGCAGTGCGATGCATTCCCCGGCGAGCCGCGCGCGATCGGCATCGGTGCGCATGACAATATCCGTCGCTATCGCCCGCATGCCGAGCGCTTCGATCGCCCCGCAAAGCGGCGCATCCTTCCAATCGATGAGCATGGCGTCCACGAGGCCGGCGTAGTAGCGTGACACTTCCAGCGCCGAGGGGGCCACGCCGAGCTCCTGCATGATCTTGGCGGCAGGGCCCTTCAGCGCCTGCCCGCCGACGATAGGCGACACGGCGAGCACGGGCTTCGCCCGCTCCAGTGCTTCTCGCATTCCGGGAATGGCGAGGATGGGAGCGATGCTGAGGTAGGGATTGGAAGGGCACAGTATGATCCCGTCCAGCGCGGGCAACTCAAGCGCTCTTAGGAGCTCCGGACTCGCACGCGCCTCGGATGCGCCGCGGTACTCGAGCGAGCGCAACCTCGGGCGGCAGCGCTCGCGCACGAAGTAGTGTTGAAACTCAAGCACGCCTTCCTCCGTGTCCACTAGGGTGCGCACCGGGTCGTCGCACATCGGCAGCACGGTATGGCGCACGCCGAGCCGCTCGCAGAGGGAGCGCGTGACGGTGGACAGGCTTTCCCCGGCACGCAGGCGGCGTGTGCGCTCTACGTGCGTCGCCAGGTCGCGGTCCCCCAGCCGAAACCATGTCGGGCCACCGAGCCGATCGAGCGCTTCCATGAACGTACAAGTTTCGTTCGCGACTCCCCAGCCGGTCTGCGGATTCGCCACGCCGGCAAGTGTGTACATCACGGTGTCAAGGTCCGGGGAGACGTGCAGCCCGAGGTGCTCGAAGTCGTCGCCGGTGTTGACCACGACTGTGAGCCCGGCGGAGGGAAGCTCCTGCGCAAGGCCTGCGGCGAGCTTTGCACCTCCAACCCCACCCGCGAGGGCGACGATCATCGGAAGAGATCCCGTTCCCGAGGGCGCTGCAAATCGGCAGCGCGTCCTTCGACCCGTGGCCAGCCGCCGCCGCGCACCAGCACTGCCGGACGACCTTCCGCCGCCTGGCCCATCAGGGCGGAAGCGGCCGCGGACAGTTCGTCGGCAAGCCCGACCTGCGTAATCTTCAGTGCCCGTGCCTGCAAATCGGGCTCGCCGCGCCGGTCAAGAAGCGTCGGGATGCCGCTTGCGCCGATCGCCGTGCCTACCGTGCCCATCCGCCAGGCCCGGCCGATGCTATCGTTGATGATCACGCCCGCGTCCGCTCCGCAAAGCTCCCGCAGGCGAGCGCGCAGCCGAGCGGCGCTCGCATCGGGATCTTCGGGGAGAAGCAGCACCCGCTCTCTTCCGCTCGCATCCTGATCGACATTCGAGCGATCGATGCCGGCGTTGGCGAGCACGATGCCGCGAAGGTCTTCCACGATGAGAACCCCAGGAACCGCCCGCAGGACTTCGCGCGCCTCCCGCAGCACCAGCTCCACCAGACGTGGGTCCTTGTCGCAGCGCCGCGCCAACTCGCGGGCGCGGGACGATGGCACGACTTCGTCGAGGATGAAGTACCGGTTCTCTGCCTTGGAAACGATCTTCTGGGCGACGACGAGGATGTCACCGTCGCGAAGGGCGATAGCCTGACGCGCAAGCGCGTCCCTCGCCAGCGAGCCAAGGTCGTCGCCAGGACGGACGACCCCGATGCCCTCCAGCGCTATGAGCTCCAGCCGCGTCGACATGGTGGCCTGCTCAGCGCAGGCCCGCTTAGCATACAAGGTCCGGCCGGATCAGTCGGCGGTTGCCGAAAGCCCCGTTATCGCGATGCCGGCGTCCGGAACCTTGTAGGTGCGGTTGATCCAGATGAGCACCGAAGTCATGGCTTCAGCCGCTGCCGAATTTGCGAGAGGGCCGGCATCGATGCCGCGGAGACCTGCGTCGGAAGCGAGCTGAATGACCCGCTGCCTTACGTCCTTCGCGTCCGCGCACACCAGCACGTCGCATGCAATCGGCTGGTCCAGCGTCTTCAGCTTGTGCGCGGAGACGTTCTGAAACGCCGACGCTACCTTTACGCCTTCGCCGAGCTCCTGCTGCACGAGAAGCACGCTCGAGCCGCCGTTCGGGAGCTGGACGCGCGATACCTTGGGCGGCACCAGAGGCACGGTTACGTCGATCAGAATCTTGCCCTCGAGCGCAGGCCTGAGCGCACGAACCGTCGCCATCTGCGCGGTATACGGCACCGCGAGCACGACGACGGAAGCCCGTGATGCAGCTGACAGACTGTCGTCTCCTTCGATGCCGTCTCGCCTAAGCAACGCGCACAAGTCCTTCGCGCTTGCCGCGGCCCGTGAGGCTTCACGCGAACCGATGATCACCCGATGGCCGGCATGCGCCCAGCGAAGCGCGAGGCCCCCGCCCTCCGCGCCCGTCCCGCCGACGACGGCGATCGTTTCCGGACTGCCGGTTGTCATGACGACTGGTTCAGGAGACTGCGCAAGGGCATCGCCGCGGAGCGCTTGACGCTGCGCACCTCGACGGAGGAAGCGTGGTTCTTGACGCCGATGTTCATCTCCATCATCCGGTTCAGGATCTCGCTGAAGTGATGCATGTCCCGCACGACCAACTTCAGCAGATAGTCGTAATCTCCGCTGATCTGGCTGCACTCGACGATTTCGGGAATCTTGTGCACGGCCGCCTCGAACACGCGGTACTGCTGTATGGTCTGCTCCGACAGGCGAATGCTGCAATGGACCACGACGTGAGCCGCGACTTTCCGCAAGTTCACGATCGCGGAAACCGCCGAGATATAGCCCTGCATGCGCAGCTTCTTTACGCGCTGCAGGCAAGGGCTCGGGGACAGGCAGACCATTTCCGCGAGCTGCACGTTGCGGATGTCTCCCTCGTTCTGCAGGATCTCCAGGATCTTGAGATCTATCTCGGTGAGTTTGTCCATCGCTTGCCGCATTCGCGCGCGGACGCGCCGTTCCCGTAGAACGCACGCGCACTTGCTAGAAGAGCCGTAGCGCTCTCTCGGGAAGAAACGCTCGGGAAGACCTGCTATGGGTTTCCAGAGCTGCGGCCGGGAGCGCGCCCGGCCGCGGGAACTTGGTTCTTACTGGGGCTTGATGCCGGCACCCCGAGCAATCTTCCCATATTTTTGGATCTCGGATGCGACGAAGGCGGTGAACTCGTCCGGTCCGCTCGACGCCGCGTCGAGCCCCAGCCCGGTGAAGCGCTCCTTGAGGTCGGGGTAGGCGACGACCTTGATCATCGCCTGGGCGAGCTGTTCGATCACCGGGCCCGGCGTACCCTTCGGCGTGATAAGCCCCCACCACGTGCCGAAATCGTAGCCTTTCACGCCTGCCTCCATCAACGTCGGAAGCTCGGGCATCGCCGAGGTGCGCTGCGCGGTAGTGACGGCGAGGGCCTTCAGCTTGCCGGAAGCGACGTGCGCCGACACCGACGAGATGCCGAGGAAGGCGAGGTCGACGCGGCCGCCGATCAGGTCGGTGATCGCCGGCGAATCGCCTTTGTACTGAATGGCGGTCATCTGGGCGCCCGTCAGCGAGCTGAAGAGCTCGGCAGCGAGATGCGGCGTCCCTCCCGTGCCGGTGGAGGCGTAGTTCAGCTCGCCCGGCTTCTTCTTCGCCATCGCGATGACCTCCTGCACCGACTTGGCGGACAGCGCCGGGTTCAGCACCATGAGATAGCCGCTCCTCGCAGCGAGGCTGATCCCGTCGAAGTCCTTGACGAGGTCGTAGCCCCGATTCGTATAGATGTTCTCGGCAACGGCGTGCGCTCCGGCGAGGAGCAGCAGCGTATAGCCGTCCGGCGCCGCCTTGGCGACGTAGGCGACGCCGATCGTTCCGCTCGCTCCCGCCCTGTTCTCCACGATCACCGGATTCTTGAGGATGTCGGAGAGCTTGGCGGCCACCGCGCGGCCGACGATGTCGGTGCTGCCGCCGGCGGGATAGGTGACTACGATCCGGATCGGCCTGTTCGGGTAGGTCTGCGCGTGCACGAAGCCGAAGACGTGCAATGCCAGCACTGCGAGGAATAGCTTGAGAGCTGCCTTCATCGTGAACCCCCTCATCATGGTCAAAGTGGTCATGGTCAAAGTAGTCATGGTCAAAACGGGTCAATCATCGCTGGTCGACGATGCTTCCGGATGAAGCAGCGACCAGAGCCGGGCCGGAGTGACGGGTACCTTGCGCGGACGTTTCCCGGTGGCGTGCTCGATCGCGCCCAATATGGCGGGAGGCGTCGGGATCATTGCCGGCTCGCCGACGCCTTTCGCACCGAAGGGGCCGAGCGGCTCAAGTGCCTCCACAAGGAAGATCTCGACCTCGGGCATGTCGCCGAAGGTCGGGATGAGATAGTCATGCAGGTTCTCGGTGCGTCCGGGCAGGTACTCTTCCATCAGCGCGAGCCCGAGCCCCTGGGCGATGCCGCCATGGACCTGACCCTCCACCTGCGTCGGGTTGATCGCGCGCCCCACGTCGTGCGCGGCCCAAACCTTCCTCACCTTCACCGTGGCGAGCACCATGTCGACCTCCACCAGCGCCATCTGCGCTCCGAAGGCATACGTCGCATAGGGGACG
This sequence comes from Burkholderiales bacterium, assembly GCA_050248795.1. Classification (GTDB taxonomy): domain Bacteria; phylum Pseudomonadota; class Gammaproteobacteria; order Burkholderiales; family SG8-39; genus CAZTDU01. The sequence goes on along the minus strand of JBFWRS010000051.1, from coordinate 12,425 downwards.
CCTTGTCCCTTCTTGTCCAGGTCGGTGGTCGGGGGGTTGAAGTGGCCGGTCGCCGAAAGCACCATGCCCTCGGCATCGCCCGGCAATCCGCGAAGCGACACCTCCGCGCGCTGGCCCTTGTCCGCGACGTAGATTCTTCCGCGCTCCAAGATCACGTCGGCCTGCGGGGAGGCGTTCGCGTGACGTCGGATCGCCTCCTTGACGTTTTCGGCCGCGCGCACCACGGCGTTCCCGGAAATGAATGCCTGCCGCGACGCCGAGCTCTTGCCCGCATCCAGCGTCCGGTCCGTGTCACTGCTCACGAGCACGATATCGGCGGCATCGATGCCGAGCGCCTCCGCGCAGACCTGAACAAGGATGGTGCTGGCGCCCTGCCCGATGTCTACCGCCCCGCTGAACAGGGTAACGCAGCCGGCGGCGTCGATGCCGATCTTCATCGACGACGGATTCGGCTGCGAGGTGTTGCCTATGCCGTACCACATGCAGCCGATGCCGATGCCCCGTCTGGTGGAAGCATTGGCCGCGTTAAAGGCATCAACCTTGGCGCGTTCTTCCCGCCAGATAGGGGCCAGCTTCTCGAGACATTCGCGCATTCCAATGCTGTGCTCGAGCTTCTGCCCGGTGGCGGTGACGTCCCCGGGCGCGAGGGCGTTCTGCAGCCGGAACTGAAGGCGGTCGACGCCTGCGCGATCGGCAAGCTCGTCCATCAGCGCCTCGTGCGCGATTGCCGCTTGCGGCACGCCGAAGCCGCGGAAAGCGCCGCCGATCGCGTCGGTGGTGTGGACAGCGCGCGTCGTGCAGTGCACCGCCGGCACCCGGTACGGGCCCATGGCATGGATGGGCACGCGATCGGCGACGATCGGTCCGCACGAGGCATACGGCCCGGTATTGAAGTCGGCGTGGAACTCGTACGTCGCGAGCCGGCCGTCCTCGCTGCAGGTGAGCCTCGCCGTGACCGAGGCCGGATGGCGCTTGGTGGTCGCCCGCATGCTTTCGCTGCGCGAATAGGTGCAGGCCACCGGCTGTCCCGTCCGCCATGCCGCCACGGCGATAATCGGCTGGAGCGCCATGTCGATCTTGCCGCCGAAGCCGCCGCCCACGGCGGTCGGCACGATGCGCACCTGCGTCGGCTCGATTCCCAGGACCCACGCGATCTCGTCGCGGTTCATGTAGGGCGCCTGCGTCGAAACGAATAGCTCGATGCGATCGCCGACGCGGCGCGCGAGGCCGGCTTCCGGCTCGATGTAGGCATGCTCGACGAACGAGGTCTCGAAGCTGCCGCTGACGGCGATGCTTCCGGCCTGTTTCGCCACGTCGCCCGTCACCTGCCGCCCCTGCATGAGCACGTTACTGGGCCGCTGTGCATGCAGCGTCAATGCCGACTCCTCAAGCGCGGCGCGCACGCCATTGATGGGCGCCAGCACGTCCCACTCGAGCGGCAGATCGGCGAGGTCCAGCCGCTCGACGGCTTCGCGCTCCCCGACAACGGCCGCGATCGCTTCTCCGCGATAGCGCACGTAGCCATCGGCAAACACCGGCTGATCTCTCAAACGCGCGAAAACGCTGAACACGTTGTTTCCCGGAACGTCGCGCGCCGTGAGGATGGAATGTATGCCGGGGTGCCGCTGCAGGATTTCCGAGCACTCGCCGAGCTTGAAACGTGCATGTGGGTGCGGCGAGCGGAGGACCCGCACCTGCAACGCTTCGCGTGTAGCGACATCCGCGCCGAACTGCGCCCGCCCGCTGACCCGCGGCCATCCGTCGACTTTCGGCAGGCGCGCGCCGACTGCACCGCGGCTGTCGTCGCGGCCGGCCGGTTCTCCGCCAGTCCCACGGAAGTACTGCTCGACTGCCTCGACGATCTTCAAGTAGCCGGTGCAGCGGCAGAGCACGCCGCCCAGGCGGTCGAGGATCTTCTCTCGGCTCGGGGCTTCGGCTTCCAGAGCCATCTCGGCAGTGGCCATCAGCATGCCGGGCGTGCAGATGCCGCATTGCGTGGCGCCCGCGTCCACAAACCTCTCCTGAAGGGCGCGGAGGCGATCGTCGGCCTCGAGCCCTTCCACGGTCATCACCGAGCGGCCTACCGCCTGCCCGAAGGAAACGAGACAGCTGCAGACCTGCTTGCCGTCCAGCAGGACCGTGCATGCGCCACAATCGCCTGCATTGCAGCCCACCTTTGTGCCCGTCAGCTCCAGCTCGCCCCGCAGGACGTCGGACAGGCGCCGGGATGCCGCGGCGCCGACGCGATGTGTGCGCCCGTTGACGGTAAGCGTGCCCTTGATCATGTCGTTCATGCCGAGAGCCCCCGAGAGATTTCGTGTATGGCCTGCTCCACCAGCGCCTTGACGGCATGCCGCCGGTACGCCGCGCTTCCGCGCACGTCGTCGATGGGTGCGAGGAGCGCCACCGCCTCATCGGGCAGCTCGTACCGCGCGAGGCCATCCGCCTCGACGCCGCGAAGCGCGTTCTCCGCCGCCGGAAGGCGCAGCGCACGATCGGCGCACGCCCCGACGGCAATCGCCGCGCGGCGCACCGCGCGCGCCTCGTCGAGCTCGATCAGCACGGCGGTCATGACAATGGAAATCACGAGATAGCGCCGTGCGCCGAGCTTCTTGAAGAGCGAGGCGTGGCGGCCGGTTGCCGCCGGCACGCGCACGGCGGTGAGGATCTCGTCCGGGGCGAGCGCGGTGCGGCGATTGCCCTGGATGAAATCCGCGAGGGGCACTGCGCGCGTGCCCTTCGTCCCTCGCAGTACGACGCTCGCGTCGAGCGCGAGTAGCGCAGCCACGCCGTCGGCCGCCGGCGAGGCATTGCAGATGTTGCCGCCGACAGTGCCCGTGTTCTGGATCTGGCGCCCGCCGACTTCTGCGGCCGCCTGCTTCAGCGCGTCGAACTGCGGCGGCAAGCTTGCCTCGATCACGTCGGTCCACGTGGTGAGGGTCGGAATGGTCCACACGTCGCCCTCGCGGCGAATGGGCGCGCGCAGTGCCTCCACGGCCGTGATGTCGATGACCCCGGGGATGCGGATGCCATTCTCGAGCGCCGGATAAACATCCGTGCCGCCCGCGAGCACCGCGAATCCGGTCTGCTGCCGCAGGCGGATCGCTTCCTCGAGATCACTGACCGAAACGTAGTCCATGAGATGTCGTACCTCGTTAGGCGGCCATGATGTCGGGAACCATGCCAAGGCTTCTCATCCGGTCCTCCGCGGTACCGACGAGGGCGAGGACAAGCTCCTCGAGCCCGGCGTCGCGGTACTCTTGGACGCGGCGACGACAGGCGGCAACGTCGCCCGTGATCGTGAAGACGTCGACGGCCTCGTCCGGCACAAGGGCCGCGGCGGCGGCGAGATCGCGGCGCGAGACCGCGGCCATGACGGCTTCCTGGTCGATCCCGAGGCCGCTCGATTGCAGGTTTTCCGCCACCGCCTTGTTGCGAAAGAGGAAGGCGAGCTTCTCGCGCACCTTGCGGCGCGCCGCGCCGGGTTCGCCGCCGGCCATGAAGTAGATGTAGCTGGATTTCGCGAGTTTTCCCGGATCGCGTCCCTCGGCGCGCGCGCCTTCGGCAGCGACGGCGAGCACCTTGCGCGTGTACGCGGGGGACAAGCCGGCCGACAGCACGACGCCGTCCGCGATGCGGCCCGTGAGCTTCAGCATGTGCGGGCCGGTCGCAGCGATGTAGATCGGAACGGGCGAGCCGGCGTTGAAGGCGACGCGCGCACCCGCGAGCTTGAACGTCCGCCCGTCCTGATGCACCGGTTCTGCGGCAAGCAAGGCGCGCAATGCCCGCACATAGTCCCGCGTGGCGTCGATCGGCTTCTCTGCTTCAAGCCCGGACTCGCGCAGGAACATCGGATTGCCGACGCCGACTGCGATACCGACGCGGTGCGGCACGAGCTCCGCGAGGCTCGCCAGGGCCATGGCCATCGGCGTCGGATGGCGCAAGTACGGGCTGATCGCCGTCGGGAACAGGCGTGCCTTCTCGGTGGCGAGGGCAATCGCAGTCGCGGTGACGAATGCCTCGCGATAGCCGAGATGCTCGGCGATCCAGAACGACCGCGCACCGGCGCTTTCCGCTCGCTTCGCCACCTCGACCGCCTCCCGCACGGGCACGAAGCCGTCGAAGCTGACGCCGAAAGGGATCATTTCAGGCATGGCCCTGCTCCACGAGCCGGCGCACCTTGGGTGCGTTCAGCCCTTCGAAGCCCATCTTCGCGACGTTCAACCCGACCTCGCGATACGGCTTTCCGGTGATCGCGCTCGCGAGCAGGATGACGGCGTCGGTGACCGGACTGGCGATGCCTGCCACGCGGGCGAGCTCGGAGAAGGGCACCAGGCCGAACGGAATGTCTTCGTTGAAGAAGCGGTGATCGATCGACGAGGGCGCCTTGATCCAGCGGTTGGGCTCGCTGTTGTGGAATACGGAATAGGCCGTGCCCCCTTCGCGGCCCTTGGCGTCGGTGTAGCCCATCTGGAAGAAGTGCTCCGAGATGCGGTCCACCCGGCAGCCGAACGCCGCGGCGATCGCCTGCCGCTCCTCGTCTAGGCGGTCGATGAGGGCACCCACCGACGGGGTGATGCCCTCGTAGTAGTGGAAATAGTCCCCACCGGTCGACTCGACACGGCCGATATTGCACAGCAGCGCCGGCGGGTGATGGATTGCGTTCGTATAGGGGAAAAGCGTGTCGAGGATGGTGGAAACCGGGAAGATCGCCGGGAAAAGGGGGCGCAGCCGCTCGGCGAGCTCCTCGGTCCGCGTTGCCGGGAAGGCGGCGAACCTCAACTTGGCGGATGCCCGCGAAACCCGCACGCGACCCTCCGCCGTCTTGCGGCAGATGTAGGGCAAGGTCGAGGTCGCGCAGGTCAGCGCATCGGTGCGACCGTGGCGCCGCAGTGTATTGGGGATGAGCGTCAGCGTATGCCCCGGGGCTGCGAACAGAACCTGCTCGCGCCCAAGATGCGGCGCCAGCAGCGCGGCGATGTTTTCGTGCGCATGGGCCGGCGCCATCGCGACGACGGCATCCGCCCCGCGCATCGCCTCCGCAGGGTCGTTCGTGATCACGCCGATCCGGACAAGCCCCTCGCCGAAGATGCCCTCGTACTCGATGCCCTCGCGCGCCCTGAAAGGTTCGAGAGTTGCGGGACTGCGACCGTAGAGCCGCACCTCAAATCCTCGCAGCGTCAGATCCACCGCGGCCGCGCAGCCGCCGTTCCCTGCTCCGATGATCGCGATGCTCTCTATCTTCTTCATTTCCCCTACTCTTCTTTTTCAATGCCCTTCGCCTTGACAATCGCCCCGAAGCGCTCGAGCTGCCCCCTCATGAACGTTCCGAATTCTTCCGGATTGGCGCCGGTCGCCACCTGCCAGCCAAATGCGCTGATTTGTTTTGCGACAGCCGGATCACGCAGTGACTCCGCGATTTGGGCACCAAGGAGCTTTCTGACCTGGGCCGGCATGCCGGCAGGACCCACCACGCCGTACCAGGAGCCGGCCTCGGCGCCTTCAACGCCGAGCTCCGCGAACGTTTTCGTCTCCGGGAGCCAAGGCAACGCGCGGCGCGTGGCCGCAACGCCCAGCACCTTTACCTTTCCGGCGGGGGCATTCTTGTAAGCCGCGAGCGGACTGCCGATCATGAGATCGACGTGGCCGCCGATCAGCGCGGTCAAAGCCGGCGCCGCTCCCTGGAACGGGACATGGGTGAGTTGAATGTCAGTCGCGGATTCGAGTAGCGCGAACGCGACGTGCCCTGCGCTGCCGACGCCCCATGTGCCATAGGTTAATTTTTTCGGGTTCCGCCGGGCGACGGATATTACTTCCTGCAGACTATTCTCAGAAAGCGTGGGACGCGCGATCAGCACGAATGAAGCCGTTGCAACGAGCGCGACAGGATCAAAGTTCTTGAGCGCGTCGTATTGGAGTGACTTGTAGACGTGCGGGCTGATCGAATGAGTATCGCCGTTCGCCATAAGCAGCGTATATCCGTCGGCAGCCGATTTGGCCACGTACGTGCTGCCCAAGGTCCCGTTAACGCCTGGCTTGTTCTCGACGATCACGCGCTGTTTCAGGCGCTTGCCGAGCGCGTCGGCAATGATGCGAGCCGAGCCGTCCGTGGTGGACCCCGGTGGCCAAGGCGCAATGATCCTTATCGTCCGTTCTGGGTAATCCGCAATAGCGGGTCCCACGAAACTTGCAAGAAGGCCCGTCGCCAGCGCGGCTAGTACTCTGCGGATCATTTCCACGTCTCCATTCGGAATGCCGGAAAAGGCTTGCTCATCAAATCTTCAGCGCGTAGCGCCGCAGCTTCTCCTCGTCGACCTCGATGCCGAGGCCGGGACCGTTCGGAACCATTAGATGGCCGTCGCGGTACTCGAAGGGCACACGGATGATGTCGTCGAGGTACTTGCGGCCGGCCACCTTCGTCCGCTGGACTTCGGCCGTCGAAGTGACCGGTATCGTGCCAGCGAGCGTGATCTCGGGTGCGGCCGCGGCAAGGTGCAGGTTGGCGGCGTTGCCGATGCCCATTTCCCCCGAGCCGTTGATGTCGCATTGCAGGGCGAATGCGCCGGCAACCGTGAGCAGCCTCTTCGCCTTCCAGAGCCCGCCCGGCTTGGTGTAGTACACGGACAAATACTGCGCGGCGCCGGATGTCCCGATCTGCACCACGTCGCGCTCGGTCCACGCGCTTTCGTCCGCCATGATGGGAACGTCGCAGCGCGCGGAGACTTCCGCCATGGCTCTGATGCCGTCCACTGGTTGCTCGGCATAGGAGATCCCGTACTCGGTCATGCGCCGAATGGCGCTCGCTGCCTCCCGCCACGTCCGGTATCCCTGGTTCGCATCCACGCGGATGCGCGGTGCGGCGCCAATGGCGCGGCGCACTTCGCGCACGATAGCGACATCTCGCTCGACGTCGGCACCGATCTTGATCTTGAGAGTAGTAATACCCTCGCTGACGACCTGCGCCGCCTCCGTCACCGCGTCCTCGATCTCCATAAGCCCGATGCTGTGCGCGAGAGGAATCTTGTCGCGGAAGCGGCCGCCCAGCAGCTGAAAGACGGGCACGCTCAGGCTGCGTGCCACGGCGTCGATCACCGACACCTCGACCGCGGCCTTCGCGTACGGGTAGCCGCGCACCGTGCGGTTCATCGCCGCATGGACCGCCTCGAGCTGCCGCACATCCACTTCCCTGAGCGCCGGGGCCAGGTAGTCCTGGATGATGGTTACGGTCGTCTTCGGCGTCTCGCCGTAGCGGGCGGCGTCATCTCCTCCCCACGTCTTGATCACCTGCGCCTCGCCCCAGCCGATGCTCCCGTCCGTGAGGGTTGCGCGAGTTACGACGTAGCCCGCGCCCACTGGCGAGTCGAGCCCCACCCAGCGGTGAGGCCTGCGTATCGGCAGGGCTACGACGAACGTCTCGAGATTCGCGAGGCTGATGCCCTGCGTCATGCCTAGCCGACCTCGATCAGCTCGTCGTTCGGGCAGATATTCCCGCTGATCGGGTCGAAGCCGTCGTTGGTAATGACGTACATGTCCTCGATGTGGAAGCCGACTTCGCCCGCGATCATGTAAAGCGGCTCCATCGTGAACGTAATGTTGGGCGCGAACACGATGTCCCGCGTGTCGGTAAGGTACGGCTCCTCATGGATCGTCTGGCCGATCCCATGGCCGAGGAATTTCAGGGTGGGCTCTATGCCGTTCTCACGGCAGGCGGCGACGTACGCGCGATAGACGTCGGCGACCGGCGTCCCGGGCTTCAGCATGGTCTTGCAGATTTCGCGCGCCCGGATGAGATGGCCCCATATCGTCTTGTGGCGCGCGGTCGGCTTGCCGACGACTGCGGTGCGAGTCAGGTTCGAGCGGTAATTGTCCATGTCACCGAGGATCTCGATGCGGATCACGTCGCCGGCCTCGATCTTCTTGTGCGTGGTGCCGCAGTTGGTGATCGAGCTGTTGACGCCGGAGCCGACGCGATACTTGAAGTTGGACGACCCGCCCGCGATCATCTGATCCACAAGCCGGCGGGCGACGTCGATTTCCGTCATGCCCACCCGGATATCCTTGAGCACGTCGTGAATGACGCGCTCCGTGAGCACGCCGACGCGCCGCAGGGTGCTCACCTCCTTGTCGCTCTTGATCATGCGCACGCCGAAGAACAGGTCCTTGCACCCCTCGAAGGTCGCCCGCGGAAGGCGCTTCTGCAGCAGCAGGAAATCGCTCGCCGGCATGAAATCGAGCTCGATCGCGATGCGCCCGTTCTCCACGCCAGCCTCGATCAGCGCATCCGCCAGCAGGTCCGCCGGCTGCTGCGTGAACTGGTTGTAGGCGCGGATGTCCTTGAAGCGCGAGCGTGCGATCGCCTGGAGCTCTTCGACGTTCACGACGATCTGGGAAGCGAAGCTGTCGCCCGCAAGAATGACGATCGTCCTGCGGAAGCGGTTTGTCGCGTGGCTCGGCACGAGAAAGCCCGCTGCGTAGGTGACGTTGTCCTGAGAGAGCGCCACCAGCGCGTCGTAGCCCGCAGCCTTCATGGCGCGGCGCAGCCGCCGTAGCGTCTCGTGCTCGTCCTGGGCCGGACGCGCCGTTGGCTTGTCCGCCGTCCGCGTCAGCGACAGCACCGACTCGTCCAGCTGCATCGATTTCTTCGTCATCAGTGTTCTTTCTCCTCAACCCCTCTGTTATTGGGGATACCAACCAACGCTGCATGCGTTGCCGCTGCGGGTCATTGTCGCGAGTCGCGCGGCAATCGAGTTGTGAATTTCCGGTGGGGACGAAAACTTCTTGCCGAAAGGAAGCACCGGCCCGGCAGAATATGTCGCTCGTGCTTCTTGGGGACGGCGACGCCGGAAGCGGCGCGCCCGGGAGCGGCTAGAAGTGGACGGCCTTCTCGGCAAGGGCGGGCGGCTGCACGCTCTCGTAGAGCGTGGTGCGCTGGCGCGGCAGGCGCCCTGCGGCGCGAATGAGGGCTTCCATGCGCTCGGGCGCCAGCTCCTGGCCATGCTCATTGCCCGCGGCACGGGAGATGCTCTCGTCCATCAGCGTACCGCCCAGATCGTTGACGCCCGCATCGAGCGCGCGCACGGCGCGCTCCGGGCCGACCTTCACCCAGGATACCTGGATATTCGGGATCAGCGGATGGAGCGCGAGCCGAGCGACGGCGTGCATCAGCATCGTCTCTCGCCACGTCGGGCCCCGCCGCGCGCCGCCCTTGCGGTACATGGGGGCTTCCATGTGCACGAAGGGCAGCGGCACGAACTCGGTGAAGCCGCCGGTCCGTGCCTGAAGCTCCCGGATACGCAGAAAGTGCGCGGCCCAGGAGCCAGTGTCCTCCACATGGCCGAACATGATCGTCGCCGTCGTGCGCAGGCCGACGCGATGCGCGGCGGCCACCACGTCGAGCCATTCCCGGGTGGCGAGCTTATCCGGGCAGATCTCGCGCCGCACTTCGTCGTCGAGAATCTCGGCCGCCGTGCCCGGAAGCGAGCCGAGTCCGGCCTCGCGCAGCGCGGCGAGAAAGCGCTCGACGCTCATGCCGAGGGTGCGCGCACCATGCGTCACCTCGAGGGGAGAGAACGCATGGACATGCATTCCGGGAACCGCCTGCTTCGCCGCGCGCAGCAGCGCGAGATAAGTTTCGCCGGTGTAGGCAGGATGGATTCCGCCCTGCATGCAGACCTCCGTGGCGCCCCGCTGCCACGCCTCTTGCACGCGCTGCGCCACTTCCTCTAAGGCAAGATCATAGGGGCGTCCGCGCAGCGCTTCGGCGGTCTTACCCTTGGAGAAGGCGCAGAACCGGCAGCGGAACGCGCAGATGTTCGTGTAGTTGATGTTGCGGGTGACGACATAGGAGACCGCTGCTCCGGAAACCGCCGCGCGCAGCTCGTCGGCCGCCGAGAGCACCGCCTGGTATTCGCCCTCGCGCGCCGCAAAAAGGCGCCGGATGGCCTCGCCTTCGAGCGGCTCGCCGGCCATCGCCCGGCGCAGCAGGCGATCCACCTCCGGCATCGCGGCTGCCGTGGCATGCACCTCCCCCACCGGGGGCGACATCGCGATTCCGGGACTCCAGGCGTCCGTTCGCGCATAGCCTTCCGAGTCGACTGCGGCGAGCACCGGCGGTATGAGCTTTTCGTCCAGCCATTGCCGGGGTCGCAGGGCATAAGACGGATAAACCGCGAGCCGCTCGACGGGAATGCCGCCCCGGGCGCGCGTCGCATTCTCCAGCATCGCGATCTGTGGCCAGGCGTGCTCAGGGTTCACGTAGTCATCGGTGACCGGCGAGATGCCGCCCCAATCGTTGATGCCGGCATCTAGGAGCTCCGGGAAGCGCTCGTCGCTCAGGTTGGGCGGCACCTGGAGATTGGCCCGCGGCCCGAGCACGATGCGCGCCGCGGCCACGGTCCAGAGAAGCTCCTCGAAATCCGGCTCGGCGTGATCGCGCATGCGCGTGTCTTCCTTCGCGCGGAAATTCTGGACGATGACTTCCTGCACATGGCCATGGCGCGCGTGCGCGTCGCGCAGGGCGATCAAGGCCTCGAGCCGCTCGAGGCGCGTCTCGCCGATGCCAATCAGGATGCCCGAGGTAAAGGGCACGCGCGCCCGTCCCGCGGCTTCGATCGCCTCGAGCCGCACGCCGGGAACCTTGTCGGGGCATCCGTGATGCGGCCCGCCCGGCTGGCAAAGCCGCTCGGCGACGCTCTCGAGCATCAAGCCCATGGACACGCAGACCGGGCGCAGCAGAGCCAGCTCGGCCTCGGTCAGGACGCCGGCGTTGACGTGCGGCAGGAGCCCTGTCTCCTTGAGCACGAGCGCACAGGAGGCGGCAACGTACTCGATCGTGGATCGGTGGCCGAGCCGCGCGAGCGCTTCGCGCGCCGCCGGATGGACAGCTTCCGGCCGGTCGCCCAGGGTAAAGAGGGCTTCACGGCAGCCCGCCTCCCGCCCGAGGCGCGCCATCTCCAGCACTTCCTCGGGCAGGAGGAAGGGATGCGCCACCTCCTTGGGACCGCGCACGAAGGCGCAGTAGCCGCAGATGTTCCGGCAAAGCCGGGTGAGCGGAATGAACACCTTGCGCGAGTAACTGACGCGCCGGCCGTGCCCGGCCGCTTTCAGCTCGCGGGCACGAGCCATCAACGCGGCGAGCGGGAACCGCTCGAGCTCCGTCAAGAAAACTGCAGCCTCGGATCGCACCTATGCACCCCTCAAAGGCGAAGCAAAATGTCGGGAAGACCCTTGCGCGGCCGAAACCTGGCCGGCCCGCTGCCATAGCCGATCGTCATCAGACCCTGGGGCCGCCAATTCTGCGGCAGGCCGAGAGCGGTGCTCGCGACATCCGGGCAGAAAAGCGGCGCGCACAGCCAGCAAGAAGCAAGGCCGGCGGCATGCGCCGCGAGGGCAATGTTCTGTCCTGCCATGGCGCTTGCCTGCACCGCCATCATATATTCCGCCTCGCGGCGCGCGCCGTCCGGATAGCGGTCCATGTCCTCGAGGGACAAGGCGACAAGCAGCAGCAGCGGCGCGCCCAGCAGCCGGCGCCCCGAGCGTTCAACGTCCTCCTGGATGGCCTCCGCCGGGTCGCCGTCGCGGAGCCGATCGGTGCGCAGCTGCTCGCCCATCGCCTCAACGAGCCTTGCGCGCGCCACGAAGCTCTGGATAAGCGCAAGCCTGACCGGCTGGCGGTTATGGGGTGAAGGCGCGCTGAGCGCGCAGGCAAGCACGCTCTCCACGAGGTTTGGCGGCACCGCCAGTGCGCCATAGCGGCGCACGGAGCGGCGCAAGTCGGCGAAGCGCTGGAAATCCTCAACCGCGACGAAGCTCAGAGGAGACCTTCTTGGCAGGATCGACGGCCATGAGGTTCGTAACCCCGCCTGGCGCTCTCCGCAGAAGCGACGCGCGTTGGCTCAAGACAGAGGGATAAGAATTTCCTTCCCGCCTGCGCCGCGTAAAAAAGGGATAAGAATTTCCTTCCCGTCCGCGCTGCACAAAGCGAGCGAGCGTCTGGGGCCGGATCCGGGCGGGTAGGCAGCGGTTGGGTGCCACAATCGGTCATGTCCACGGCGTCGAGGAGGCTCGCGCAGGGGCGTTATGGCAAATACTGCGGCCCTTTGGCGCGTTCAGGCAAGTTCAGGAAAAGCGGAGACAGCGAGTGGCAAATACTGCGGCCCTTTGGCGCGTTCAGGCAAGTTCAGGAAAAGCGGAGACAGCGAGTGCCGCTTGGGGCGGTGCTCAGGCGATGTCGGGGACGGGGTGGTAGCTGAGCGGAAGGCTCGGGCCGTCGGCGGGCGGTGAGGGCCCGCCGGGGTGGCGCGGCTCCCAGAGGCCGAGCCAGCTGAGGATGCGCTCGATGACGGCCGGGTCCTCGATGAGGGCGATCACGCGCATCTGCGCGCCGCACCTGGGGCACTCGAGCGGGTCGACCTCGTAGACCTTGC